>JAVBPS010000092.1:0-25938 GCA_031549495.1 Rikenellaceae bacterium | reverse complement strand
CTGCCGGAAACAACCAAAGAATCCTGGCAACTTGCCAGTATACTTTCGACTTGTCGAGCGTTAGCCGAGACATCTCAAACCGGCTGTCTTTGAGGGCTCGGCTAACGCTCGACATGACGGACGCAGGGCGGCCCCGTAGGGGCACCCCTTGCGGGTGCCCTAAATCAACGTGAATTTTACCGCTGCCAGCGGCAGCTAATATTTCATCACCGCGCCCCGCACCCACTCGCGATACTGCGCGGGCGGCATGGTGCGCCGTTTCTTGAAGACGCGGATAAAATTGGCCGTGTTGGTGAATCCACATTCGCCACATATGTCATTGACCGACAGCGCCGTTTCGTAGAGCATCCTTGCAGCGTGGTCGATGCGCACATCCGCAAGGTGGTCGACGAAATTGCGTCCCGTATTACGCTTGAAATAGTGGCTGAAGGCCGACTCGCTCATGCGGGCCACGTGCGCCGCATCAGCCAGTTTGATCGGTTTGCGGAAATTATTTTCAATATATTCCAGGATCGCCGCCGTGCGCGGATGGCGCTCCGGGGCGGAAGTGACGGCAGGGGCGTAGCCCGGGCTGGCGAGCAGCTTGCAGTTGGGCGTGCGGGCCAGCTCTTCGAGCATGGCGATAAAGCTCAACGCGCCGGGGAAACGGGGCGGGGCGACCAGCCCCAGGATGCGGTCGCGGATCGCGGGCAGGGCCTGCGGCGGGAAGGCCACCCCCTGCCGCGAACGGGCCAGCAGGTCGCGTATGGCGAGGAAAATGCGTTTCTCGGCGGCCGGATGGGCCAGGTTGTGGGCATGGAAGTGGATGCAGACCATCCTCCCTTTCTGTGCCTCGACCCGCCACTCGTGCGGCAGTCCCGGCCCCAGCAGCACCACATCCAGTTCATCGAAAGCCTCGCGGGAATCCCCCACCAGCCGCTCGCCCCGCGCGCCGACGACCATATTCAGTTCGAAATCGCCGTGCCAATGCGCCGGCAACCCGAACGTGAAATCGCGTAGGTCGATCACGGTGAAAAAATCCTGCTCATCGAGCGGTGTGCGTTCATGCCTGCCGTTATCCATCGCACCGAAAAATTATTGCCCGGAGGCCTGCGCGACCTCCTCGCGTTTGGCGCGCGGCAATGCGGCCACGACCAGTCCATACGATTCATGGATCATCCGGCGCAAAAACTCGTCCGGCAGGTCGTCGACGGTGCTGACCATATTCCAATGCACCTTATTAAAATGGTAGGCGGCCTGCACCAGCCCCGGATAGCGCTCGCGCAATTCGACGGCGCGCGCGGGGTCGCACTTGACGCTGAAGCGGTGGAAATCCACCATATCACCCACCGCGAACATCTTGCCCTGCACCTTGAAAACGAGCGTGGTCTCGTCGAAAGGCGTCGATTCCTCCGCTAAAGGCAACGAAAGGCAGTATTCCCTGAATTCCAGAATATCCATATCGCAAAGCTAATTACTTTTCGTATTTTTGCCAATCCGAAAACTGAAATTCATGGATATAACCCTCATAGGAGCCCCTGTTTTTTACGGTTGCGACATTCCCGGCGTGGAGACCGCCCCGGGGAAACTCCGCCAGATGGGGCTTACCGAAGTGCTGCGTCGCGCGGGCCATGCGGTCGAGGACAGGGGCGACGTGGCCGTGGAGTGCGGCGGCAAGCACGACCATCACCCCACGATGAAATACGTGGAACCGATCCGGCGCATGTGCGGCGAGCTTTCCGCCGGGGTGGCCGAGGCGTTGCGTGCGGGCCGTTTCCCGCTGGTCATCGGCGGCGACCACTCGGACGGGATCGGCATCCTGTCGGGTGTGGCGCAGGTTTACGGCGCGGACGCGGCGGTGCTCTGGATCGACTCCCATTCCGATATCCACGAATTCGCCACCTCGCCCAGCGGCAACGTCCACGGCGTACCCCTGGGTGCGGCGATCGGCCTGCCGTGCGGCGATTTCAACGCCCTTTTCGCCCCCGGCGGGCATCTCCGCGGGGAGAATATCTTCATCGTGGGGCTGCGCAGTTACGAGCCCGAGGAGGAGCGGATCATGGAGCGGCACGGCGTCAACCGCTTCACGGTCGATGAGGTGCGCCGCCTGGGTGCCGCAGCCGTCATGGCCGAAATCGCCGAGAGCATGCGACTGAGCGGCGCACGCACGCTGCATCTTAGCTTCGACATCGACAGCCTCGACCCGTCGGTCGCCCCCGGCACCGGCATCCGGGTGCCGGAAGGGTTTACGGGCGCAGAGGGCCTCGCGCTGGTGCGCGAGGCCTTCCGGGCCTGCCCGGTGCGTTCGATGGATATTTCGGAGCTGAATCCCGTGCGGGACGAGGATGAGCGGACTTGCCGTCTGGCCCTGCAGATCGCGGGGGCGATCCCGGTCTCCCTTTCATAGGGCACCCGCAAGGGGTGCCCCTACGAAACCTCACCATCGGTAGCCGGAGGCGGGGGCGCGGGGGCCAGAGCGGACGCCAAAGTGTGGTGGCCCGGCGCCATTAAGCGGGAGGCTTGGGACCCGCCAGGGTTTTTGGGGGACAAAGGGCGGAAACTGTAGCGGGAGGCCGGAGCGGGACGCGGAGGCGTGCGATGTGGCCCTGCGCGCAGCGGAATTTCCGCACGACTTCCACGAAAGCCCGTAAGCGGGTAAGCCGGGAGCGCGGCGCCGTGAGTTTTTGCTTACTTTTGGGTCAATCCAAAAGTAAGTCGCCCTCAGGTGAAAAAAGAGTGACAAAAATAAAAAAGTCGCGGGGTGTTGCTTAATTTGGATAATATGCATATCTTTGCCGCTCTAATTTCCTTTTATGTACGTAATCGTAGAAATAGCAGGTCAGCAATTTAAAGCTGAGAAGGGTCGGAAGCTCTATGTACACCGTCTCGCGGGGGAGGAAGGTTCCTCGCTGAGCTTCGATCAGGTACTGCTGACGGACAACGACGGTCAGGTCAAGGTGGGCGCACCTGTTGTAAAAGGCGCCTCGGTAAATGCTACCATCCTGAAGCATCTGAAAGACGACAAAGTCATCGTCTTCAAGAAAAAGCGCAGGAAGGGCTATCAGGTTCGGAACGGCCATCGCCAGTATCTGACCCAGATAGAGATCACGGATATTGTAACGGCTTAAACAACGACTGAAGAATGGCACACAAAAAAGGCGTCGGCAGTTCCAAGAACGGCCGCGAATCAGAAAGCAAACGACTCGGAGTGAAGCTCTTCGGCGGACAGCAGGCCAAAGCCGGCAACATCATCGTACGCCAGAGGGGCACGGTACACAATCCCGGCCAGAACGTCGGCATCGGCAAAGACCACACCCTTTTCGCACTGGTAAACGGGACCGTGGTGTTCCGCAAGAAAGTGGACGGAAAATCTTTCGTGAGCGTTACTCCCCTCGCGGAATAACCTTACCGAATATAGTTTATGGAAAAACACCGGCTTATGGCCGGTGTTTTTTGTTTTGGACTGATTGATCCGTTTTGTCAGATCAATGTAAAAATCAGGTAGAGACAATAGTCATTTCTGCATCCGCCTTATCATACCTCTAAGAATTTTTGTCATTCTTCACTTCGTTCAGAATGACAAACAACAATCACTTACGACCGACAGGCTTGATTTCGAGATCGTTGTAAGCCTGACGCAACTGCTCGTCGTTATCACTGATCACCAGCAACTTATCCCCCTCATGCAGTTCCGTTTCCGACTCGGGGACGAAATAGGCGTCGCCATGCTTGACCATCACCACGAGCGTGTTGTCGGGCAGGGGCAGGTCTTTCAGCAGGTGGCTCTGCTCGATCAGCCGCGGCACCACCTCGATCTCCGACAAGGCCGATTTGATCTTTTCCGGCAGGTCGATGTCGAAGCCCCTCTCCTGCGGCTCTTCCGAAAGGCCCAGCAGGTCGGCGAAATACCCCACCGTGGTTCCCTGCACCAGCAGCGATATGAGCGTGATACAGAATACGATATTGAAGAACGCCGTGGCATGTTCCACCCCGGCCACCAAAGGATAGGTGGCGAAGATGATCGGCACCGCACCGCGCAGCCCCACCCAGGAGATATAGGCCCGCGCCTTGTTCGTGAAATTCTTGAACGGCAGCATGCAGAGCCAGACCGTCAGCGGACGCGCCAGGATGATCATGATCACGGCGATCAGCACCCCGATCCACGCCACCTGCATCAGTTCGTTGGGGTTGACCAGCAGCCCCAGCGTGAGGAACATCACGATCTGCGAGAGCCACGTAAAACCGTCGAAAAAGGTCGTCAGGCCGCGCTTATAGGTCATCTTGCTGTTACCGATCACCAGTCCGGCGATGTAGACGGCCAGGTAGCCGTTGCCCCCCACGAGGTCCGTGAGCGAAAAGACGAAAAAGACTGAGGCGAGCAGCAGCACCGAGTAAAGCGAATGGTTTTCCAGGTGGATGCGGTTGATCAAAAAGACCACCCCTCGCGCCAGCAGGTAGCCCGCCAGCGCTCCCAGAGACATCTGTACGACGAACATCCACACCCCGTCCCAGAAACTGAACCCGCCCCAGGTGATCGTCTCGATCAGCAGGATGGTCAGGATGTAGGCCATCGGGTCGTTACTCCCGCTCTCCAGTTCCAGCAGCGGGCGCAACTGGTAACGCAGCCCCTTCTTTTTGGAACGCAGGATCGAGAATACGGAAGCCGAATCGGTCGAGGACATCACCGCAGCCAGCAGCATGCATTCGGCGATCGAAAGGTGCACGATGCCGGAGAACAGCAGCGTCAGCCCGTAGATCGCGAAGCCCGTGACGACCATCATGATCACCACGCCCGCCGTGGCGAGCGTAATGCCGGGACCGAGCACCGGGCGTATTTCCGAGAATTTGGTATCCATCCCCCCCGAAAAGAGGATGATGCTCAGCGACACCATGCCGATGAACTGGGCGATCTGCGGGTTCTGGAAGGCGATGCCCACGCCGTCGCTGCCGAAAAGCATGCCCACGGCCAGGAACACCACCAGGGCGGGGACGCCGAAACGGTAGCCGATCCGGCTGATCATCACACTCACGAACAGCAGGATGGAACCGATAAGAACGAAATTGCCGGTGTCTAATATCAAATTTGTATAGTTTATTGCCGGAGAAGGCCCGGAGTACTGATTTCTACAAAAATAGGGAAAAACGGAGGAAATTTCAACAGGGATTTGCAAAAAATGATCCGAAAAATCGGAATTTTTGTGGGGTTGATGATTTTTTGGGAGATGTTTTGGATTTTGGCCGACGAGCGCAGGGCCACCCGCACCACACAAGGCCATCCGCACACGCTACGCTGCCACGGCTCCAGTTTAAATATTTTCTGTCCTTTGTCCCCCCGAAAACCCTGGCGGGGCCCAACCGACGAACGCAGCGAGAGCAGAAGGCAAGCGTCTTTTTGCTTGGCTTCTGCCGAGCAAGGAGGAGGAAGCCGAACGTCTCTTTGTTCGGCAACGAAAAGCCTCCCGCTTAATGGCGCCGGGCCAGCGCGCTTTGGCGTCCGCTCAAGGCCAACGCACAATCCAACGCGCTTTGGCCGCCGCTCAGCCCCAAGTGCCCCCGCCTGCGGCTACCACTGGCGGTATCGTCATGTCGAGCGTTAGCCGAGACATCTCAGACCGCCGGTTTGAGTTGTCTCGGCTACCGCTCGACATGACGAAGCGTGTCCGCGGCTGTGTAGAGCAAAGGGGGGGGGGATATGGGATCATCCCGAAAAACAGGTTGGTGTAAATCCGACACACCTTATGGCTGTGTGTCCTCAATTCGAGCTTGTCATTCTGAACGCCAGTGAAGAATCTTGGTCTGGCTGTGTGCTGCAAACCATTCCGACCAAGATTCTTCACTGGCGTTCAGAATGACAAACACCGGTGAAAAGTACAGGAAAATTCCACCAACCTACTTTTGGATATGCCAGCGTAGCGGAACGAAAAAGGAGAAAAAAAAGATGCCGAAGATTTTCATCTTCGGCATCTTTTTTCGGTGGTATAATAGAAATTATCCTATTACAGTCACGTTGATGGCTTGTTCGCCTTTTTTGCCTTCGCTGATTTCGAATTCCACTTGCTGGCCTTCTTCAAGACCGCGGAAACCTTCTTTGTTGATGCCGGTGTAGTGAACAAAGACGTCGCTTCCGGTTTCGGCTGTGATAAAGCCATAACCCTTGGCTGAATCAAACCATTTTACAGAACCTTTCATAAAGAAAAAAAATAAAATTAAAGAATGTGTAGGACAAAGGAAAGCAAAAAGATTTGTAAAACAATCACCTAATGGCGTTTTTTTTACTAATTCGGGCAAAAAACAGGGCAAAATTCATGAAAAAGGCGCAATACCGGCCCGTTTTTGATCTCTACAAGGCCGCTGCGCCTCTTTTGCACGCGGTGATCAGCACCGGATGGTAGGTGAGCGTGACGCCTCCATCGGGAGCGGGGTACAGGGTGGCGTAACGCGTTTGGAAATCAGCCAGGCGGCCCCGCGTCCAACGCGTTTTGTCGAGCGAGTTGACCCCGGTGGCCTTGATGTGGCGCAGCACGTCGGCGCCCGACGCGAAATGCAGGCGGCTGACGTACTGCTCGCTTTGCAGGATCTCGTATCCGGCACGGCGCACCATCGCTTCGGTTTCGGGAAGCGTGTAATAATGGAGTCCCTGTCCGGTGAGGGTCTTGATCTGCTCGAAATTCCCGGGGCCGAAGGTCGACAGGGCCAGCAGGCCGTCCGTCCGGGTCGCCGCGGAGCACTTATTTAAAAATCCGGGCAGATCGTCGAACCACTGGACGGTGGATGCCGAGGCGATCAGGTCCAGTCCGCCGGGAAAGTCGAGCGATTCGGCGTCGCCCCACAGGAAACGGTGCGCGGCGCCCTCCGTAATGGGGCGCAGGTATTCTTCCGAAGCGTCGGCGATGTCGTTGAGCGTCCAATGGGTGTCCGGGTAACGGGTGAGCAGCAGGCGCGTGAGGAACCCCGTGCCGGTGCCGACCTCCAGCGCCGCGGCGGGCGCGGGCCACCCTTCGGTCATCGCGGCCAGGCGGCGGCAGATCTCCTGCTGGGTATGGGCCAGCAGGTCGTATTGTTTGAATGTGGAGGAAAACCTCTTGCGGATCAGCTCTTTATCAGTCATTACACATCCGGCCTTCCGCAAGGATTCCCGGTCACAGGCCTAAATGGTGCGCCGTAAAACCGGGGTCTTCGAAAGGATAGTGCGGCAAAGGTAATGTTTTCGCCCGCTCCCCCCAATAGGCGGCCATATTTTCCGGCGGGAAAATCAGATCGCCGCTGCCGACCACCGCGGCATCCCACCGCAGCGAGGGTTCGTAAGGCTTTTGCGACTCGTCGATCAGCATGCGCAGTTCGCGGATATTCTCGTCCGTCCCGCGCGGATTAAGCAGCGGCAAGAGGGGCTGGTAAGAGTCACCATAGGCACGGCTCAGGAATTCGTCCATGCCGCGGGCCGGCAGTCCGCGCAAAGTGAGGCTGAGCCGCCTGGCCCCGACCCCGAAGCGTTCATCGGCGGGCAGGGGCGTCCCGTTGACCGCCACGGCGCGGGTGAAATCCACGCCCCGCAGCACCTGCTCGGCCGCCCAGACCCCGAAAGACCACGCCACAAGATACCGCTCTTCATACCGCCCCACCCGCTCGCGCAACGCTTCGGCCGCGGCTGCCGACGGCATTTGCCGCCAGTCGTACAGCCACTCCACGTCGGCTCCGCCGAGGGCGGCCATCTGGTTCGAGGCGATGCGCTCTTCGCAGCCCCAGCCCAATGAAAAAACGACGACGCGGCTCATGGGAATTATGGATTATGGATTATGAATTATGAATTTGTTTGTCATTCTGAACGTAGTGAAGAATCTTGGTCGGAATTATTTCGACACAGCCCGACCAAGATTCTTCACTACGTTCAGAATGACAAATACAGTAAAGTAAGCAGCCCCAATCCATAATCCATAATCCATAATTCATAATTCATAACTGATCCCCAGGCTCTCTTCGATCCGGTTGCGGGCCTGGCGGAAATTTTCGATCTCCTCCAGGGTCATGGAGGCGTTCACGGTCAGGCGCACCCGTTCGGTGCCTTTCGGGACGGTCGGGTGGCGGATCATAGAGGTCCAGAAGCCCGCTTCGCGCAGGCGGCGGGTCATCTTGGCGGTCAGGGCGTTGCTGCCGGTCATGATGGGCACGATCTGCGAGGAATCTTCCTGGCCGGACAGGGTGGCGGAAAGCTGGCGCAGGTGGCGGCGGCGCGGTTCGAAATCGGCCAGGCGGCTGATCACGAAGTGGCTCCATACCAGGTTGATGGTCGGCATGGCGGTCGAGAAGATCAGCGGGCGCATGCGGTTGACGAGCAGTTCGCGGGTGTAAGTGTCGGTGACCACGAAGCCGCCGCTCGAGGCGATGGCCTTGCCCAGGCTGCCCGTAATGACGTCCACCTTGTCGGCCACGCCCAACTCGCAGGCGTAACCCGCCCCGCGCGGGCCGCAAAGCCCGAACGAGTGCGCCTCGTCCAGCAGGATCTGCAGGTCGTAACGCTCCTTGAGGGCCACGATCTCGCGCAGCGGGCTGCGGTCGCCGCCCATGCTGAAAACCGATTCGGTGACCACCCACACGTTGCGGTAGCGGCCGCGCTCCTTTTGCAGGATGCGCTCCAGGTGGTTCATATCGTTATGGCGGAAGCGTTGCCAACAGGCGTCGCAGAGCCTCAGTCCGTCGATCAGGCTGGCGTGGCACGATTTGTCCGCCAGGATCAGGTCTTCCTTACCGGTCAGGGCGCCCAGCACCCCCAGGTTGGCGGCGAATCCGCTGTTGAGCACCAGCGCCTTGCGGCGCCTGGGGAAAAGTTCGGCCAGCGAACGTTCCAACACGTCGTATTCCAGCGCATCGCATCCCAGCAGCCGCGACGAGGGGTTACTCATCAAAAACGGCGGCGTGTCGCCCAACTGCCGGAAAAAGACCCATTGCAGCGAGTGGCCCCCCAGGCCCAGATGCGACGGCGCGTTGTCCGAGGTGAGGCCCAGGTAGTCGTTCGAGCAGAGATTCAGGTACGAGCGGCCGTTGACGGTGATGTACTTGCCGTCGACCTTCCCTTTCTGCAACTCCCGCAGATTCCCCTCCTCGCGCAACGTGTCGAGATAGGTCTTGATCTCGTACGGTTTCATGAGAAGAGGGTATTGGCATCCATGTCCAGCAGGCGGCAGATCGCCTCGCGGCCTTGGTCGCCCAGCGTGAGCGAATGGTCGTTGACGAACATGCGGATGTGGCCGTCGATCACCTCGTCGTCCAGTTCCTGCGCGTGGCAGCGTACGAATTCGCGCGAGGCCTCGGGGTGGGCGAAGGCGTACTCGACGCTGCGGCGCAGCAGTTCTCCGATCTTCGTCTGCAGTTTCGGGGAGAGCGTGCGCGACACCACGATCCCGCCCAGGGGCAGGGGCAGCGCGTTGACCTTTTCCCAAAGCACGCCCAGGTCGTGCAGCAGCCGTAGCCCGCGCTCGGGATAGGTGAAGCGGCCCTCGTGGATCATCACCCCGGCGTCGACCTCCCCGTCGCAGATGGCCCCGGCGACCTCCGAGAAGAGGTATTCGGGCTTATCCGCCACACAGGGGAACAGCCTGTCCATAAGCATATTGGCAGTTGTGTACTGACCCGGGATGGCTATGCGCAGCGCGGGCAGTTCTTCGTCCGTGTAGTCGTGCAGCGCCACCAGCACCGGGCCGTTGCCGTGACCGAGCGCGCTGCCCGAGTCCAGAAGGCGGTACGCGGGCAGGATGTCGGGCAGGATGGCGTAGCTCATCTTGCTGATGTGGACGCTGTACGATCCGCTCATCAGGTGGTTGTTCAGTTGCTCGATGTCCTCGTAGACGACGTCGAATTCGAGGCCCCCGGTGTCGATGCGTTGGTTGATCAGCGCGTCGAAGGCGAAAGTGTCGTTGGGGCAGGGCGAAATGTTCAGGCGCAGTTTCATCGGTAGGTTTTCGCTATGGTTCTCAGCAGTTTGTTCAATTCAACCGAAAGGTTTTCGGTGGCCAGGGGGATGTCCCATTTGCGACGGTCGCCGCAGACGGGATTCGATACCGCGCGCATCTCCAGGAACGGGATGTCCGACCCCAGGCAGATGCTGAAAAAGACCGCCCCTTCCATGTTTTCCAGGTCGGTGCCTTCCGGTTCGACGAAGGGGGCGGCGGCCGTGCTCACGGTGTTGCTCGTGGCGATGCGGAAATCCTTGAATCCGCGCGCGAAGGGGCAGCGGTAGTGCTTCATGTACATGGGACGGAAACCGGCCGGGTGGATCGCCCCCAGGTCGGCCACCTTCTCGCGCTCCACAAGGGCCACGTCGCCCACGCGGAACGGCGAGCCGGGATAGCAGCCCGCGATGCCGGCCATGATGACCAGCGAGGGCCGTTCGTTGCACAGCACGCGCCCCACGGCGGCCCCGGCCTCGGCCATGCCCACGCCGCAGATCTCGATCGAGTGGATCTGGCAGCCGCTTTCCATATAGTCGCTTTGCAGGAAAGGCTCTATTTCCTGGCGCGTCGGGGAGATGATGATGATCTTTTCGTACATCGCCGGTTTGTTTTGGTAGTTAGTATGTGTATGGTCACCGCCGTGGCGATCGCCGCCAGCAGCAGCTTAAGCCATAAGGCTTGTGCGACCCAGAATATCGCGTAGCCGATCGCCACCCACAGCAGCGCCAGCACGGACACCTTTGCGCTGGCCGGAATGCCCCGTCCCGCGGCGTAATCGTCCAGGTAACGGCCGAACACGGGGTTGGTCAGCAACCAATGCTTCAGCCGCGGCGAGGAGCGCGAGAAGAACCACAGCGCCAGCAGCAGGAATGGCGTGGTCGGCAGCAGCGGCAGGAATGCGCCTAACATTCCTAATCCTACGGCGGTCAAACCTAATATTCTGTATATCGCTTTCTTCAATTCTCTTGTTTTGTCATTCTGAACGCAGCGAAGAATCTCAGAATGCTTGAATTAAACGTCATCCCGAACGTATGTGAGGGAACTTCCTTATATCTTTATCCCTCTTTTTGCCTGAGTCTGTTTTGGCCGACGAGCACAGGGCCGGGATCGCCTACGGGCGACTTACTTTTTTGCTTGATCAAAAAAGTAAGCAAAAAAATCAAGGCGCCGCGCTCCCGGCTTACCCGCTTACGGGTTTTCGTGGGAGTCGTGCGGAAATTCCATTGCGCACAGGCCACATCGCACGCCTCCGCTCTGCTCCGGCCTCCCATTCCAGTTTCCGCCCTTTGTCCCCCGAAAACCCTGGCGGGGCCCAAGCCTCCCGCTTAAGGCGCCGGGCCACCCCTCGCTGGCGTCCGCTCCGGGCCCCGCGCCCCCGCCTGCGGCTACCGTCGGCTCTCTCGTCATGTCGAGCGCAAGTCGAGACATCTCAAAATGACTGCGTAGAGCAAAGGGTGCGTTGGACTGGCGCACCCCCCTTTCCCAAAGGGGGGCAGGGGGGAATATGCCAGCGCAGCGGAAGCAGTAAAGGCGTGACGGGCGGTCTCTTCCGCCCGTTCCCGCCAGCGCAGCGGAAGTGCAACAGGCGTATCGCTTGAATAAATAACGCGAGTTCCTCGCGTTATTTATTCAAGCGATACGCCTTTTGCACGCCCTTGATGCGCATTATACTATACAGCAACGTATCCACCACGCCGGTGCCGTTCACCTCGACGTTGATCACCCCGCTCAGCGTGCCGCGCTGGGAGGAGAGGTTCATCGAGCGGATGCCCAGGCGCAGGTCATTGTTGATCACCTCGGTGATGCGGTTGATCATGCCCGTCGTGTCGTCCGCGGTGATGCGCACCGAGACCAGGAACCCCCCGGCCTGGGCGGCGTTGCGCCAGCGCGCCTGCAGCACCCGGTAGGGGAACTGCTCGCGCAGGCGGCGGGCGTTGGGGCAATCCTCGCGGTGGATCGTGATGCCGGAGTTGACCGTCACGAAACCGAACACCTCGTCGCCGAAGATCGGGTTGCAGCAGCGGCCCAGCTTGTAATCCAGCCCGCTCATCCCCTCCTCGATGACCAGGGCGTCGCCCGCGGTGTCGGCCTTCGCGGCCGCGACGTTTTTGGGCGGGAGCGGGATCTGCGGCCCGGCAGGGTCGCGTTGCAGCACCTCCTTGATCTCCGTAAGGTCGATCTGGTCGGCGGCGATGCGGCCGTAGAGCTCCGTGCCGGTCTTGCATTTGTAGTGTTTGCACAGGATGGTCACCGCCTCGTCGATCGGCATCGGCAGTTTCCAGTTCTTTAGCTTGCGTTCCAGCTCTTCGCGCCCCAGGTTGGCGGCGGCGGCGGCCAGTTCGCGCAGGGCGGAGCGGATCTTGCTGCGCGCCTTGCCCGTCACCACGATCGAGAGCCAGTCGGCTTTCGGACGCTGGTTCTTCGAGGTGGCGATCTCCACGATGTCGCCGTTGCGCAGTTTCTCGCGGATCGGCACGTTGCGGCCGTTGATGCGGCCCCCCGTGCACGACGCACCCAACGAAGAATGAATATCGAAGGCGAAATCGAGGATCGTCGCCCCCTCGGGCAACTTGCGCAAATCACCCGTCGGGGTAAAGACGAAGATCTCTTTGGTCGTTATTTTCGAATCGAACTGCTCGGCGATGCGGCTGGCGTCGGTGGTCTCCATCAGCTCGCGCAGCTTCGAGAGCCACTCCTCGCTGCCCATGCCGCCCTGGTTGACCCCCTTGTAGCGCCAGTGGGCGGCGATGCCGCGCTCGGCCACGGCGTCCATGCGTTCGGAACGGATCTGGATTTCGACCCAATGGCCGGCCTTGTCCACCACGGTGGTGTGCAGCGACTCGTAGCCGTTCGATTTGGGGATCGAGATCCAGTCGCGCATACGGTCGGGATTGGGCGTGTAGAAATCGGTGACGATCGAGTAGACGGCCCAGCACTGCTGTTTTTCCATCTCGGGCGGGGTGTCCACGATGATGCGCAGGGCGAAAATGTCGAACACCTCTTCGAAGCTGACCTTCGTGCGGCGCATCTTCGTCCAGATCGAGAAGATCGACTTGGTGCGGCTCTTGATGTGATATTTGATCCCCGTGGCGCGGAGTTTCTCCTCGACGGGTTGCAGGAAACGGGCGATGAACTGCTCGCGCTCGACGGCCGATTCGGCGAGTTTCTGTTGGATATGGGCGTAATCGGCCGGTTCGAGATGGCTCAACGCAATGTCCTCTAATTCGCTCTTGATCGAGTACAGGCCGAGCTTATGGGCGATCTGGGCGTAAAGGTGGAGGCTCTCCCACGATTTTTTGCTCCGTTTCTCGGGCGGGAACATCCCCAACGAGCGCATCACCTCCAGCCTGTCGGCCAGCTTGATCAGGATCACGCGCGGGTCGGTCGAGTAGGAGACGATCAGCTCGCGGAAATTGCCCGCCTGGGCGTCGGATTCTTTCGTGTGGACCTCCGAGATATTGAACAGCCCGCGCAGGATGCCCACGCACGCCTGGCCGAAAAGTTTCCCGGCCTCCTCGGGGGTCATCATCCCCAGCCGCACCACGTCGTGCAGCAGGGTCGAGATGGTCGAGTTGCGCCCCAGGCCGATCTCCGTGATCACGATGCGGGCCACGCCGACCGAGTGCGAGAGGAGCGGCGTACCGTCATAGCGCACCCGCCCGGCGAGCTTTTCCGCCGCCAGGCCGTACGCCCGGCGGATCATTTCGCAGCTCTCGGGGCTGAAATACCCGTCAATCAATGTAAAGAAATCGCTGTCCGGATCTTGTGTGTTTGCAGGTTTGTTTTCCATAAGGCGGGTGAACCCCCAAAGTTAGGCATTTATCTCCAATCCGGGAAAATTTTACGCCGAAATGGAATGCCCCGCGTGCTCTTTTTTTATACCGGCGCACCGTCGGGCAGTCATGTGTCACGAAAACAGCGTGTCCGAAAGTTGCATCTCCGGCTCTTCGGGGTTGTACAGCATGGCCATCGCGGCGTAAAGGCGCCCCACGGGAACTTCCCAGGAATCGCCGTCAATCCGGCTGCCCCGGCCGATGTGGAACGTGTCGGGGTTGTAACGCGAGAGCTCGTCCGTGAAATAGTCGTCCGCCACCGCCACCAGGTCGCTCTTGCGCGCCATGTCGGCCTCCAGGCGGCGGGCATGGGGATGCGGGTGGGCGCGGGCGGGGCCTTCGCCGTGGCGGTAGTAGACCGTCATGGCGGGGTGGAGCAGTTGCGGCAGGTAGAAGCAGCGCACCGGGTCGTTGTCGCAGATCAGGTAACGATCTTCCGGCTCCAGGTGCGAAAGGGCCCAGCGGATGGCGTCGGCGTACTGCCGGTTGTTGTTCTGGTTCATCGTGTCGAACACCGACTGGGATTTGATATGCCCCAGCACCGGCAGGATGATCGGCGCTTCCAGCACCCAAAGATTGGGGTTGAGCCGGTCCAGCGCGTAGTCGCCGCCGGGATTGGCCGAGGAGGCCACCAGGCTCATCGGGTCGTACGGGGGATTGACGTACAGCACACGGTTCTGGCGTGCGATGCGGGCGGCCATGGCCTGCCCGTCGGAAGGGTGGTCGCCGCTCCAGGGTTGCTGCGCGGCGATTATGAAGAAGCGGTCGCTGATCATGGAGTTTTATCTTTTTATAATAGAATAGATGCAAATTCCCGGCCATATTTACGGTACGTAATTTGCTCGCCCGCCGGATAGATTAAAGCACAAAGCCATGTTTACGAGCGACATCTCGGGGCAAAAATTCCCCGACAGCCAGAAAATCCCCGTCGAATCCATACGCAACGGCCTGCTGGAGATGATTCGCCGCGACCATCCGCGGCCGATCAGCCAGATCTCGCGCAGCGAGCTGGACGACTACCGCCAACGCTATATCGAGGAGACGCTGCGTTCCGAAGTGGAAAAAGTGACCTCGCTCGAAAACGAGGTGATCGAGAAGCTGCAACATCACGAGCTCATCTCGGACAACATCGAGGATGACTGGGAGCAGCAATACACCCCCGGCCAGCGCGTGGCCGACAAAGTGGCCACGTTCGGGGGCAGTTGGACCTTCATCCTCTGTTTTTGCGGCTTCATCCTGATTTGGATCGCGGTCAACGTGTGGGCGCTCTTCTCGAAGAATTTCGACCCCTACCCTTTCATCCTGCTCAACCTGATGCTCTCGTGCCTGGCCGCCCTGCAGGCCCCCGTGATCATGATGAGCCAGAACCGCTCGGAACAAAAAGACCGCCAGCGCGCCCGCGAGGATTACAAGGTCAACCTGAAATCGGAGATCGAGATCCGCACCCTGCACGAAAAAATAGACCACCTGATCATCAACCAGCAGAGCCGCCTGTTCGAGGTACAGAACATACAGGTCGAGATGCTGCACGACTTAATGAAAGAGTTGCGCGAGGTGAAGCGATTATCCTGCGAGAAGTAACCATAGCCCGACTCTTTCCTGATAAGAGTGATAAAATCACGTCATCCCGAACGCATGTGAGGGCACTTCCGCTTATCTTTTTTGATATAAGGAAGTTCCCTCACATGCGTTCGGGATGACGTTTATAGGACACCCGCAAGGGGTGCCCCTACAGCACGGCCGGGCTGTTTGAGATGTCTCGACTGGCGCTCGACATGACGAGAGAAGAGTAGCGGTAGCCGAAGGCGGGGGGCGCACAGGCCAGAGCGGCAGCCAATGTGCGCTGGCCCGCGCCATTAAGCGGGAGGCTTGGGACCCGCCAGGGTTTTTTGGGGACCAAGGACGGAAACTGGAATGGGAGGCCGTAGTGGGACGCGGAGGCGTGCGATGTGGCCTGTGCGCAATGGAATTTCCGGCCGACTTCCCAAAAAATCCGTAAGCGGGTAAGCCGGGAGCGCGGCGCGTGACCTTTTTGCTTACTTTTTGGGTCAATTTTTCTAGGAGAGAGCGCAGAAGCCAAACGTATTTTTGTTTGGGTTATGCCGAACGACGACGAAAAATCACGACCGAAGGGAGTAACAAAGCCAAAAAGTAAGTCGCCCTCAGGCGAAACAGAGTGACGAAATGAAACGAACGCTTATTTCAATCCGTAATTTATGTTTTATGCAAAAAAGTATTATCTTAGATGAAATTTTACGACGGATGTACCGTTTGAATATTAGCTTCATGGTCGAACCCCACGCGCACCTGGCCTGGCTGGCCGCCGTGCGGGGCGTATTGCTGCCCATCCTGCGCCGCGAGGGCTACACGGATCTCGTGCTGAGCCGCGTGCTGCACGGCCAGGCCGAGGGGCATTACACCTTCTCGTTGCTGGTGGGGGTGGAGTCCATGGAGCGTTACCACCGCCTGGCGGGCCCCCTGTGGCAGGAGCACCTGGCCGCCTCGGGCATGGCCCCGGAGCAGGGGATCGTGTGGTTCATGAGCCTGATGAAAGAATTGGATGATGAATAAAAAAAGTTTTCTTGTATTTGTTTCAGTCATTATTTTAACAGCCCTGGACGGCCGCGCGCAAGGGACGACTTCGCGCATCGAGATCGAAAAAGGAGAGCGTTGGTGGGGTATTTTCGCCGGGGGAGGGCCGATAGAGCCCTTCGTGGAGCCGTTTTCGGCCGACGCGTTGCGCCCGGGCGGCAGCGATCCGGTCATGCTCGCCTCCTCGTTCGGCCGGTATATCTGGTGTCCCGGCCCGGCCCGGGTCAGCTTCGACGGGACGCGCTTTACCATCCAGGCGGAAACCGGGGGGATCGAGGCGCAGAAAGGGGGGCGCAACCTGCGCGAGGCATACCTGGTCTGCTGCCACAAGAACTGCCCGCCCGATGCGGCCGCTTCGGCCGTGGATCAGCGCATGATCTGCCAGCCGCTCTATGAGACGCGCCTGGCTTTCGGGGCCGACCACAGTGCGGAAATCCTCACAAAATACGCGCAGGACCTGCTCAAAGCGGGCTTTCCCGCGGGCATCCTGGTCGTCGCCGACGGCTGGCAGGATGCGGGCGGAGGGATGGATTTCGACCGCCGCTACTACCCCGACCCGAAAGGGTTCGTCGACGGGTTGCATAAATTAGGCTTCTCGGTGATGCTGACCGTCACTCCTTTCACGGCCGCCTCGGGGCGCGGGTATAACCCCGCGGCGCTGGTGTGCGACCATGAGGGCTGCGTGAAGGTGGGACAGACCGCCTCGGGCTTCCAGGCCTGCATCGACGTGTGCAACGATCCCGAAGGATTCGGCGAAAGCCTCGGTGCGCTGGTCGGCGACTACGGCGTGGACGGTTTCGACATGGACGCCGCGGGAATAGAGACGTTCTATGAGCAGAGCAAGCTGGCCGAATTCGTGAACGTCTGGGGCTCGTGGCCCTCGGGCCGCAACGTGCTCTGCCGCCGTTCGGTGGCCGCTTCCGCACCCTACCGCGGAACGGTCGCGAGCATCTGGTATGACGCCGATGCGCCGCTGGAACGCACGGTGAACGACGCGGTTTCGGCTTCGCTCACGGGGTATCCGTACACCTGCCCGCAGTGGCGCCGGCCGGTCGCCCCGGATGCGGCGGTTCTGGCCCGTATCTTGCAAATGTCGGTCATGCTGCCCGTATCGGCCGTGCCGGTGAATCCGCTCGAAGCGCCGTTCACCGAGGTCGCGAAAAACGCCCTGAAAACGCGCGCCGCGATGAATAAATATGTGACCGAGCTGGCCGCCGACGCCGCCCGCACCTCCGAGCCGATCGTGCGTTGCATGGAATACAACTTCCCCCGCAGCGGCTTTTCGGATTGCTCGGACCAGTACATGGTCGGTACGCGCTACCTGGTGGCCCCGGGCGACGCACGCACCGTGCGCCTGCCGCGCGGCATCTGGGTCGACCAGCAGGGCAAACGCCACAAAGGACCCCTGGTGATCCAGGCCAAAAGCGCCGCCGGGGAGCCGCTGGTTTACGAACTGATTAAATAGACTGCAGCCATGATAAGTGCCGAACAAAGGGATTTCCTGCTTCCGAAGGCCTACAACGCCGCCCTGCGCGCCGGGGCCGAGATCCTGAAGATCTACGCCGGGGGCGACTACGCCGTCGAGCAGAAGAGCGACCACACCCCCATCACGCTGGCCGACCGCCGCTCGCACGACCTGATCAAGTCCTACCTCAGCCAGACCCGCATCCCGCTGCTGAGCGAGGAGGGGCGCGAGATGCTCTACGAGGAGCGCCGCGGCTGGGACCTGTTCTGGATGGTCGACCCGCTGGACGGGACCAAGGAGTTCATCAAGGGCAACGGCGAATTCACGGTCAACATCGCCCTGATGGTCGACAACGCCCCCGCGCTGGCGGTGATCTACGTACCTTATATTAATAAAATGTATTTCGCCGACCGCCTGTCGGGCGTTTACCGCAAGCTGGACGCGCGGGCCGACGCCGAAGCCGAGCTCGGGATGGAACAGATCATGCGCAACGCCGAGGCGCTGCCGGTGCAGCAGGCCCCGAACGACCCGATCCGCATCGCCGTGAGCCGCTCGCACAAGACCCCGCAGACGCTGGAACACATCGCCGAGTGGCAGCAAAGCCACCCCGCCTCGTGCATCGTCGAGCAGGGCAGCTCCTACAAATTCTGCATGCTGGCCGAGGGCGCGGTGGAATACTACCCCCGCATGACCCACACCTACGAATGGGATACCGCCGCCGGGGAACTGATCCTCGAACTGGCCGGCGGGGCGACCTGCTCGATGGGGGATTGCCAGGGGTTGAAATATAATAAGGAGAGTTTACAGAATCCGCATTTTTTCTGTAAAAGCAAATTCATGCAGTGACGCCTTGCATTACCGCATGAATTTACCGCCGAATGACAAAAAACAATCCGTAAAAATCGACTATTTTTGTACACACAACCAACTTACCCGCGAAATGAAAAAATTCACCCTGCTGCTGGCCGCCGTTCTCTGCGTCGCCACGGCCGCCGCGAAGAAACCCGCCCTCCCCGAAATCGTGCAGAACCACAAGGAACGCAGCACCTTCACCGCCCTGGACAATAAGAAAAACAAGGCCGTCGCCCTGTTCAACGGGAAGAATTTCGACGGTTTCTACACCTTCCACCGCACCTACGGCCGAGACAACGACCAGGAAAAGTCGATGAACGTCGCGGACGGCCTGATCCACCTCGACGGCCCGGACTTCGGCTATTTCTGCACGAACGGAAGCTATAGGAATTACTACCTGCGCGTGGTCTTCCGCTGGGGCGAGGCGAAATACGCCCCGCGCCTGGAAGCCCCGCGCGACAGCGGCATACTGTACCACTTCGCCCAGGGGACTGAGGATAAGGTATGGCCCACGTCGGTCGAGTGCCAGATCCAGGAGAACGATTGCGGCGACTACTTCTTCGTGAGCGGCACCAGCGGCGACTCGCCCAACCGGCCAGCCGGCGAAGACCGCCGCAAACGCGTCATCCGCACCGCGAATTTCGAAAACCCCGGCCAGGAGTGGAACACCGTCGAGGTGATCTGCCTGGACGACCGCTCGGAGCACTACGTGAACGGCCATCTGGTCAACCAGGCCACGAACCTGAGCGTCACCGAGGGGCGGATCCTGTTCCAATTGGAGGGCGCGGAGGTCTTTTATCAGACGATCGAACTGCTGCAACTGAAATAGTCCGCAGCCAGACAATTAACGTGAGCGGCTTATGGGCGGCTCACGTTATTTTTATATCTTTGCGCCATGGATAGTCCTATACTACACATAATTGCGGATATAAAGTGGGTTTGGATGACCGCGTCCATCCTCGTGGCGTTCGGTGCGGGGGCCGTTTGGTACTCGTTGCTGTTCTTTAAGATGTGGAAGCGGGTGTTCTCAGTCCATGAATCGGCGCAGGCGGCGCTTCCGCTGATGCGCTCGCTGCTTTTGCAGTTCGTTTCGGGGATATTTTTGAGTTTGCTGTATTTTATTCTGGTGGGGCTGTCGGTCGGGCTGGCCTGGCTGGCCGTAGGCGCTTTCGCCTCGTTGCAGATCTGCAACCTGGCTTTCAAATACGGCGACGCGAAGTTATTGGGGCAGTCGATCCTGATCGAAGCGGGATATACGGTCGTCGGCGGGACGATCTATATCCTGTTCGCGCTGATCTGATAGAGCTAAAAATTAGGATTAGTCTGAAAAACAGTTCGGTGAAAATTACATAGGGTAACATTCCCGTCATGTCGAGCGTTAGTCGAGACATCTCAGCCCGACCTGTTTGAGATGTCTCGACTAACGCTCGACATGACGAAACAAGCCTAAGGATATGTATGATGTGGTTTTCGTCAACCTGTTTTTCGGACTGATCGAAAGATTATAAGGGAGCTTCCTTATATTGCATTTTGTCATTCTTCGCTTCGCTCTGAATGACAAAAAGTGCGGCCCTTTCTGCACAAGGCATAAAGGGCCGCATCATTTATGATCAGAAAACTTAGTCTTTCAGCGAGACGATCGAGATCTTGCTCACATTCTTGGCCACGTTCTGCCCCAGGTGGTTCTTGTCGATGGTGAATTCGACAGGATCGCCGGGCTGCAACTCATTGAAATCGCCGATCACGTCCTGGTAGTTGAAGAAAAGGTTGTTATTGGGGTATTTGATGAATCCGTAGCCGTTCTTGATGCTCAGGATCTCGCTCACCTCCTGTTCGAGTTCCTGGTCGTCTTCCTCCGGGTCGGCGACATGGTTGCTGCGCGAAGACTCGTTGCTCACGAACAGCGACTGCACGATGCTGTCCTGGCGGGCGAGGCCCTCTTCGATCTCGTCGTGCATCAGCAGTGGGTAGGTAGCCAGTTGCAGCAGCTCGTGCGAGGTCTTGGTAATCATGCGCACCCCGTCGTCGTTCATGTAGTCGAATTCCCAGCTGAGCAGCATGGTCGGCACGCCCAGGGTGCCCAGTTTGCGCATCAGCGGAGCATAGTCCGTGTCGGATATGATGAGCACCGCCGCGTCGATTTTTCCCTCCGCGGCCATTTGGAACACTTCCAGCGAAAGCCACACGTCGATGCCGCGCTCCTCCTTGCGTCCCGAGAAGTTGCGCAGGGGAAGGTAGTGCGTGTGCACGCCCTCGGCCATCAGGATATCTTCGAAAACACGGTCGTTATAGAGTTGGTTGCCGCGCTGCTGCGCCTCGGAGGCGTTGATACGCCCGCGGAAGTAGTGCGCGTCGGTGATCGAGCAGGTCCACGGGTCGATGTCCAGCACCTCGCTCATGCGGTGGCAGACGAAGTCGTGCAGCCCGCCGATGCTCAGGCGGCTGTGCTGGGGATGGATGTAATTGTAGTAATTGGATGCGTGCAGCAGGAAATTACCGTCGTAAAAGACACCGATGCGTATTTGGGAGAGCGCAGAACGTTTCATATCAATAAGATATTCTATAAGAAGCGGATCGTTCCTATTCCGACAAAGTTACGAAAAATGCTATTCCCTGCAAATTTTTTGAAGAAAAGAGATAACTTCGCAGCGAAAACCACTCAATCATGAAAAAACTCATCTCCGTATTCTTCACCTGCCTGGCCGTTTACGCATACGGCGAGGGTTATCAGGTCAACCTGCAAAGCGCCCGCCAGGCCGGTATGGGCCATACCGGAACGGGCCTGGCCCTCGGTGCCGAGAGCATGCACTTCAACCCGGCCGGTTTGGCCTACCTGCGCGGGCCAGTCGACCTGTCCGCGGGCGTTTCGGGGGTCGCCGCCACGGTCAAATACACCGACCCCACGGACGGCTACACGGCTAAAACGGACAATCCCGTCAGCACCCCGCTCTACGCCTACGCCGGATTCCGTATCCTGCAGGACAAGCTGGTCGCAGGCGTTTCCCTCACCACCCCCTACGGCAGCACCATCGACTGGGGCTCCGACTGGCGCGGGGCGAACGTCGTGCAGGACATATCCCTGCGCGCGTTCATCATCCAGCCCACGGTGGCCGTGCGCGTGGTGGACGGCCTGACCTTCGGCGCGGGCCTGATGATCGGCACGGGGAGCTTCGACCTCTCCCGGGCGCCGCTGCCCTACAACCTGATGAACCTATCGCCGGATCAATATCCTGTTTCGCTCAGGCTCAAAGGCAAAGCGCAGACGGTTTACGGCTACAACCTCGGACTGATGTACCGCCTTTGCAAAAAATGGAGCTTCGGGGTGTCGTACCGCTCGAAGATGATGGCCAAGGTGGACTCCGACGACGCTACCATCTCCTATGCCAACGCCACGGCCCAGGCGGCCCTGAGCCCGATGGTCGGCCCTTACCAGAACGCTCATTTCACCACCGAACTGCCCCTGCCTTCAAACTTCAACGTAGGGATCGGATACCGCCCCTCGGCCAAATGGCTGGTAGCTTTCGACCTGCAATTCGTGGGATGGAAGGCCTATAAAGATCTGGCTTTCAATTTCACCTCCCCACAAACGAACCCGTCGGTGACGGTCAAGAATTTCCGCAACACGGTGATCTCGCGCCTGGGCGGGCAGTACACCTTCAACGACTGGCTCGACCTGCGCGCGGGGATCTATTTCGACCAGTCGCCCGTCCCGCATAACCTGCTCTACCCCGACACCCCGGGGACCAACAAGCTGGGGTACTGCGCCGGGGCCAGCTTCCGCGTACTGAAAAACCTCTCGCTGGACATCACCGCAAGCTACGTACAGGGTATGCCCATCACGGACGCCACCTGCCCCGCACCGACTTCGGTCACGCCCACGGCGACCCTGAGCGGCGACTACAAATGCCACTCCTGGACGGGCGTTTTCGGGATCAACTGCTTCTTCTAACCACCGTCCGGCATTTGTCATTCTGAACGAAGTGAAGAATCTTGGTCGGACTGTGGGCAGAACAATTCCGACCAAGATTCTTCACTTCGTTCAGAATGACAAAACAGAAAAATAAAACGATCCGAAAAGCGCGGCGCATCGAAAGATGTGCCGCGCTTTTTTGTATTTCACACGATAAACTGTAACTTTGGGCGGATATAAAACCATCCGGACATTATGGGTCTTAAAAAAATAAACGGGGAATTGGAGCGCATCGCGCAGATCGTTTCCCGCTGGAGCGACGCACAGAGCGTGAGCGACATCGAACGCGAACTGGTGCTCGACAAACTGAAATCTTTATATGAAGAGGTGATGTTCTTCGAGCGCGAGATGCCTGCCGAAGACGGCCCTATGGCCGCACCCGAGGCTTTCGAAGCGGAAGAATCCGCAGAACCGTTGCCGGGCATCGAAAGCGAGACGGTGATGGACGGCCGCCTGTTCGACGTGGACGACATCACCCCGCCGCCCGCGCGTTCGACGCTCGACCGCAAGGTCATTTTGTCACTCTATGGCGACGAACCGGCCGCGTGCAGCGCCGCCGAGCCTGTTTCCGAGGATACGATGCTGGCGGGCGAGCAGGCCGTAACGACCGCCCTGTGCGAGCCCGAACCCGCGCCGCAGGAACAACCGGAAGCGGAACCCGTTGTCGAACCCGAGCCCGAGCCCACACCTGAGCCCGTCCACCACAACGGTGCCCCGGGACAAGTCCTGGGCGAGGTGATCAACGCCGGTGCCGAACGATTGGGCGACGCCCTGGCCCGCGGCGCGAACAACGGCGACGTGGCCTCGCACCTCGCCTCGGCAGCCACGCAGAGCCTGCGCGGGGCGATCGGCATCAACGACCGTTTCCAGATCATCAGCGAGGTCTTCAACGGCGACGCCGCAGCCTATGAGCAGGCGATCGACGATCTGGAATCCTACGAAGACCTGGACGAACTGATGATCCACATCCACGACCGCTATTCCTGGAATCCCAACGCCGAGGGCACCAAAACCCTCATCGAGATCCTGACCCGCAAATTTTCATAGCCCGTAATTCATAATCCATAATTCATAACTCATAATTCAATAAGGTGTCCCGCCTCTACATCGTCCCCACGCCGATCGGCAACTTAGACGACATCACGCTGCGCGCGGTGAAGGTGCTGTCGGCCGTGGACCTGGTGCTGGCCGAGGATACGCGCACGACGGCTTTCCTGCTCACGCACCTGGGGCTGGAAAAGCGCCTGCTGTCGCACCATAAATTCAACGAGCACGCCGCCGTGGGGGTGATCGCCGAGCGCATCGCCGCCGGGCAGAGCGTGGCGCTGGTCTCGGACGCCGGGACGCCGGGGATCTCGGACCCGGGTTTTTTACTGGTGCGCACCTGCCTGGAGGCGGGTCTGGAGGTGGAAACGCTGCCCGGGGCGACGGCCTTCGTGCCCGCGCTGGTGCAGAGCGGTTTTCCCTGCGACCGGTTCTGCTTCGAAGGGTTTTTGCCCGTCAAAAAGGGACGGCAGAAACGTTTGCAGGCCCTCGCCGCCGAAGAGCGGACGATGATCTTTTATGAGTCGCCCTACCGCGTGGTGAAGGCTTTGGAACAATTTATGGAGGTGTTCGGCGGGGCGAGGCGCGTTTCGGTGTCGCGCGAGCTGACCAAAAAATTCGAGCAGACCGTGCGCGGCACCTTAGAAGAAGTGGCGGCCCATTTCCGGGCCCATGAGCCCCGCGGCGAATTCGTGATCGTGGTGGAAGGGGTGCCGCGCAAGAACCGCAAGGAAGAGGAGGAGTAGCCGATGGACGATAAGAATTTCATACGGAGCCTGGGTCGTTACCTGCGCAAGAAGTTCGACCTCACCTCGGACCAGGCGCAGCAGGCCGAAGTGGTCGACAACATCTCGCGCGGGGTGGAGTTCGGCGGGACGAACCTCTGGGTGCTCATCTTCGCCACGATGGTCGCCTCGCTGGGGCTGAACGTCAACTCGGCGGCGGTGATCATCGGCGCGATGCTCATCTCACCGCTCATGGGGCCCATCATGGGGCTCGGCCTCTCGCTGGGGATCAACGATTACGAGCTTTTCAAGCGCTCGCTGCGCAATTTCGGGCTGATGATCACGGTGAGCATCCTCACCTCGACGCTCTATTTCGCCATATCGCCCCTGAGCGACGCGCAGAGCGAACTGCTGGCCCGTACGCAACCTACCATTTACGACGTGCTGATCGCCTTCTTCGGCGGGCTGGCGGGCATCGTCGCCCAGTCGCGCAAGGACCGCACGACGACCGTCATCCCGGGCGTAGCCATCGCCACGGCCCTTATGCCGCCGCTTTGTACGGCCGGCTACGGCATCGCCACGGGCCAGTTCACCTATTTCCTGGGGGCGGCCTACCTGTTCTTCATCAACACGGTCTTCATCGCCGCCGCCACCTTCGCGGTGGTGCATTTCCTGCGCTACGACAAGAAGGAGCTCATCGACAAGCAACGCGAGAAGAAGGTTCATCGCTACATGATCGTGATCATGGTCGTCACCCTGGTGCCGAGCGTGTTCATGGCCTACCGCATCATCCAGCAGTCCGTATTCGAGAACAACGCCAAGCGGTTCGTGCACACGGTGTTCCATTTCGAGGACACGCAGGTGATCGACTACAAAAACACGTTCTACCAAAAGGGAGGCGAATCGCGCATCGAACTGCTGCTGATCGGCGAGCCCATTTCACTGGAAATCATAGAGAACGCCCGCGCCCAACTGGTCGACTACGGGCTTAGGAATACGACCCTCATCGTCCGCCAGAGCGGCAGTGGCAACAACGAGCAGATCGACGTGAGCTCGCTCAACCTCAACTACTCGGAGTTGCTGGACGAGAAGAACCGCACCATCCGCGAGCTGCGCTCGCAATTGGCCGCGGCGCCCCGCTCCGACACGCTGGCCATGCACGCCATCTCGCGCGAGGCGGCCGTGGTGGTCGACAACGTGGCCCGGATAACCCTCGCGCGCAGCGTGGAATATGACGAGAAGGGCGTGCCGGGCGATTCGGTGCTCGTGTGCACCGTGACCCCGAAAGGGCGCGGGGCGGTGGATAAGAAAAAACTCGCTGAATGGCTGCAGACGCGCACCGGGGCGAAGAATGTGAAGATTTTCGTGGAATAAACCCCCATGCAACAAAAGCGCATGGATATAAATATGAAGGATAAGTCTTTTTCGTCATGTCGAGCGCGAGTCGAGACCTCTCAGACCGCCAGGGTGATATGTCTCGGCGTGGGCTCGCCAGGACGCAAAAGGAAGTAACGGTTTCACTGGTGACCGCTTA
>JAVBPS010000085.1:0-13475 GCA_031549495.1 Rikenellaceae bacterium | reverse complement strand
GAGCGCCAGCCGAGACATCTCAAACAGACTCTTTGAGATGTCTCGGCTGGCGCTCGACATGACGGCAATGGAGAGCGGTTTTACTGCTCGTGCCGGCTGTTGTATTCCGTGACGATCGCCTCGATGTCCTTATAGGTATAGGTTTCGTTGGTGATCTTTTCGATGATCTGCTCGTCGTCGTCGAAGTAGACCAGGGCCAGGCGTTTGAAATAATTGTTGGTGCCCATCGAGAAGGTGGAGAGCACCGCCGAGGCGCCTTTTTCACCTGCGCGGCGGCAGAATTTGGTCGTGCTGCCCGGGCTCATCGTCGCGCCTTTGGAGTTCATGCTGGTCACCTGGGCCTCGACACGGTTGTGGTAGAGGGTCATGTAGCCGCGCATCTGCACCTGCAGCCAGGCCGAATTGCTCAGTTTGCCGCTCTTCTTGAGGATGGCCATCGGGCCGATCACCGGCACATATTCATAATCGGCCGTGTTCCCGCTTTTGAACGTGAGCGTCATCACGGCGACGGACGAACTGGCGATCTTCTCCGTTTTGCCGCCGTCCGCGGGGTAGAATTTAATATCCTTGTCATCGATTTTGAAATCGTTGACCTCGCCTGTTTTCTCGGTCCCGTCGGCCAGTTTCAGCGTCGCGGGGTATTTGGTCGCCCACAGGGAGGTCGAGCAAAGGAGCATCAGGGAGACGAAAAGCAATTTTTTCATGGATGGTTGTTTGGGTTTATTGATCGCAAATATATACAATAGTATGTTTATATCAATGACTTACGAGATAAATGTATTGTAAGCCGCGAATAATTCCGGTCTTGTCATTCTGAACGCAGTGAAGAATCTTGGCCGGACTGTGTCGAAACAATTCAGACCAATATTCTTCACTGCGTTCAGAATGACAAGCAAGGTTGGTATCCGCAATAAAAACGGCCGGGACAAACGTCCCGGCCGTGCATATAGCGAAAAAGGATTACTTACGGATAGCAGCCACCCCCGGCAATTCGATCCCTTCCATATATTCCAGCAGCGCGCCGCCGCCGGTGGAGACGTAACTCACCTTGTCGGCCAGAGAGAACTTATTGATGCAGGCCACCGAGTCGCCCCCGCCGATGAGCGAGTAGGCGCCTTTCGATGTCGCGTCGGCGATCGCCTCGGCCACAGCCTTCGACCCGCCTTCGAACTTGGGCATTTCGAACACGCCCACGGGACCGTTCCACAGGATGGTCTTGCACTCCAGAATATGCTCGCGGAACGCCGTCATTGCCTTGGGGCCGATGTCGAGGCCTTCCCAGCCGTCGGGAATGGCGTTCGAGGGGCACACCTGCGTGTTGGCATCGTTGCTGAACGCGTCGGCGCAGAGGGCGTCCTCGGCCAGCACGATCTTGATGCCTTTGTCTTTAGCTTTCTTGAGGATGTTGAGGGCCGTCTCGAACTGGTCGGGCTCACAGATCGACCCGCCGACCTTACCGCCCTGGGCAGCCATGAACGTGTAGGTCATCCCGCCGCCGAGGATCAGGCTGTCCACCTTTTCCATCAGGCGCTCGATGATGGTGATCTTGGTCGACACTTTCGAACCGCCGATGATCGCCACGAACGGCTTCACGGGAGCTTCCATCACCTTGTCGATCGCCTTCAATTCACCCTCCATCACCTAGCCGAACATCTTGTCCGCAGGAAAATAATCGGCGATCAGCGCGGTCGAGGCATGGGCGCGGTGGGCTGTGCCGAACGCGTCGTTGATGTAGCAGTCGGCGTATGAGGCGAGTTTCTTGACGAACTCCTTCTGACTGGCTTTCACGGCCTTTTTGGCCTCGGCCTTCTGCTCGTCGGTCGCGTCGTCGGCCAGGCCGCGCGCTTTGCCCTCTTCCTCGGCGTAGAAACGGAGGTTTTCGAGCATCATCACCTGTCCGGGTTTCAAGGCGGCGGCCATCTCGGCAGCCTTTTCGCCCATGCAGTCCCCTGCGAATTCCACCTTCACGCCCAGGCGTTTTTCAACCGCCGGGATGATGTGCTGCAACGAATATTTGCCGTCGTTGTTCTTTTTGGGGCGGCCCAGGTGCGACATCAGGATCACGCTTCCGCCTTCGGCCAACACCTTTTTAATGGTGGGGATGGCGGCGCGGATGCGGGTGTCGTCCGTCACGTTGAAGTTCTCGTCGAGGGGCACGTTGAAGTCCACGCGGATGATCGCGCGCTTGCCGGTAAAATTGTACTTGTCAATGGATTGCATGGCGTCGTATTTTTTAAGATTATTTAATATCTCACTTTCTACGCCCCAAAGTTACGCAAATCCGCGACAATCCGTTCACCACCCCGGTCTTTTTTTCGGCCGCGGGAAGCCCGCCGCCCCGACCCGCAAGGAATATTTTTAGAAAAATCGCGCGAAAAAAGGACTGTTTGTTACCAAACCAGCGAAATTTATTGTATATTTATCCCTTGTATCCGGATTAAACTTGAAAATGTAAAATATGTACGGAAAGCTACAACAGCACTTGCAACAGGAACTTGCTTCCATTCGCGAAGCGGGCTTATATAAAGAAGAACGCATCATCGCCTCGCCCCAGCGCGCGGCGATCACGGTCAAGGGCCGCGAGGTGCTTAACTTCTGCGCCAACAACTACCTGGGCCTCTCGGACAACCCGCGCCTGGTGCGCGCCGCGAAGGAGGCGATGGACGCCCGCGGCTTCGGGATGTCGTCCGTGCGCTTCATCTGCGGCACGCAAGACATCCATAAGCAGTTGGAAAAGGCCATAGCCGACTATTTCGGCACCGAGGACACGATCCTCTATGCCGCCTGCTTCGACGCGAACGGCGGAGTTTTCGAGCCCCTGTTCGGCGAGCAGGACGCCATCATATCGGACGCCCTGAACCACGCCTCGATCATCGACGGGGTGCGCCTGTCGAAGGCCGTGCGTTACCGCTACGCCAACGCGGACATGGCCGAACTGGAAGAGGCGCTCAAAAAAGCCCAGGCCCAGCGCTTCCGCATCATCGTCACGGACGGGGTCTTCTCGATGGACGGCAACGTCGCCCCGATGGACAAAATATGCGCCTTGGCGGAAAAATACGACGCTCTGGTGATGGTCGACGAATGCCACTCGGCGGGCGTCGTGGGCCCTACGGGTGCAGGCGTCACCGAGCTTTTCAACCTGCGCGGCCAGGTAGATATCATCACCGGCACGCTGGGCAAGGCTTTCGGCGGAGCGATCGGCGGATTCACCACCGGACGCCGCGAGGTGATCGAACTGCTGCGCCAGCGTTCGCGCCCCTACCTGTTCTCCAACTCGATCCCCCCGGCGATCGCCGGCGCGGGCATCGAACTGTTCAAAATGCTCGGCGAATCCTCCGAGCTGCACGAAAAATTAGTGGAAAACGTCGAATATTTCCGGGGCCGCATGCAGGCCGCCGGGTTCGACATCAAGCCCACGCAGTCGGCCATCTGCGCCGTGATGCTCTACGACGCCCCGCTGTCGCAGCGCTTCGCCGCGCGCCTGCTGGAAGAGGGGATCTACGTGACGGGTTTCTACTACCCCGTGGTGCCCCAGGGCCAGGCGCGCATCCGCGTGCAGGTCTCCGCCGGCCACACCCGCGCGCAACTGGACCAATGTATCGCCGCTTTCTCGGCTGTCGGCCGCGAGTTAGGCGTGCTTAAATAATTATGAATTATGGATTATGAATTATGAATTGCCTGCCGGAAGAGGTGTCTTTTCTAATCCATAATCCATAATCCATAATTCATAATTCATAATTCAAACTCATGCCTCATCTAACCTCCCAACGATATGTCAAAGATCACTATCGACGCCATCGACCGTAAGATACTGAAGTATCTGGTCAAGAATGCCCGCATGCCCTTCCTGGAGATCGCCCGCGAGTGCGGCATATCCGGGGCCGCCATCCACCAGCGCGTGAAGAAACTGGACGACGCGGGGGTGATCCGCGGCTCGGGGATCGACATCGACCCGGCCAGCCTGGGCCTGGGGGTCTGTGCCATCATCGGCATCGGCCTGTCGGACGCCACGAAGAACCTGGAGACGATCGACAAGCTGCGCCAGATCAGCGAGATCACCGAATGCCACTTCACCACCGGCAAATACAACATCCTGATCAAGCTCTACTGCACGGATAACGAGCACTTGATGCACGTGATCTTCCACCGCCTGTGCAAGATCGACGGCATCTCCGACACCGAGACCTTCATCTCGCTGCTGGAGCCGTTCAGCCGCCAGGTGAACGTGGACGAGATCGAAAAGAAGCATGACTATCGTTAGGCTGACGCGCGAATTCCATTTCGAAATGGCCCACGCGCTGGAGGGCTACGACGGCGCGTGCAGCCAGATCCACGGCCACTCGTACCGGCTGATGGTCACCGTGCGCGGCATGCCGCTGGACGATTCGGCCAGCCCCAAGCATGGCATGCTGATGGATTTCGGGGTGCTCAAGGGGATCGTGCAGCGGCTGATCGTCGACCGTTATGACCATGCGCTGGTGATCCGGCGCACGGAGCGGAACGCGGCGCTCGTGGAGTGCCTCACGGCGAATTTCGAGCGCATCGAGCAGGTCGACTATCAGCCCACGTGCGAGAATATGGTGACCCGGTTCGCGCAGTCGCTTCTGGCAGAACTGCCCGCGGGAGTAGAGCTGTTCAGCCTGCGGCTGTACGAGACCGCGCGCTCCTATGCGGAGTGGTTCGCCGCGGATAACCGGTAATCAACGTCATCCCGAGCGAGCGAAGCGACGAGGGAACTTCCTTATATTCTGTCGCTCTGTTTCGGCTGAGGCCGACCTTCTTTTTGGCTTGATCCAAAAAGAAGGCAAAAAGATCAAGGCGCCGCACTCCGGCTTACCCGCTTACGGGTTTTGGGAGTAAGTCGAACGGAAATACTGGCTTCTGTCGTCGTTCGGCAGAGACCAAACAAAAATACGTTTGGTCTCTGCGCTCTCTCCTAAGAAGGTTCCGCTGCACACAGGCCATATCGCACGCCTCCGCTCTGCTCCGGCCTCCCGCTACAGTTTCCGTTCTTGGTCATTCCCAAAACTCTGGCGGGTCCCAAGCCTGCGTTGCCAGGCGCCGGGCCTACGCACATTGGCCGCCGCTCAATTCACGGCGCCCCCGCCTTTGGCTACCGACGGTACTCTCGTCATGTCGAGCGTTAGTCGAGACATCTCAAACAGCACGGGCCGAATCTGTAGGGGCACCCCTCGCGGGTGCCCTTTCGCATAACCGAAATTTTCCCTAATTTTGTGGAGAATAATACCGCTCATGAAAGAAAGACTCTTCCTGCTGGACGCCTACGCGCTGATCTTCAAAAGCTACTACGCTTTCCTGCAACGCCCCATGCGCAACGCCGAGGGCATGAATACCTCGGCCGTTTTCGGCTTCACGAAGTTCCTGCGCGACATCCTGAAGACCGAACGCCCCCACTACCTGGGCGTAGCGTTCGACCCCAAGGGCGGCAACTTCCGTAACCAGCTCTACCCGCAGTACAAAGCCAACCGCTCGGAAACCCCCGAGGACATCATCGCCTCGGTGCCCTACATCAAGCGCGTGCTGGAGGCGATGCGCATCCCGATCCTGGAAGTCCCCGGCTACGAGGCCGACGACGTGATCGGCACCCTGTCGCACAAGGCGGAAAAGCACGGCTTCCAGGTCTTTATGGTCACTCCCGACAAGGATTTCGGCCAGCTGGTCACCGACAACGTGGTCATCTACCGCCAATCCCGCACGGGCGAGGGCGTTGAGATCGTCGATAGGGCGCACATCAAGGAGAAATACGGCGTGGACGACCCGCGCCTGATCATCGACATCCTGGCCCTGTGGGGAGACGCCTCGGACAACATCCCCGGCGTGCGCGGGGTAGGGGAGAAGGGTGCCGTAAAATTGGTTAACCAATTCGGTCCCGTCGAAAACCTGCTCGCCCATACGAATGAACTGACTGGTAAGTTGCGCGAAAATGTGGAGTCCTCGGCCGACCAGATCAAACTGTCGAAAACGCTGGCGACCATCGAGATGGAAGTCCCGGTCGAATTCTCGCCCGAGGCCCTGGCCACCGAGTCGCCCGACTGCGACGCCCTGCGCGAGGTGTTCCGCGAGTTAGACTTCCGCATGTTCCTGCGCGACATGGACAACGGCGGCACGGCCTTCTCGGAGCATATGAAACCCCGCGGCGCGGTGTCATGCGTGCCGGGCCTTCCCGATCCCGTCCCTGCCGCCGCACCTGCCAAACCCGCGGCCGCCCCGGCCAACCACGCCCCCGACCTCTTCTCGCAGGGTGTCGCGCACCAACCTGCTGCCACCCCCGCCGCCCCGGAAGAACACCCGAGCGACCTGCAGACCGCCAAAGACACTCACCACACCTACCATACCGTCCGCACCCGCGAAGAGTTGGAACAACTCGCCGCGATGCTGGCCAAAACCACGGAATTCTGCTTCGACACCGAGACCACAGGCTTCGACGCCCTCTCCGATAAACTGGTCGGCATGTCGTTCGCCGTCAAGCCGTTCGAGGCGTGGTATGTCCCCCTGAACAACGAGAACCGCGCCGAATGGTGCACCGTCATAAAACCCGTTTTCGAAGACGAAAAGATCGCCAAGACGGGCCAGAACCTCAAATTCGACATCATGATGCTGCGCGGCGCGGGCATCACGGTGCAGGGCCGCCTGTACGATACGATGATCCTGCACTACCTGCTCGACCCCGACTCGCGTCACGGCATGGATCTGCTCGCCGAGCGCTACCTAAGCTACGCTCCGATCCCGATCGAATCGCTCATCGGCCGCGGCGCGAAGCAACTGACGATGGACCGCGTGGCCGTCGACATCGTCTCCGAATACGCTGCCGAGGACGCCGACGTGACGTTGAGGCTCAAAGAGATATTATGGCCCGAGGTCGAAAAACAAGGCTTTGCGGAACTCTACCTGAAAATCGAAGAACCCCTAATCCGTGTCCTGGTCGACATGGAACTGACCGGCGTGAAAATCGACACCACCCTGCTACACGAAGCCGGAAAAGAGCTCAACCGCGAACTCGCCGACCTGGAAAAACAGATCCGCGAGGTGGCCGATGACCCCACGCTGAACGTCAATTCCGCCCGCCAACTGGGCGTGGTCCTCTTCGAAAAACTGAAAGTCGACCCCAAGCCCAAGCAGACCAAAACGAAGCAATACCGCACGGACGAGGAGTACCTGCAGGGCCTGGCCGCTAACCACCCCGTGATCGGCATGATCCTGGAGTACCGCGGCGTGAAAAAACTGCTCTCGACCTACATCGAGGCGTTGCCGCTGCTGGTCAACCCCCGCGACGGCCGCGTGCACACCTCCTTCAACCAGACCGTCGCCGCCACGGGCCGCCTCTCCTCGACCAACCCCAACCTGCAGAACATCCCGATCCGCACCGAACGCGGCCGCGAGATCCGCCGCGCCTTCGTGCCCGCCACCGTCGACTACCTGCTGCTCTCGGCCGACTACTCGCAGGTCGAACTGCGCCTGATGGCCGACCTGAGCGGCGACGAGGCGCTACGCGAGGCCTTCCGCCACGGCGAGGACATCCACGCCGCCACCGCCGCCCGCCTGTACGGAATTCCCATCGCGGACGTAACCCCCGATCAGCGCCGCAACGCGAAAACGGTCAACTTCGGCATCATCTACGGCATTTCGGCCTTCGGCCTTTCCGCACGCCTGGGCATCCCCCGCGCGGAATCCGCCCAGATCATCAGCGACTACTTCACCGCCTACCCCGGCGTGAAACGCTACATCGACAGCACGATCGCCCAGGCCCACGCCGACGGTTTCGTGAAGACGATCTTCGGCCGCCGCCGCCCCCTGCCCGACATCCGCTCGGGCAACGCCAATGTGCGCGCCTTCGCCGAGCGCAACGCCATCAACGCCCCCCTGCAGGGCAGCGCCGCCGACATCATCAAGCTGGCGATGGCCACCGCCCACACGCAGTTACAGAAACGAGGCCTGCGCTCCCGCCTGATCCTGCAGGTGCACGACGAATTGCTGGTCGAGGTCTACAAACCCGAAGAAGCGGAGGTCACCGCCCTTGTCGTCGACGCGATGGAACACGCCGCCAAACTGAGCGTAGCTCTCACAGTCGACACCGGAATCGGCAAAAACTGGCTGGAAGCGCATTAAATTTCCGGTTTTGTCATTCTGAGCGTAGCGAAGAATCATGGTCGGGCTGTGTTCGGAATCATTCAGACCAAGATTCTTCGCTACGCTCAGAATGACAAGCAAGAACATATTGCATGAAAAAATAGTGTTTCTTTTGTGGTAAAAAAATAAAATGCGAGTCCTGATCCAAAGAGTAACCCAAGCCTCGGTCACGATCGCCGCCCGCGAATACTCCCGCATCGGCCCCGGCCTGCTGGTGTTGGTCGGCGTCGAGGCGGCCGATACGCAGGAAGATGCCGGGTGGCTGGTGCAAAAGATCGCAAAACTGCGTATCTTTGCCGACGAGACGGGCGTGATGAACCTGGACGTGCAACAAACCGGCGGCAGCGTAATGGTCGTGAGCCAGTTCACCCTGCACGCCTCCACGCGCAAGGGCAACCGCCCCTCGTACATCCGCTCGGCCCCCGAGGCCCTCTCCCGCCCGCTCTACGAGCGTTTTGCGCAGCTGATGGGCGAGGCGGTCGATGGCCGCGTGGCGACGGGCAGTTTCGGCGCGATGATGGAGGTGGCGCTGGTCAACGACGGTCCGGTGACGATATGGATGGATTCGAAAAACAGGGAATAAAATGACAATAAAAGAGGCCCAGGAATTAATCGACGCATGGGTGGGCAAAGTCCCCTCGCGCCACCGCAGCGAACTGACCGGCATGGCCATCCTCACCGAGGAGGTGGGCGAGCTGGCCCGCGTGATCGCCGACCGCCACAGCGACCCCTCGGGGCAATCCTCCGAAAAGGTCCGCGCGGCGATGGCGAACGAACTTTCGGACGTGATGTGGGCCTTGTTCTCGCTTGCCAACCAGTCCGGTATCGACTTGACCCAAGCCCTGATCGACAACCTGGACAAGAAAAACGCCGCTACGGCCGCCGGGAAAAACCCGAAAAAGCGCGGATAGCGACAAAAACCCCCGCGAAGGCCTTGTTTTGCAAAAAAATGGCTACCTTCGTACCCAATAAACGCTCCGCCCTGTAGGGGCACCCCTTGCGGGTGCCCAATAAAGTAAGGGCACCCGCAAGGGGTGCCCCTACATAAGAAAACCAAGCAATAGACCCAGATGGATGACCCTGGCCCTTACGATATCGGCGGTATCTTACCTGAATACCGTACCGTTTATCTACGGTATTGAACACGCGGACGGCCTGCGTGCATCCCTGCTATTGTCCCCCCCCAACCAGTGCGTCGAAAACTATAAGAACGGCAAAGCCGATCTTGCCCTCGTGCCCGTAGCCGCCATCCCGGCCTTGGCCGACGCGCATATCATCACCGATTACTGCCTGGGCGCGGTGCGCAGCGTACGCACGGTGGTGTTAGTTTCCGATTCCCCGCTGGAGAAAATAAAGACCCTTTATACCGATTTCCACTCCGTAACCTCCGCGCGCCTGGTGGCCGTGCTGTGCCGCGAATTATGGAACATCGCCCCGCTGTTCGCCCCTTTGGATGACTATGGCATCATCGAAACGCGCAAAGAAGGCGACGCCTTCCTGCTGATCGGCGATAAAGTCTTCGGTTATGAAGGGATGATGCAAAACAGTTGGGACCTGGCCGACGCCTGGCGTGAGCTGACCGGCCTGCCCTTCGTCTTTGCCTGCTGGATCGCCCGCAAAGGCGTCCCGGAAGAGGCGATAGAGGCCTTGAATAAAGCCCTCGCCTGGGGCGTGGCGCACATCCCCGAGGCTGTCCGCGCTTCCGTGCATGCCGAAAAGCCTTACGCCGAAGAATACCTCACCAAGAATATCGATTATCTGTTCGACCGACAAAAACAACAGGCGCTTTCCCTCTTCTGGGAAAAGGGGATGAAACAGTCCCTGCGCGTGAATCCCGGCTGAAGGGACAGCATGTAATTACGCAGCCTTCAGCGCGCGAAAAGATGCCAAGCATGTTTTATCGAAAAGCAACAGACCATGATCACGATATATCTCAAACAACACAACAAGATCGTCCGCAACGCCGACGTGGCGCTGCTGGACGAACTGGGATATGACGACCTCCTGTGGATCGACCTTTTATACCCGACGCTCAAGGAGCAAAAAGCGGTCGAGGGTTTCCTTGAGATCAACCTGCAGACCCGCCAGCAGATCGAGGAGATCGAAAGTACGTCGAAATACTCCGAGACGGAGAATTCCATCATATCGAACTCGAACTTCTTCGTCCCGGCGGACGACTCGTTCTCCGTGGAGCCCGTGTCGTTCATCATCGCCGAGGGGGTGCTGGTCTCGGTGCGCAACTCCGAATTCCGCACCTTCAACGAGACGGCCAAGAAGCTGCAGATGAACTACCGCGCCTACCCGACGGGCTACCACCTGCTGATCCACGTCCTGGAGGTGAGCATCGACTACGACGCCGACCTGGTGGAGGCCCTGGCGCGCCAGATCGGCGCCCTGAGCCGCGACATCAACCAGAGCGACACGGTCGAGACGGATATGATCAGGCGGATCAACCACCTGCAGGAGAACACGATGATTATCCGGGAGAACATCTTCGATAGGCAGCGCGTGCTTTCGGGGATCCTGCGCTCGGAGCGTTTCCCGAACGACATCTACCCGAAGCTCTCGCTGATGATCAAGGACGTCAACTCGCTGATCAGCCACGCCGATTTCGACTCGGAGCGCCTGGACTACATGCAGGACACCACGCTGGGTCTGATCAATCTGGAGCAGAACAAATCGACGAAAATATTCACTGTGGCGGCGCTGTTTTTCATGCCGCCGACGATGATCGCAAGTATATACGGGATGAATTTCACACACATTACCGGCCTGGAGTGGGAGTGGGGGTTTGAAGTGGCGATCGGCCTGATGGTTGTGACCTCGGTACTCACCTATTTCTATTTCAGATGGAAAAAGTGGATTTAAAGAAGAAGAAAAAGAAGAACCGTCCGCTGCGGATCGCGCTCTGGACGGTGGGTGTTTTACTGGCCTGGTTCGTGGGGCACATCGTTTACGTGGTGATCGACGGGGGGCTCGACCGGGGTCTTTCGGCCGACTACGCCGTGGTGCTGGGCAATCCGGTCAACACGGACGGATCGCTCTCCGACCGCCTCGAAAGCCGCCTGGAATGCGGGATCAAACTCTATTTCGACGGCCGCGTGAAGGGGATCATCGTGAGCGGGGCCTACGGCGACGCGGAGTTCTACGAGGCCGACCGGATGAAGGACTACCTGCGTTCGCGCGGCATACCCGAGGGCGACATCGTGGTGGATAACATGGGCGGCAGCACCCGCAATACGGTGGAAAACGTGCTCAAGCTGCGCGACCGCCTGCACTACAACAGCCTGATCGTCGTCTCGCAATACTATCACCTCACCCGCTGCAAGATGCTCTTCCGCACCCATGGGTTCAAGGAGGTGAGCAGCGTGGGGGCGCGGTATTTCCAGCTATCGGATTTTTACTATGTCCCGCGCGAAGTGATCTCGTTCTACACGCAACTGTGAGTTCGTCGGAATTCTGATACGCGAATGAGATTTTGATTACGGGGATTGGGGCTATTTTGGGCGCGGCAGAACTCACTTGCTTTTTTTCGTTCCGCTGCGCTGGCATATTCCCCCCTGCCCCCCTTTGGGAAAGGGGGGGCGCCAGTCCGACGCACCCTTTACCCGGACTTAGTTTAATAGCAATAATAGGGTTATGATCAAAATATGCCGCCCTTTGGGCTTTGTTTTGTGTTTGGCTGCGTTTGCGGTGGTTTTGGCTGGTTGCCAGCAACGTTCGCAGGCGCGTTTCACCCCCGAACAGATCGGCGCGTGGCTCGACAGCATCCCGGCTGCGGCCATGGATAAGACGCGCGACATCTTCTGGAATGAGTCCCTGCGCGTTGATGTACAAAAACTCAACGGTTCGCTGAACGCCCCTTCGCAATATCTCGCGGGCGGCGACGGGCAGGGGATGGTGGCCGTCACGGGGCCCTGCACGCAGCTGAACGCCCTGCGGCTGGGGGGCGAGGGGCGTTACTCCTGGTACCTGTTCTCCGATCCCGCCTATGTGCTGGTCGCCTGCTGGGACGGTCGCGAACTGGTACCCTGCCTGGAACGCTTTCCCCAACAAGGCCCGGGCGACGAAACGAATTTCCGCGTGTTTTTCTACGACACCGGCCTGCTGCATATCCACAGCCGCATCCCTGCCGACGATCCCGACGGATCGGGCTGGGGCTTCCAGGACGATTTCTACACGATGCGCCTGGATAAACTGCTCAACCATTACGACAACCCGACCCCCTTCGCCGACATCGTGGCGGGCATCCGGCCCCTGCCGCTCCCCGTCGAAGACAAAGATTTTTCGCTCTCCTTCAAAGGGCTGGAACCCCTGCCTCTGGGCAACTACTACTTCCAAGGCGACAGCCGGGTAGGGGAGGGCATGGCCCCGTTCTATCCCTTCGGCTGCTTCACGCAGCCGGACGGCACGGTCTGCATCCTGGGCAACTACGTCACCTCGACCCGCCTGCTGCCCGATATGCGCCTCTACCTGTTCGATCCCGGCGGCGGCGAGATCGGCTGGATGTGGCTCAAGCAGATGGGCGACGAGACGGAGCACGAGCGCAACGTCTGGGCCATCGCCGCCGACGGCACGCTGACCCTGCGCGAGCAGGCCGACACGCCCCAGCCCGACGTGATCGCCGACGCCCACGACGAGCTGCGCTACAAATACCCCAGCTCCCTGGTGCGCACCACTTCGCACACCCTCTCGCGCAGCGGCATCGGGGAGGGCGAAACGCTCGGGTTGGAATACCGCGACGACTTCTTCCGCCCGGCCGCCCTGGCGACCTTCTTCGCCGCGCTGCCCTCGCCGTGGGAGGATTACAAATACCTTTTCACGCTCCCCTCGGCCCTGGACGCCGCCGTCTACGCCCACCTGTACAAGCAGGGACCCGGCGGCTCGGTGTCGCTGCTCACGGCCACCCCCTCGGGCGAGGTGATCGACGCGTCCTACGTCTTCCTTGAGGGGGTACACCACCCCGCGGACAGCGCGGCCCTGCTGCACCCCATCCCGCGGGAATGGATTCACGAACAGGCAGACCAGGGCCTGTCCCCCGCCCGTGCAGGATCGTGCGGCGCCATCGCCCATATCGGAGCCGCACAATTCGCGATCCACCCCGACGGCCGGATCGACCACGGCGAACGACAGCAGCCCGCGACCGTCATCGAGTCCGTTCCCATGCCTTTTTAACGAGTTTGCCGTCCGGGTACCGTCCGGGTGCCGTCCGGGTGCCGCCCGGCACTCGGGAGATATTGTTTAGTCAGTCAGAGCGCAGCGAAGAAAACGGGTCGGACTTGCGGCGGCACCGCCCCGCCCGGATGCTTCGCGGCGCGCGGGGGGGC
>JAVBPS010000022.1:0-24687 GCA_031549495.1 Rikenellaceae bacterium | reverse complement strand
GTCCTCTGTTTTATTACTCATAGATATGTGTTTCTCAGTTTGGTTGGGATTCGATTACCGAAGATATTCATTTTTTCCGATATTTGCCTAACTTTGTAGAAATATTTTTTTCAACATGAGATTATACACCGAAGAGCTGGTTAAAAGATATAAGGCGCGTACCGTTGTCGACCACGTTTCGATTGACGTACAGCAAGGTGAGATCGTCGGATTGCTCGGTCCCAACGGCGCCGGGAAAACGACGACATTTTACATGATCGTGGGGCTGATCAAGCCCAACGGCGGACGCATTTTCCTGCAGGACGACAAGGGGACGAGGGACATCACCGACATGCCTGTCTACAAACGGGCGCAGATGGGCGTGGGGTACCTGGCGCAGGAGGCGTCGGTCTTCCGGCAACTTTCGGTCGAGGACAACATCAAGGCGGTGCTCGAAATGACGGACTATTCGAAAGAGTACCAGAAGGACCGCATGGAGGGGCTGATCGAGGAGTTCCGGTTGCAGAAGGTGCGCAAAAGCCTCGGCATCCAGCTTTCGGGGGGCGAGCGGCGGCGTACGGAGATCGCGCGCGCCGTGGCGATCAATCCGAATTTCATCCTGCTGGACGAGCCTTTCGCGGGGGTCGACCCGATCGCCGTGGAGGATATCCAGAGCATCGTGGCCACGCTCAAAGCCAAAAACATCGGGGTGATCATCACGGACCACAACGTGCATGAGACGCTGACGATCACCGACCGCACCTACCTGCTCTTCGAGGGGAAGATCCTCAAGGCGGGGACGGCCGAGGACCTGGCCAACGATGAGACGGTGCGCAAGGTTTACCTCGGAAAAGACTTTAAACTTCGTTGATTATGAATTATGAATTATGGATTATGAATTGCCTGCCGGCAGCCATAATTCGTAATTCATAATTCATAATCCATAATTCATAATCGTTTCATGGATAAAACCATCGCCCGACGACGTGTGGGGGGGACGCTTCGGCCTCCCTCCTCGAAGAGTTACGCTCAACGGGCTATCGCCGCGGCGCTCCTTTCACGAGGCACTACCCTCGTCCGCGGATTGGAATTGTGCGACGACACGCGCTCGGCGTTGCAGGTCGCTTCGGCTTTGGGGGCTTCTATCGAACAACAGGACAAGGAGGATTACCTCTTCACGGGGGGGCTGGCGCCCCGCTCGTCGGTTTTGGACATAGGGGAATCGGGGTTGGCCACGCGGCTTTTCACTCCGATCGCCTCGCTTTGCGACCAGCCGGTGACGATCACCGGGCGGGGGAGCATCATGCGGCGGCCGATGGATATGATGATTGCGCCGCTCAAGCAGTTGGGCGTCGGGATCGAGGATAACGGCGGGCTGCTGCCGGTCACGGTGCACGGGCCGATGAAAGGCGGCGAGGCGCAGGTGGACGGGTCGGTCTCTTCGCAGTTCATTACAGGCCTTTTGATGGCGCTGCCGCTTTGCGCCCAGGATACGGTTTTGCAGGTGGCGCGGCTGGTGAGTTTGCCCTATATCGATATGACGATCGACCTGGCCGGACGGTTCGGGGTGGAGATCGAACACCGCGATTATGAGGAGTTCTTTATTCCCGGCGGGCAGGAGTACCGCTGCGACCATTATGATGTGGAGGGGGATTGGAGCGGGGCGTCGTGCCTTTTGGTGGCGGGCGCCGTGGCCGGGAGTGTGACGCTGGAGAACCTGAATCCGCTCTCGATGCAGGCCGATGTGGCGATCATCGAGGCGCTTTCGGCGGCAGGGGCGCGCATTACCACTACGCCTTCGGCCGTGACGGCCGAGCGGGGCGAGGAGTTGATCGCCTTTGAGTTCGACGCGACGCATTGTCCGGACCTTTTTCCGGCGCTGGCGGCCCTGGCGGCCAATTGCGTGGGGACTTCGATCATCCGCGGCACGGGGCGGCTCACGCACAAGGAGAGCAACCGCGCGGTGACGTTGCAGCAGGAGTTCGGGCGCATGGGGATCGAGATAGATCTTTCGCAAGAGGGGCTTATGAAAGTGACCGGAGGTGAGATTTCGGGTGCTGAGTGCGACAGTCATAATGACCACCGCATTGCGATGGCCGTGGCTGTCGCAGCCCTCAACGCTTCGGCCCCGGTGACGATCCGCGAGGCGGAAGCGGTGGGGAAATCCTATCCGGATTTCTGGGAAGACCTAAAGAAAATTATGAATTATGAATTATGAATTATGGATGACGATAATAATGTGGTGCGCAAGGGTAGTTTCAGGTTTGCGGTACGGGTGGTGAATTTATATAAGACTTTGACTGGCGACCGGAAGGAGTTTGTTATTAGCAAACAACTCGTGCGCAGTGGGACATCCGTTGGCGCGAATGTACGGGAAGCAATCAACGCACAAAGTACGGCAGACTTCATAAGTAAACTCCATATAGCACAAAAAGAATGCGACGAAAGCATATACTGGCTGGAATTACTGAAAGAAACAAAATATATCGACGACAAAGAGTTCAAATCGCTCGAAAACGACGCAACATCCCTACTTAAAATCATCAGAAGCATAATCCTGACCACCAAATCCAAACAACCCTAATTCATAATTCATAATCCATAATTCATAATTAATATGAACGGTTTCGGACGCAAATTCAGAGTATCCATCTTCGGCGAATCCCACGGCCCGATGATCGGGGTGGTATTGGACGGCGTGCCCGCGGGGCTGCTGCTCTGCGATGAGGATTTCGAGCAGGACATCGACCGACGCCGGGCCGGGGCCAAAGGCACCACGGCGCGTAAGGAGACGGACAAGCCGCATATCGTGTCGGGGTTGCTGAACGGCCATACGACCGGGGCGCCCCTGACGATCGTTTTTTATAACGAGGATACGCGCAGCACGGACTACGCGGACCTGGTTACCCATCCGCGCCCTTCGCATGCCGACTGGGTCGCGCAATGGCGCTTCGGGGGATTCTCGGATTATCGGGGCGGCGGGCATTTTTCGGGGCGGCTCACGCTGCCGTTGGTGGCGGCGGGGGTGGTGGCGAAGAAGATCGTCGTTACGCCGGTCGCGGCGCATATCACGGAAATAGGCGGAGAGGCCGACCCGGCGCTGTTCGACGAGGTGGTCGCGGCGGCGATGCATGACGGGGATTCCGTGGGCGGGATCATCGAATGCGTGGCGGACGGCGTTCCTCCGGGGATCGGCGATCCGTTTTTCGATTCGATGGAGAGCGTGATGAGTCATTTGTTTTTTTCCATTCCCGGGGTGAAAGGGGTGGAATTCGGGGCGGGGTTCGACGTGGCGCGGATGCGGGGATCGCAGAATAACGATCCGATCATCGCGCCCGACGGCACCACGGCGACCAACAACGCTGGGGGAATAGTGGGCGGTTTTTCGAACGGCAACCGGATCGTGGCGCGTGTGGCGGTGAAGCCCACGCCGAGCATTTCGGCGCCGCAGCAGACGCTCAACACGCAGACCGGGCAGGTCGAGGAGCTGCGCATCCGCGGGCGGCATGACGCGTGCATCGCGCTGCGGGCAGCCGTGGTGGTGGAGGCGGCGATGGCGATCGCGCTGGCGGATTTTAAGTTGATGCGCAAATAGGCACGAACAGAAGCGATTTTTAAACATAACCGGGCATGGGCGATAAATTAAAAATATCTTACGTCACGAAATTCGATTCCGGGGACGTGCATCCGTTCTCAGGCCTGATCTATAACATTGCGAAAGCCCTGGAAAAACAGGACATCGACGTCGAGTACATTGACAAATTAAAGCACAGGGACAAGTTCGTACCTCTCTGTATGGCCGCCTGGCATAAATATATCGGCAAGGGTTGGCATTGGTACGGACACGAGCCCGCCGTAGCCAAAGCCAACGGGAAGGAAATAACCAGGCGCATCAGCGCCGACTCGGACGCTGTACTGTTCATGGAGATCCCGAATGCGGCATGGACACGCACGGATAAGATCAAAGCGTTCTATACGGATTACACCTACAAAAGCACGTCGGGATACGACTCCCTGAAACGCCTCTGCAAACGCACGGTCAGGCATCTGACCGGGAACGAGGCCGCCGCATACAAAAACTGCGACCTGCTTCTATTCTGCTCCGAATTCACCGCCAAATCGGCCATAGAAGATTACGGCGCGGATCCGTCGAAGGTCAGGGTCGTGCCTTTCGGGGCCAATATGCCGTCCGGGCTTTCGAAGCGGGAGGTGACGGAAATCATCCGTAGTCGCAGCCTGCAGTGCTGCAACCTGCTCTTTTTAGGCGTGGCCTGGGAACGGAAAGGGGGGCCGCTGGCCTTGGAAATAACCGAAAGACTGGCCCGGATGGGCATCCCGGTCAGGTTGGATATCGTCGGGATAAACCACCCGATCGACAACCTTCCGAAATATGCGACCAACCACGGGTTCATCAGCAAATCCACCCCCGAAGGATTGGCCCGGATCGCATCGTTCTTTTCCGAAGCGCATTTCCTGCTGCTGCCTACGCAGGGCGAGTCTTTCGGCATCGTCTTCAGCGAAGCCTCCTCATACGGGCTGCCGAGCGTCGCGACCAAAACCGGCGGCGTTCAGTCTGCCGTCCGTACCGGGCTCAACGGGATCACATTCGACCTGGACGCCCCGGTACAGGAATATGCGGATTATATCGCCAACCTGTGGCACGACCGCGAAGCGTACGAAAAACTCGCACTCTCGTCTTTTAATGAATATGAAACCCGGCTCAACTGGGACGTGGCAGGCAGGACGATCGTAGAATACATCAACCAGGTCAAAGAAAAACGTAAACAATGAAAGAACCGGACAACCAACAACAGACATCGCTGCCCGAGAACGCTTACCGCGAGCTGGCGCCGGGCGAGGAGTATAAACCCGTCATGCCGGCCGGCAGCGCGCCGAAGGAGGTGACGCCCTATTCGGTCGGGATGGGGATCCTGATGGCGATCATTTTCTCGGCGGCGGCGGCCTACCTGGGGCTGAAGATCGGGCAGGTGTTCGAGGCGGCCATTCCCATCGCCATCATCGCCGTGGGCGTGGGCGGGATGCTCGGCAAGAAGAATATGCTCGGGCAGAACGTCATTATCCAGAGCATCGGGGCGAGTTCGGGGGTGATCGTCGCGGGGGCGATCTTTACCCTGCCGGCGCTCTATATCCTCGGGCTGGATGCGAAATTTTACCAGATTTTGCTCTCCTCGCTGTTCGGGGGGATGCTGGGGATTTTGATGCTGATCCCGTTCCGGAAGTATTTCGTGAAGGATATGCATGGGAAATATCCCTTCCCGGAGGCGACGGCGACCACCGAGGTCTTAGTTTCGGGCGAGAAGGGGGGCAACCAGGCGAAACTGCTCGCCGTGAGCGGTCTGATCGGCGGGTTGTATGACTTTATCATCAGTACTTTCGGGTGGTGGACGGAGGAGATTTCGACGCGCATCGCGGACTGGGGCGTGACGCTGGCCGATAAGGCGAAGATCGTTTTCAAGGTGAATACGGGGGCGGCGGTTTTGGGCCTGGGGTATATCGTGGGGCTGAAATATGCCGCGATCATCTGCGCGGGGTCGTTCACCGTTTGGTTCGTGCTCATTCCGATGATCTCGCACTTCGCCGACGGGCAGACGATCGCCGTCGGGGCGGGAGTGGCCAAGCTGCTGAGCGAGATGTCGCCGGAGGAGATTTTCCGTAATTATGCGCGCCATATCGGTATCGGGGGGATTGCGATGGCCGGAATCATCGGGATCATCCGTTCCTCGAAGATCATCCGCCAGGCGCTCGGGCTGGCCGTGAAAGAACTCGGCGGGTCGAAAAAGGGTGCGGCGGAAAAACCCCTGCGCACGCAGCGTGACCTTTCGATGCGTTTTATCCTTTCGGCGCTGATCGCGGTGCTGGTGGCGGTGTTCGTTTTTTTCCAATTCGGGGTGTTGGGTAATATTACCCATACGATTATTGCCCTGCTGATTGTATTTATTATAGCGTTCCTCTTTACGACCGTGGCGGCCAACGCCATCGCGATCGTGGGGACCAACCCGGTTTCGGGGATGACGCTGATGACGCTGATCCTCAGTTCGCTGGTACTCGTGAGCGCGGGCCTCAGCGGGACGAGCGGCATGACGGCGGCCATGATCATCGGCGGGGTCGTCTGTACGGCGCTTTCGATGGCCGGGGGATTCATTACCGACCTGAAGATCGGTTACTGGCTCGGCACCACGCCGGCCAAACAGGAGGGATGGAAATTCCTCGGGACGGCCGTTTCGGCGGCTACGGTGGCCGGGGTGATGATCATCCTCAACAAGACCTACGGGTTCGTGGGCGAGGGGGCGTTGGTGGCTCCGCAGGCCAATGCGATGGCGGCGGTCATCAAGCCACTTATGGAAGGCGGGGCGACGCCCTGGATGCTCTATTTCGCGGGGGCGGTCTTCGCGCTGATCCTCACGATGCTCGGGATTCCGGCGCTGGCTTTCGCGCTGGGGATGTTCATTCCGCTGGAATTGAACACGCCGCTGCTGATCGGCGGGCTGGTGAGCTGGTGGGTTTCCACGCGCAGCCGTGACGAAAAGACCAATACCGCACGCCGCGAGCGCGGGACGCTCATCGCCTCGGGGTTCATCGCCGGGGGGGCGCTGATGGGGGTGATCAGTGCGATGCTCAAATACTTCGGGTTCGATTGGTTCGCCAAGGGGTGGAGCCAGGGGCTCGGGGCCGAGTGGCTGGCGATCGTTATGTATATCGGGATCATCGGTTACTTTATCGTTGATTCCATGAAAACGGAGAAAAGTAAATAGTTCTTTGTCATTCTGAACGAAGTGAAGAATCTTGGTCGGAATTATTCCGGCACAGTCCGACCAAGATTCTTCACTTCGTTCAGAATGACAAAGCGGAAAAAATAAATCGTTATGACACTGTTAGAACGTTTTTTGAAATACGTCGCTTTCGATACGCAGAGCGATCCGGAAAGCGAGACTTATCCTTCGACGGCAAAGCAGCTTGTTCTTTTGAACGAGTTGGTGCATGAGATGGCTGAAATGGGGTTGCAGGATGTGGAGATCGACCCGAACGGGTATGTGACCGGGACGATCCCGGCCACGCCGGGGCATGAGCATGCGCCCGTGATCGGGTTTATCGCGCATGTGGACACTTCGCCCGATATGGCAGGGGCGAACGTGAAGCCGTGCGTTATCGAGAAATATGACGGGGGGGATATTACGCTCGGCAACGGATTGGTGATGAGCGTGGCGGAGTTTGGGGAATTGTCCTTTTATAAGGGGCATACGCTCATTACGACTGACGGCACCACGCTGCTCGGGGCGGACGACAAGGCGGGTGTAGCGGAGATCATGACCGCGGCGCAATACCTTTTGGACCATCCCGAGGCGGTGCACGGGCCGATCCGCATCGGCTTTACGCCGGATGAGGAGGTCGGGCGCGGGGTGGACCACTTCGACGTCGGGCATTTCGGGGCGAAGTTCGCCTACACGATGGACGGAGGCTTCGAGGGCGAGTTGGAATATGAGAATTTCAATGCGGCCGGGGCGAAGATTGCCATTGCCGGGCGCAATATCCATCCGGGTTACGCCAAGGACAAGATGATCAACGCGCTGCACGTGGCCCACGAGCTGGACGCGCTGCTGCCGCCGTGGGAGCGGCCCGAGCATACCGAGGGGTACGAAGGGTTTTTCCACCTGACCGCGCTGAAAGGGTCGGTGGACGAGGCCGTCGTGGATTACATCATCCGCGACCATTCGCGCACGCGCTTCGAGGAGCGTAAGCTGGCGATGCAGCAGGCGGTGGAATTTTTGCAGGCGAAATACGGGTCGCAGGTGGTCAAACTGACGCTCAAAGACCAGTATTACAACATGCGCGAGATGGTCGAGCCGCATCCCGAGGTGATCGAAAAGGCGAAAAAGGCGATGGAGATGGCAGGCGTCGCGCCCGTCGTGCGGCCGATCCGCGGCGGGACGGACGGGTCGCGGCTTTCGTATCTGGGGCTGCCCTGCCCCAACCTCTGTACGGGGGGGATGAATTTCCACGGGCGGTATGAGTATTGCTCGCTCACCACGATGGAACGGGCGGTGCGCACGATCGTCAACCTGGCGGGGCTTTGGGCTTAATGTAGGGGCACCCCTTGCGGGTGCCCTAATGTGATTGGGCACCCGCAAGGGGTGCCCCTACGGATTCGAAATAATTTTAGAGAATATGAAAAGATATGCAGTAGGAATCGACCTGGGCGGAACGTTCATCAAGTACGCCATCATCAGCTCCGAAGGAGAAATGCTCTTCGACGGCAAAGTGCCTTCGTGCGCAGACCGGGACGGGGATGCCGTATGCGGACAGATCGTCAAAGCGGTCGAAATTTGCAAACAGGAGGCCACGACGCTCGGCATCACGCTGGAAGGCGTGGGCATCGGCACCCCGGGGGTGGTCGACGAGGCGGGCAAGACCGTGGTCGATTGCGCCAACATCACCGGATGGAGCGGCTATCCGATCGCCGCGGCGGTCGAGAAGGCTACCGGCCTGCGCACGCTGGTGGACAACGACGCCAACCTGATGGCGCTGGGCGAGGCGCGTTACGGCGCGGCGCGCGGCTGCACGGATGTGGTTTTCCTCACCGTGGGCACCGGCATCGGCGGCGGGGTGATGATCGGCGGGAAACTCTATGGCGGGTACCGCAACCGGGGGACCGAATTGGGCCATGTGCCTTTGGTCGCGGACGGCGAACCTTGCGGATGCGGTTCAGTGGGTTGCCTGGAACGGTACGCTTCGACCGCCGCGCTCGTGCGGCGGTTCAACAAACGTTGCGAAGAGGCGGGCGTCGAGTGGCCGGGACGCGAGGCGGACGGTCATTTCATCGTCGAGCTTTTCCTGGCGGGAAATCCCATTGCCACGGAGTGCATCGAGGAGCATTGCCGTTACCTGGGGCATGGCGTCTCGGGGATCATCAATACCTTCTCGCCGCAAAAAGTGGTCATCGGCGGGGGGATCTCGGAATCGGGGCCTTTCTATATCGAAAAAATCACGCAGTATGCCATGCGCTATGCCGTGAAAGGTTGCGCGGTCAACACGGGCCTCGCGGCTGCCGAATTGGGCAACCGGGCGGGGAGTTTCGGGGCGGCGGCATTGATCTTGTAACGAACTTATCATAGCACGTAGGGGCACCCCTTGCGGGTGCCCAAAAGAATAGGGCACCCGCAAGGGGTGCCCCTACAAACCAAAACGGGGGATAACCTCACCGAATATGAAACGCAATTACAAATTAGCACAAGGCATCGAACTGGTCACCGGGGCGGAGCCGATCGACATCATCCGCCGCTACGAAAAAGTGCCGGCGAACATTTTCAATACGGAATACGAAGGGGCGCAGTACGTGGCCGACCTGGTCGTGGAACAGATCCGCGCCAAGCAGGGCGGCGGGTTCGTGCTCGGCCTGACGACCGGCAAATCGCCCATCGGGGTATATCAGCGGCTTGTGGAAAAATACCGCGCGGGCGAGGTGAGCTTCGCCGGGGTGACCATCTTCAGCCTCGATGAATTTTATCCCATGACCGGCAGCGAGGTACAGAGCCGCAGCTACAACATCCACGAGGATTTTATCAACCACGTGGACCTCGACCCGAAGAACGTCTTCATGATCGACGCCACGGTGAGCGTGGAGCGCGCCACGCAATATTGCCAGGAGTATGAGGCGGCCATCGCCGAGCGCGGGGGCCTCGACCTGATGATCCTCGGCACGGGGGTCGCCGGACAGGTGGGCTTCAACCAGCCCGGTACGTGGGTCAACGCCAAGACCCGTCTGGTCGCCCTGGGCAACCGCGCGCGCAAGGATGTGAGCGACAGTTTTTACGGCATCGAGAATACGCCCGACATGGCGATCACGATGGGGATTTCGACCATCCTTTCCTCGCGGCGCATCGTGCTGATGGCCTGGGGCGAGGAGAAGGCCGACGTGGTGGGGCATGTGGTCGAGGGAGAGGTTTCGCAGTTCATCCCGGCCACCTACCTGCAGCAGCACGCGGCCGTCGAGGTGGTGGTGGACACCAACGCGGCCGAGGGCCTGACGCGGGTAAAAACGCCGTGGCTGGTGGGTACCTGCCGCTGGACGCCGCGCGCGATCCGCAAAGCGGTGATCTGGCTTTGCAGCGTGGCCAAAAAGCCGATCCTCAAACTTACCTATCAGGATTATATAGACAACTCGCTCGGGCAGCTGCTCGACAGCGCGGGCAGCTACGACAAAGTGAACATCGAGGTGTTCAACGACATGCAGCACACGATCACCGGCTGGCCCGGCGGCAAGCCCGGCGTGGACGATTCGACGCGTCCCGAGCGGTCGATGCCCTACCCCAAGCGCGTGGTGATCTTCTCACCCCACCCGGACGACGACGTGATCTCGATGGGGGGGACGTTCCTGCGCCTGGTGGAGCAAGGGCACGACGTGCATGTGGCTTACCAGACCTCGGGCAGCATCGCCGTGCATGACGACGTGGTGTTGCAGATCCTCGACTCGGCGCGCGAATGCGGGCTGGGGGATAAATACAGGGAGATGAAGGGGGTGATCGCCTCGCGCGAGAAAGGCGGGCGCGAACCCGACGCCCTGCGCGAGATGAAGGCCTCCATCCGGCGTGCGGAGGCCAAGGCCGCCTGCCGCCATTTCGGGCTGAACGACGAGACGAACGTGCATTTCCTCAATCTGCCCTTCTATGAGACGGGCGGGATCAAAAAGGGCGGGCTCACGCAGCGCGACATCGAGATCGTGGCGGCGTTGCTGCGCGAGGTGCAGCCCCACCAGATCTATGCGGCGGGCGACCTTTCGGATCCGCACGGGACGCACCGGGTTTGCATCGAGGCCGTCCTGCAGGCGTTGGACGAGGTCGGCGGCGAGGATTGGGTACGCGACTGCCGGTTGTGGCTCTACCGCGGCGCATGGCAGGAATGGGGGCTGGAAGCGGTCGACATGGCCGTGCCCCTCAGCCCGGACGAGGTGATCCGTAAACGGCATGCCATCTACCGGCACCTTTCGCAGAAGGATATCGTGCCCGTCCCGGGCGAGGATAAGCGGGAGTTCTGGCAGCGGGCCGAGGAGCGGACGCAGAATACCGCGTCGATGTATGACAGGCTCGGAATGGCGGAGTATCAGGCAGTGGAGGTCTTTGTCAAGATGCCGCTGTAATCCGGGATTTTGCAACAAAAATTTATAGGTTTGTCATTCTGAACGAAGTGAAGAATCTTGGTCGGAAGTGTGTGAGCACAGTCCGACCAAGATTCTTCACTTCGTTCAGAATGACAACGACAAAACTCAAAACACAACTACCGCCATGTACATGTCCGGCCACATATTGACCTCGACCCTCGCGTCGGAATTTGCAGGAAGGAAGGCGAAGATCGGGTTCGGGGCTTTCCTGGCGATCGTCATCGCGGCGGGCAGCGTGGATGCGGATCACCTTTGGGGGTACCAGTCGGACGACGGGACGGCCAATTCGTTCCTGTTGTACCGGGTGCATCACTTTTGGTGGATTCTGGTCGGGCTGGCTGCGGCCGGGGCGCTGTTTTTCCGGCGGGCGAGGCCTTACCTCGTGCCGTTGGCGCTGGGGTTGGGGGTGCATTTTGCGATGGACCTGCTGGCGGATCTGGCCGGGTATGATTTGGCGATGCTGGTGGCGGCGGATGTGTTGTGCTGTCTGGCTGTGATCCTGTGCGCGCGGCCCTGCGGATTGCGGACGGGACGTATGGCCTCGTTCGCTGCGGCGGCGTTCGCCGTTCCCTGGCTGGGGCTGGCCGTGCAGCGGTATGTCTTTCTGTTGGATCCCTCGCAAACGCCGTCGTATCATATCGTCAATCTGACGATCAACACGGGGTTTGCGCTGTGGGCCTGGTTCGGGATGGTGCCGCCCGGCACACGGTGATATTCTTGTCATTCTGAACGAAGTGAAGAATCTTGGTCTGAAGTGTTTGCAGCAGCACAGCCAGACCAAGATTCTTCACTTCGTTCAGAATGACAAGCCCTTTCCCAGGCACTCTGAGGGGAAATAATTTCTTTTTTCTCAAAAAATATCGCTAAAAATTTGGAGGTTAAGATTATTTGGTTTTCCTTTGTCTTTGAATTAATAGAGCTATTAAATTATATATTTAAATAATAGCTTTAAACAATGAGTTTAAATAACTGCATCAAAATGGTACGTTTACCGAAAAAACAGAAAGAGCTGACCACCGAGGAGACGATCCTGCAGGTGGCCGAGCGGCTCTTCCTGGACAAGGGGTTCGCGCTCACCTCGACCACCGAAATCGCGCGGGAAGCGGGGTGCAACCAGGCCCTCGTGCATTACTACTTCCGCACGAAGGACCAGCTCTTCACCACCATCTTCAAGGCGAAGATCACCGCTTTCGCCAATAAATTTTTCGCCATATATGATCAGGGCATATCTTTTGAAGAAAAGATCATGCAGATCGTCGACGCGCATTTCGACGTGCTCACGGACAATCCGCGGCTGCCCAACCTGATCCTCAACGTGGTCACTTCGGACCCGCAACGGATGAAGGGGATGCGCGACAGCCTCGGGCCGCTGGCCGTCAAGATGTTCGGCAAACTCTCCGAAGACCTGCGCGCGGAGGTCGCCGCCGGGCACGTGCGGCCGATGGAGCCGATGGAGCTGATCTTCGACATCCTCTCGCTGGACATCTTCCCGTTCGTGGCCGGGGGCATGGTCCGGATGGTGTGGGGCGTGGATGAGAAGGGGTACAAAGACTTCGTAAACAAACGCAGGCAGAGCGTGAAAGCAGTCCTGCTCAACAGTATAAGACCATGAAAAAGTTATTTGCGGCCATAGCGCTGACCTTATCCTGCGGTGCCGCGGCGGCGCAGCTCACCGTCGAGGAGTGCTGGGACCTGGCCCGGGCCAACTACCCGCTCATCGAGCGGATGGGGCTGATCGAGCAGGCTCAGCATTACACCGTGCAGAACGCCTCGCGCGGGTATCTGCCGCAGTTGCAACTCACGGCGCGGGCGACTTACCAGTCGGATGTCACCACGATCAGCCTTGAGGTGCCGGGGATCGAGATCCCTACCCTGCCCAAGGACAACTACGACGCGAAGATCGAGTTGCAGCAGGTGATCTGGGACGGGGGGCGCATCGGGGCGGCCAAGCAGAATGCCGTGACGGCGGCGGATGTGAGCCGACAGTCGTTGGAAGTAGACCTTTATTCACTGCGTGAGAGGGTGAATCAGTTGTTTTTCGGCGTTCTTCTTTTGGACGGACAGTTGGAGCAACTGAAACTTACTCAGGACGATCTGGCGCGCAATTACGACCGTGTGTCGGCCTTAATCAAGGGCGGGGTGGCGAATCGTGCCGACCTGGATGCGGTGAGGGCGCAGCAGATCGAGATGGAGCAAAACCGTATTTCGATGAGTTCTTCGCGCGAATCTTATATGGCGATGCTCGGCATGATGATCGGACGCGAGGGGGAGCAGAAGCTCACGCCGCCCGCGGGCGGGGATGTGTCCTCGTCGCAGATCAATCGGCCGGAATTGTGGCTGATGGATGCGCAGGATGCCAATTTCCAGGCGCAACTGAAGAATATCTCTTCCAAGAACCTGCCCACGCTCGGCGCCTTTGTGCAAGGCGGTTATGGGAAACCGGGGCTGAATATGTTCAAGACCACGTTCGAGCCTTACTATGTGGCCGGGCTGCGGCTGAGTTGGAATTTCGGGTCGCTCTATACGAAGAAGAACGAGAAACGGCTGGTCGACAATTCCCGGCAGGGGGTGGCGGCGCAGCGCGAGACGTTCCTTTTCAACACGCGCATGCAGTTGGTCGCCGAGCAGCGCAAGATCGGGAATATCAAGGCGCTCATGCTGCAGGACGACGAGTTGGTGACCTTGCGCGGCAACATCCGCCGCTCGGCCGAGGCCAAGGTGGAGAACGGGACGATGAGCGGGGTGGAGTTGATGCGCGAAGTGACAGCGGAGAATCTTGCCCGGCAGGCGCGTGTGCTGCATAAGGTGCAGCTCTGGCAGGCGATCTATGAGATGAAAACCACGACGAATAATTAACAGGGGTACATCTGTGGCGTTGTCCGTCATTCCGAGCGTTAGTCGAGGAATCTCAGACAGCCGGTTTGAGATTCCTCGACTAACGCTCGGAATGACGGACCGCAAAACAGTTCTAATAGTGATCAAGCCATGACAGTTGCGAATTTCATAGAGAATTACCGGGAAGCCTTCGGGCAGGGAATAGAATTGCCGATCGCCTTTTGGTACTCGGACGACCCGGGCCATCGGATAGAGAAGGTGCATGGATGCTTTTTCAAGTGTTTCCCGCTGGTCAGACAGGGCGTGGCCGTGAGTCTCGACGCGGAAAATATCGGCTGCGGAGGCGGCAAACTCTACACGGGATTCGCGCCCATGCCGGAACATGTGCCCGGATTCGTCTCGACCAAAGAGCGCTATATGCGCACGCCGGAAATGGTGCGCGAGTTTATCGGGGAGTTGGATATTCAGCAGCAGGCAGAGGGGCGCTACCTTCACTTCTCGCGCATCGACCGGCTGGATAGTTTCGAGGGGGTCGAGGGGATCGTTTTCCTCGCCACGCCGGACGTGCTCTCGGGGCTTGCCTCGTGGATCTATTTCGACAACCCGGCGATGGATGCGGTTTCGGCCCCTTTCGGGTCGGGGTGCAGCACGATGGTCACCCAGGTCGCGCGGGAAAACCGCATCGGGGGACGGCGTACGTTCCTGGGGCTTTTCGACCCTTCGGCGCGGCCTTTTTTCGAGCGGGACCTGCTCAGCCTCGGCGTGCCGATGTCGCGGTTTACGGAGATGCTCGGCACCATGCGTGAAAGCTGCCTTTTCGGCACCCATGCCTGGGGGAAAGTGCGCGCACGAATTGAAGAACAACAATAAAATCATCCATAACCATGAAAAAGAGTATCCTTATCCTGGCGGCCGTCGTCGCGCTGGCGGCTTGCAGGCAGAATGAAAAGGGATTCGACGCTTCGGGCGTCTTCGAAGCCACCGAGGTGATCGTATCCTCGGAGGTGAGCGGCAAACTGATGACGTTCAACCTCACCGAGGGGGACAGCGTGACCTGCGGGCAGGTCGTGGGGTGCATCGACACGGTGCAACTGACCCTGCGCGTGCAGCAATTGCGCGCCAGCATCGGCGGGTTGGACAACCGCCGCACGGACGTGGCCAAACAGATCGCCGTGACGGAGCAGCAGATCGCCACGCAGCAGAACGAGCGGCGGCGGTTCGAACAGCTGGTCAAGGCCGACGCGGCCAACCAGAAACAACTGGACGATATTAATGCCGCGATCGCGCTGTTGCAAAAGCAGTTGGATGCGCAGCGCACCTCTTTGGGCAGCGGCAACGTCGCCCTGACGGACGATGCGCGCGCGCTGCGGTTCCAGATCGCGCAACTCGAAGACCAGATCGAAAAGAGCCGGATCACCTCGCCTACCACAGGCATCGTGCTGGCGAAATATGCCGAGGCGGGCGAGATGGCCGCCGCCGGGCGGCCGCTGTTCAAGGTGGCGGACATGCAGCATGTTTACCTGCGCTCTTATGTGACGGCGGATCAATTGACCACGCTCAAATTAGGACAGCAGGTGAAGGTGTTCGCGGATTTCGGGAGCGATGGGTACCGCGAGTATCCGGGGCGGATCACGTGGATGAGCATGCGCTCGGAATTCACGCCCAAGAATATCCATACGCGCGATGAGCGGGCCGACCTGGTCTATGCGATGAAGGTGGTCGTGGAGAATGACGGGTACCTGAAGATCGGGATGTATGGGCAGTTGAAGTTTGAATGATTTTACCACAAAGGACACAAAAAAGATTTTTACACAAAAAAAACACAAATGGACGCGGTAAGGGCTGAGAATATCACGAAAAGCTACGGGGAGGTCCGGGCGTTGCGGGGGGTGAGCTTCACCGTGGCGCAGGGCGAGATCTTCGGGGTGATCGGGCCGGACGGGGCGGGCAAGACCACCCTGATGCGCATCCTCACCACGCTGCTGCTGCCCGACCAGGGGACGGCCGCGGTGGACGGGCAGGATGTGGTGACGGGGTATCGCGAGATCCGCAACCGCGTGGGGTATATGCCGGGGCGGTTCTCGCTCTACCAGGATTTGAGCGTCGAGGAGAACCTCGGGTTCTTCGCTTCGATCTTCCATACGACCATCCAGGAAAATTACGGGCTGGTGAGCGATATTTACAAGCAGCTCGAACCGTTCAGCAAACGGCGGGCGGGGGCGCTCTCGGGCGGGATGAAACAGAAACTCGCGCTTTGCTGCGCGCTGATCCATAAGCCGACGGTGCTGTTTTTGGACGAGCCGACCACGGGGGTGGATCCCGTGTCGCGCAAGGAGTTCTGGCAGATGCTCTCCCGGTTGAAGGACGAGGGGATCAGCATCGTCGTTTCGACACCCTATATGGACGAGGCTTCGCTTTGCGACCGGATCGCGCTGATCCGGGGCGGGGAGTTCCTGCAGATCGACACGCCGGCGGACATCGTCGCCTCTTTCGGACGGGGGCTCTGGTCGGCGCGCACTTCGAAAGGGATGCCGCGGCTGCTGACGGATATACGGGAATGGGAAGGGATAGACAGTTGTTTCGCTTTCGGCGACGTGCATCACCTGACCATTGACGAAAAACGTTTCGGCGTGGCGGACCTGGAAGCGTTCCTGCGCGGGAAAGGATACGCGGACGTGGAAATAAAAGCGATAAAACCCTCGATCGAGGATTGTTACATGCAACTCGACAAGCAGGCGCGGCAGGCGTAGGGGCGACCCTCGTGGTCGCCCTGAAGAATGGGCACCCACAAGGGGTGCCCCTACGGGAACGGCACATTCAAATATTTTTGTCATTCAGAGCGCAGCGAAGAATCTTGGTCGGGCTGTGCCGGAATGATTCAGACCAAGATTCTTCGCTACGCTCTGAATGACAAAAAGCAAAAAACAAGAGTATGGTAAACGACGCAGCCATAGTCACGGAAAAACTCACCAAACGCTTCGGCTCCTTCACGGCCGTGGACGGCATCTCGTTTCGGGTGGAACGGGGCGAGATCTTCGGCTTCCTCGGGGCCAACGGGGCGGGAAAGACCACCGCCATGCGCATGCTCTGCGGGTTGAGCAAGCCTACCTCGGGGCGCGGCTACGTAGCCGGGTACGACATCCGCACGGAGTCCGAGATGGTCAAAAGCAGCATCGGCTACATGAGCCAGCGCTTCTCGCTCTACCCCGACCTGAAAGTGTGGGAAAACATCCGGCTGTACGGGGGGATTTACGGGATGAACACGCGGCAGATCGCCTCAAAAACAGAGGAATTGCTCGCCACGCTGGATTTTGAAGCGGAGCGCGACACGCTCGTGTCCGCCCTGCCGCTGGGATGGAAGCAGAAGTTGGCCTTCTCGGTGGCGATCTTCCACTCGCCGCGCATCGTCTTTTTGGACGAGCCTACGGGCGGGGTCGATCCTGCCACGCGGCGGCAGTTCTGGGAGTTGATCTACGATGCGGCCGGGCGCGGGATCACGGTCTTCGTCACCACGCACTACATGGACGAGGCGGAATATTGCGACCGCGTGTCCATCATGGTCGACGGGCGCATCGAGGCGCTCGACACTCCGGCGGCACTCAAAACGCAGTTCAACGCGGGCAGTATGGATGAGGTGTTCTACCTGCTGGCGCGCAAAGCACAAAATAAAGAATAAATTATGAATTATGGATTATGAATTATGAATTGCCTGCCGGAGAAAAAGCAGCCCATACTTCATCATTCATAATCCATAATTCATAATTCATAATTCATAATTTCCAACTCATGCAATTCGCAACCTTTATATTAAAAGAGTTCCGCCATATCTTCCGCGACCGGCGGACGATGCTGATCCTGCTGGTGATGCCGGTGGTGCAGATCATCCTGTTCGGGTTCGCGCTTACGAACGACGTGCGCGGGGTGCGGGTGGCGGTCATGACGCCCACGGAGGACGATGTGACGCGCGAGATCGTGCGGCAGATCGATGCGAGCGAGTATTTTGTCGTCGGCCACCAGGTGGGGTCGCAGGTCGAGGCCGAGGAGTTGTTCATGCGCGGGGAGGTGGATATGGTGATGGCTTTCAGCGAGCGGTTCGCGGATAACCTGCCTACGGGCGAGGCGGCCGTGCAACTCATCGCCGACGGGAGCGATCCCAACCAGGCCACGCTGTTCACCTCCTACGTTTCGAGCATCCTGCGCGATTATATCGCGGGAAAGCAGGCCGAAATGAACGTACCGATGCTCATTACGCCGCAGGTCAAGATGCTTTATAATCCGGGGATGAAGGGGGCTTATAATTTCGTACCGGGGGTGATGGGGCTGATCCTGATGCTGATTTGCGCCATGATGACCTCCATCTCGATCGTGCGCGAGAAGGAGTTGGGGACGATGGAGGTTTTGCTCGTCTCGCCCATGAAGCCGATCCTGATCATTCTGGCGAAGGTGGTGCCCTACCTGACGCTTTCGGCGGTCAATCTCATTACGATCCTGCTGCTGTCGGTCTTTGTGATCGGGGTGCCGGTGTCGGGGAATCTCGGCCTGCTGGTGCTGCTGGCGCTGCTGTTCATCATGGTTTCGCTCTCGCTCGGGCTGCTTATTTCGACCGTCGCTTCGAACCAGATCATGGCCATGCTCTTCTCGGGGGTGGTGCTGATGATGCCTACGGTGATCCTCTCGGGGATGATCTTCCCGGTGGAGAATATGCCGGCCGTCCTGCAATGGGTATCGAATATCATTCCGGCGCGGTGGTTCATCGCCGCGGTGAAGAAAGTGATGATCGAGGGCCTCGGCATCGGGTATATCGCCAAAGAGCTTTATGTGCTCTGCGGCATGGCGGCGTTCCTTATTTTCGTAAGCCTCAAAAACTTTAAAATCCGGCTGCAATGATCCTCAAATTCCTCATAGAGAAAGAATTCAAGCAGATGATGCGCAACCCGATCATCCCGCGGCTGATCGTCGTGTTCCCGTGCATCATGCTGCTGGTGATGCCGTGGGCGGTCAACTCCGAGATCCGGGGGATCAACCTGGCGGTGGTCGATTCGGACCACAGCACGCTATCGTCGCGGCTGGTGCAGAAGATCGCCTCGTCGGGATATTTCCGCCTAACGGACGCCGAGCAGACCTATCCCGAGGCGATGAAATCCATCGAGGACGGGCGGGCGGATCTCATTTTCGAGATCCCGCGCGGGTTTGAAAAGGATTTGATGAATGGTACGGCGCCCGGCGTGATGATCGCCGCCAACAGCGTCAATGCGACCAAGGCGGGGGTCGGCAGCGGCTACCTCTCGTCGATCGTGGCGGGGTATTCGGATGATTTGCGCACGCAGTATGCGGCGTTGCTGCCTGCGGTGTCGGCGCAAGGGTTCCAGGTCCAGACGCTGGGACTGTTCAATCCCCATATGGACTATAAATTGTTCATGGTGCCGGCGCTGATGGTGATGCTGCTCACCATTCTTTGCGGGTTCCTGCCGGCGTTCAACATCGTGGGCGAGAAGGAGATGGGGACCATCGAGCAGATCAACGTCACGCCCCTGCGCAAGCTCTCGTTCATCCTCGGGAAGATCATCCCTTATTGGATCATCGGGTTCGTGATCCTCACGCTCTGCTTCCTGATCGCGTGGATCGTTTACGGGTTCACCCCGGCGGGGAGCCTGGGGACGATCTATATCTTCGCGCTGCTGTTCGTGGTGATGATGACGGGGCTGGGGCTGGTGGTGTCGAATTACTCGGCCACCATGCAGCAGGCGATGTTCGTGATGTTCTTCTTCGTGATCGTCTTCCTGCTGATGAGCGGGCTGTTCACCCCCGTGCAGAGCATGCCGGAGTGGGCGCAGGCGATCACCGTGGTCAATCCGCTGAAATATTTCATCCAGGTGATGCGGGCGGTCTACCTGCGCGGCAGCGTGGCCGGGGACCTGACCGTGCAGCTTTGCGCGCTGGTCGGGTTCGGGCTGTTCTTTAATACGTGGGCGGTGATCAGTTACCGCAAGAGCGCGTAACGGATCAGCGTTCGTGTTGACGCACCCTAATTGTGCAGCAGGATGAACAGGTTGAGGTACGAGGCGAACAGCAGCCAGGCCGCGTAAGGCCAGAAAAGCACCGAGGCCCGGCGTACCGTTCCCCAACTGCGCACGGCATAGAAGATCACCAGCGCATCCAGCAGCAGGATGTCGATCATCCCGGCCACCGGGCTACGCATCGCGAAGAACAGGATGCTCCAGAGGAAATTCAGCGCGAGCTGCACGCAAAAGAGCGTGGTGAGCAGCCCGCGGTCCTTGCTGCGGGAAAGCAGCACCAGCCCGGCCGAAAGGCCCATGCAAATATAAAGGATGCCCCAAGCCACGGGAAAAACCGCATTGGGCGGCGTGAGCGGCGATTTGACCAGTCCGGGGTACCAGGCCAACAAAGACGTTTCCTGGAAATAAGCCCCCGAAAAGCCGACAAGAAAACAGACGGCGACGGGAAAGAGAAGGTAGAGTGCTTTTTTCATAGTCTATTGTATAAGTATTTTATACAACGTCCTAAGACAAAGAGTGTACCAATCCACCCAAAAGAAAGTGGTTGTCTCTGGTTCTGAGACGGCTTCTTTTTTCTATGCGGCGGGGAGGATACAGGCGGGGTAAACAAAAATCAGGGAGTCGGGCAAAAGCCTCGTAACTCCCTGATTTTTATCGTGTCGGGGTAGCGGGATTCGAACCCACGACCCCCTGCTCCCAAAGCAGGTGCGCTAACCGGACTGCGCTACACCCCGTGATTTAACGGAACCGCGGTGTGTAACCTGAGAAACCCGGCCCGGAAAAACGATTCGGCGAAAAAATCCCACCCTCACTAAAATCCCCTCTTGCCATTCGATCCAAACAACTGCAATCACCCAACCTCAGGCAAGCATCTTGTTTTTTCGCCATGACAAAAGTAACTTAATTTTTGGATTTTGCAAAACATAAAGGGGGCCCGGACACGTTAAAAAGCGGTCCGCAGTGCATATCCGCCTGACTATGCGGCATGGCGCACCGGAAAATAATTTGGAAAAAACTTAAAAAGCGTATTCTAAGGAGTGTAAATGAACCCCGCAACATACGTAACGCCTCGAAAAGAGCGGCTGGGCAAACCGGCAACGGGCGGCAAAATATACACGCCGGAATACCGGGCGAACCCACCCGTCAAAGTTTCCACTCGTCCTGCCATCCGATACGAAAAACTCCGTCGCGCATCTCGATCGGCAGCCAGATGTAACGGCCGTCGATGGCGTCGTCGGGACGCCATCGGTCACCCATATAGATGAACGTTCCGGGCTTGCCGCGCACGGGCAGGATAAAGGCGCTCTGCGATTCGAAGGTGGTTTCGGTCGCCTCGCCTACGCAGGGGTTGCCCAACTCGGTCCAGGGGCCGAAGATCGACGGGGCGACGGCGGAACGGGCGGCGTTGGGCTTCCAGCCCGTGCAACCCGACATCATCAGGTAATAGTTGCCCTCGTGTTTGAAGATCGCGGGGGCCTCCATGAAACCGTTGACGAAGAAACGGTACCACGTACCCGTGTGTGAAAGGTAGTCGTCCGAAAGCAGCGATATGTGCAGCGTACTGTTCTCTTCCGAGGAGAAAATATGGTAGGCTTTGCCGTCGTCATCCACAAAAAGGGTCATGTCGCGGGCCATCTGGCCGCGCGCGAGGTCGCGCCCCACCAGGTTGAGCGTGTCGGGATGGACGGGCAGGCCGCCGCCCGGGTAACTTGCCTTCGCCGTGGACGGGCCTTTGTGGATCTGCTGCACATTGACCGGATAGCGGCCCGCGTCGGGACGCACCGAGCGCAGGAAAGTGTATGGCCCGGCGATGCGGTCGCTCACGGCCACGCCGCTGCAGGCGCTGCTGTACCGGGCTCCTTTCTGTTCGAGGTGGAACCACATCACGTATTGGCCCGTTTTCGCGTTGCGGATCACTTTCGGGCGCTCCAGGATGCAACCCGTTTCGATGTCGCTGCCCGAGCCTTCGGGCATCACGCGCAGGGCGATCCCCTCATCGCGCCAATTGCAGAGGTCCCTGGATGAGTAGCAGTGTACCCCCACGTTGGCCAGGTTGCCGCCGGGGCCTTCCGTTTTATGCTCGCCGAACCAGTAGTAGCGGCCCGCATCCCAGAGGATGCCGCCGCCGTGGGCGTTGATGTGCACGCCCTTGTCGTCGGGCCACGGCTGGCCGGGGGTGAAGGTCTTTTGTTTGCCGCCCGCAGCCGCCAGCAATGCGGGCAGGAGGAGGGTGAGGGTCAAAAACAGGGATCTCATATTTTTAATGTTTTGATCTCTTGTCATTCTGAACGCCAGTGAAGAATCTTGGTCGGAACAGCCTGAAAACAGCCCGACCAAGATTCTTCACTGGCGTTCAGAATGACAAGCCTATATACTATTGCGCGGCAGGCGCGGCAAAATACACTTTAGCGCCCGTGTTGTAAAAGATGAACGAGTAGAGGTCGGCGGCTTCGTCCAGCCGTTTCGAGGTCGGTTTGCCGGCGCCGTGGCCCGCGTTGGTATCAATGCGGATCAGGGTGGGGTTGTTACAGCCCTGGGCGGCCTGCAGCGCGGCGGCGAACTTGAACGAGTGGGCGGGCACCACGCGGTCGTCGTGGTCGGCGGTGGTGATCAGCGTGGCGGGGTAGCAGGTGCCCTTGTGCAGGTTGTGCAGGGGCGAGTAGGCGTAGATGTAGCGGAATTGGTCTTCGTTGTCGCTCGACCCGTATTCCACGGCCCAGCCCCACCCTACCGTGAATTTGTGGTAGCGCAGCATGTCCATCACCCCCACGGCGGGGATGGCCGCGGCGAAGAGCTCGGGACGCTGCTCCATGCAGGCGCCCACCAGCAGGCCGCCGTTCGAGCCGCCGTGGATGGCCAGGTGTTTCGATGAGGTGTATTTGTTTTCGATCAGCCACTCGGCGGCGGCGATGAAGTCGTCGTAGACGTTCTGCTTTTGCTCCAGCATGCCCGCGCGGTGCCATTTTTCGCCGTACTCGCCGCCGCCGCGCAGGTTAGCCACGGCGTAGACGCCGCCCTGTTCGAGAAACATGATCACCGAGGGGCTGAACACGGGGGTCATCGTGTGGTTGAAGCCGCCGTAGCCGTAGAGCAGCAGCGGGTTGCGCCCTTCGCGCTTCATATCCTTGCGGTGGACGATGAACATCGACACCTCGGTGCCGTCCTTGCTCGGGTAGAAGACCTGCTGGGCGGTGTACAGTTCGGGATCGTAGGCTAACTTGGGGGTGGAAAATTTATCGGAAACACCCGAGACCAGGTCGTAGCGGTAGATATCCTTGGGCGAGGTGTAGGTCGAGAGCGAATAGAAGGTCTCCGGGGTGTCGGACTTGCCGTAGAATCCGGCGGCGGTCACCAGCGCGGGGGTGTCCACGCGGCGCACCAGCGCACCCTGCATGTCGTACTGGTAGATGGCGCTCGACGCTTTTTCCAGTTTGATCGCCATCAGGTAGCCGCCGACAGACTGCACGCTTTGCAGCAGGCTTTCGGGGTTCTCGGCGATCACGTCCACGGGGGCGGCCTTCGGGTTTTTCAGGTCGATCTCCACGAGGCGGTAATTCAGGGCATCCATGTTGGTGTAAATCAGCAGTTTATCATTCGAGCAATCAACGATCTCGTAGTCATTTTCGAAACCGGGGAGCAGGGTTTCGAATTGCGATCCGGATTTATATAATGCACGGAAAATGATCTGCGATCCGCTCGTGCCCTCGGAAACGTCAATGAACAGGTAGCGGCCGTCTTCGCTGACCGTCGGGGTGAAGTAGCGCAGCGGGTGGGCGGGATCCTCGTAGATCAATTGGTCCTGGCTCTGGTCGGTGCCCATCACGTGGCGGTAGATCTTTTGGTGGCTGGTCTGCGCCGAGAGCATATTTTTCGGGTCGGGCTCGTCGTAGCCGCTGTAATAGAATTCGTTGTGAAACCAGCTTACGGGGCGGAATTTCACCCAACGGATCACGTCGGGGTAATCCTGGCCCGTGGCGACGTTCATCACGTGGATCTCGGCCCAGTCCGAGCCCGCCTTCGAGAGCGAGTAGGCCATTTTCTTGCAGCTGTTGCAGAACGAGAGGCCGCCGCTCAGGGCCACGGTGCCGTCCGCGGAGAGCTTGTTCGGGTCGAGCAACACCTCGGGGGGCGTGCCGTCCAGGATGTTCTGACGGTAGAGAACGTTCTGGTTTTGCAGGCCGTCGTTGCGGCTGAATATGTAGTAGTCGCCCGCGCGGAAGGGGAGTTCTTCCTTCGGGTAGTTCCACAGTTCGGCCAGGCGGTCGCGCACGGCCTGGCGGTAGGGGATTTTTGAGAGGTATTCGTGCGTCACTTCATTCTGGGCGGCGACCCAGGCGGCGGTTTCAGCAGAGTTGTCATCCTCCAGCCAGCGGTAGGGGTCGGCGACCTTCACTCCGAAATAGTCGTCCACCACGGTGTCGTCCTGCCGGGTTTCGGGGTATTGGATACGGGTTTTCATATTACTGCATTGCGTGCATGCCAGGGCGAGGAGGATCGCGGCGGCGGATATGATCGCTTTTTTCATGGCGGGTTTTATATTTAATGATAATGGGTGTAAAGTTAATTATTTTTCAGGATTACCGGATCAATTAATTAAACGTCATCCCGAGCGAGCGTAGCGCCGAGGGAACTTCCTTTAATTTTTAATAAGCGGAAGATCACTCGTCGCTAAGCTCGCGCGGG
>JAVBPS010000077.1:0-79411 GCA_031549495.1 Rikenellaceae bacterium | reverse complement strand
AGGCTGCGGCGGCGGCCAATTACCAGTATAATTTCGAACTGCCCACCTCCATTGTCGAGGGCAATATCCTCCATACGGGCCTGCGGAACACTTCGGCCGTGCAGCTGACCGCCACGCAGGCGCTTTTCAACCGTGATTTGTGGCTGGCGGGACGCTCGGCACGGCCCGCCCGCATGCAGGCGGCGCAGCAGGTGGGTTCGGCCCAGATAGACCTGGTGGTCAATGTGGGCAAGGCGTATTATGACGTGCTGCTCGCCATGGGGCAGATCGGCATTGCCGGGGACGATATCACCCGGCTGGAACGCAGTTTGCGCGACGCCCGGGCGCGTTATGACGACGGCATTTCCGACCAGACCGATTACAAGCAGGCGGCCATCATGCTCAACAACGCCCGGGTACAGTTGCGCCAAAGTGAGCAGGCGTTGGTCCTTTCGCTGGCCACGCTCAAGGAGCAGATGGGTTATCCGCCCTCGGAGCCGCTCGCGCTCCGTTACGACAGTTTGCAGTTGGTCAGCCGCATCGGGGCGGACACGCTCGCGGGGGCGGATTACACGCGCCGCATCGAATACGGGCTGCTGCAGACGGGGATGCGCTTACAGGAAATCGACCTGCATTACGCGCGGTGGGGTTTCATTCCCTCGGTGTCGCTGTTCGGGGCGTACAACATCAATTACATGAACAATGATTTCCATCCGCTCTACGATCGTTCCTACCCCAATTCCTACGCGGGGCTGACGCTATCGCTGCCCATCTTCCAGGGGGCCAGGCGCAACCATGACATCCGGGCGGCCAAATTGCAGTTAAAGCAGTACGATTACAGCCTGCAGCAGTTAGAGAGCAGCGTGGACGTGGAGTACAACCAGGCGATGGCCAATTACAAAACCTACCTGGATACCTACCTGACCTCGCGCGAGAACCTGCGCCTGGCCCGGGAGATATACGGGGTGGTCGACCTGCAATATAAAGCCGGGATCAAGGCTTACTTAGACGTGATCACGGCCGAGACCAACCTGCGCACGGCGCAACAAAACTATCTGCTGGCGCTGTTCCAAACGCTGGGCAGCAAGATCGATCTGCAACGCTCGCGCGGGGAGATCGACCCGGGGGATTTGTCGGGATGGTGATGCGACCGCTGAAAAACGAACATATGCTGTTTGGTCATTCTGAACGCAGTGAAGAATCTTGGTCGGGCTGTGGACAGAACAATTCCGACCAAGATTCTTCACTGCGTTCAGAATGACAAAGCGGCATAAAAAACATAACGATGAATAACCTTTTACGATACGCTTTTGCGGCCGCGCTGGCGCTCCTTGCGGGGTGCCGCGGGCAAAAATCCGCTACTCAGGCCCCGGCGGCCATACCCGTGCAGGTGGCCGAGGTGCAGATGCGGCAGCTCACTTATTACGATTCCTATCCGGCGGTCGTCGTCGCGCTGGACGAGGTCGAGGTATTCCCGCAGGTGGCCGGGTATGTGACGGGCATCCATTTCACCGACGGGCAGAAAGTGCGCAAAGGGCAGAAACTTTATACCATCGACCAACAGCAATACCTGGGCACCGTGGACCAGGCGCGGGCGAACCTCGCCGCCATGCAGGCCGACATGGTCAAGGCCGTGCAGGACTCCGCGCGTTACGCGAGCCTGTGGGCCAAAGACGCCGTGGCGCGCCAGAGTTACGACTATGCCGTGGCCGGGGCGCGTGCCGCCCGGATGCAGGTCGCAGCGGCCGAGGCGTCCCTGCGCTCGGTGGAGACCAACCTCAAATATTCGGTCATCTCCTCGCCCCTGGACGGGATCATCGGCATCTCGCAAGTGAGGCTCGGGGCGGCCGTCACGCCGGGGCAGACGCTCCTGAACACGGTATCGACCGAAGATCCGATCGCCCTCGATTTCGCCGTGGACGAGAAACAGATCGCCCGTTTCGCCGCGCTGTTGGAGAGCCCCACGAACGGCAAGGACAGCACCTTCATCCTCGTGCAACCGGGCGGCGAGCGCTATCCGCTGCCCGGCAAATTATTATTAATGGACCGCGCCGTGAACATCACCACGGGGACGGTCACCGCCCGCGTCGCGCTGCCCAACCCGCAGGGACTCCTGAAGGCGGGCATGAGCGGGAATTTGCAGGTATTGGGCAGCACGCCGGCACCGGTGCCCGTCATCGCGGGCCGGGCCGTCACCGAGCAGATGGGCGAATTCTTCGTCTACCTCACCCGGCAGGGCAAGGCCGTGCAGCGCAAGATCACGCCGGGGCGGACGGTGGATTCATTGCTCGTCGTGCAATCGGGCGTGACGGCCGGGGATACGGTCGTCGTCGAGGGCATCCAGCGGCTGCATGACGGCGCGGCGGTACAAATCACTCCCCGCCTATGATCTCCGACGTTTTCATAAAACGGCCCAAAACGGCCATCGTGATCTCGGTCATCCTGCTGGCGCTGGGGGTGATCGCGATCCTCACGCTGCCGGTGAGCCAGTATCCCGACATCTCGCCGCCGAGCGTGTCGATCAGTTCGTCGTTCGTGGGGGCGGACGCACAGACCGTCGAGCAGACCGTCACCACCCCGATCGAGACGCAGGTCAACGGCTCGCCCGGCATGGACTACATCACCAGCAGCTCTTCCAACGACGGCACCTCGCTCATCCAGGTCCACTACAAGATCGGCACCGACCCCGACATCGCCACGCTCGACGTGCAGAACCGCGTCGGCATCGCCACGCCGCAGCTGCCCGACCTGGTCAAGCGGCTGGGGATCACCACCCGCAAGCGCAACTCGTCGATCCTGATGATCGTGGCGCTCTACTCGCCCACGGGCGAGCATGGGATGCCGTTCCTGGATAACTATACGAACGTTTTTGTCCACGATGCGCTGCTGCGCGTCTACGGCGTGGGCGATATTTTCGCGCGCCAGAGCGATTTTTCGATGCGCATCTGGCTACAGCCCGACAAGCTCTCGCGGCTGGGGATGACCCCGGCCGAGGTGGTGGCGGCGCTTACCGAGCAGAATTTGGAAGTGGGCGTGGGCACCGTCGGCGCGCCCCCGCAGCCCGGCGGGCAGGCGTTCGAATATTCGGTCTTCACGAACAGCCGCCTCAGCACGCCCGAGGAGTTCGGGCAGGTGATCGTGCGCTCGGACCCGGCCGAAGGGGCGCTGGTCTATCTGCGCGATGTGGCGCGCGTCGAGTTGGGCGAATTTTCGTATGGCGGCACGCCGCTGGTGGACGGCAAACCGGGTTCCTTCCTGATGATCTACCAGTCGCCGGGCAGCAACGCACTCAGCGTGTACGACGGGGTGATCGCGGAGCTCGAGAATTTAAAAAAATCGTTCCCGGCGGGGGTGGATTACATCGTGCCCTATGAGTCGGTGAGCGTGGTGAAAACGTCGATCGAGGAGGTCATTAAGACGCTGCTCGTCGCGCTGCTGCTCGTCACGCTGGTGGTCTTCGTCTTTTTGCAGAACTGGCGGGCCACGCTCATTCCCATCCTGGCGATCCCGGTGGCGATCGTCGCCACGTTCGCCGTGTTCATTCCCTTAGGGTTCACGATCAACACGCTGACCATGTTCGGCTTCGTGCTCTCGATCGGCATCGTGGTCGATGACGCGATCATCGTCGTGGAGGCCACGCAGCGCCATATCGACAGCGAGAAACTTTCGGCCAAAGAGGCGGTGCGCAAGGCGATGGCCGATATTTCGGGGCCGGTGGTGGCCATCGCGCTGGTGCTGGCGGCGGTGTTCGTGCCGGTGGGGTTCATGCCGGGCATCGTGGGGCGACTTTACCAGCAGTTCGCCATCACGATCGCGGTGTCGGTGGTCATCTCGGCGTTCGTGGCGCTCTCGCTCACGCCCGCGCTCTGCTCGGTGCTGCTCAAGCCGCTGGACGATAAGCCTCCGCACGGGATCCGAAAATTATTCGCCCGGTTCAACGCGTGGTTCGACCGGGTCACGGCCTCCTACACGGGCGGCGTGGGGCGGGCGATCAAATACAAGCGCCTGGTGATCGTCCTGCTGGTCTGCATCACCGCCGGGGCGGTCGTGCTCTTCGAACGCAAGCCCACGGGCTTCATTCCCGACGAGGACGAGGGGCGTATCTTCGTGGCCTACCAATTGGCCGAGGGGGCCTCCACGGCACGGTCTCAACAAGCCATCGAGCAGATCTCGGCCATTATCAACAAGACGGACGGCATCCTGCACAACGCCGCCATGAGCGGGTTCAACGTGATCTCGGGCGGGATGAAGGCGAGCAGCGGCACGCTGTTCCTGCAAATGACCCCATGGAAGGAGCGGCGCAGCAAATCGCTGCACATGGAGTCCATCATCGCCCGGCTGCGGAGTGAATTAGCCGCCGTGGAGGGGGCCAACACGGTGGTGATGGCCCCGCCTGCGATCTCGGGCATGGGGGCGACCGCCGGGTTCTCCGTACAGTTGCAGCAGCGCGGCACGGCGGACGATATGGCGGCTTTCGAACGGGTGGCGGCGCAGTTCGTGGCCGAGGCGGCCCAACGGCCCGAGATCACCGCGCCGTTCACTTTCTTCTCGGCCCGCACGCCGGGCTACCAGCTCGATCTCGACCGGGAAAAGTGCAAACGGATGGGAGTGTCGGTGTCGGATGTGTTCACCACCCTGCAGACCTATGTGGGCAGCGCCTATGTGAACGACTTCACGCTCTACGGGCGCAGCTACCGCGTGGTCGCGCAGGCCGACACGGCCTACCGCAGTACGGTGGACGAGCTTTCGAAATATTATGTAAGCAATAGCGCCGGGCAGATGGTGCCGCTGAGCACGCTGATCGAGGTGCGGCCCACGCAGAACGCCTCGACCGTCTCGCACTTCAATATTTTCCGCTCGGTGGAGATCGACGGCAGCGCCTCGCCCGGGTACAGCAGCGGCGACGCGATCCAGGCCGTAAGGGAGGTGGCGGACAAGGTGCTGCCCGCGGGGTACGGCTACGAGTTCTCGGGGATGAGCCGCGAGGAGCTCAACTCATCGGGGTCGATGCTGCTTTTTCTGGCGATCTCGCTGGGGTTCGTGTTCCTGTTCCTGGTGGCGCTGTACGAGAGTTGGAGTGTGCCGCTGTCGGTGATCCTGGCGGTGCCGATCGGGGTTTTCGGGGCGATCCTTACGCTTACCTGCCTGCCTTCTATTTCGAATAATGTCTATGCGCAGATCGGGTTGATCGCGCTGATCGGGCTGGCGGCCAAGAACGCCATCCTGATCGTCGAGTACGCCAAAGAGCGGACCGATGCGGGTATGGAGGCGGTCAAGGCGACGCTTCAAGCCGTAAGTTTGCGCTTGCGGCCGATCGTGATGACCTCGCTGGCGTTCTGCCTGGGCGTGCTGCCGCTGGCCTTCGCCACGGGGGCGGGGGCCGCCGCGCGCGTGACGATCGGCTGGACGGTGCTGGGGGGGATGGTGGCCGCCTCTTCGCTCGCTATTTTTATCGTGCCGGTGCTTTTTGTGGTCATCATGAAAGTGTCGGGGCGGAAGAGCGCTAAACGAGGGTAAGTTTCATCAGGATGTCCGTCTGAAAGTCGTCGCCCAGACGGAAGATGTGTTTATCGAATTCCAGAAAACCGTTCTTACGGTAAAAAGCGATCGCGCGCGGGTTCTCTTCCCATACGCCCAACCAGATATAAGGAGAATTCCTTTGTCGGGCAATTTCCAGCGCTTTTTCGTACAGCAGTTGCCCGGCCTTCAGGCCGTGGAGTTCGCGCAGCACGTAGATCCGTTCGATTTCAAGCGCGCCGGCGTCCTGCGGTTCGGTCTGTGCCGCGCCCGTATTCAGTTTCAGGTAGCCGATCGTGCGGTTGTCCCGCTGCGCAAAATAGAACGCGCTGTCCGGATCGGCCAACTCAGCGCCCAGTCTCTGTGAAGAGAGATCTTCGGCCAGGTATTTTTCCATATCCTCCGGGGTATTCTGCCCGGCGAAAGTTTCGGTGAACGTCTGTCGGCTAATCTGTTGCAGGCATTCCAGGTCGGCGGGGAGGGCCCTGCGGATCGTGATCAATTGGATACGAATTTCAGGCCCACGATCGAGAGGATCAGTGTGGAGATAAAGAACAGCCGCCAGAAATTGGCGGGTTCATGGAAGACCAGCACCCCCATCAGCACCGTGCCGACCGCGCCCACGCCCGTCCAGACGGCATAGCCCGTGCCGAGGGGCAGCGTCTGCGTGGCCTTGATCAACAGCAACATGCTGATGGTCAGACACAGCAGGAATCCCCCGAACCATGCGTACATCTCCGTGCCCGTAGTCTCTTTCACTTTGCCCAGGCAGGAGGTGAATCCCACCTCGAACAGCCCGGCGATAATCAGGATCACCCAATTCATAACCTTACCGCTTTGAGGGGGCAAAGGTCGTGAACGGGCGGCGGAACCTGTTTTACAAATGATAAAAAAACAGTTCCGTGCGAATTGAAAGTTGGCGTATCGCCTGCAACACCCTTTTTTCGTCATGTCGGGCGGCAAGTCGAGACATCTCAAACAGGCGGTCTGAGATGTCTCGACTTACCGCCCGACATGACGGAAAAGCAATCGACGTTTATAGAAACTAAAGTATCTGCACTAAAGTGCAGGGTTTTAACCCTCAATTAGATAATAAAAAAGGCTATTTGAATTTTGCACGGATGCGGCTTAAAGAGACCTGGGTGATGCCGAGATAGGAGGCGATGTGCGAGAGTTGGATCCGGCGCACCAGCTGCGGATCGTCGCGCAACAGGTCGCCGTAACGCTCCGAGGCCGTGCGGAATTGGCGGGCGATCAGCCGCTCTTCGGTCTTGAGCAACTCCTGCTCGGCGAATTTGCGACCCCAGTTGGCGATGTGAAGGTCGGTGGCGAAAAGCCGTTCCAAAGAGGTCATATCGAGGCGGTAGAGCACGCTGTCTTCCAGCAGCTCGATGGTTTCGTAACCCCGGCGGCCGGCGACATAGCTGCGCATCGAGACCACGGCGTCGCCCTGTTTGCCGAACCAGAAGGTGATCCGGTTATCCGGCGTATCGGTGTAGGCGCGCACGATCCCCCGCTTGACGAAATAGAGGTCCCGCTCCACCTTGTCGGCATGCAGCAGGTGGTAGCCTTTGGGGTGCGCGATTTCGGTCACGGCCGCCGCCAGACAGTCCAGGGAGGGCGCAGGCAACTCGTATATCCGGTTCAATATCGCTTTAATCTCCATATCCGTTTTTCAGATGCTGCGGCAAAGTTACTCATAAACGGATAAATCCACCGCAATTTAAGGTACGCCGGTCAAAAAACCGTTCATGCGCCGGTATCCGGGATGTAGGCGGCCTTGCTTTGAAATAAGCAGGTAAAAATAATTCCCGGACTCATTCTCTGGGATCATTTTTGCGATAATGGCACAAAAAAAAGGGACTTCCCTTTGGATTTTTTTTGTACCTTGTCCCTAATATTCGAACAATATAGCTATATAATTAATGACAGGATCGGGACGGGACGGGGAGTTCACATTAAATTTCATCGAGCAGTTCAACGCCATCGGCACGCCACTGGAGCGGAAAGTTACAGAGGCGTTGCAGCGTATTTGCCACCATTACGGCTGGCGGTGCGGGGTGATCTACCAGACCGACGGGTTCCGGTATTTCCTGCGCGAAGAGGTATGGGGATGTGCGGCGGGGGAGTGGCCCGAACGCCTGGAGGCGGAACGGGTTTTTGATTTCGACACGGATGCGAATCTGGCAGACCTGCCGTTTCATGCCTTCTACGAAGGCCATACATCGGAACACGGGCGACAACTGCTCGACCGGTTCGGGGCGCGACAGCTGTTCGCCTGCCGGTCGGTGGACGACAAGGGGCTGACGGTCGGATTCGTGTTTTTCATGGATAAGGCGGACGGCAAGCCCATGGACGACGCGCAGACCCGCGGCATGAACGTACTCTCAGGGGTGATCGCCCGTGCTTCGGCCGTTAGGGAATACCAGGCCCGGGGAACCCGCGCGATCCGTACGCTGGAAAGCATCATGAACAACATGGGGGTCGACATTTACGTCAACTCCTTTGACACGCACGAGATGCTTTACGCCAACCGTTCGATGGCCGAGCCGTACGGCGGCTGGGAACATTTCGAAGGTAAGAAATGCTGGCAGGCGCTCTACACGGATAAGACGGGCGAATGCGAGTTCTGCCCGCGCCAAAACATCATAGACGAAAACGGAAATCCCACCAAGGTATACTCGTGGGATTACCAGCGTCCCTTCGATAAATCGTGGTTCCGGGTCTTCAGCGCGGCGTTCGAATGGACGGACGGCCAGTTGGCCCACGTGATCACCAGCGTCGACATCACCCACCAGAAGAGTATCGAGGAGCAACTCCTTCAGGCCAAAGAGCACGCCGAGGAGATGGACCGCCAGAAATCGGCCTTCCTGGCCAATATGGGCCACGAGATCCGTACGCCGGTCAACGCGATCGTCGGTTTCGCGGAGATATTACCGACGATCGAAGACGCGGCCGACCGCGACGCCTACATCAACATCATCCGGCAGAACTCGGAATTGCTGATGCAACTGGTCAACGACATCCTCGACCTGGCGCGCGTGGAATCGGGCCTGCTGAAATTCGAGATCGACGATTTCGACCTGGCCAAACTCTGCGAGGAGATCACCCTCTGGTACGCCATCAAGGATACGGGCGGCGTGCCGGTGGTGCTGCAGGGCGGGCCGCCCTGCGTGCTGCGCAGCGACCGCCGCCGGTTGCAGCAGGTGATCACGAACTTCATCAACAACGCCGTAAAATTCACCTCCCGGGGCGAGATCACGCTCGGATACGAGGTGCGCGGCGGTCAGGTCGAGGTCTGGGTGCGCGACACCGGCTCGGGGATCGCCCCGGACAAGGTCGGCCGCGTGTTCGACCGTTTCGTGAAACTCAACGAACAGGCGCAGGGCACCGGCCTCGGCCTGTCGATCTGCCAGGGCATCGTCGAGCAGCTCCACGGCCGGATCGGCGTGGAATCCGAACTGGGCGTCGGGTCGCGTTTCTGGTTTACGCTGCCGCTCTGAGCGGCCGGTCGGGGCCTATATCGCCGGGGCGGCGTCGAACAGCGCCTTGCTGATGCGTCCGAAACGGAAACGCACGCCCCCGTCGGTCGTCGAGACGACCGGGCCGAGCGCGGTGGCGGTCAGCTGCCGGACGACGTACCGGCTGCTACTGTCAAAAATTTCGTAATAGCCGATGAGCGTCCCGGCGGCGTTGCAGGTCAGGTAGTCGACCGAATTGGCGGTCAGCGCGGCGAGCGTGGCGGAGTTGCCGCCGTCGAGGTCGCAGGAGCGGATGCTGCACGCCCCGCTCTTCTCGGCGCCGGCATAATGGACGTAGACGATGCGCGCATCGGAAACGGGCCAGGGGCAGTCGAAGCTCTCGGCGGCGGAGGCGATGAGGATCTTGCGGCCTCCCGTCCCGTTCGAGTTGAAGGTGCATAAATACGCCCAGGGATACCAGTTCGAGGCGACGATTTTCGTGCCGTCGGGCGTGTAGTTTTGCCGCCCGAGCGCGTAATCGCCGCTGGTCAGCGGCGTACGGAGCGTCCCGTTGCGCATCACCGATTCCAGGATGTCGCCCGCGCCCCAGTTGGCGTAAAGGACACGGCCGCCGTCGGGGCTGTAAGAGGGGTCGTCCACGTTGACGCCCGGGGTCTCACTGAGGATCGTGGCGTGTCGCCTGGTGGCCAGGTCGTATTCCCAGATGTAGTAGTCGCCTCCCTGCAGGACGAGCCTGGTGCCCGTGGGGTCGAGCGCGGCGCGGCTGGCGTCGGCGTACGCCATACTAAAGGCGGAGCCATCGTGCAGCACCACCTTGCGCGTCCCGTCCGGGGTCATCGCGCAGATCTTGCGGTAGGTTACTTCTTCTCCTTCGTGGTTGGTTACGGCGGTCGTGGTGTAGACCACCACATCCATCATCGTGTCGGCGGGCGGCTGCGGCTCCGGGCTCTCGCCGCCTTTGTTACAGGATACCGCCAATGCGGCCAGGCCCAGCAGGGCAATTGTACTTTTTTTCATTTTCATTGCTGTTTAGAAAGAATTAAACACAAATAATTACATTAAAAGCAGAGCATTACTACATATTCTTCGCAATACGGAACCCCATGCCGTAATCCAGGGCGTAGTCGGGCAGTTGGCTGGTAATCACCGCCGACCGGCAGCCGTCGGCCGAGGCGCCGATACCCCCGCCGCGCACCAGGCGCCGGGTTCCCGAAGTGGGCCCCTGGGGATTGGCCACGTTGTTGGGATGGTAGCCGTAACCGTACCAGTCGTTGCACCATTCCGACACGTTGCCGTGCATGTCGTACAGACCCCAGTCGTTCGGGGCGTAGGAGCCCACCGAGGCGGTCTTCCCCAGGTTCGGCCCGCCGGCGAGGTAATAGCCTCCCGGAGGAGTGCGGTCGAGGTCGTAAGGCATCTCGCCGTAGAAATTGGCCATATCGCCCGTCAGTTTACGGCCCGTCCCGACACCGAAGGGGGTGAGCGCGGCCAGGGAGGTGCATTTCCCCGCCCGGCAGGCGTATTCCCACTCGGCGCCGGTAGGCAACCGGCCCCCCACCCAGGCGGCGAACTCCGCAGCGCCGAACCACGACACGCAGACGACCGGGTAATCGGAATAATCCGTGCCGCCGGCCTGGGATACGGCCCATTTGTTATTTTCGAAATGCAGGCCCCAGTCCTTGTTCGAGGGGGTCGCGGTGACGAGCACCTTATCCGGGTAACTCCCGTCGGCCCATTTGCCGTCGGCACCCACGCCGTTGGCGTTCAGGAATGCGGCGAACTCTCCGTTGGTCACCTCGTATTTGGCGATCCGGTATTTGTAGGTAAAGCCGGTGTAGTGCGGCTTGATGGTCGCCTCGTTACCCGGTTCGGTCGAAGAATCGCCACCCAGCACGATCCAGGCGGCGGGCGGTTCCACCAGCACCGTCTCGATCACCGGGATCACGGGCGGTTCGGCGCCGAGCACGAACGGCGGCGAGCTGACCAGGGCGGGTTTGGCTTCGCTGGCGGTGTTGAGCACCAGGGCCGCCACGTAATCGGTGACCGCGGCGTCGGCGCTGGTGCACCGGATCGTGGCGATGTACTGCCCCTGCCGTTCGCCGTCCTGCGCGATGCCGGCGATCGAGAAGTTGGGCGAGGGGTTCACATAGCTCGCGCGGGTTCCCACCTGGTCGAACGCCCATTTGGACATATCGCCGTCGCCGGTGGTCGGGATCCAGCCGTTGGAGGGGTTGACGCGCAGCACGATCGTGCCCGTGCCGCCCTGGGCGATGGTGACCTTCGCGGTGGTCATGATCTCGAAGCGCACGGCTGTCGAGGCTTTTTCGAAGGTGTAGGTGTCGTGCGGATCCTTGCCGTCGTTCATCGTAAAGGTGACGGTGCCGTCCCGGTTGTCGGCGATCGCCAGCACCGGCCCGATGGCCGAAAGGTCGACGCCGGTGTCCGTCCAGCCGCTCTCGGGATAATCCCTGGTCACGTTATACCAGACGGAGGTCACCCCGTCCACCGTGCGCACTTCGATCTTCGGGGAGATGCCGGACGCTCCGGGGGCGCCGGGCGTGCCCGGAGTGCCGGGATCACCCTGGGGGCCGGTCAGGTCGACGCCTGTGTCCGTCCAGCCCGATCCGTAGTTGACCCAAAGGGTCGTCTTACCGGTACCGGCATTGTAGCGCACCTCCAGCATCGGCGTCACGCCGTCGTCGCCGGCAGGGCCCTGGATGCCGTCCTCACCCGGGTCGCCTTGGTCGCCTTTCGCACCGTGCAGCAGATCGATCGAAGAGGGAGAGCCGCCCGTAAAGGTGATCCGCCAGCCTTTATTGTCGGCCAAAGGCGTTACCGATTGAACCAGCGCACCCGCCCTGATCTGGTCGTCGAGCAGTTTGACCGTCCCTTCCAGGGTGGCCACCCGGCCCTGCAGGTTGCTGATGTCGCTCTTCACCGAAGAGTCGTCGTACTTACCGCATCCCCACAGCATGGCTGTTGCGAGGAGTGCAAACAGGATTTGTTTTTTCATAAGTCGGGGTATTTAAGGGGTTCATATAGATCATAATGAGGTTTCCCGCGTTACAAACAAAGGTCGGGAATCGTCCCGGGGCACTCTTTTCGATTCTGCAAAACTTCTATCGGATTCCGCAATTTTTTGTATCTTTGAATCAATCTCCCGATTTACGATGTTACAGCAGTGGTTCCTCATATCGTCGACGACTCTCATCGTGACCGCGCTCTTCTGCTCGGGGCTGATGTGGGCCATGCGGGGGAAGAGCCGCCCGAAGGGGGTGCTGGCGCTGGTCTCGACGCTGCTGTTCGCCTATATGGCGATCCAACTGGTGGCGTTCTACCTGGACGCGGACTTCCAACCGGAGAGGCTGGTGTTCTCCTACAGCCTGGTCTGCATCGCCACGGTGGGCCTGATCTACCTCTATTTCCGGCTGCTGATGCAGCCCTGGACGAGCAACCGCAAACTGATCGGGTGGTTGGGCGCGGGCCTGGCCGCGGCGACGGTGCTGTATAACGTGCTGGCGCTGCTTTGCCCGCAGGTGCCGAAGATCTACACTTTCGCGGACATCTTCACGCAGATCCATTGTCCGCTGATCCTGCTGCGCGTGACAGCGTTCCTGGCTTTCGTCTGGATGCTGGCGGCCGTGATCGCCAAGACCTTTGCGATGTACGCCCGGCACAGGGAGACCATCGCCGCGCAGTTCTCCTTCCGGGATGACATCAGCCTCTCGTGGATCCCCTACATGATGGTGCTCTACACGCTCTATGGGGGATGGACGGTGTACGACCAGTTCATCTCGGGCGAGGTCGGCTGGGTGTTCGTGGCGTCGAATTTCATCTATGCCGGGTTTTACCTGGCGATCAACTTCCTGGGGTTGTACCAGCGCGATATCTACACGAAAGGCGAAACCGACCGCAACCGCAGGGAACAAAACGCGCCGAACGGCAATGGAATGTCCCCGGAGATACGGGCCAAATTGCGCGGCGAGTTGATCCGCCTGATGGAGAGCGGGCACGAGTTCCGCAACCCGGAGTTGCGCCTGGATAACGTGGTGCGGGCGTTGAACACCAACCGCACCTACCTTTCGGCCATCATCCGGGAGGATTTCGGGGATAATTTTCTCGGCTTCGTGAACGGCTACCGCATCGGCGAGGCTAAAAAGCTGCTGGCCGGAGGCGGGGCCGCGCTCCCGATGACCGAGATCGCCGAGCGGGTGGGATTCAAAAGCATCTCCTCGTTCAACACCTTCTTCAAACGCGAAACGGGGATGAGCCCGACCCAGTACCGAAAATCAGGCGATTCGCGATGATCGTCCGGGGATTATCATGCCTAACGCACAAAAAAGCCGCCTCAATGAGGCGGCTTCGTTATAAAGCGTCATGCCGTTATTCGACCTTCGTTACCGGCGCGATCTTCCAGCTTCCGTCGATCATCGACGCCTTGGGGTAATAGACCCGCAGGGCCAGGTTGAAATCGCCTGTGGGGGCGGGCAGCCAATTGGCCTGCTTATCCTTGCCGGGTGAGGTGTTTTGCAGGTAGATGTCCACCGAACCGTCGGCGTTCGTCATCAGGTTGCTCCGGTCGCCGATGGCGTAACGGTTCAACGGGTTAGCCACCAGGTGCCCCGCGGGATCGTACATGGTCAGCGACCAGAAGGCGTTGGCGGGGGGCGTCTGTCCTTTGTCGAAATGGATCACGTATCGGTTGGCCCCGTTGAGCGGTTTGCCCTGGCCATCCACGCCCGTCAGGGGATAGATCGCATCTTCGAGCAGGTTGGCGCCCAGCCCGATGAAGGCGATGTGCGCCCGCTGCGCATAGTTGGTGCCGTATGTTCCCATGACCTTGGTCAGCATATCCCATCCGTTTTCCTGCTCGGCCAGAATGTTTTTCTTCAATTCGACGGCCATCTCTTTGGGCAGGCTGCCCAGGGCGGTTTGCACGTTCTGGTCAAAGATAGACAGGTCGAACGTCTTGCCTTCACCCACCCCTATGGCGGCGAACCTATCGAGCGCATCCCTATCGGCCGCAGCGGGCGGATAGAGGGCGATCAGCCTGTTCACATAATTGAAGTAATCGGCCACGGACATCTGCTCCACGATCGCATTCGGGAAACCTTTGGGGACTGAAGGGTTCGGTTGGGCGACCGGAGGCGTGTAAGGTTTACCCCAGGCGCTCAGCGGGATGAGCTTATACTGTTTTTGCAGCGGCACGACCACTTTATCGCCGTCAGCCTTGCTGTTGACCTGCGTACGGCCGACGATCCAAACGGAGGAGGTCGGCGCCTCGATCTGCTTCATGCCTTTGGGCACTTCGCCTTTCCAGCCGGGGCCGGTCACCAGGAAATCGCCCTTGCCATTGCCCGTGGTGCGGGTTCCCGGCGAGGCGAAGACGTTGGTGTACATGTCGAGCATCGGCATCATGTAATAGCGCCCTTTCGTATCGGGCAGGGAGAGTACCACCGGCTCCTTGCTCAGATCGAGCCAGGCCGAAGAGTAGTAGGTGTCCACATTGGGACGCACCACATCGGTGAACGAGGCGTCGGGGAAGACCGCAAGATTGCCGAACGCATTGGCGGCCGCCCTCACGCCGCCGCCTTTTACGCCCGTCGTCCCGTCGGTCATCTGCTGGCGCGAGATATCCATGACGACCAAGGGAAAACCATAGGCGTAGGCTTCTTTGACGGTTTGGATCGTGATCGAATCCTGCTGCGCCTGTTGCGCCGCTTTTTTATTTGCGCCTCCGCCGCAGGAAATCAGTATGGCCGCCAGCGGCAACAGGAAGGATAATTTTTTGATCATAATTTTATAATTTATCCGATTTAATAACCGATCAAGTGTCTGATACAATTCTCATTCCATAACCGAAATCATGGAATGAATAAATGCAGGAGGCTATTACATTAAAAATGCCGCCGCTTACGATCATAAGCGGCGGCATTTCAGTGCGGCTCCGGAAACCGGTTAGTATTCGGCCGTGAAGGGGTGCGTGAACCAGAAGGAAGAGCCCTTCCCCTCTTCGGATTCGACGCCGATCTTTCCGCCCATCCACTCGACCATGCTTTTGCTGATCGGCAGGCCGAGGCCGGTACCCTGTGCGAAGGAATCGAGTTTCACGAAACGGTCGAAGACCTGGCCCAATTTTTCGGCGGCGATGCCTTTGCCCGTGTCCGTCACACGGAAACGGAGCTGGCCCTCGGAGTCGATATCGTACGAAAGGGTGATCGACCCCTTCGTGGTGAACTTCATAGCGTTGGTCATGAAATTAGAGAGCACCTGGGTCATGCGGCTCTTATCGCCGTGGATCACGACCTGCGGTAGATTCTCATCGAAACGCAGTTCTACCCCATCATGGGGTTTGAGCGAGAAGTTATTGACGATCTCGCGGCAAAGTTCACGCACATCCACCTTCGTGGGGGTGAACTCCATCGTTCCGGCTTCGATCTTGCTGATGTCCAGGATGTCGGAGATCAGTTGCAGCAATTGGTCGTTGTTCTTCTGCACGATCGACTGGTATTCGCCTTTGAGCTCCGCATCGTCGGTGTCGGCCAGCAGGCTCGAAAAGCCCACGATGGCGTTCAGCGGGGTGCGTATCTCGTGGCTCATGTTGGCCAGGAAGGCCGATTTGAGCCGGTCCGACTCTTCGGCCTTCTCCTTGGCGTAGATCAGTTCCAACTCCTGCAACTTGCGGTCGGTGATGTCGGAGGCCAGCTCCATGATCGCCCACTTCCCGTCGATCCAGCGCAGCGCGGTGCTCTGGATGGCATACCAGCGCTGGGTGAGCGGGTTGTAGTCTTCCCAGGCGCGCACGCCGGTGGGATGGTGGTTTTCGTCCAGCAGGTGCGGCTTCGGGCAATGGGCGCACATGCCGTCCAGCCCCGCGTTGAGCATTTTCCAACATTCGGTATGTTCCGGCTTTTGCCCGGCCTCCTCGCGGAAAGGCTTGTTGCCGAAGAGCATTTTGAGCGAGTCGTAATCGGTGACGAAAATATTGGCGTTGATGTTGTCCAACACCGTTTGCATGGTTTGCAGGGATTGTTGCAGGGAGGTCTCGGCCTGCCAGCGCTTGGTGGCGGTGGATACGATCTGCGAGATCTGGCTCATCAGTTCCACGTCCTTTTCGTCCCACTGCTTATCCCAGCAGAAATTGAACGACAGGAAGCCGAAATGGACGCCCAACTGCGACAGCGGGAAGACGGCGATGGCCTTCACTCCCTGCTTTTCCAGCATGCCCGTGATGAAGGGATCGAGCGAATAGATGTCCGACGTACAGATGATATTGTCCTTTTCCAGCATGTCGAACCACGGTTTCCCCGCCTCGATGGTCAGGCTGCGCAGGTAATCTATCGCGGGCTGGATACCCTCGTTGCACCATTCGTAGGTACAGCCGTAGGTCACTCCGTCCAGGTGGTTCTCCCAGGTCGCCAGGCGGTCGACGCCGGTGTAGCGGCCGATCTCAGCGAGGGCCATGTTCATGGCCGTGGGGATGTCCGCTTCCAGTTGCAGGATTTGCAGCACTTTGATGAACAGGGCCTGGCGACGGGTGGTCGCCTCAAGCTCCTGTTGGCTGGCGATCAGGTCTTTGGACTTCTCCTCGACCATTTGTTCGAGCTGTGTGCGGTACTGTTCCGGCTCCATGTCGGATACCTGGCATTTGGGGCGGGATGGATTCATATCGTATTGTCGATCAGTTATGTAAGCTATTTAGCGCAATATTTACCGGTCGTAAAATCGCCGGCGGCGACCTTAATTCCTTTATATAAACGAGATACAAAGATAATTATTATTTTCTCCCGCCGAAGCACTTTTTTCCGTTTAACGTAGCGCGAACCGTCTTGTTTATCCCCTAAGATATCGCTGATCTTGATCTAAATAACGTGAGTTCGACGAATTCTAATGCGCTTATAAGTATAGATCTACCGGTTTAAACGCTCTTTTAGACATCGCCGAACTCACGTTAAATACTCAATGGACCGGGTTTGGTTATTCGCGCCGGGGCCGGGCTTTCGGCGCGTGGTTCCACTTTGGAGAGGATCGATTCGAGCAGCGGCAGCATACGGTTCAGCTCTCCGGTCTTGATGATGAAGTTCCAGAGCGGTTCGAATTTCTTCCATCCGCCGGTGTAGAAGAAATGTTTCAACTGGTGCTTGAGCGAATCGTGCACCCGGCTCGCGCTGATGATGTTCGACCACTTGTAAAATTCCCGGTAGGCCCAGTTATAGCCCTCTTCCAACTCTGCGGCCGTCAGTCCGGCGGTTCGGTAGACCACATGGCGCGTGTCGTAGAGGTCCCAGTTGCGGGAGGCGATCCTGCCCTGCCGCTCCATTTCACTGAACAGCGCAGTGCCGGGATAGGGGGTCAGGACGTGGAAAGTGGCGGTGGTGATGCCGTGGGCGACGCTCCAGTCGACCGTGCGGCGGAACACGTCACGGTCGTCGTCGTCCAACCCGAAGACGAAGCTGCCGTTGATCATGATGCCCAGCGAGTGGAGCCGTTCGACGGCCAGGGCGTAGTCCTTCGCCAGGTTCTGTTTCTTGTTGCTCTGGCGCAGGTTGGCCGGGGAAAAGGTCTCGAAGCCGACGAAAACGCTCCGCAGGCCCGCCTCGGCGGCCCGTTCGATCAAATCGCCCCGCAGGATCGACTCGACGGTCGCCGCGCCCTGGAACACCCGGTTCATGCCGCGCATCCCGTCGAAAAGGGCCGAGGCGAAGCGCTCGCTGCCCAGCAGGTGGTCGTCCAGGAAGTAGAGGTGACGGCCCGGCAGGCGGTCGATCTCGGTCAGCGCGTCGTCCACCGCCTGGGTGTAGAACGAGCGTCCGTCCTTGAAGAAGGCGTCTTTGTAGCAGAAATTGCAATGGTGCGGACAGCCCCGGCTGACGACGATCGAATTGGGCACCAGATAGAGGTTGCGCTTGATCAAATCGCGCCGCACCGGGGGCATCCCCTCCAGCGTGCGCAACTCCGAGCGGTAGACTTTAGCTGCCCGCCGCTGCCGGAAATCGTGCAAAAAGCGCGGGAAGCTCTCCTCGCCGGGGCCCAGGAAGATCGTGTCGGCATGGGCGGCGGCCTCTTCCGGCAACGCGGTCACGTGAAGGCCGCCCAAAGCGACGTGGATTCCCCGGCTCCGGTAGCGGTCGGCCATCCGGTAGGCGCGGTAGGCGTTGGTGATATAGACCTGGATCACGACCAGGTCGGGCTCGTCGTCCAGGTCGACCGTCTCGACATGCTGGTCCTGGATGACGACCTGGTCGTCGGGCGACAGGTAGGCCGCCAGCGTGGCCAGCCCCAACGGCGGAAAAAGGGAATATTTGATCGGCCTCCAGAAAGGGCTTTCGGCTTCGGTCAGGGCGGGAAGGATCATTTTTACTTTCATGGCTCGGAAAATTTTTGGTGTAGAATCCCCTGCACAGGCCTCGTGAGCCCATGCTAAATGTTTTTATAGGATGGATTAGCGGATGTTTACATCGACCCCATTTCGGTGTTTCGGATCATCTCCTCCAACGCTTCGAAGTGAGCTTTGAGGGCGGCGTACCCCTCGGGAGTGATGGTGTAAACGGTGTTGGGCTTGCGGCCGATGAAACCTTTGTTGACGGCGATGTAGCCATACTCTTCCAGTCCTTTTAGATGGGAGGCCAGGTTGCCGTCGGTCACTTGCAAAGCCTCTTTGAGCGCATTGAAATTCAATTCGCTGTTCACTGCCAACGCGCTGATGATTCCCAGGCGGATGCGGTTATCGAAGGCTTTGTTGAGTGCGTCGATCTTCATCGCCGTTCGTATTTGAACCACATCCATACGCCGTAGAGGATGTGCAGCAGGCCGAAGCCGACGATCCAGAAATAGTAACCGTGCCCAGGCATCCAGAGGGTGATGCACCCCAGCAGGATCTCGGCGTAACCCAGGTAGCGGATCTCGCCCAGGGTGAGCTTACTGCCGCAGAAGAGGGCCAACCCGTAAAAGATCAGGCAACCCGGCGCGATGATCCCGAACGCCCCGACCTCGATCAGTTTCAGCAGGAAAACGCCCCCTACCATCACAGGCAGGGCGACGCTCCACAACAGCCGCCGGGAAGCGTTGCTCCAAAGCGGGGTGCCGTTGTGCCGGGTGCGCAGCCAGGTAAAGAAGAAAGCGGAAACCAGCGCCGCGACAAAAGTCAGGGCTCCGATCCACAAAAGGGTGAGGCTCTCTTCGGGCGAAAAATAGTCCCGGTCGATGTAGCGCCCGTGGACGATCGGATAGGCAAAATAAGCCCCGACCAAAGCGCACAATCCGGCGGCAATGCCGCTCCACCCGCTCAGGCTGACGAAGCGGCTGCTGCGCTCCATCATCCGTTTAATCTGCGCAATCTCCTGAATAGCAATCGTTTTATCTTCCATCATGTTGAAATTAAAAGTACTTTGAAATACAAAGTAAATAAAAAGAATTTACAGTAGCAAATTCTCGGGACGAAAAATGTCAGCCTGCTTATTTTGGTTGACGTGCTAAATGTATCAACCCCGGCCAAATACCGTTTATAACTCAAAAATGTGCCGTGATTAATGCCGTGTGCCTCTGTAAACGTGATAAAATGCCTAATCCGTATCGAATACTCCCTGCGTGTGCTCTCTGATACATCCAATGCGTCAAACACCTCCCTCGTAAGTCGTTTCAACCTGTCCGGCGGCACTGTAACTGCCTCAATTCCGTGTTTCATGCCTGTTTTATTCTGTAATTATGCCTAAAGTTACAAAATAAATCTATATTTGTAAATGCATCAGATTGATTTACAGGTGAATATATTCAAAAATCAGTATGTTTTACCTATGTTGTACCCAGCAAAAAAATAAACGCCTAACTTATATAAAGTCAAGCGTTTGTAATTTTTGTCTGTGATCCCGCTGGGGTCCGAACTGTCTTGGAATGTGCCTGTATTTCAACTTATTGACTCTCAGTCTAAAATCGTGTACCACGATTTAGCCATGTGCGTTCTTCATCGATATGCTTTGGACTGCATATAGTCTTGATGCAAAGGTAGTTAATATTTTGGTAAATCTACAAGATATTCAAGACAAGAAAGAGGATATTTATATGCCAAAAACAACAAACAGGTCACAGGTTGGTTACACCGTTCTGTCGCATCCTGTCACAACATCTCTGAAGTGGTTACAGACACCCAGATTACACTACTTTTTTATATAATAACCTCCTGTTTTAGGAACTCCACGGAATTCGATTTTGTCGGAAGTTTTTAGAGTATCCAAATACCTTTTTACGGTTCTCAAACTTTTACCAATCAGTTTTGCAAGTTCGGGTGCAGGCAAACCCTCGTTTTCTGCTATCAATTTCAGAAGAACATCTTCCGGTTTTACAGTGCCATTTACAGTGCCATTTACAGTGCCATCGTCACTAGGCCGCCATAGAGTAACTTTCACACCTTCGGAAAAATCGAATTCAGGTTCTTTAAGCCCTTCTTTCACAGAGAGCCGGATCATCTCACTCACCCCTGTGCCGAAGCGCTCGATATAACCGGCCTGGTACATCACCTCGGCCAACAGGGGATTTGTGGGAAACGAACCGTGCTCCATTTTGATCGTAGCGGGTGAAAGCTCCGGCGACAGACGTCCCGGATTTATCACGACTATCCTGTCGGCAAAGACCATTATTTGCACGCTCCCGTTGCTTCGGTAATCGCGGTGGGCAACGGCATTCACAACCGCCTCGAAAATCACCGGACGCGGAATCTCATATTTTATCGGGGCCTGTACGCTTTCTTCCCTCAATCCGACCGAAGTGCCGATCTTCGACAGCACGAAACCCACGGCCTGGTTGATCTGATCGAACACATCGCCCTCGAACACTTTATGATCTTCGATGGGCTTTTCCCAGCGAGTCCCAAGAAAATAGGCGCATTTGATGGTTGCCGTCGGGAAATAGGATTGAGGATCGCCGGCGAAAGCGAGCAGGGCGCTGTTGCACAATTTGCCATCCTTTAACATCCTCAAATGCGCAAGCACCTTTTCGGCAAGAGTGCCTTTGGGTAGTGGAAAACCACGCTTGGAGTTCGCCAAGGCCACGAAATTGTCCACCTTCTCTATGCTTATCTCCGCCATCGTTGCTCCCGAAGGAGATTCATCGAACGATTTGGTGTGAATCAGCCCCTCGACTTTGAGGTACTCGATCAATGCGGCGTAAATCTGTGAGATCAGTATTTCGACATTGTCAAAACGCTTGTAGGTCAATTCGCTTTGAACTTTGGAAATAAAGACATTCTGCTTGCTGTTTCTTTCGAGGGAGCCATCCCCCTTGATCAATGCTATTTTGTAGAGGTTGCTTTTCTTTGCGCATTCATATTCCAACTCCGTAGGCGATACCCCATTTTCATCTTCATAACCGTATTCCTGCCCCAAAAGAACCAGGTAAATCTGAGAACCACGAACCTCATCCAAATACACCTCGTTCGGTCTTTGGGCGGCTGCCGGCAGTTTCTCAAAAAGGATGGGGACAAAATATTGACTCAACAGCGCGTCGGTTTGAATCCAGTCATATATCCGAAGCCGCTCCGAGGCAAACTCCTTCTGTACGCTGCTGATAAATATCTTGATAGGTTTCATTGAGTGTGTGATTTACAGCAAAGGTAATAATAAGGCACGAATTATAAACTCGACTTCTATTGGGGATTACGAGTCATTTCTTCATTAACGCATTAATTCTATAACTGTTATTGGATATTCTGAATTTTTCCAGGTCGTTCACATCTTCATTGTAAAACCGGGCGATCTCTTCTTTTTCGGATTGATCGCCTCGGTCGAGTACCCGTTCGATAACGGCATTCTTATACCTCTGCCAGTCGATCCTGTCGAAGTCGGTGTCCCAGAACAATATCCTCTTGACGTTCGGAACCGCAGAATTTTTTATGACCGGTCGCTTAGAATTCGATACGGCTACAGATGTTTGAGGATTAAAGGTTCTATTCTCACCCATAAACACATAGCCTAGTTGGTTGGAAAACAGTTTTGTGACACCGGCTTTTGCATATCCAATGTTCCTGTGCGAATGCCCGTATATCCAATAGTCGGCTTCGCTCTCCGCTATTAAAGAGTCGAGGTCACAATTGAATGCCCAATTCAGATCCGAGCCGTGAAATTCTTTAGCCACGCATTTCAAAGACGGGACGTGATGTGATATGATGACGCGTCCATTTTGAACAGGACATGTAATGGCACTTTTCAAGAATTCAAGGCATCCGCGATGCAAATCGTTATATTTTTCGGTAGTAAGTTTGTGTCCGTCATACTGTATACAGTGGAAATCCGAAACACGGGATCTTATAATATCTTTGCCATGGTCGGGTATATGTGACCACAGGGTGGTCATAATGAACTCGGTTCCGTCTATGACCTCTGTCTTGTTGTAATACCAATGAATATTCGAGCGGATCGGCACTTTCATTCCATCAGCGATATTCTTCAGATCGTATCCTTTGTAAAATTCGTGATTGCCCGGAATGACCAATACCCGCTTGAAATTATCCGCAGCCCAATCCCAAAATGGATGGGTAGTGTATGTCGGATGCTCCAGATAACCAATATCACCCGCCAGTACAAGAATATCTGCGCAAGGGATTAATGGGTTGTTTGCTAAATATTCAGAGTTTGCGTTAAACTCAAGATGCAAGTCCGATGCGAATTGTATTTTCATAACAATGCGATCATTAATTTAGTTTTGTCATTACGGTTTTTTCGTAACGCAAATTGCGTAATGATGATTTTAGTGCCCTACGTATAATACCACTCTTTCGAGCGGATACCAATAGGCTTTGGAGATAACAGCATCCCGCGTCTCTTTATTCAGGTTCACTACTGGTGCGTTAAGTTTTACTCGAACAAATTAGGCTGTTCTTTGAAATTTTGATTTGAATGGGATTCTGTAAGGAGTTCACGGATGGGCGTTTTATCAAAGGCGGAGATGCTTATGATTTGCAGCACCTCATAAATCGACAGCTCTGTTCGCATCTGCGCTTTCAGGTAAGCCACTATCAGATAGGTCGATAGTGCCACCCAGATATGGATGTGAACCGCATTCTCGGAGTGGCCCCAGAGCCGTTTGATCGTCAGATTCTGCTTTATCCACTTGAAAAAGACTTCGATCTGCCAGCGATTTTTGTAGATATGAGCTACGTCCAGTGCCGACAACTCGAAGTTATTTGTGATGAACGTCAATTCGATGTCTTTTTCAACATCTTGGTAGTCAATCAATCTCATCGGTTTTGAATACAGTTTGGCGGATTTTGCACCCGTCAGAACGATTGTTCGATCCGCCCGTAATCCCGTTGCCTGGTCGACATTGAAGTTGGTTTCGATTACCTTGAAGCGTATGTTTTGCTTGGCCCGCGTGACGAAAAACGCCCCCGCGCGGTCGATCTGACAGAGTGCCGCAAAATCGACATAGGCCTTGTCCATCACGTAGATGGCATCGCATTGAAAATCGATCAGGTCGAGTGCGTTGCTGTCATGCCACTTGCCATGCGAGATATGGACAAATGTCGGTATGCTGCCTCGCAAGTTCAACAGAGTATGCACCTTAACCGCTCCGCGCGAGTATTTCCCGAAAGCCCATAAAAACAACTTGATGCTCAGGGATATTGTTGTGGAGTCGAGCGCAAACAGTTGGTTTTCGGCGTGGACATCGGGGATTTTTTCGTCTGCATACAGCGGCTGAACCGTCGAAATAAGGTACTGCCCGAAGTCTGCAAAAATCCGCCAATCCCTATTCTCATTGGCGCGGGATAGCGATGTGTGGGCTACATTTTGCTTGATACCAAGGTGATAAAGCTTGTTTTTGTGCGCCTTCAGGCACAAGCAAATATCCCTGAGCGAATTAAGGGAGGTCAGTTGTCCGAAAAACAGTTGGACGAATTGATTCCAACAATTCAGATCCCTGGTTCTAAAGTCGCCATTGTATCTCTCGACGCATTTATCGAACTCCCAGCGGTTTACAAGCGAAAGCACCTGAGCGAAAACATATTTTCCAGAATTCATACCCCAGCATTTTGAAGAATGCAAAGGTATTTCTCATTTCAAATCAAAAAGTCAAAGAACGTTTGTATTAAAATGTGTTTCAGTCAATTACAGCGATAAGGAAAAAGTTAACGCACCAGCACTAAAGGGATATTAAAAAAATTAAAAGTAGCCTCTCTTTCATTCCTTGATTCTTTTAAACAGTGTAACACACCCCCCAACAATCCTCCAACCAAAATAACCCACATCCTGTAGAAGACGCAGCGCAGTTCCCCGACCTACAGTAATAATTCGGGAAAGGGCAAGACTGAGCCCAGCCACTTGAACCTCCAAACCCTCCACAATTACATGTTTTCTGCCACCCGTCTTCACTTCTGGCTTTGGCTGTATCTGACTGATTGTCTAGCCTTATAACAACGCTTTTGTCGGGATTGAGAACCTCTGGAGTGAAGCATAATGCATATATAATTTGCTTATCCCAATCCAGTTCTGTGATAGCATACTCTTAAATTCCCCGCCGCTTGCGGCGAAATGTGTTTATCTTTGTGCATGTCAGAGAGTGAATATATTCATAAAATCGCATACCCGATATTAGTAATGATTATTCTGTTCATGGCCGAGATTCGACTTAAACGCTACGCCAAGTTACCGGCATTGAAAATCCTTTCAAAACAAAAGCAGAAATTTGCTGATTTTTGAAAGGATTTTTACATTTCGCGGAAAGCGGAAAATCGATCGGGTCATTATCGGTCGGCGGGAAGGCTATTTTTGTTCGTTTTCGGGTAGTGCCTGGGGGTGGACGCCGAACTGAAAAAGGAAGCATTTGGTGAAGCGGGAGGGGCTGGCGAAGCCCGTTTGCCCGGCCGCTTCATTGATCCGGCAATGCGGCGGCAATGCGGTTCCCGTAATAGGGCCGCGGACTTCTTGACGACGGGACACCGACGGCGGTTCCGGGCCTTTGTCAAGCGGTTAATTGTTGATGGGGATTACGCCTGATGTAAATACAGTCAAGATTATAAAAAAATCGATTACAACGCAATACAGATAATAAATATTTAAACAAATCACCAAAACTTCAACTGCCCGTTCCGGTAAGTAAAGACCCGCTCTTCTTTGCCTTCGGTATGGTTTCTAAGCCAAAGCAATGCGTTAGCGGGGACAGAATCATATGTCACGAAGATATTACGGGCTTCTTTAACCCCCAGAGATTGCCAACCGGCCATATCGTAATAAAGCAATTCGTATTTATGCCCCGGGTACACATCGTTACCGTCATTTCGCGGCATTAGGACGATTTTATCAATGCTCTTGTCATCGACTATTTTAACGGATAGATCTTCGTACACATAGGAGTATGTCAACTTATCACCGTCACGAATCAAGGGATAGTCCAAGCCTGCAAATGCATAATTTATATTCAGGCCCAATGAATCTAAGAATTGAAACTCAGCCATTTCCGACCCAGCAACACAGAATTTCCAATCTTTATTTTTGCGATAAGCATCTTCGATTTTAATTTCCCGGTGCATGACATCGTCGAGATCGATAGTATGAACCGCGTCATATAGCCTTATCCGGTTTCGCCAATATAACCCTGCCTGAAATAGCTTCCCGCCACCTCATTTTGTCCTTGTCCAATGGATACTTCCTGTATATATCCATGCTTTGCGTAGTTGTGTTATCCGGCACCAGCCGATGGACATTCATGTCGCTGTCGAGATAGAACGGATAGTCAATATTTTGCATGACCCCATTGACATAGCATACGGGCAAGTATACGGCAAAACATATTCACAAAAGTCCGCAAAACTACCGGGGTACGGCTGTCGCTCGTATAGTTTGATAAAACGATCTATATGATCGATTAAAAAAGTTGAGGTTATTGCAGTTAAATCGTCTTGCTTATTCAGGCGGTTTCTAATATTGGGATAGTGATATGGGGTGAGCCGCAATAAATACCCCTCAGCAAATGACTTACATGACAGAAGAGAATCTATATTATCCATATATTGATCTATTCGTTCCCCACAGAGAGAGTAATGCCCTGCCATGTTCGCTATCAGGAAGATCGCGGCTCTTAATTTCAAGCTGTCTTCAGGATGAGCAGAATAATGTCGTATTACCGTTTGTAATTCCCCTTTGTTATCCCCGCTTTTTCGCAATGATGATGCGAGGCGAGAGGAATGATTATTGCACGAACTTAAAACAACAGATAGTAACCCTATAATGGCAAGCCTAATCATGGTAAGACTTATTATTAATTAACTATTCAAAATTAAATAATTGATTAATACACCCCAAATATTTCAGTGGTATTTTAAAAATATTCAAAACAAGACACTGCCCAACAATTGATTAAAGGATATTTATTATAAAAGCAGTATACCATCTTACGCTCATTCCGTTTTGCGAAAGCGCTCCGGCCTGCCGGTGAATGCCTTCCGGCAGCAGGCACTACAAACATCAGCATTTCTTGTTAACTTTGCGTCTGTCACCGTAAAAGTTATACGCCAATGAGGTTGTCTCTCATCGATTTCGAAGAGCAGATAGATCCCGTGATCTTGAAGCGGGGCCAGCAATACTACAAGAAAGGCCATGTGACCGCTTTCGATGAGATGAGCTACGGCGAGTACGAGGCCATCGTCGAAGGGACGGAAACCTACACCGTGCGACTGACGCTACGCGACGAGGCGGTCCTGGAGTGGGTCTGCGATTGTCCCTACGATATGGGGCCGGTGTGCAAGCACGTCGTGGCGGCGCTGTATCACGCCCAACACGAGTTGGCCGCACCCGAAGAGCCGGTCGGCCCAGTGCGCCGTGGGCGTGGACGGCCGCCCAAAACCGGAGCGGCAGCCGCCGCGACCGCCAAGCTCCGCGCAGCCAAAGCACCTAAACGCAAAACCATCGCCGAACAGATCGAAGAGACGCTTGACGCCGTCCCTCACGACGAACTCAAATCCTATATCCGGGAACTATGCGACCGCGACCGGGAATTCCGGCAACTGTTCCTGGCGCGTTACGTCCGCCTGACCGCGCCGGTCGACAAGGCGTTTTACGCCGGGCAGATCCGGGCGATGGTCGATGCGGCGGCAGGCCGGCACCGTTTTGTCGAGTACCACAAGGCACGCGGCCTGGGTAATGCAATTTATGAAATTATTGACCATGCGCAGCAGGCTTGCGGGCAAGGCGATCACGCGGCGGCGATGCAGATGGCCCTCGCCGTACTGGAGCAGTCCGTCCGCGCGCTGGATTTCACGGACGACAGCGACGGCATCGTGGGCTCGCTGCCCGACCAGGCGGTCGAGGTTCTGGTGCAGATCGCCGACGCCTCACCTGCTGAAACGTTGCGCAAAGAGCTGTTCGATTACGCAGCGGATGCTTTCAAACGCAAAACATTCGCCGGCTGGGACTGGCACTGGGATATGGTGCGGCTGGCCACTGCGCTTGTCGCGTCTGAGAGCGACCGGGTGAAGGTGGAAGAGATGATCTCGTCGGGCGTAAAGCCATGCGGAGATGAGTACGACCATCGCCTGGCTCAAGGCCTTATGCTGGAGTTGCTTCGCAAGACCGGCGGTAAGGCGGCCGAGGACGAATACCTTGAGAAAAATATCGACAATCCCGATTTCCGGGCACGGCTGATCGAGCAGGCTATCTGTGCGAAAGATTACGAGGGGGCGATCCGGCTGGCCGAAGATGGGGTGCAGAGCGATGAAAAGAGGCGCCGGAGCGGTAACACGGGTACTCCTGACCGGTGGCGCGACTATCTGCTAACCATCTTCCTCAAACGCGGTGACGCCCCCAATGCCGGCTTGTTGCTGCGCCATTTTATGGTGGCTTCGACGGGAGGCTACCGCAATTTCGAATCCTGTTATAAAGAGTTGAAAAAACTCACTCCGCCCGATCAGTGGCCGGACTGTATCGAGGGGATGGTCAAGCAGATCGGGCAAAACCTGCGGGAATCGGGCTATGACCGGATAGCGCAGTTGCGCATCTGGGAGTCGCAATGGGACAAACTGTTCGGGTTGCTCTCCCGCAACGCCTCCCTGCGGCGCATCGCCGAGGTCGACCGCTACCTCGTGCGCGATTACGCCGCCGGATTGGCCGCCATGTACCGCACGGGGATCCTCGATTACATGAAACGGTCGGTAGGGCGCGAACACTACCGCGAGGTGTGCCGCTACCTGCGCCGGATGATCAAACTGGATGCCCGGACGGAGGCGGAAACGCTCATCGCCGAACTGCGCGCCACGTACCGCGCCCGCCGCGCGCTGATGGAGGAATTGGACAATGTGTAGCCGTTCGTCCACGCGTACGGCCCTGTAAAGACGGCGACCATGTCAAAAGCCCAACTCAAGAAACAACTCTCTGTCCTGACCAAGGAACAGATCATCGAAGTAATGCTGGAACTCTACGATGCCCGTAAAGAGGCCAGGGAGTATCTGGAATTCTACCTAAACCCCGATGAGAACGCGAAGCTGGAAGAATACAAAAGAATCATCTGCGACGAGTTTTTTCCTAAACGAGGTGATCCCAAATGTCGTTGCAATGTTTGCCGGAAGGCCATCTCGGATTTCAAAAAACTAAACCCGGACCCGGTTTGTATGGCAGACCTGATGTTGTACTACATCGAAGCAGGGTGCGAGATGACCAGTCTGTACGGAGATATGTGGGAACAATATTACACCACGCTGGAAACGAACTTTGGCAAGGCAATGGAGTTGATCGCCAACCAGGGATACACAGAGCAGTTTAGTCAACGGATAGAGCGGATGCTGAAATCGGTAGAAAATTGTGGATGGGGATTCCCCGACGCATTGTATGATATCTACTATGAACACAAATCACGCGTGTCCACGATGCCGGCGCAACCCACAAACACCTAAAGGCAACCTCGCCCTGCATCGGAAAATTGCACACACAATTTGCACACAAATACGGAGATTTTGAGATAACCAGCGAAACAGGCAGAAAAAAACACCTCCCTGTTTTTCATTGACTTTAACACCTTTAGCAACTTAACGAAACCCGGCGAAAACCAAGGAAAATCCGAATCGTTTGACTACTGTTCAGAAGGTTTCAGGTTTGAGTCCTGATGGTGTCGCTAAGAAAATCAGAGGGTTATGACTGTCGTCATAACCCTCTTGCTTTTCCATTTGCACACAACTCTCACACAACCCGGATCAGTTGAATGCATACGACATCAATCTACAACCAGATTGACGCGGGAAGAGCTTTCGTCTGTTAGCGTAATCTCCGTCCGAAATATCGCTGTGCAGGCGAGCCGGATACAAAAGGTAATGTGCTATATGCGCAGCCGGCACAAAATTGAGGCCGGTCAGTAAACGGTGGTGGTCAGCACGCTGGTTTGCCGGAAATCGCTCGGGGTCATGCCGCGTTTCGATTTGAAGATGCGGTTGAAATTGGAAATATTGTTGAACCCGCACTCGTAGGCGATCTCGGAAATGGTGTACGACGAGTCGAGGATTAGGCGTGAGGCCTTGCCGATGCGCAGGTCGTTCAGATAATCCACGAAGCTTTTCTGGGTGCGTTTCTTGAAGAAATGGCAGAAACCCGAGTCGGTCATGTTGATCAGCGAGGCGACCTCGGATACCGTGATCTTTTTGTGGTAATTCACCTGCAGGTATTGGCACACGGTCTTGATCCGGCGGCCCTGCATTTCGTAGAGGTTGCCCCCGTGGTTGTCGTTGCACACGATCCGCTTGTCGGGCGAGACGGCCAGGTCATAAAGGATCGAGAGAAAATCGAGCAGCGAATCGAAACCGCGTTTATTGGCCATGGCCTGTAGCCGGGGCCCGATCTGCCGGGTCGTTTCCTGGGAAAAGAGGATCCCGTTGGGCGAATAATCCATCATCTCCTTGATGGGCAGGAAAAGGTTCTTGTCGATGAACGTTTCGCCGAAAAGGTCCTTCGAAAACTGGATGGTGATCAGATGCGTGCGGCGGAGGCCCTCGCCGGTGTGCCACGCGTGGTAGGTGTTGGGGCCGACGAAAGCCAGTTCGGGGGCGTCGACCTTTTCGATCGAGCTGCCCAGGGTGCGCACCCCTTCGAAATGTTCAACCCACTGCAACTCGTATTCCGGATGGTAGTGGACAGGAAAACGGAAGACGGTCGAATCGGGGTGGTTGAGCAACACAAAGAAGTCGTACTCGCTGATCGGAGTGATTTCCCTCATTACATGCTTCATAGCTTCAGTGTAGTTATGCACCGGCTCCACCGGTGCGCGGTTCGGACATGCGTAAAACTACAAAAATATTGATTACCCTGTTCCCATCATTCAAAATAATATCATGTTTTTCGGAGATAGTATTTTGAGTATTGGCCTTGCATGTTCTAATTTTGCATTAAGCGTCCCGGAGTGGCATATTCAGAAAAACATATATACTTTTTAAATATACAGATATGAAAAAACTGATCCTCCGTTTTGCATGCGTCTGCCTGGCAGCGACCGTTTCCGCCGCAGCCCAAGCCAAAAAACCGGCCGCCGTCCAGGCGCCGGACAGCATTTCGGCGGCGGGCTACCTGGTCCTCGCCGACCGCTCTTACGGAACGGACCCGAAACACACGTACGACATCTACCTGCCCGGCGGCGGGAAAACGAAAGACGTTCCGCTGCTCATCCTGATCCATGGCGGGGGTTGGGCCGCGGGCGACAAGGACAACTACTACCACATGATCCCCGGCCTGCAGGCCCTCTTCCCCGGATGCGCCTACGCCACCATCAACTACCGCCTGGCGCACAACGGGCAGGACCAGTTCCCCGCGCAGGAGTTGGACGTGAAGGCGTGCATCGAACACATCATGAGACAAAGCGTCGCCTACGGGCTTTCGGGCCGTTTCGCACTGATGGGTGGAAGCGCGGGCGGTCACCTCTGCCTGCTTTACGCCTATAAATACGCCTGCAGCCCGCGCCCCGCAGCGGTGGTCGACATGACCGGCCCCGCGGACCTGACCGTGATGATGGGCCAGACGGGCAGCGGCGAATACCGGGGCTGGATGCTCGACGCCGCCGGGGAACCATTCGAGCGGGCGGACGTCTACCGTTCGTCGAGCCCGCTGCTCTACGTCAATCCCGGCTGCCCGCCCACGCTGATGCTCTACGGCGCCGACGACCCGATCGTGCCGAAGGCCCAGCCCGAAGCGCTGCGGCGCAGGCTCGAAGAGTGCGGGGTGCCCCACGTCTGCCACATCTTCCCCGGCACCGACCATTCGCTCTCGGCCGCGGGCGAACCGGCGATGAAAGCGGCCTATGCCTTTTTGGAACATTACCTGATCAACCCGGCGCCCTGACGCCCGGGATGACCCGCACACACTACCCTCACATCTTATAAGGACTACTATGAAGCCGACCAAGAGAAACATGCTGATCGCCGCCTGCAGCCTCATGACGTTGCTGCTCTGCACGGGCTCATCATGCAACGACGAGCAGCAGGAAACCAATGTGATCCCCCCGCAGGACGAGCAGGGAGTCCTGCTCAACCAGCCCTACGGACCGGATCCCCGCCACCGCTACGACATCTACCTGCCTGCGAACCGGAGCGAACAGGCCACCCCGGTGCTCTTTTTCGTGCATGGCGGCGGATGGACCTCCGGCAACAAGGAGGACTGCAAATTCTGGCTCGACGCGCTGCAGCCCCTCTTTCCCGAGTATGCCTATGTGATGATGAGCTACCGGCTGGTGTCCGAGGCCGGGAACAAATTCCCTGCCCAGGAGGAGGACCTGCGAGCATGCGTTGAAAAGGTAATGGGCATGCGGGAAGAGTACAAGATCTCGGACCGGATCGGGCTGATGGGCGGCAGCGCCGGCGCGCACATGGCCCTGCTGGAAGCTTACAAATACGGCCCCACGTCGGGCTACAACCCCAAGGCGGTGCTCAGCCTCTGCGGGCCGACCGACATCACCTCGCTCTACGGACAGATCGCTCCCCAGTACATCGGGATCCTCTACGGCTGCGTGGGCACCCCCGGCCAGGACGACGAGTTGATCCGCTCGTCGAGCCCCTATGCCTATGTCACTGCTGAATCCTCCCCCACCCTGCTGCTCTACGGCGCCATTGACGACCTGGTCCCCGCCGCCCAGGCCGAAATGCTGCGCGATAAATTGCAGCAGCAGCACGTCCCCGTGGTCTGCGACATCTATCCGGACGACGGGCACAGCCTGCCCAAATCGGGCGCCGCGGCGATGCAGCAAGTCGTCGCATTCCTGAAAAACTACCTGAAATAACAGAACCCGCTTTCCTGAAAAAACGAACAGGAAAGATTCTTAACCTCAATTCTTTACAACCTTTCAATTATGAAAAGAACGTTACTCGCAGCCATTGCGACAGCCCTTTTTATGCCCGTATGTTTCGCCCAACCGGAGCCCCCACGGGTCCCCAATTTCGGCCTGTCACAGAAGCAACCGGTGATGCCCACCTCGAAATATTCCTACCAGACCCCCGTGCGCAAGGCGAAGGCGGACGTCCCCGGTGGCTTCACCCGGCTCTCGACGCAAGAGTGGTGCCTCTCGCAAGGGTGGGAGCTGGCCGGTGCGGATCAACTGGTCACCGCCTCCCGGTCGGTCTTCGACACCGGGCTGAACACCTCCGACTGGTTCAACGCCACGGTGCCGGGCACGGTGCTCACCACGCTGGTCGAACAGGGCGTCTACCCCGATCCGTTCTGGGGACTGAACAACATGCTCATCCCCGACACCCTCTGCCGCACGGAGTGGTGGTACCGCAACGTTTTCGCCATGCCCGAGGGGAGGGGCGAGCGGGTGGAACTGATCTTCAACGGGATCAACTACCTGGCCGACGTGTGGCTCAACGGGCACAAACTGGGGACGATCAAAGGCGCTTTCCGCCGCGGTATTTTCGACGTGACGGACCTGCTTAAAAAAGAGGGCAACGTACTGGCCGTGCACATTGTTCCGCCGCCCAACCCCGGCATCCCGCACGAATGCTACGACGAGGCCCAGGGACCTAACGGCGGCGTGCTCTGCCTGGACGGGCCCACCTTCATCTCTTCGGAGGGGTGGGACTGGATGCCCGGCATCCGCGACCGCAACATCGGCCTGTGGCAGGACGTACGCATCCGTTTCGGCGGCCGCGCGTCGATCGGCGACCCGCAGGTGATCACCGACCTGCCGCTGCCCGACACCACCTCGGTCGATATCAAGATCCGCACCGACCTGGTCAACGCCTCGGCGACCCCCGTCAAGGCGACCCTCGGCATCCGCATCGGCACCGAAGTATCGGCCTCGCTGCCGGTGACCATTGCCCCGGGACGCAAGGAGGTTTACATCACCCCCGCCGACTGCCCGGAGTTGAAGATGAATAATCCGCGGTTGTGGTGGCCCAACGGTTACGGCCCGCAGAACCTCTACACGGCCACGCTCACGCTGACCGATGAAAAAGGCGGGTTGCTCGACGAGCGTTCGGTGCGTTTCGGGGTCCGCGAGATGGACTACGAACTGATGGCCTACGACGCCGCGCACGACAGCGTGCGCATCGCCTTCAACCCCCTGCAGGCGTGGGAAGCAGGCAAGAAGGTCACCTTCGACAACATCCGCCGCAAGTACGTGGGCGGCTACCGCATCATCCCGCTGCTGAACACCCCGCTCGGGCAATACGGCGTGCGACAGATCGACGATCCGGCCATGGGCCCGCACATCGTGGTCAAGGTCAACGGCCACCGCATCTTCTGCAAAGGCGGCAACTGGGGCATGGACGACATCATGAAAGACGTATCGCGCGAACGGCTCGAGCCCTTCCTGCGTCTGCACAAGGATATGAACGTGACGATGATCCGCAACTGGACGGGCGAGAGCACCCAGGAGTCGTTCTACGACCTGTGCGACGAGTACGGCATCCTGGTGTTCAACGATTTCTGGCTCTCCACGGAAGGGTACAACCTCAACGCGGCCGACAATAAGCTCTTCCTGGAAAACGTGGAGGAAACTGTGATCCGCCACCGCAACCACCCCGCCCTGGCGCTGTGGTGCCCCCGTAACGAGGGTTTTGCGCCCGACTCGCTGGAGCGCTACATCAACCGCATCATCGCCCTGCAGGACGGCACGCGCCACTACCTGGCCAGCTCGATCAACATGAACATGGCCTCGAGCGGCCCGTGGACCTACATGTACGACCCGGGGTTCTATTTCGACTTCGCTTCGGGTTTCCGCACCGAGGTGGGCACCCACTCGCTGCCCACGGCCGAGACCATCCGCAAGTTCATGGCCCCGGAGGATACCTGGCCCATCAACGACGTGTGGTACTACCACGATTACCAGGACGACACGTGGGCCACGCAACCCTATGTGAACGGCTACGCCTGGTCGATCAACGACAAATTCGGCCAATCCGACAACCTGGACCAGTACGCCTGGCGGGCCCAGCTGCTCAACTACGAGAGCCACCGCGCCCTGTACGAAGGATGGGCCAGCAAGATGTGGAACAACACCTCGGGCATCATGCTCTGGATGAGCCACCCGGCCTGGAACAGCCTCAAATGGCAGACCTATACCCGCGATTGCGAAACGCCGGGGTCGTTCTTCGGCGCCAAGAAAGGGTGCACCCCCCTGCACGTGCAACTCAACCAGCTCACCTGGAGCATCGACGTGGCCAATGCCACGCCGCGCGACAGCCACGGGCTGACCGTGACGGCCGAGGTATTCTCTCTGGATGGGCGCAGGATCGCCTCGCAGAGCGGCCGCCTGGAGCTCTCGCCTTCCAATACGCTTCAAAAAGTGATGCAACTCGAAGGGCGGGAGACCTTCCCCGAACTGACCTTCGTACGGCTACGGCTGCACGACGCCAAAAAACAACTGCTGGACGAGAATACCTACTGGATGCCCCGGGACAGCAAGCGGGTTGATCTGCGTCCTTTCAATGAGTTACCCGAGGTGGCCGTGCAGGTCAAAGGGCTGAAATACGCCAAAACGGCGCGCGGGCTCGAAGGCACCTTTACGGTGGTCAATCCCTCGAAAGAGGTGGCCCTGGCGGTCAAACTCTCTCTGCGTGACCCGGATGGACAGGCCGTACTGCCCACTTTTTTCAGCGACGGGTACTTCATCCTGATGCCGGGCGCACAGAAAGCGCTTACCTTCAGGGCAGATAAGGAGTATTGCCCGACCGGCACCCTCTCACTCACCGCCGAGGCCTACAACATGAAACGGACCCCGCTGGCGACCCTGAAGAACTAAAAACTACTAAACCACCCGACTATGAACCGAATCACAACCCTGCTTTGCTGCGCCGCTATTCTGGCGGCGGCAGCAGGCTGCCGTCAGGCGGCGGGACCGGACACCGACCCCGCCCGCTGGGTGGACCCGTTCATCGGCACGGCCGACAACGGGCACACCTTTCCCGGCGCCACCCTCCCCTTCGGGCTGATCCAACCCAGCCCCGAAACGGGTACCGACTCGTGGCGCTACTGCGTAGGCTATAACATCGCCGATGACTCGATCATCGGTTTTGCCAACACCCATTTCAGCGGCGGGGGATGCCAGGAGTTGGGCGATATCCTCATGCTGCCCTTCTGCGGCGAGCAGGTCATCTATAAAAGCCTCTACGACCGCTCCACGCAGGCCGCCTCGCCCGGCTACTACACCGTGGCGCTGACCGGCGCGGGGGTAAAAGCCGAGCTCACGGCCGCGCACCACACCGGTATGCACCGTTACACCTACACCGGACAGGGAAAGGCGAGCATGCTGCTGGACATGCAGAGCGGCCTGGTCTGGAATCCGGAGTGGACCCCCATCCGCGTACTCGACGCGCAGATGCAGATGCCCGACAACCACACCATCACCGGGCACCAGCAGACAGCCAACTGGGTGAAGCGCCGTTTCTTCTACGCGATCCGTTTCGAGCAGCCCTACACCGTGCGTGAGGAGCTCCCGAAACGCGACGAGCGGGAAAAAGGACGCCGCCTGGTGCTCGAATTCGACCTGAAATCGGGCGAAGTATTGCAGGCCAAAGTGGCTGTTTCGACCGTGAGCGTCGAGGGGGCCCTCGCCTCGATGGACAAAGAGATCCCGGATTGGGATTTCGATAAGGTGCACCGGGATGCGCGCGCCACCTGGAACGAACTGCTCGGCCGGGTCCAGGTGACCGGGAGCGACGACCAGAAGGTCAATTTCTACACCTCGCTCTACCACATGTTCCTGCAGCCGGCCGACATCACCGACACCGACGGCCGTTACCGCGGGGTGGACGACAGCGTGCGCATGGGCCCCGGGGGGCATTATTATTCGACCCTCTCGCTGTGGGACACCTACCGCGCCGTGCATCCCCTGTACACGATCCTCTCGCCGGAGATCGTGGACGGGGTGGTCAACTCGATGGTCGCCCATTACCAGGCGAGCGGCGCGCTGCCCGTATGGCCGCTCTGGGGACAGGAATCGTGGTGCATGGTCGGCAACCACGCCGTGCCGGTGATCGTCGAGGCGTGGCGCAAAGGTTTCCGGGGCTTCGACGAGCGGCAGGCTTACGAGGCGGTCCGCGGGACGCTCACCGCGCCCCATTTCCATTCGGACTGGGCGGTGTACGACAAATACGGCTATTACCCCTTCGACATCATGCTCAAAGAGTCGGCCTCCACGACCATCGAGTCGTGCTACGACGACTACGCGGCCTCGCTGATGGCCGCCGAACTGGGCACGCCGCAGGAGCGGGAACTTTTCACCCGCCGCTCGGGATACTGGCGCAACCTGTTCGATCCGGAAACGAAACTGATCCGCGGGCGCGATTCCAAAGGCGCATGGCGTACCCCCTACAACCCCTACCTGCTTTCGTTCGCCGCCGGGCAGGGCGGTGATTTTACCGAAGGCAACGCATGGAATTACTCATGGCACGTGCAGCACGACCCCGAAGGGCTGATGGCCCTGATGGGGGGCCCCGAGGCGTTCGCCGCCAAACTCGACACGCTCTTCACCAAGGAGGTCCCGGTCGAACTGACCGGCACGGTGGCCGATGTGAGCACGCTGCCCGGCATGGGCCAGTACGCCCACAGCAACGAGCCGAGCCACCATTGCGTGTACCTGTACCAATATGCCGGCCGGCCCGACCGCACCCAGGAATTGGTGCGCAGGATCGTGGACCTGGCCTACCAACCCCGCCCCGACGGCCTTTGCGGCAATGACGACGCCGGACAGATGTCCGCTTGGTACGTCTTTGCCGCCATGGGATTCTATCCCGTGGACCCGGTGAGTTGCCAATATGTGCTGGGAGCCCCGCAAGTGGAGAAAGTGGTCCTGTCGCTCCCCGGCGGCAAGCAATTCACGGTCGAGGCCCGGGGGCTTTCCGCCCAAAACAAGTACGTGCGCAAGGTGGAACTGAACGGCCATCCGCTCGAAGGGCTCACCCTCTCCCACGACCAGATCATGGCGGGCGGCAAGCTGGTCTTCCACATGACTGCCGAACCGAACCGGTGAGCTTTCTGGCATTGCCGGCGGAGTATTTCAGAATAGTATCGGGTTTTTACTATATAGTATTCTGAACTCCGCCGGAGGCTATATACATTTGCTTATAGCAAATACGGGGATATATACAGGTCTATCCGGTAATACTATCCTGCAAATAAATTGTACTTTTTTGCTCCGATCTTCTGAAAAGTACATTAACCTGCTGCATGCCACCGCCTTCCGGCGGGCACTCTCTACCCGACCTCACTTTCCTCCACTACTAAAAACCGAATGAGCTTATGAAACAAAAAAACGCACTGGTTCGCGCTTGTCTCCTGCCTGCTGTGATACTCCTGCTGCTGGCCTGTGGGGATGATCGGAACTACGACTGGCCGCAACGGCCCGCCGACCCGGACCTGATCGATCCGGAGTATAGCCCCTGCCTGTTCCACCTCGCTTATGAGAACGACGTGGTCGACCTGGGCAACTACATGCTCACCTCCAGCGGCACGGGCCCCGTCGGCTACGTCCCCGGCGTGCAGGGCAAAGCCTACTGGAGCAACGGCGTAACCGGCTACGCGACCGTGGCGCTCACCAGCGAAAAGACCACGGTCAACCTGAACGACACCCTCTCGAAGATCGGCAGCTTCACCTGCGGGGGCTGGCTCAAGCCCGCCCTGCCCGAAGCCCTGGGTACCCGCTACGGGATCGCCTCGGTAGCCTCGACCGGGCAGATATGGGGCAATTTCGACCTTTTCGCCCAATATGCAGGCGCCCCTGAAGCTTTCGTGATGCAGTTCGGAATCTGGCTGCGCAACGGCACGGGTGACGCCGCGGCCGACTTCTTCACCAACCAGAACGACCCGTACTACGTTTCGCCCGCCGTCCCGCCCCAGATGACCGCCATCTGGACCCACTACATGTTCCGCTACGACGGGGCGAGCTCGAAAATGGCGCTCTTCCTGAACGGGGCCAAGGCCGATGAAAAGGTTGTCACGCTGCTCGACGGGAGCCCGATGGGCAAACTGGCCTGGAAAACCGTGGCAGGCGCCCCGATGACCGTGGGCGGCTACTCCTTCGGGACCACCTACAACGGCACCGGTATCGTGGCCTGTTACCAGGGCGGGATCGACGAGTGGCGCATGTTTCGCGTACCGCTCAGCGACGCCGATATCCTGGCGATCTACAACGACGAAAAGCCCTGAGACCATGAAACGGAGCCAGATCAACGCCTGTATCGATTATGCCCGTGAGTTCTTCGCCGGGCACGGATTCCACCTGCCCGGGTGGACTCAGTGGACCCCCGCGGAGTGGGCCTCGAAAGGACCGCAGTGCGACGAGATCCGCCGCAACGCCCTGGGCTGGGACATTACCGACTTCAGCAGCGGGGATTTTCCCAACCAGGGCCTCACCCTGGTCACCATCCGCAATGGCAGCGTGCAGGGCGGCCCCAAGACCTACTGTGAAAAGATCATGCTCGTGCGCGAAAACCAGGTCACGCCCATCCATTTCCACTGGAGCAAGACCGAGGACATCATCAACCGCGGCGGGGGCGAACTGTGCATGAAACTCTGGAAAGCCGACCCTGACGAGAGACTTTCGATGCAGGACGTGCCGATGCAGATCGACGGGGTCACCACCCTGGTCAAAGCGGGCGAGACGCTCCGCCTGCGCCCCGGGCAGAGCATCACGTTCGAGCCCTACTGCTACCACACCTTCTGGGCCGAGGGCGGCGACGCGATGGTCGGCGAGGTCTCGACGGTCAACGACGATAAGAGCGACAACCGCTTCCTGGAACCCCGCGGGCGCTTCTCCCCGGTGGAAGAGGACGTTCCCGCCCGGTACGTGCTGTGCAACGAATACAGCCCCGCGGAGGGGCCGGAAATGCGAACCGTTTAACGAATGATAAAACTAAAACTTTGAACCTATGAACAAACGATTAGGATTGCTTTTGCTGGGCTGCCTGCTCTCGCTGGCGGCCATGGCACAGGGCATAAGCATACAGGGCGTGGTGAAAGACGAAACGGGAAATCCCGCGGCCGGCGCGATGGTCCAGGAAACGGGGACCACCAACGGCACCGCCACCGACGCCCAGGGCCGTTTCACGCTGCAGGTACAGCCCGGCGCTGCCCTCAGGGTGACCTACATGGGCTACCAGGGGTGGCAATCGGCCGTGGGCCAACGCCGCACGTTCGACATCACCCTCCAACCCGAAGTGATGACCCTGGACCAGGTGGTGGTGGTCGGTTACGGCACCGCCGAGAAAAAGACCCTCACCGGGGCCATCTCCCAGATCGGGGCCGACGCCATCTCCACGACCAAAAGCGTCAGCACGGTGACCAGCATCCAGGGGAAAGTGCCCGGGGTGATGATCCGCCAGAACAACGGCGAACCGGGCACCTACAGCGCGCAGCTCAACGTGCGCGGCTACGGTCTCGCCCCGCTGATCGTCATCGACGGCGTGCTGACCACGGACAACACGGCGCTCGGGAAGATGAATCCCGACGATATCGAGAGCATCTCGGTACTCAAGGACGCCTCGGCGGCGATCTATGGTATAAATGCCGACGGCGGCGTGATCATCGTGACCACCAAGAAAGGGAGGCTGAACCAGCAGGGCAAGGTCTCCTACAACGGCTACTTCGGCATCCAGCAGCCTACCGGGATGCGCAAGACGGTCGACGCGTTCACCTTCCGCGCCATGCAGAACGAGATGAGCCGCAACACGGACGGTAAACCGATGTACAACGACGCCGAGCTGATCAAATGGTACGACCAGACCGAGCCGGGCTACCAGGATTTCAACTGGATGGATGAAATGTACAAGGATTTCTCGACCAACCAACGCCACACGATCACGGTCAACGGCGGGTCGGACAAGGTCTCCTACTACATCAGCGGCGGCTACACCTCGGACGAGGGCCTGCTGGTGAGCGACATCCAGCAGTACCACAAGTACGATTTCCGGGGCAACGTGACCGCCCAGGTGTTCAGAAACCTGAAAGCGGACCTCACCTTCTCGGGCCGTTTCGACGACAACAAGCAGCCCATCAACGGCTACCTGTGGCTCTTCAAGCCGATCGCCAACGCCAACCGCGGCTACACGCCCTGGACGATGGCCGACCGTATGCACATGGCCCAGGTCGCGGGCGCCGAGATCAACCCGTACGCCGCCATGAGCGAAGACATCGCCGGCGCGTACAAGACCAAGTCCATGATCTACAACACCAACCTCAACCTGACCTACGACGTGCCCTGGGTGCAGGGCCTGCAACTCCGGGCGCAGGGCATCCTCGAGTCGCGCCAGGGCAACAGCTACACGCTCAACAAGGGCTACCAGTTGTATGATTTCCGCAGCGACGAACCGGTGGGTTCCCCGGCCAAGACCACGTACAACACCGGCTACAGCAAAACGACCTGGATGGACTTCCAGGCCCAGGTGCTCTACAAGAACCGCTTCTGCGACGCGCACAACGTCTCCGGCACGCTGGTCTGGGAAGCCGTCCGTGCGGACAGTGAGTACATGACGGCGGGACGCGAGTACGACCTCTACCTGTTCGACATCATCGACCAGGGTAACGAGGAGGTCAACCTAAGCAACTCCGGATCGCGCAGCCAGGAGCGCATGCTCTCGTTCCTGGGCCGTTTCAATTACGACTACAAGGGCAAGTACATCGCCGAGTTCCTGTTCCGTTATGACGGTACTTTCAGGTATGCCAAGAACCATCGGTGGATCTTCTCGCCTGCGGCATCCCTTGGATGGCGCCTTTCGGAAGAGAATTTCATCAAGGACAACCTTCCTTTCGTGGATAACCTCAAGCTGAGGGCGTCTTTCGGCCAGATGGGTTTCGAAAACCAAAGCAGGCCGTTCGAGTGGCTGTCGGGTTACGAACTGTCGCGCATGTCCCAATATGTCTTCACGGAGGGCGTGCCTACCACCGGCCTGAAACCTCCCGGGGTAATCAACCCCGATTACACATGGACGAGCACCTATACGACCGACATCGGCATCGACGCTTCGCTGTGGAATGAAAAGCTGGGCCTTACCTTCGATGTGTTCCGCAAGGATTGGCGGGGCATCCCCGGTTATCTGACCGGGACCGTTCCCAATACCTTCGGCGCCGAATTCCCGCAGGTCAATCTCAACGCCCAACGCTACGAGGGCATGGAGATCGAGGTCTCGCACGCCAACACCGTCGGACAGGTCTGGTACCGCGTCTCGGCCAACGCGACCTATTCGCGCAAGAAGATCCTCAAGAACGTGAAGCAACCTTACAGCAGTTCGATGGAGCGCTGGCGCGACATCTATGCCGAAGGGCGTTATGTAGGCCATTGGTGGGGCTATGACCAGCTCGGCCAGTACACCCACATCAACCAGTTCGCCGAGGCGCCCCTGATGGACATGCGCAAAATGTACGGCAACTCCAAAGGCCTGCCCGGCACGGCGATCATCCGCGACGCCAACGGCGACGGTAAGATCGACGGCAACGACGAGGTGCCCATCTTCTGGCGCGGCCAGATGAACCTGGGTACCCCCTCGCCCGAGGCCTACAACCCCCCCCTGCAGTACGGCATGACGATCGACGTGAAGTGGAAGAACCTCGACTTCAACATGCTGCTCCAGGGCGCGGCCCTCTACACGATCTACACCAACCACTGGGACCACTGGGGCTACGCCAACCAGACCAAACTGTGGGAAACCTACCTCGACCGCTGGCACACGGCCGACCCCTATGCCGACCGGACCGATCCCAACACGCAGTGGATCCCGGGCAAATGGACCGCCCTGCGCCTGAACGCCGGGGGGACCACGGACGAGTATCCCACCCAGGAGTGGTACCTCGACGCCAAATACCTGCGCATCAAGAGCATCGAGCTCGGGTTCACCCTGCCCAAACGATGGACTTCGAAGCTGGGGATCGAGAACGTGCGCGTCTTCGGCAACGTGCTCAACCCCTACACCTTCTGTAACCGGGAGGTCCGGGATTTCGACCCCGAGAAAGAGGAGAGCGCCTACTCGGCCAACCTGGCGTACTTCCTGATGCGCTCGTACAATTTCGGTTTAAACGTCACATTCTAATCTGAAGAAGAGTATGAAAAAGTTATTATACCTGGCGTGCGCCGCGGTCCTGCTCTGTTCATGCAAGGATTTCCTGGGCATCGAATCGCTGGAAAAGTCGAGCCCCGACAGGGTTTTCACCGATCCGGCGTCGATCAAGGCCACCATGGCCACCCTTTACCTGATGATGCCGATCGAGGATTTCAACTACTACGACGCCTCGACGGACCTCCCCGATCCCGCAACCAACATCACCGGCTACGGGTTCAACTCCCGCAATGCGGGGGCCCTGCAGCGCGGCTTCTCGACCTCGTTCCGCACGGACGAGAGCATGAACGCCGCCGGCACGATCCTCATGCCCTCGCTGGTCCCCGTGGCCGGTTATTGGGGCTACAACGGCATCCGCAACGTTAATACCGCTTTTTCGGACCTGCCCACGGTAAAGGGGATCAAACAGCAGGACCTCGACATGTACCTGAGCGAGCTGCACTTCATCCGTGCCTACATGTATTTCGGGCTGGCCAAGCGCTACGGCGGGATACCCCTGATCGACCACGCCCAGCAGATGGACGAGGACATCTACACCCCGCGCAGCACCGAAAAGCAGACCTGGGACTTCATCCTCGCCGAATTGGACAAGGCCATCGCCCACCTGCCGACCGAATGGCCGGCGGACAAGGGACGCAAGCGGGCCACGGTTTGGGCGGCCTACGCCCTCAAATCGCGGGTGGCCCTCCACGCGGCGTCGATCGCCAAATACTGGAACAACGCCCCGCTGGTCGGCCAGGCCGTCAACCAGAAACTCGTGGGCGGGATGACCGCCGACGATGCCTCGGAATATTACCGCCAATGCGTCGAGGCGTGCGAAAAGATCATGCAGGACTCGGGCAAGGAGCTCTACAAACCCGCGCCCGCCACGGCGGCCGAAGCGGCTGCGAATTACCAGCTGCTGTTCGAAAAATCGGGCGATCAGGGCGTTCAGACCGAGGTGATCTTCAGCAAGGCCTTCACCGACGGGTCGCAATCCATGGTGAGCGTCTACGGTAAACAGGGCCACAACATGGACATCCTCTACCAGCCCTCGCAGACCCAGCCCGGGTTCCTCTGCTGGGGACGCCACACCCCCACGCTCGACCTGGTGGACCTCTATGAGGACTACACCGACGACGGGACGGGCGCGAGCGCGAAACTCGCCACCCGCGTGGACGGCAACGAGAACACCTACCTGGCCACCCCCGGCGCCACCGGCATCGGGCTGCTCTCGGACTACATCCAGTATGACGACCCGGCCGAACTGCTGGCCGGCAAGGACGCCCGCCTGAAGGCGAGCATGCTCTACAACGGGGCCGTCTGGCGGGGCAAGTCGATCATCATCCAGGCCGGGCTGGTCAAACCCGACGGTTCGGCCATGCTCTACGTCGACGGTTCGGCCACGGGCAACGACGGGAAGACCTATTACACCTACGGCGGGCCGACCAACGACAGCTATTCGGGCTTCTACGGGATGACCAACGGTACCGAGGCCAACTTCACCACCACCGGGTTCTCGCTGCGCAAGTTCCTGCAGGAAGGCAAGGCCCTCTCGCCCGATTTCTTCACCTCGACCAACGATTTCATCGACCTGCGCCTGGCGGAGATCTACCTCAACTACGCCGAGGCCGCGGCCGAGAGCGGGCTGGGTAACGCGGCCCTGGCCTCCCAATGCCTGAACGCGATCCGCCACCGGGCCGGGCACACGGACGACATCTCCCTCACGCTGGCCAACGTGCTCAAGGAACGCCGCGTGGAGCTCGCTTTCGAAGGCCAGCGCTACTGGGACCTGGTCCGCCGCCGCGAATTCCACACCGGCTTCACCCAGCGCATCCGCAAGGCGCTGCTGCCGATGGTCGACCTGCGGGGCGCCACGCCGAAGTACATCTTTGTGCGCGCCAACAACTACTACGACAACAGCGTGGGCGGATTGACCTTCCAGCCCTACTACTACTACCTGCCCATTCCGGGCATAGCGTCCAACAACCTGGTCCAGAACCCGCAATACTAACCGGCAAAACGAGGAAAATATGAAAACAGCACTGCATATCCTGACACTCTGTGCGGCGGTCCTGCTGGCCGGGTGCGAAAAGGACAATTTCGACGGGCCCGACGCCCAGGTCCACGGCAAGATCATCGACGCCCTGACCGGGCAGCCCGTGCCCCAGGACATCGTGGACGGTTCGCTCATCACAGCCTACGAGCAGGGATTCGAAAACCCCGTGGCGCAATACTGGGCCATTATGAACAGCGGCGAGTGGCGCAACACGATGGTCTTCGCGAACAAATACAATTTCGAACTGACCAACTGCAATTTCTTCCCCGTATACCGCGACGGCGTGGAGATCCGAAAAGGCGACAACCAACTCGACTTCACGGTGAAACCCTACATCCGCATCACGGAGTGCCAGATCACCTATGAGGAGGCCACCAACACGGTCCGGGCTACCTTCAAGGCCGTGGGGGGCGACGCCGGGGTGAATGTGGCCAAATTCACCCTCTATGCCTTCACGGACATGTACGTCAGCTCGACGATCCACCTGACGAACGTGTCAGGCAGCGAAATGGAGAGAAGCTATCCGGCCGGCGGGGTACCCATCACCACGGACAACACGGAGACGTATGAACTGGACATCAGCGCCGGGCTCAAGCCGGGCCGTCTCTACTATTTCCGCGTGGGGGCGCAGGCCGCGGTGGCCGGCGTGGGCACGGTAAAACCCAATTACTCGCAAACGGTCAAAATTATGATGCCGCAATAACGAATAACGTATGAATTACAGACCATCCCTTCTTCTGTGCATGCTGCTGGCCGCCGTATCCCTCGCTTTCTGCGGGGGATCGGACGGCGGCGAAGCCAACCCAAACGGCGGCCCGCCGCCGACAGAACCCGTCGATCCCGATCCGGTGACCTATGCCGCCGACGTGGAAAATTACAATTACACCATAGGCACCCAGACCATCGGGCCGATCTACGGGCTCTCGGCGACGGGAGAAACGAGGTTGGTGGAAACCGCCCGGCGGACGCTCAAGATGGGCTCCAACATTCTCAAGATCTCGCTCGACCCCACCAAATATAAGGACCTGCCCGCTTTCGGCTACACCTATACCTACGAAGTGCTCGAGCGCGAGCCCTCGTTCAAGGCGGCGGTGGAGATGGATTTCCGCTACTACCAATTCTGGGTCTACTCCAAACAAGTGGACACATGGTGGCGCGACGGCCTCTCGGCGCAGGAAAGTCAGGACGAGTACACGGATATGTATAAACTGGCCGACTACCTGCTGCGCACCTTCCGGGGGAGCGGCAAGGAATTCTTCCTCGGACATTGGGAGGGCGACTGGCACCTGGTGGACGGCTACAACACCGCCCAGCAGACCGTCAGCCCCGTGCGGTTGCAGGGGATGATCGACTGGCTCAACGTGCGCGCCCGGGCCATCGCCGACGCGCGTGCGGCCAACCCGGATTCGGACGTGAAGGTATGGCACTACACCGAACTGAACCGCCCCACGGACGCCCTCTACCAGGAGTTCGACCGCATAGCCAACAAAGTATTGCCGGATGTAGATGTGGACTATGTCTCCTATTCTTCCTATGACGTGACGGCCTTCAACCTCGAATACACCACCATGCGCGCCAAATTGCACCAGGTGCTCGATTACATCGAGTCGAAGATGGTGCCCAAGCCCGGGATCACGGGCAAGCGGGTCTTTATCGGCGAATACGGCTATCCGGGCACCGCATACGGCGAGGCCACGCAGGACAACTACTCGCGCATGGTGATGAAAGCGTCGCTCGAATGGGGCTGCCCTTTCGTGCTCTACTGGGAGATGTATAACAACGAGGTCAACCCGGACAACACCCAGAAAGGTTACTGGTTGATCGACAACCGGGGAGTCAAACAGAAGGTGTACCACACCCACCTCGATTTCCTGGCCGCCATGAAGGCGTGGGTCAACCAATTCAAAACGGACAACGGCCGCCTGCCCTCGCGTGAGGAATTCAATGCGGCCGCCGTCGCCTGGTTCTGATGGCGCCGGGGTCCGTTGGTTTACTGCTTTTTCGGTCCGGCCGGTGATGGCCGGACCGATTTTTTTGTAATTTTGTTTCACCCCGAAAGAACTACATGCACCCTTCCCTCTCCCCGTTCGACCTGGCGATCCTCGCTGTTTTCGTGATCCTGACCACCTGGCAGGCGCTGCGCAGCAGCCGGGGGACGAAGGCGGCGGACTATTTCATGGCGGGAAGGCGCTCGCGGTGGCCCGTGATCGGGCTGACGCTTTTCGTGGCGAGCATTTCGTGCGGCACGCTCATAGGCAATGCAAGCGAAGGGTTCATCGGCGGGATCGTGGTGTTCAATTACAACCTGATCTCGGTCTTCGTGATGGTCTTTTTCGCGCTGTTCTTCATCCCGTTCTTCATCGGCGCGCGCATCGACACCATCCCGGAGTTCCTCGGGCGGCGGTTCGACGACCGCTCGCGGCTGGTATTATCGGGAGTGGCGCTGGCCGGGAATGTCTTCATCGACATGGCCTCGTCGATCTATACCGGGGCGCTGCTGCTCCACATCTTCTTCCCCGCGGTGGGTTTCGTGACGATCATCGTGGCCATCGCCGTGCTCTCGGGGGTGTCGGCCGTGATCGGCGGGCTGGCCTCGGGGATGCGGACCGACCTGATCCGCTCGGCGGTGCTTTTGGGCGGCTCGGTGATGCTGGCCCTGTTCTGCCTGCGCTCGGCCGGGGGATGGGGCGCTTTCACGGAGCATTTCCACGAGGGGGTATGGCTGCGGCTGGTACGCGGAGTGGACGATCCGACCATCCCCTGGCCGGGGATGATGCTGGGTATCCCCATCGTGGGCTTCTACTTCTGGGGCAACAACCAGATCCTCATGCAGCGCGTGCTCTCGGCGCGCTCCATCGACGACGGGCGCAAGGGAATCCTGCTCAACGGGTTCCTCTACCTGTTCACCCTGTTCATCTTTATCGTGCCCGGCGCGGTGGCGCGCATGACCGACCTGTTCGGACTGGGTGACGCGCTTCCGCTGGAGATCATTCCCGGGCGGGAGCTACAAGAAACGTACGGCATCCAGACCAACGAGGTTTACCCGCGCCTGGTGCTCGACCTGCTCCCCGCGGGGCTGATCGGGGTGATCATCGCGGCGATGGTCTCGGGGCTGACGGCGGGCATAAGCGCGGCACTCAACTCCGTATCGACGCTCTTCACGATGGATTTCTATGCCCGCGGCGGCCGGGTGAAGGATCCGCGCAAACTGCTGCGTACGGGACGCATCGTCTCGCTCACGGCACTGGGAGTGGCGATGCTTTGGGCGCCGCTGATCGGGCGGTTCGACTCGCTGATCGGTTATTATATCGAGATGAATTCGTATATCGCCCCGCCCGTGGTAGGGATCTTCCTGCTGGGGCTTTTCTGGAAGCGCTGCAACGCGCAAGGGGCGCTGGCGAGCCTGCTGGCGGGGTTCGGAGCGGGGCTCGTGGTGATGGTCCTCAAACATGGGTTCGGCGTGCCGATCCCTTTCCATTTCCTGGTGGTGGCCCCTATGGTGATGGGGTTCTCGATGCTCGTAGCGGTGGTGGTGAGTCACTTCACACCCGCCCCGCCGCAGGAAAAGACGGTTGAACTGACCTGGGACCGCAGCTATTGGAGAGCGGAGACCCGGGCACTGAAAGGCGTGCGGTGGTACTCGAATTTCCGTGTGCTGGCCGCGGCGCTGGTCGTGCTTTGCATCATCGAATTGGTTATTTTCTGGTAGACCGAAGCATAAGGGAAGGCCGCCGGGTATCCAGCGGCCTTCCCTTGCGTTTACGCGGTGGTTATTTCAGCTCGAAAGCCACCTTCCCCCGGATGTCCGCGGACGAGGCGCCGATGAGGACTTCGAACGTTCCCGGCTCGGCCACCCAGGCGGACTTGCCGTCGTCATAATAACTCAATGCGTCCTTGCCAATGGTGAAAGTGACCACTTTTTCCTCGCCCGGCCCGAGGATGACCTTGGCGAAATCCTTCAGTTCCTTGACGGGGCGCGGAAGCGTCGATTGCAGGTCGCTGATGTAGAGTTGCACCACCTCGGCGCCGGCCCTGTCGCCCGTGTTCTTCACGGGGACGGAAACGGCCAGCTTGCCGGAAGCGCTCATCGCGTCCCGGTCGGCCGTCACGGGACCGCAGGCGAAAGTCGTGTAGCTCAACCCGTGGCCGAAGGGGAACAGGGCTTCGATGTCATACTTGTCCAGCCAGCGGTAACCCACGAAGATATCTTCTTCATAGACCACACGGCCGTCCACGCCCGGATAACGGAGCGGGCCGCCGGCATGGGCACCGATATCGGTCACCTTTCGTGGGAAAGTGAAAGGCAGCTTGCCCGACGGGTTCACGTCGCCGAACAGGATGGCGGCGAAGGCGTTGCCGCCCTCCGTGCCGCAGTACCAGGCCTGCAGGATGGCGGGCACCTCCCCGACCCAGGGCATGGCCACCGCGTTACCGCTCACCAGGGCCACCACGGTGCGGGGATTAGCCTGCACGAGAGCCCGGATCAGTTCGTCCTGCCCGTAGGGCAGTTCGAGGCCCGCGCGGTCGTTCTCCTCGCTGTCATTGCCCCGGTTGCGGTTCAGCCCGCCCACGAAGACCACCGCATCGGCCTGTGCGGCTGCGGCAACGGCTGCCGCACGCAACCCCTCGGTATCGACTTTAGCCCTGGGGTCCACCTCGTAGTAGGAGCCCAGCGAAGGGAGCAGGGCGGGCGAGGCATAACCGGGCAGGTAATCGACCTGCACCCCCTGCGGAGCGCGGTTGCGGACGCCGTCGAGCAGCGAAACCTCGTATTTGACTTTCAGATCGGAACTACCCCCGCCGATGTTCATCGGCCGCACGGCGTTCTCGCCCACCACCAGGATGCGTTTCATCCCGGCCGGGTCGAGCGGCAGCAGACCGCCCTCGGTGCGCAGCAGCACCATGCTTTCCTCCGCCACCCGGCGGCTGGCCAGGGCATGTTCCTCGGTACCGAAAGAGCCCCAGGGACGGTCGGACGACATGGTGGTGCGCAGAATTAGGCGCAGGATGCGGCGGACCTTGTCGTCCAATTCCTTGACGCCCTCGCCCTTGCGGAGCATTTCCATGTAGGGCATGGCCAGGTAATAGCTGTCGAATTCATTGGCATAGCCTTCGGCGCGCCAATCGGTCTTGCTGCTGAACTCGATGTCCAGGCCGTTGAAGACGGATTGCCGCGTGTCGTGGGTGCCGCCCCAGTCGGAGAGGAAGACCCCGTCGAAGGCCCAGTCACTTTTAAGGATCTTATTGAGGTACTGGTTATGGCAGCAATGCTCGCCCTTGTAACGGTTGTAGGCCCCCATGACGGACCATACGCCGCCCTGTCCGACCGCCGCGCGGAAAGCGGGCAGGTAAATCTCGTGCAGGGCGCGGTCGGAGAGCTCGACGTCGATCGTCAGACGGTCGGTCTCCTGGTTGTTGACGGCGAAATGCTTCACACAGGCCGCCACGCCGTTCTTCTGCACCGCCTGCACGTAACTGGCGGCCAGTTGCCCGGCCAGCAGCGGATCCTCGCCCAGGTATTCGAGGTTGCGGCCGTTGAGCGGGGTGCGGAAGATGTTGACCGCCGGGCCGAGCAGGATGGTCTTGCCCCGGTAGCGGGCCTCTTCGCCCACGCTCTTGCCGCAAAGGGCGGCCATCTCGCGGTTCCAGGTGGCGGCCATGCCCACGAACGACGGAAAGGCGATGCACGAATCGTTGGTGTGGCCCGCCGGGAACCAGTCGTTCCACATCATCTCGGGCCGCATGCCGTTGCCGGCGTCGCTGCACAACACTTCGGGGATCCCCAGGCGCGGCACGCCCGGCGAAGTGAATTTCGATTGGGCGTGGACCATGGCGACCTTCTCTTCGAGGGTCATCCTGCCCAAAGCGTCTTCGACCCTCTCTTCTATGGGTTTTTGGGGATCGAGGTAGGCGGGAACGGTGCTTTTGGGCGCGCAGCCCGCCAGCGCCAGGGCGACGGCCAGAAAGGTAAGTTTTGTTCTCATTCTATCGGAATTTAAGGCAGTAGGTGTAATCTCTGGAAGGAGATTTCTAACAAATATAAGAAGAAAACAACGCTCCTTTTTCATCTTCTCATAATAGTACGTACAATGAGCAGAAAACGCAAAAACGTTTGCACGACCGACCCCCTTCCCCTTAGGCCGGATGGATTATCTTTGCATTAACAACCCCAAGCAATACACACCTCCATGAAAGAGACCTTCCAACCCGATTACAACAACATCCTCAAAGTGCTCTACAACCAGCGTCCGGACTACCTGCCCCTGTACGAGCACCATATCGACCCGCCGTTCATCACCAAATGCACGGGCCGGGAGATGGATATCGAAGCCTGCCGCACCCCGGCGCAGTTGGACGCCTATTTCACGCGCTACATCGACTTCTGGCGCGAACATACCTACGACGCGTTCGACTACGAGGCGGCCATCTGCGACATCATCCCCGGCCACGGGGCGATCCTGGGCGGCAAAGGGCCTATTCAAACGCGCGACGATTTCGAGAAGTATCCCTTCGACGACATCCCGCGCATCTTCTGGGAAACGTACCGCCCGCGCCTGGAGTCGATCCGCCGCGTGACGCCCGCCGGTATGAAAGCCTATGGCGGCTGCGGCTACGGCATCTTCGAGACCTCGCAGGACCTGGTGGGCTTCGAAAGCCTCTGCATGATGCAGTTCACCGACCCCGAACTGTTCGCCGACCTGTTCCGAAAGATCGAATGGCTCTACCGTACCCTGTGGACTGAAATGGCGCGCGAGTACAGCGACCTGTTCGTTTTTTTCCGCATGGGCGACGACCTGGGCCACCGCACCTCGACCATGCTCGACCCCGACACGATCCGCACGCACATCTTCCCCCTGTATAAAATGGTGATCGACATCGCGCACGGGGCGGGCAAGAAATTCCTGCTCCACTCGTGCGGCAACATCTTCAACATCATGCCCGAGATCCTCGCCCTGGGCATCGACGCCAAACACAGCAACGAGGACCAGATCGCCCCTTTCAGCCAATGGATCGAGCTCTACGGGGAGCGGATCGGCCTTTTCGGGGGTATCGACATGAATGAACTGATCCTCAACCCATACGACTACGTCTACGAAAAAGTGCTGCGCGAAGGGACGGAGTTCCGCGCCGCCGCCCGCGGCTACGGCCTGGGATCGGGCAACTCGCTCCCGGAATACATGTCCGTAGAGGGTTTCCACGCCATGGTCGACGCGGTGAAAGAGATCCGCGCACGGGAACGGCGGTAACTCCGAAGACCTATAGAACACCAGTTGCAACCCTTTAAAACAGAAAATCCATGACTGCAAGAAAGAGTCCCCTGGCCCGCATAATGCCCGTGATGTTCGCCTTTTTCATCATGGGATTCTCCGACGTGGTGGGCATTGCGTCCGCCCATGTGAAGGCCGATTTCGGGTTGACCGACACGCTGGCCAAGATGATTCCCGTGGCGCTGTTCTCGATGTTCCTCTTCTTCTCGATCCCCACCGGGATGCTGATGAACCGCATCGGGCGCAAACGCACCGTGCTGTTGAGCAACGTGCTCACCGCCGTGGCCCTGGTGATCCCGTTCATCTCCTACACGTACGTCACCTCGCTCGTGGCATTCATGTTGTTAGGCATCGCCAATACCATCCTGCAGGTATCGCTCAACCCATTGATGTCGAACGTGGTCAGCGGCGAACGGCTCACCAGCAGCCTGACCACCGGACAGTTCATCAAAGCCATTTCGTCCTTCTCGGCGCAGCCCATCGCCCTGTTTTGCGCCACGTGGCTGGGCCATTGGGAATACATTTTCCCGATTTTTGCGGTGATCACGCTGATCTCGACCTGCTGGCTGATGGCGGTGCCCACGCCGCAGGAGACCGAGAAGGGTAAGCCTTCCTCCTTCGGCGAGGTGTTCGGCATGCTCGGCGACGGGCGCATCCTGCTGCTGTTCCTGGGGATCGTCTTTGTGGTGGGGGTCGACGTGGGCATCAACACCGCGGCGCCTGAGTTGCTGCGCGAGCGCGCGGGGCTGGACGCCGACCATGCGGGCTTCGGGTCGATGGTCTACTTCGCTTTCCGTACGCTGGGGGCCTTCCTGGGCGCGTTCATCCTGGCACGCTACTCGTCTGTGAAATTCTTCCGCATGACCATCGTGGTCGCCGTGGCGGCTGTGGCGACACTATTTTTCGCTGCCACCGAGTCTTTCCTCTACACCCTTTATGCGGTGATCGGCTTCACGGTAGCCAATATTTTCGCGATCCTCTTCTCCTTCGCCCTGCGCCATCGGCCCGAAAAAGCCAACGAAATTTCAGGCCTGATGGTCACCGGCATATTCGGCGGGGCCGCAGTATCATTCCTGATGGGGGTTACAAGCGATGCGATCGGCTCGCAGGCAGGATCCGTGCTGGTCATCCTGGCCTGTGCCGTTTACCTGCTGTTCTGTTCGTTCGCGCTCAAAGAAAAATATTAAGCGCAATACCGCAACATCGTTTCCTGAACAGTCGAACACGAGGCAAATACCATCCTGAAGAAAATTGCACACACAATTTGCACACAAATACAGAGATTCTAAACTAACCGGCGAAACAAACCGAAAAATGGTTTTATGTTTGTCGCTGATTTTAATACCATTACACACATAACGAAACCCGGCGAAAATCAAGGAAAATCCAAATCATCTGACTACGGATCAGAAGGTTTCAGGTTTGAGTCCTGATGGTGTCACTAAGAAAATCAGAGGGTTATGACTGTCGTCATAACCCTCTTGCTTTTTCATTTACACACAATCTGCACATTATGATACAAAAAAATTGTAAATTGCACATATTTTCAGAAAAATGGCTCTTCGCGGAACCCTAAAAAAAGCAATTTACGCATGCTCCTTCATGGCTGTCATGCTGGCAGGAGTGTGTAATCCCGTTTCTGCGCAACAAAGTTGCCAAAGCAGCCTGAAAGAGCTGGACGAGGTGCTGGACCGCAAAGAGGAGTACGAGCAAAACAAACTGCAACGCATCGAACTGCTAAAATCCCGACTGGAAGGCAAGACCGGAGCGGAATTATACGGCATATACCATAAAATATACCTCGAATACGACCTGTACAATTTCGACTCGGCCTATATGTATATGGGGAAGATGCGCGATATCGCCATCGCCGCGGGCGATCGCGGGCGGGAGTTGGATTGCGACATCAACCTGGCCTACTGCTGCGTCTCGGCCGGGTTGTTCTTCGAGGCGAACGAAATTTTGGATGATGCGGAAAGGGCAAGCCTGGACGAACCCTCGTGGGTGAAGATCTATTCCGTCTACGCCAAACTCTATTTCGACATGGCCCGGTCGATCATGACCGAGCCCCATTTCTCGGAGTACAATCAACGATCCATAGCGTACAGCGAGGAGATCATACGCCTGTGCGGAGGAGCGGAAAACCCGGACATGCTGCCCCACCTGGCCAATATATACCGCTGCCGCCAGGATTACCGCGCGGCGGCGGACGCCATTACCCGATACATGGAGAGCCGGCAGCTCAACGAGCGCAGCCTGACCCTGTGCGCCGGCGGCCTGGGCGAGTTCAGCCTGATGCTGGGCGACACGACCAACGCGATCGGCTATCTTTGTTTTACCTCGATCGCCGACACGAAAGCCGTCACAAAGGAAACCCCCGGCCTGTCGTTGCTGGCCGGAGTGGTCTACAAGCAGGGCGATGTGGAACGGGCTTTCAAATATGCCAAGATCGCGCTGGACGACGCCAATTCCTACAATGCGCGCCACCGGAAGATGGAGGTCGGCAATATCCTGCCGATCATCGACGCGAGCCGGTACGACCTGATCGAGCGGCAGAAGAATATTTTCCTGATGAATACCATCCTGCTCTCCGTGCTGCTTCTGGTCGCGGGGGTGTCGGGCGCGGTGATCATCCGGCAGGTGAGGCAGTTGAAAAAAGCCCGGCGGAAGATCGAGGCCCAGAACGACGAGTTGCAACAGATCAACACCCGCCTCGAAACGGCTAACCAGGTCAAGGAGGAGTATATCGGCTACCTTTTCAAACTCAATTCGGCCTATATGAGCGAATTCGAGGGGCTGCACAAATTCGTGAAACGCAAGCTGGTCGCCAAACAGCACGAGGACCTGCTGCGGATCATGAGCCGGACCGACCCGAAGCAGGAGCGCAAAACGAAGCTGACGGCGTTCGACGACATCGTCCTGAAACTCTTCCCGAGTTTCGTGCGACAATTCAATTCGCTCTTCGATGAACAGAATCGATTCATCCTGGAAGGCAACCGGATGCTCACCCCCGAGATGCGGATATTCGCCCTGATCAAACTCGGCGTGAGCGACAGCGAGGAGATCGCCCGGATCCTCAATTACTCCGTGCATACCATCAACACATATAAAACGAAAGCCAAAAACCGTTCCCTGGTGGCTAACGAAGAGTTCGAAGAAGCTCTGAAAAGCGCCATTTCACACCAGAATTAACGAAATACAGGCGGTGATTTCCATAATATTTTCGAACCACACCCGATCCTCAACAGCCTGACAATCGGAGCCTTACAAAAACAATCCGTAATATTTTTTTTATATAGTCCCGCTTAAAATTGGATACGGGCTGTTGCTCAGATACTTTTGCAATAGAACCCAAAACCAGATGATGCGGCACTTCTTCTGCACCTTTCTCCTTTCCCTTCTTTCGGCATGGCCGGCCTGCGGGCAGGCGGCGAAAAGCAACTCTTCCGATCCGGCAAACGGCCGGGTCGAACGGCTTGCCGTTGCTTCCGGGTACGTGAACGGGCGCAATGTCGATGTCTGGTTGCCCGAGGGTTACTGCGTGCAGAAGCGCTACGCGGTGTTGTACATGCACGACGGGCAGATGTTGTTCGACAACGCGGAAACCTGGAACAAGAAAACATGGCATGCCGGACGGACCATCCAGCAGTTGATCGACCAGGGTAAAGTCCAGGACGTGATCGTCGTCGGGATCTGGAACAACGACAGACGGTATTCCGAATATTTCCCGCAGAAAGCATTGGACTACGTCAGCGAACCGAAAAGATCGGAACTGCTGGGGTACATGCCCGGCGGCCCCCTGGCAGACGCTTACCTGAAATTCATCACGGGCGAACTCAAACCACTGATCGACAGCACGTATTCCACCCATCCAGACCGCAACCACACGTTCATCGCCGGTTCGAGCATGGGCGGACTGATCTCCCTGTACGCATTGTGCGAATATCCGGATATCTTCGCGGGGGCGGGATGCATTTCGACCCACTGGATCGGGACGCTGGCATACAACCGGGAAATCCCCGAGGCGTTAATTCACTACCTGTCAGAGTCATTGCCTCCGCCCGGGCAGCACAGGATCTATTTCGACCACGGCACGCTCGGATTGGATGCCCACTACGCAGACTTCCAGAAAATTGCAGACCAAACCCTAAAACTGAAAAAATATGACGAACGCTACACCCTGTCACTCGAATTTGCGGACGCCGACCACAACGAAGACGCCTGGGCCGCAAGATTTGTCCATCCGGTAACGTTCTTATTGGCAAGAGAATGAAAAGAACCTAAAACTGATCCCAAACTATAACAGCATGAAAAACCTTAAACTCAGCACTACATTCATCTCGGCTTTGCTGCTGCTCGGCGCGCTATCCGCCCAGGCGCAGGCAACGCGCATCACCGGTAAGGTGACCGACAGCAACGGGCAGGCTATGCCCGGTGTGGCGGTGATCGTCAAAGAAGGTGCGGCGACCACCACCGCAAAAGACGGAAGTTACGCAGTCGACGCGGCGGCGAACTCCACCCTCGTTTTCACTTACGCCGGCTACCATAACCGGGAGATCGCGGTCAACAACCGGACCTCGATCAACGTGGTCTTCGACGAGACGACGATCGACGACATCGTGGTGATCGGGTACGGGTCGGTCCGCAAGCAGGACCTGACCGGTGCGGTCGCCTCGGTGCCCGAGAGCGATTTCCTGAAAGGCGGGGCGACGGCCGACCGCCTGCTCGTCGGCAAGGTCGCGGGCCTGCAGATCACCACGAACGGCGGCGCACCCGGCTCGGGCAGTACGATCCGCATCCGCGGAGGCGCCTCGCTGTCGGCGTCCAACACCCCGCTGATCATCCTGGACGGCATGCCGCTCGAAAGCAGCAGCGTTTCGGGATCGCCCGGGTTGTTGAGCACCATCAACCCCGACGAGATCGAGAACATGACCGTGCTCAAAGACGCTTCCTCGACGGCCATCTACGGTTCGAGGGCTTCGAACGGCGTGATCATGATCACCACCAAGCAAGCCAAGAAAGGACAGGCGTTCAAAGTCTCTTTCACCACGCAGAACCAGATCGCGACCCTCGCCAAGCGGCTCGAAGTGCTCGACGGCGACCAGTTCCGGGAGATGATCAACAACAGCCCCTATTCGTCGCAGGCCTTCCGCAACATGCTCGGGACGGAAAACACGGACTGGCAGAACGAGGTCTTCCAGAACGCTTTCGGCACGGATAACAACCTGAGCATCTCCGGGGCGTACAAGAACCTGCCCTACCGGGTTTCCGTGGGCTACTACAACGAGGACGGCACACTGAAGACGGGCAATATGGAGCGCGTCAGCGGCGGGATCAACCTCAACCCGCGCTTCTTCGACAACCACCTCAAAGTGGACGTGAGCGTGAAGGGCAGCCTGATGGACACCCGCTTCGCCAACACGGGCGCCATCAACACCGCCATCAAGTTCGACCCCACCAAACCGGTCTACGCACCCGGCTTCGAAGAGTACGGGGGCTATTACACCTGGCTCACCCCGAGCGGGGATTTCAACGCCCTCGCGGCGTCGAACCCGCTCTTCCTGCTCGACCAGTATTCCAACACCTCCACGGTCAAGCGCCTGACCACTTCGGCCCAGGTGGACTACCGCCTCCATTTCCTGCCCGAACTGCGCTTCAACGCCAACCTGGGTTACGATTACGCCACCGGGCGTGGCGCGGTCTCCACCCCCAACCTGGGTTCTTACGGTGTGTCGCGCAAAGGGCAATACCAACAGTACGGGAGCGACAAGGCCAACAAGCTCTTCGAGTTCTACCTGAACTACAACAAATATTTCCGCGCCATCGACTCCAATGTCGACTTCACGGCCGGGTATACCTACCAGGACTGGCTGACCACCTCGCTCAACTACGTGGACTATTACGCAGACCGGGAAACGGTCTATAAAGACATCGATTTCCCCTACGACAAACCGCGCAACACGCTGATCTCGTTCTTCGGCCGCCTGAACTATTCGCTCGCCGACCGCTACCTGCTCACGCTCTCGCTGCGCTACGACGGATCGTCGCGTTTCTCGGAAGACAACCGCTGGGGAACTTTCCCCTCGGCCGCCGTCGCCTGGAGGATCAACAAGGAGAATTTCATGCGGAACGTCCGCGTGCTGAGCGACCTGAAACTGAGACTCAGCTACGGGGTGACCGGCCAGCAGGACATCGGCAGCAACCGCTACCTCTACATGGCCCGTTACCGGCTCGGCGACGACACCAAGCAGTACCAGTTGGGCGATGAGTTCTACAAAACCTACCGTCCGGAAGGGTATGACAGCAGCGTGCGCTGGGAAACCACGACCGCGTACAACATCGGCCTCGATTTCGGCCTGCTGAAGGATCGCCTGACCGGAAGCGTCGATCTCTACTACAAAGACACCAAGGATATGTTCGGCCAGGCAAACCTGCCCGGCGGCACGAACTTCACCAACGTCCTACAGACCAATGTGGGTAACATGAGCAACCGCGGGATCGAATTCTCGATCAACGCGAAGGCCATCCAGACGCAGGACTGGGATTGGGACATCAGCTACAACATCAGCTACAACCAGAACAAGGTGACCAACCTGACGCTGGTCAAGACCCCGAACCATCCCGGTTACGTCGTCGGCGGTATCGACGGGACAACCAGCGGCACGGCGCAGAGGCACAAAGTCGGCTACCCGATGCGCACCTTCTTCCTCTACCGCCAGCTCTACGACAGCAATGGCATGCCGATCGAAGGCGCTTACCTGGACCGCGACAACAACGGGATCATCAACGACGACGACAAATTCCTCGCCTATTCGGCCAACCCGAAGGTGCTGATGGGCTTCACCACGAACCTGGTCTACCGTAAATGGACGCTCAACACGGTCATGCGGGCGAGCATCGGCAACTACGTCTACAACAACGTGGCCTCGGCATCGTCCTATGTCAGTTCGATGTTCAACACCGCCTCGAATTCGCTGGTCAATATCCCGACCGCCGTCTACCGGAGCAATTTCTACAACAAGCAGAGTTATTCGGATTTCTACCTCGAGAACGGCTCGTTCCTGAAGATGGACAACCTCAGCCTGTCGTACGACTTCGGCACCATCCTCAAACACGTCAAGCTCATGGCGACCGGCAGCGTCCAGAATGTCTTTACGGTCACCAAATACACGGGCCTCGACCCGGAAATAGCGGACGGAATCGACCGCGATTTCTACCCGCGCCCGCGGACCTTCATGCTACGCCTCAATCTTACCTTCTAAAACTACGAACATGAAAAGGATATTGAAAATAACCCTGGCGGCGCTGGTCATGCTGCTCTCACTGAGTTCCTGCCTGAAGGATCTCGACCGTTATCCGACCAACGACATCACCCCCGACAAAGTCTACTCCTCGTTCGAGGGCTACAAGTCGGTCATGGCCAAGGTATATGGCAGTTGGTCCACCCCCGGCAGCGGCAATGGGACTGACGACGTGATCGCCTCGAGCGGCACGCATACGGACTTCCTGCGGGCCATGTTCGACCTGCAGGAACTGACGACCGACGAGGCGATCTACACTCACACGAGCAACACCAGCATCCAGGAGTTGATCTACAACAAGTGGACGTACAACAACGAGTTTTGTCTCGGCCTCTATTTCCGCGCCCTGTTCAATATCGCCATGGCCAACGAGATGATCCGCGAAGCCAGCCCTTCGAAAGTCAACGACCGGGGGATCTCCGGCAGTCAGGCCACCGAGATCGGCTATTTCCTGCTGGAAAGCCGTTTCCTGAGGGCGTTCCAATATTGGGTGCTGATGGACAACTTCGGCAGTCCTCCCTTTGTCGATGAGAGTACGGCCGCCTCGGACGTTCCCCGGCAGATCAGCCGCAATGACCTGTTCGCCTACGTCGAGCGCGAGTTGCTCGACATCCAGGGCCAAATGAAGGCTCCCCGCACGAACGAATATGGCCGGGCCGACCAGGCCGCCGCATGGGCGCTGCTCGCACGCCTCTACCTGAACGCCGAGGTCTACACCGGCACGCCCCGCTACACCGACGCCATCACATTCGCTTCCAAAGTGATCGGGGCGGGCTACACGCTCCACCCGACCTACGCCCACCTATTCCTTGCGGACAACAACCTCAGCAATCCCGAAGTGATCCTCTCCATCAATTACGACGGGAAAAAAACCTACGGCATGGGCGGGACGACCTACATGATCCGCGGGGCGTTCATCGGCACGCGGGAAGACGACCCGAAAGAGCCGAAATCCGATTTCGGCCTCTATTACGGTATCGAGGGAGCATTGCCCTGGTTCAGCCTCCGGTCGCACAAGGAACTTTACGACCGCTTCGGTACGAACGACCAACGCGGCAAATCGTTCGACCTGACCAAAGATATCGACGATCCGGTCAACCAGAACTGCATGTTCATCGGTTCGCAGAATAACGTGGACGTGGTAACGAACTATTACAGCAGCATGGGCGTGTGCAAATTCCGTAACGTGACCTCCACGGGCCAGCTCGGCAGTAATTATCAGGAAGGGTTTCCCGATACCGACTTCCCGCTGTTCCGCCTGGCTGAAGCCTATTTTGTGTACGCCGAGGCCGTCCTGCGCGGCGGTACGGGCGGCACGCGGGCACAGGCGCTCGGATACGTCAACCTGATCCGCAACCGCGCGACCGCGGGAGCGATCGAAGACATCGACCTGACGCTCGATTTCCTGCTCGACGAACGCTCCAGGGAACTTTACTGGGAATGTTTCCGCCGTACGGACCTGGTGCGCTACGGTAAATTCACCTCCGGCAGCTTCCTGTGGCAGTGGAAAGGCGGGCTGGATACGGGCCGGGGGCTCGACTCGTACATGAACATCTTCCCGTTGCCGGGGTCGGACATCTCCTCGAATCCCAACCTGAAACAAAATGACGGATATTAATCACTTAAACTGTTCGACGACCATGAAAAGGTTTATCAATATTTTAGGCGCCGTGGCCGCCCTGATGGCGCTCTGCGCGTGCGAATCGGGGATCGAAAAAACGATCGTCACCGTCAAGGGCACACCGGGTGCGTTTGCGGTCGACCTCACCACGCCCTACGTGTGCTACGACTTCAATGCCGAGGAGACGGCCTTCACAGCGACCTGGCAGTCTGCGGATCTCGGAGACAATGTGGCCTGCGCCTACTCGCTCCAGTTGGACATCACAGGCAATAATTTCGCATCGCCGGTGGAAATCTCGGCCGGCAGTAACACGAAGAGCAAAGCCGTCACCTCGGAACAACTCTCGTCCGCCCTGCTCCGCCTGGGCGTGCCCAACAACGAGGCCAAAGATCTGGATGTAAGGATCGTCGCCAAACCGTTCGTACTCGGGTCGATCACCCCGACCGAACCGGTGGCGATATCTCCCGCCAAAGCGACGATCAACGCCATGACCATGGCCCCGCCGAGCCCGATGCACCTGATCGGAAGGCTCTACAGCAGCTCGTCGTCGACCTATTTCCCGTGGAGCACGACCAACTACCGTTTCGTCATGTTCCGCGACGATCCGCTGGGCGTGGATAAGTTCATCACGCAATTCGACGGCACCCAGGCCAGCTTCAAATTCGTCGCCGACGCGGGGATCGGGCGCAGCGCCTCGGTGGATTTCTGGGACTACGGATTCGGAAAAACGGCCGACGCGACCGGCGTGCTGGTGATCAACAGCAATGGCGCCAAGAACATCGAGGATATCAAAACGATGGGGACCGGATATTACATGGTCACCGCCGATTTCAACGCCATGACCTACTCCATCCAGGCTTACGACGCGAGCAGCGCGGCCACCTATACTTCCATTACGATGGACGGGACGGCCCTCGCCGCACCGGTCAGCATGAACGTCCTCTACAAAGCGGGCGAGGCGATCGTTCCCGACCCGCACCAGTGGTATGCCGACGAGGTCACCCTGAACGTGGGCACCCTGACGTTCGAATCCAACACGGGTACGGCATGGGGCGGCAGCACCTTCGCCTGGGGCAAGGGCAGCACGAGCCTCACGACGATCAATATTCCCAGGGCGGGAAAATATTTCATCCGCTTCTGCGACCTGACGGGACACTACGTGTTCTACTGGAAGAAAGCGGCATAAATCATTCCGCGGGTACGGCGTAAGACGGCCGTACCCGCGGAGATACACGAAAACGATTGAAAACGATCCGGACCATATTCCTGCTTGCAGTTTTCTGCTGCAATGCCGCCCTCGCGCAAAAGATAGAGCGCGTCGAACCGCTTTGCTGGTGGGCGGGGATGAACGGCGGGCTGCAACTGATGCTTTACGGGGAGGATCTCCGGGGCGCGGAAGTAAGCGTCACGCCCGGAGGGATCGCGGTCACGGCCGTCCATCCTGCGGAGAGCCCCAACTACCTGTTCGTGGATGTGGAGGTGGCGAAAGCCGGGAAATATACCTTCACTGTGGTGAAAGGCAAAAAGAGGCTGACGTTCCCGTACGAAATTTTCGAACGCCGCGAAGGGTCGGCCTCACGGCGGGGATTCACCCCTGCGGATGCCATCTACCTGCTGATGCCCGACCGGTTTGCCAATGGCGATCCGGCCAACGACGTTCCACCCGGATCACAGCAGGTGCTTGACCGCAAAGGCCTCGACACGCGTCATGGCGGCGACATCCGGGGCATCGTCGACCACCTGGACTATCTGGCCGACCTCGGCATCACTACGATATGGCCGACACCGCTGCTCGACGACAACCTCTACTACCACCAGTACGCGTGCAGCGATTATTACCGCATAGACCCGCACATGGGTGACAACGAACTCTACCGGACGATGGTCGCCCGGGCCCATGCGCGCGGGCTGAAAGTGATTCAGGACGTAACGCCCAACCATTGCAGCATCTCTCATTGGTGGATGGCCGACCTGCCGTTCCGGGACTGGGTCAACTATCCCGACAGCCGCACGCGGACGAACATGGCGCTCAACGCCTTCAGCGATCCGCACGCGGCGCGGACCGACCGCGAGGTGTGCGAAAAAGGGTGGTTCGTGCCCACGCTGCCGGATATGAACCTGTCGAATCCCTTCGTGGCGCGCTACCTGTCGCAGGTCGCCGTCTGGTGGACGGAATACGCCGACCTGGACGGCCTGCGCGTGGACACCTACTTCTATATGGGCCACAACGCGGCGGATTGGACGCGGGCGGTACGCCGCGAATACCCGAACATGAATATGGTGGGGGAAGTATGGGGTAACGACGTCCCCGTGATCGCGTATTGGCTCGGCGGGCAGAAAAACCACGACGGGTTCGACAGCGGCCTGCCCTCGGCGATGGATTTCCCGCTGCAGCGTTCGCTCGTCACCGGATTGGCGAGCGACAACGAGGCGTGGGGCGGAAGCACCAAGGCGATATACAACACGTTGGCACAGGATTTCCTCTACAACGACCCGGTGCGCCAACTGGTCGTTTTCGCCGACAACCACGACACGGAGCGGCTCTGCGACATGCTCGGCAAGGACACCGATAAAGTCAAACTCGCGCTCACCTTCATCGCCACCACCCGCGGCACGCCGCAGATTACCTACGGCACCGAACTGCTTTTCGCCAGCGATCCCCGCGGCGGCGATCACCGCATGCGGCCCGATTTCCCCGGAGGATGGCCCGGCGATCCGGTGAACCTGTTCGAGAAGAGCCAGCGAAACGACACGCAAAACGAGATATTCGAACATACGCGCACGCTGCTCAATTTCCGCAAGGCCACCCCCGCGCTGCACTCGGGCGCATTGAAACATTATTACCCCACTGACAACCTGTACGTTTATTTCCGTTACGACGCCCGGCAACGGGTGATGGTGGTGCTCAACGCATCGGATAAGACGCAAAAGATCGACTGGCCCCGGTTTACCGAAGGACTCGCGGATGCAAAAAAGGGTAATGATATTTTAACCGGGCGGCAGGTTACGGTCGGCGAAGAAACAACGGTCGGGGCCAAAAGTTCCATGGTGATTCATTTTAAATAGGGCATCGGTATGAAAAGATATATAACGGCGGTATTCGTGTTGATCTGCTTCGCGGCGGCCGGCCAGCAAAAGATGGCAGAGAAGGCGCGGATGGATCAATTCATCGGTGGGCTGATGGCGAAGATGACCCTGGAGGAAAAGATCGGCCAGACGCACCTTATTTCGGGTACCGACGCCATTTCCGGCGAGGAGTTGAACAGCGACCAGAGCCGGATGGTCAGCGAAATACGGGCGGGAAAGGTCGGCGCCCTGATCAACGCGAAGGGGGCCGAAAAGGTCCGCGCGCTGCAAAAAGCGGCCGTGGAGCAGAGCCGCATGGGGATCCCCCTGCTGTTCGGCATGGACTTCCTGCACGGCTACGAAACGATCTTCCCGATCCCGCTGGGGATGGCCGCCTCGTGGGACATGGAACTGATCGAGCGGGCGGCGCGCATCGCGGCCATCGAAGCGAGCGCCGACGGCCTGAACTGGATCTACAGCCCGATGGTGGACATCGCACGCGATCCCCGCTGGGGCCGCATCGCCGAAGGGGCCGGGGAAGACCCGTTCCTCGGCGGGGCGGTAGCCCGGGCGCAGGTCCGCGGATATCAGGGCGTGCACGCCTATGCGGACAACACGAACATCATGGCCTGCGTGAAACACTACGCCCTGTACGGGGCGAGCGAAGCGGGACGCGATTACAGCGTGGTGGATATGAGCCGCCAGCGGATGATGAACGAGTACATGTATCCTTACAAAGCGGCCGTCGAGGCCGGGGTGGGAAGCGTGATGAGTTCCTTCAACGAGGTGGACGGCATCCCGGCCACCGGCAACAAATGGCTGTTGACGGACGTGCTGCGCGAGCGATGGGGATTCGACGGGTTCGTGGTCACGGACTACGCGTCGATCAACGATTTCGCCCGTTTCCGTGTGGGCGATAGCTACAAGGCCGCCGTGATGTCGCTCAAAGCGGGGACGGACCTCGACATGGAGAGTTACGCCTACTACCATAACCTCGAAAAAGCATTGAAGAACGGGGATATCCGCGAGCAGGAGATCGACACGGCCTGCCGCAGGGTGCTCGAAGCCAAATACAAACTGGGTTTGTTCGCCGACCCTTACAAATACTGCGACCCGCAGCGTCCGGCCAAAGATATTTATACGGCAGCACACCGGGCCGAGGCGCGCAGGATCGCGGCGGAAAGTTTCGTGCTGCTCAAAAACCAGGATGGCCTGCTGCCCCTGGTCCGGAAAGGGAAAATCGCGCTGATCGGGCCGCTGGGCGACAACCGCCCCAACATGCTGGGGTCATGGGGCTGGCCGAAAGACATTAACAAGGCCGCGACCCTGCTTGAAGGCATGAAAGAGGCGACGGGCGGTGAGGCCGAGGTGCGGTATGCCCGCGGCTGCCATCCCTACGAACAGATGGAACACGAGCAGTGGCTCTCGCTGACGAAAGATTTCGCCCGGGACGACCGCACGGAAGCCGAAATGCTGGCCGAAGCGCTGAAACTGGCGCGCGAATCGGACGTCGTGGTGGCGGCCCTGGGCGAATCGGCGGAGATGAGCGGCGAATCGAGCAGCCGGTCGGACCTCAGCATCCCCGGCCCGCAGCAAAGGTTGCTCAAAGAGTTGGTGGCCACGGGCAAGCCGGTCGTGCTCGTTCTGTTCACGGGCCGCCCGCTGACCATTCAATGGGAAAACGACAACGTACCGGCGATCCTGAACGTGTGGTTCCCCGGCTCGGAGGCGGCCGCCGCGATCCCCGACGTGCTTTTCGGCGAGGTCAATCCGGGCGGGAAACTGACCGCCAGCTGGCCCCGCAACGTGGGGCAGATCCCGGTCTATTACAGCATCAAGAACGTCAGCAAACCGATGGACAAGTGGTTCCATAAATTCCGCAGCGGCTACCTCGACGTGCCCAACGAACCCCTTTACCCGTTCGGCTACGGATTGAGCTACACCACATTCGCATACGGCCCGGTCACGCTGTCGGACACGGTGATGAACAGCAAAGGTCGGATCACGGCTTCTGTCAGCGTCTCCAACACGGGCAAGCGAGACGGCCACGAGGTGGTGCAGATGTATATCCGGGACGAGATGGCCAGCACCGTCCGCCCGGTCAAGGAGTTGAAAGGATTTGAAAAGGTCTTCCTGAAGGCCGGGGAGAGCCGGACGGTGAGCTTCGCCATCACGGAAGAGCTGCTGAAATATTACGACTACGAATTGAATCACGTGGCCGAGCCGGGCGATTTCTCGGTCATGATCGGGCGCAACAGCAGCGACCTGGAACAACGTAAATTTACTTTAATACCATAGCAATGAAGGGATTTTGTTTTGTTTACGCGTTTACCCTCGCGGCACTGATCTCCTGCGGCGGCGAGCCGCAAGGGACCGCCGAGATGTACACGCAGCTGCCTTTCGGGGCCATCAAACCCGCGGGATGGCTCAAAGAGCAGATGGAGCGCGACATGGAAGGTTTCACGGGCAACCTGGATAAGATCGTGCCGGAGCTGGTGAACGACCCGATCTATTCGACCGGAAGGCTCCACGGCAACAGCAAGGCGAAAGACCTGGGCAACCTGAAATCGGGCGATATCGGGTGTGACGACCAGTACAAATGGTGGAACTCGGAGACCCAGTCCAACTGGTGGGACGGATATATCCGCCATGCCCTGCTGCTGGACAACGAGGAATATACGCAACGCGCCATGCAACAGATCGATACGATGCTCGCCACACAGGACGGAGACGGATACCTGGGTATCTACGCCCCGGACACCCGCTACCGTTTCACCTCCGAAAACGGCGAGTTCTGGGCCAAAGCGACGCTTTACCGCTACCTGCTCGCCTATTACGAGGCCACGGGCGAGCGCCGCGTGTGGGACAGCCTGATTAGGGCGGTGGAGAACACCATGCAGGGATATCCCGTCGACGCTTCCGACCCCTTTAATGCCGGGACGTCCTACTCGGGGGGTACGGCCCACGGCCTGGTCTTCACGGACGTGCTCGACCGCCTGTGGCAACTCACCGGGGATGAGCGTTACCGCCGGTACGCGCTTTTCATGTACCGGAACTATTCTGAAAATTTCGCTTTCGAAAAAGACGCGCAACTCGCGAACGTCACCGACCCGGCATACAAATTCACCTGCCACGGCGTCCACACCTACGAACACCTGCGCCCGATCATCGTCGCCGGGTACGCTTCGCCGGAATTATGGCAGGGCGGGGTGATCGACCAATACCTCGAAAAGATAGACCGGGTCGTCACCCCGGCCGGCGGGGCCATCGGGGACGAATGGATCGGGGAACGCGAGGCCGACGCCGAGCATACCGGATATGAGTTCTGCTCGCTGCATGAGCTGATCGACGGCTACTCGCTGCTCATGCAGAAACGGGGCGACCGGGGGCTGGGCGACCGGATCGAGAACATTTTTTATAACGCGGCCATGGGGGCCCGGCATCCCGAGAAATCGTGCATCGCCTACCTGAAAACGGACAATTCCTACGAAATGACCGGCACGAAGAACGGGGAATCGGAGGCGCACAAGCAGACCCGGTACAAATATTCGCCGGCCCACCAGGACGCCGCCGTGTGCTGTGTCCCCAACGCGGGGCGCATCGCGCCCTATTTCATCCAACGCTCCTGGATGCTCGAAAAGGAGAACACCCTGGTGGCGAATATTCTGATACCCAACGTCGTTCGGACGCGGATCAAAGGGGCGGACGTGCGGATCGCGAACCATACCGGCTATCCTTATTCGAACGAGATGGATTTCGAGGTCACCGTAAACGAACCGGTGCGCATGGCGGTCAAAATCCGCCGGCCGTATTGGGCGACGGGGGTGGAATGCTCCACCACTTACACCGAAGAGGGCGAATACCTGGTATTCAGCAAGAAATTCTCCGGGACGGACCACATCAAGATTACCTTCCTCACCGACGTCCGGGTCGTGGAAGACCGGCAGGGGAAACACTATTTCGCATACGGGCCGCTGGTGTACGCTCGCCCGATCGCAGCCACCGAGGAGAAAGGGAGGATTTATTCGGAAAATTTCGTAGATTTACTTTATAAAACGGCTGACAACGATCGCTATGAATTCATCGCGGATCACGGCGCGGTATTCGCGGACGGAAAAATCACCCTCCGGTTGAAAAACGGCCAAACCGCCGAGGAGGTCGAGCTCGTCCCGCTCGCGGGAACGATATTACGCCAGGCGGCATTCTGACAACGAATCAAACCAAACGACATATGAACGATAAATTAGCGAAGACGCATTCGTTTCTTCAAACCCCGAAAACGGGGGACGGCAGGCGGTTTTTCCATCCGATCCTGATGATGTACACGGCGCGCCACTACGGCAAAACGTACGAGGAGTTCATGACCGACTACCGCGTGCTGGTCGAGTCGAACATGCGGTGCCTGGAAATGCACGGCCATGACGCGGTGAGCGTGATCTCGGATCCCTTCCGCGAAGCCTCCGCTTTCGGGGCGCGGGTGACGTTCGATGGCGATAGCGCGCCCAAAGCGGAACATATCGTCAACTCGCCCGAAGATGTCGCGAAGCTGAAAAATCCCGACGTGTACGCCTGCGAACGGACGATGGATCGCATCAACGGGGTGCGCTATTTCAGGGAATTGCTGGGGCCGCAGTTTCCCGTGATCGGATGGGTCGAGGGGCCCCTGGCGGAGTCCGCCGACCTGTCAGGAGTCTCCGAGACGATGATGAACATGGTCATGCAGCCCGATATGGTCAAAGAGCTACAGTACAAATGCCTCCAGACAGCCAAGGATTTCGCCGCCGCCCAAATCGAGGCCGGGGCGAATATCATGGGGGTCGGGGATGCGCTCTGCTCGCAGATCGCGCCCGATATGTACGACGAGTTCTGCCTCGGCCTGCACAAAGAGCTGTTCGATTTCATCCATTCGAAAGGGGCGCTCGTGAAACTGCACATTTGCGGCAACATCACCCATATCCTGCCCTCGTTGGCCCGCACGGGCGTCGACATCCTGGATATCGACTGGATGGTGGAGATGAAGGAGGCGTACCAGGCCATGGGTCCCGGAGTGATGCTCTGCGGCAACCTCGATCCGGTCTCGGTGATCATGGAAGGGGATGCCGCGCTGATCGAACGCAAATACAGGGAGATCGAAAGCGCCATTCCGCGCGAGAACTGGATCGTCATGGGCGGATGCGAGATACCTGTCTCGACCCCGGTGGCCAATATGGACCTGCTGCGTAAATTGTCGTTATAAGGGATGGGCCGTATGTTCGTCCGGTCGATGGCGGCCGTTGTGCTCTGCGCCGTTTCGTTATCCGCTTTTGCCCAGGGTTATGCCTTTGAATGGCTTTCCATGGGCATGAGCGAGCGGCCGGCGAACGTGCAGCGCGTCCGTTGGCGCACGGCGGTGGAGATGCCTTTCGCTTTTGCGGAAATAACACCCGCCACCCCGTCGCCCGACCTGTCGAAGAACTGCAGGCGTTATGCCGCCATATCCGGGCGACACGACGATTACGACGTGGTAAAAATGTACCATTGCGTAACATTCGATTCCCTTGAGCCGGGCCGCAGCTATCTTTACCGCATCGGGGACGGCGGTAAGAACTGGAGCGAATGGTATCCCTTCACCACCGCCGCACAGGAGGCCGCGCCGTTCCGTTTCATCTACATCTCCGACGTCCAGACCGGGATTCACGACCACTATCCGCGTGTGGCCCGCAAAGCCGCCGCGACAGGGGGCGACGCGGCGTTCGTGATGTTCACGGGCGATATGACCGGCGCCGCCTCGGAGTGGGAATGGAACGCTTTCTTCCGTGCGAACAGTTGCCTGTTCACCGCGATGCCCGTGGTGGCCGTTCCCGACAGCCATGAGTATGTGCGTCGTAACGGGGAGAGTGAAAAAACACTGACCTCTTACTGGGACCATTTGTTCAGTTATCCGCAGCAGACGCCCGGGCGTCTGCTGTCGCTCGGCAACTGCTGGTTCGACTACCAGGGCTGCCGGTTCATTATGCTCAACACGCGCGAGCTGGAGGAAGGCAGCGAGCAGTACCGGAAGGTCCTGCTCGCATGGCTGGAAGAGCGGCTGGCGCACAATCCCAACCGTTGGTGCGTGATCGGGCAGCACCGCCCCGTTTACGCCGTGGCGGAAGGGCGTGATAGCGACCGTATCAAAAAGTACCTCAAACCGCTGTATGACCGATATGACGTGGATCTCGTCCTGACGGGACACGACCATATTTACGCCCGGATGCGCGGCGAACAGAATCCGCGAGGATCGCAAAACCTGCGCGGTCCTGTCTACGTCGTCTCGGTGGCCGGATCGCAGGTCTACATGCCCGCGTACCATACTTATGTCGAGCGCATGGCCTCCAACACGCAACTGTTCCAAGTGGTTTCCGTGAGCCCTCAAAACATAAACTTCAAGGTCTACCTCGCGACGGGGGAACTGTACGACGATTTCGAGATCGTCAAAACCGGGAACAAGAAAAGGTTCATAGACCGCGCGGCGCAATGGCCCGAGATCACCGATATGCCAACGTCCACCTGGAAGAGCTACACAGACGAAGAACATGCGGCATTCGGACAAAAACGAACGAATTACATTGAAAACAAGGCGGCACGGCCCGCCCCACGACCATGAAAACAGAAGCGAACAAATTCTACGCCTACCGGATCACGCTGATCGCGGCCCTGGGCGGATTACTTTTCGGATACGATACCGCCGTCATATCGGGCACGGTCGAATCCCTGCGCCATTTCTTCATCGACCCGATGGGGCTCTCCTCGTTCGCGGCCAACGCCATGGAAGGTTTCGTGGTGAGCAGCGCCCTGATCGGATGCGTCATCGGCGCCGTCTGCGCGGGGTGGATCAGCCAGCGCCTGGGCAGGAAAAAAGCGTTGTTCACCGCGGCGGCCCTGTTCTTCATCGCGGCCATAGGCACGGCCTGGCCGGAGATCGGCTACGGGATGCCGGGATCGGGCGACCACACGTTCGTCTACCATTTCGTCGTCTACCGCATCCTGGGCGGGATCGGGGTCGGCATCGCGTCGCTCACCTCGCCCATGTACATCGCCGAGATCGCCCCACCGAAAAAGCGGGGGAGCCTGGTGGCAATGAACCAGCTGGCGATCGTCTTCGGCATCGTGTTCGTCTATTTCGTCAATTACATCATCGCCCGGCAGGATTCCGGCTCGGGCGAGTGGCTGCACACGGTCGGCTGGCGGTATATGTTCGCCTCGCTCTGCGTCCCGGCGGGATTGTTCTTCATCCTGCTCTTCTTCGCCCCGGAAACGCCCCGCTGGCTGACGATGACGGGCCGTGCGGACAAAGCCGAAGCGATTCTCACAAGATTGATCGGAAGCCGGGAAGCGGAGGCGGAGATGGCCGAGATCAAAAACAGCTTCAGGAATGAGGTACAGGTATCCATGAAGCCGTACTATACGTTCATGATCACATGGTTGGCGCTCTTTGCGGCAGGGTATTTAACGTTGAAATTGTGCGATGTACCCAGCGCGTTCGAGATCGCGATGATCGGGGGATTCTTTATATCCCTGTTCGTGCCGATCCGTTCGTACGGCTTTGCGATCATCATCACCGGAGTTTTACTGTCGGCCTTCCAACAGTTGGTGGGGATCAATGTGGTGATGTATTACGCCCCGGAGATCTTCAAGTCCATGGGGGCGGCCACGGACGGGGCGTTGTTGCAGACGATCATCGTCGGGGTGGTCAGTGCGATATTTACCGTGATCGCCATCATGACGGTCGATAAATTCGGCCGCAAGCCGCTGCTGATCACGGGTGCGCTGGTCATGGCATTTTCGATGATCATGCTCGGCACGGCGTTCGCCGTCGACCTGCATCCTATGCTCAAACTGGCGTTCATGGTGACCTATACCGCCGGATTCGCCATGTCGTGGGGACCCGTCTGCTGGGTGCTGCTGGCCGAGCTGTTCCCGAATTCGGTGCGCTCGGCGGTCATGTCCATCGCCGTGGCGGCGCAGTGGGTATCCAATTTCCTGGTATCCTGGACGTTCCCCATACTCGACAGGAACGAGACCCTCGTCAGTTGTTTCAACCACGGGTTTTCGTACTGGGTGTATGGCGTCTTAGCGATCCTGGCCGCCCTCTTCGTCTGGAAACGGATCCCCGAAACCAAAGGTAAAACGCTGGAAGACATCGAACGGGTATGGAATCATGATAACCAATAATTTCTGTCAAGGCAAGGCTTGTCTTGCGCACACAAGTTGCACACAAATACGGGGATTCCGGAATAATCAGCGAAACAAACTGAAAGATGTTTTTATGCTTGCTAATGATCTTAAAGCCATTAGAGACATAATGAAACCCGGCGAAAATCAAAGTAAACCCAAATCATTTGACTACTGTTCAGAAGGTTTCAGGCTTGAGTCCTGATGGTGTCGCTAAGAAAATCAGAGGGTTATGACGATGGTCATGACCCTCTCTCTTTTCCATTTGCACACAATGTGTACGCAACTTAGCGACAGTTGAATTTCCAAGGTCTCTATTCCCTGCGTTCTCTTCAAAAAGTTATATCCCTTGCGAGACGGTCTGCCCGTTTCGATTTTCGGATTATTGCGGAGATGAATCGGACATTATCGAACATGCGTTATAATCCGGCAAGGTACATTTGTGGATATTACCCATAAACTCTAAATAAGACCGCAATGAAGAGACTGACGATGCTACTGATCGCCGCATTTGCCCTTGGCGTGCAAACCGTGCGAAGCAACCCCGCCACGGCGGATTACAACATTATCCCGATGCCCCAAAGCATCATCCCCGGACTTGGAGAGGGCTTTGTGGTGAGCCATTCGACGGTAATCGCATACCCTGCCGGCAACAAAGACCTGGAACGTGTGGCCGGAATGTTGTCACAGTATATCGAGGTCGCCACCGGCCTGAAACTGGAAACCACCCCGAAAGCTAAAGCGAAGAACGCCATACAACTCGATTGTACCCTTTCCCACGCCAACAGCGAAGCCTACAACCTTACGATCGGCAAGAAAGGGATCACGATTAACGGCGCCTCCCCGGCGGGTACGTTTTACGGCGTACAAACCCTGCGCAAGTCGCTGCCGCTTTCCGTATCGGACAACATGGTCGTTATGCCGGCCGTGTCCATCAGCGACTGGCCGCGTTTCGGTTACCGGGGCATGCACCTGGACGTCTCCCGCCACATGTTCCCGGTAGAGTTCGTCAAGAAATATATCGACCTGCTGGCCCTGCACAACATCAACCGACTGCACTGGCACATCACCGACGACCAGGGATGGCGGATCGAGATCGACAAATATCCGCTGCTGACCGAGGTCGGCGGATTCCGCAATGAAACGCTCATCGGCCATTACAACGACAAACCGCGGACATACGACGGCAAGCGCTACGGAGGTTTTTACACCAAGGATGAGGCCCGCCAGATCGTACAATACGCTGCCGACCGTTTCATTTCCGTCATCCCCGAAGTTGATCTTCCCGGACACATGTCTGCCGCGCTTACGGCTTATCCATGGCTCGGATGCACCGGGGGACCCTATCAGGTAGAGGGGTTATGGGGGATTTTCGATGAGGTGCTGTGCCTGGGCAAAGAGAGTACCTATTCATTCCTTAACGATGTTTTCGCCGAGATCATCGACATCTTCCCTTCGCAGTATATCCACATCGGCGGCGACGAATGCCCGCGCAAACGCTGGAAGGAATGCCCGCTCTGCCAGGCCAAAATCAAGGAACTCGGGCTCGCGGCCGACCAGAAGCATTCGGCCGAAGATAAGTTGCAGACCTACAGCATGACCTGTGTGGAGAAGTTCCTCAACGACCATGGCCGCCGCATCATCGGCTGGGATGAAATACTGGAAGGCAACATTGCCCCAAATGCCACGGTCATGTCGTGGAGGGGTGTCGAAGGCGGCATCGCGGCCGCGCAACTGGGGCATGACGCGATCATGGTCCCGAATAAAATCATGTACTTCAACTATTATCAGTCTGAAGACAAAAAATCCGAACCGCTCGCCATCGGCGGATACATACCCCTCGATATGGTCTACGCCTACGAACCCATACCCGACGTGCTGACCGAGGAGCAGAAGAAGCACATCATAGGGGCGCAGGCCAACCTGTGGTGCGAATATATCAAGGATGGCGATTTGGTGGAATACATGGTATTGCCGCGCATGGACGCCCTCTCCGAAGTGCAGTGGACGATGCCGGCGGCGAAGGATTACGCCTCTTTCCTGAAACGACTCGAACGCATGGTCAAACTTTACGACCGTACGGGCTATAAGTACGCGACCCACGGGCTCCGGTAGGGAGTGCGATCGTCATAAGGGGGGGCTTTCATGTTAAATGGAAGCCCCCCTTTCGCGTATCCGGCAAAACATCACTTTGCCATCCGCCTGTTGCGGTATTCGGTCGGCGTCTTGCCCGTAGTGCGTTTGAAGACGGTGCTGAAATAGCGCTGCCCGCTGAATGCGAACATGTCCGATATTTCCACTACGCTCATGTCCGTTGTGCAGAGCAATTCAGCCGCTTTTTCGATCCTGAGCTTGGAAATATACTCATTGGGCCCCATACCGGCGATGGCCTTCATCTTGCTGTACAGCGACGAGCGGCTCATGGCGATCTCGCTGGCGATGAATTTTACGTCCAATCCGTGATTGGAGATATGCTCTTCGATGATGGCCGTAAGCCTGAGCATAAACTTTTCGTCGGCACTACTGAATGTACCTTTCTCCGGGACGATGGGATGGCCGAAATCCTGGTAATGCGCCTTTGTCCGCTCCCGGCGGCGCAGGCAGTTGCGGATGGCCGCCAGAAGCAGATCCACATCGAACGGTTTGGCCAGATAGGTGTCCGCTCCCGTTTTGTATCCCATAAGGGTGCTGTCGGGATCGTTCCGCGCCGTGAGCAATATGCACGGAATATGACTCACGAGCAGGTTTTCTTTTATGCAACGGCATAACTCGAAGCCGTCCATCACGGGCATCATCACGTCGCTTACGACGATGTCGGGAGGAGTGCTGAGCACGATGTCCAATGCCTCTTTGCCGTTACCGGCGGTAATGACCTGCTTGAATTCACCGGAGAGGGCTTTTTTCAGAAACTCGCATAATTCCGGCTCGTCTTCCACGACCAGCACCGTATAGCTGCGGGTGTCGATCCCGATCTCCGCGGGCATCGTTTCCGTTGACGGGAGAAACAGCTCTTCGAGGTACGATTTCGGTGCGTATTCCATTCCGTCGGGCTGCGCGCGGAGCGGCAACTCAAACCAGAAAGTAGCCCCCTGGCCATCGTCATTGGAGCAGGCGCCGATCTTCCCCCGGTGCATCCCGACCAGCGCTTTCGAATAGGACAACCCGATGCCGCTCCCCGCTTTGGCATAGGCGCCCTGGTAGAATGGAGTGAAGAGCTTCGAAAGGTCGAGGCCGTCGATCCCGATGCCGCGATCTTTTATGCAGACCTTTACCGCATCTGCATCGGGGGTCGCCTGTGTGGAAATAAGGATAACGGAACCCGGTTTGCCGAACTTCAGGGCGTTGATCAGCATATTGGACACGACAATCTCTATTTTATCCTGGTCGAACGCAACCGTTTTCACGTTTTCGTCCAGGTCATAGGCTATGCTTATGCCGCGCGAGGCCGACTCGATCTGGAAATCCGCAGCCACCCCCCTCAGCCATTCGTTCAAGTCGTGTGGCCTGAATTGCAACGTCCCTTTGCCCGTTTCCATTTTGCGGGCGTCGAGCACCATGTTGATGATATTCTGCATCTTCTTGGCCTGGCGGAATATCCCGCTCAACACCTTACCCGGGTCACCCTCCTCCTTCTGCCCGAGCAGTCGTTTGAGCGGGGCCAGGATGAGTGTGAGCGGCGTCCGCAGCTCGTGGCTGATGTTGATCAGGAATTGTATCGTTTCTTCCTGCGAAATGCGGCGGTGTTCCTCCATTTGCCGCAGGTTGCGCCGCCTTTCCTTCCGTACGATGCCATAGCTGAGCGCCGTGAGCGCCCCCATGGCCAGCAGCAGCGCCGAGATCGTGAACAGGTCGCTCTTCCACCACGGGGGATTGATCGTCAGGGAGAACAGTACGGCCGGGTCGCTCCAGTCGCCGGTACGGCCCATTCCTGAAACGGAGAGTTCGTAAGAGCCTGCCGAAAGCGAACGCAGCACGATGTCCTGGCCGTGTATCACGGCGGGAGTGTCCCCCGGACGCAACGTGTAACGGAAGACGCTCTCGTGAAAGAGATCCTGGTTATCGGAAGATAGTTTGATCGTGAGGGGCGAATGGTTGTAGGGCAACGACAGCTTCCTGCGGCTGTTTTTATCCCCGAGGTGAAGTGATTCGCCGTTCATGGTGATATCCATGATCCTCATCCCGTACGGCTCCCCGCTTCTGAGGTCGATCGTGCGGTCGATGCGCAGCAGGCCGGTGGTGGTCCCCAGGTATAAGTAGTCTTTGGTGACCAGGACCGACTTGCCGATATAATCGCAGGCCGGTATGCCGTCCGACTCGTCCAGCAACACGAACCTGCGCTCGGCCATGATATACGAGTAGAGCCTGTTGCCCGATGCCAGCCACACCCTGCCGCGCCCGTCGCACATCACCAGCGCGATGTCGCTGAAAAGGGAAGAACTTACCGTGTCGATACGCGAACCGGTATCCCAGCACAACAACCCTTTGTTCGTGCCTATCCACATCCGCCCGTTTTCATCCGTCGAGGCGGCATTGACAAACATTCCCTTTTCGAATGAAAGCGCCTTCGAATAGCTCCCCTCCTTGTTGTTCACCTTGAATATCCCCTTGCGGTCGAACAGCCATGTGAAATATTGCCCCTTGCTTATCACGGTGGTGCTGGCCAGGGACGATCGGTCCAGGGAGAGGAGTGGCCGGGTGGTCCCGGTGGAGATGTCGTAGTTGTATGAGATTTGGGCAAATATATCGATCTGTCCTTCCGTGTGGCTGCTCAACTGCGGTATGACCACCCCCTGGTGAGGTTTTATACCCTCCATGCTGATGTTGAGGGGCGATAACTCCCCGGTTCGTTTGTTGAAGACGACCATCTGTTTGCTGTAAAGCGACAGCAGAAACTCTTCTTCCGAGTATCGGATGAAAGAGATCACTTTCTGGCCGTAGGTCCGGGGATAATGACGGAATTTTCCCGTTTTCGGATCATACCTGTTTATCCCTCCCCCGTCCGTGCCGACCCAGATGCTCCCGTCCGCCTCCTCCAGCATGCCGATGACCACGCCGCTGCTCAAGCCGTGTTCATCGCCCGGGGGAACCTCCCGGTATGAGCGGGTGGATACTTTTTTAATCCCTATCGCTCCCGCCCGCACCGTACCGGCCCATATGTTCCGTTGCAGGTCGTTGCACAGGCAAACGACGGAGTTCGCCGGCAGAGACGTCTGATCGCCCGGAATGTGCGTCAGATGGGACAGGGTGTTATCTGCCATGTTGAAGATATTGATGCCCCCGCCGTCAGTGGCGATCCATATCTGTCCATCCTTCTGTGCCAGGTCCAGTACGATGTCGTGACTGAGGTCGGAGTCAGCAGCGGTGAACCGGAAGAGTTGCTCTCCACTACGGTCGTAGCACACTACACCGTTGAAATGCAGCGCCACCCATATCCGCCCTACAGAATCGACGAAAACCGTTACGATATTTTTCCACGGACATCCTTCCCACCGGCTGAATTTCCGCTCCTGCAGCTCATATACCCACAAGCCATCCCCGCGCGTGGAGAGCAATATCTCCTTTTCGGAGAGACGGGCGATGGCGGATACCCGGAAAAGGCTGTCCGATCGGGTATTAAAACGTAACAATCGCAACTCTTCTGTGCCGTAATCATATTCATACAGGGCTCCGATACTGCCGAACAACATACTTTGCCCGGTTTCGAGGGCGCGGTACGCCTGTACGCTTTGTCCGTCGAAGAGGACTTCGTCGAAACGGTCGGCCATAGGATCCCATGTGGCCAGACCGGAATCGGTGCCCACCCATACCGTGCCCTTGCGATCCTCCTCGAGCATCAACACCCCGTCGCTGGGCAACGACGAGCAGACACCCTCCTCGTGCGTGAAATTCCTGAATTCCGAGCGGTCGTAACGGCTCAGCCCGTTGCGCGTACCGAACCACACGTACCCGTTGCGGGCGAAAAGCATCGACGTGACATAGGAATTCGCAAGCCCCTCACGAATAGATAGTTGTTTAAAGTAGTATTCGTCTGCCGCGACAGCCCCCCGGACGGGGAGGCCAAGCAGGATCGTGAGCGATGAACACAAGGCTGTCAGTAGTGAGCGGGCATGCATCATGATGTATACGATTGGGGTAGTGGTCCGGGGGGATCCTGGCGCTGATCTTCCGTTCATTCAAAGGTACCATTAAATCGACAAAAAAACAGGCCCGCAGAGAAAGAATTGATAGAAAACGAACAAATATTGGACACAACCAAACATAACCACCCCCGCGGTGTCCTACCTTTGTAGAAGGGTCTGGACAGCGCTTTCAACGGTTGCCGCCCCACTAACCGTAAGGCATCCGCCTGCGAAGCAGGAGATAACCCAAACTTGTCTTCTATGAGAGGAAAAATCTACCTTAGTTTATTATGGCTTTTGTCGATTCTGCTGTCTGCGCCGGGTGCGTGGGGGCAGGATACGCCGCACCCGGAAAAAGTGGCGGTCACGGGCCGGATCACAGACCGGGACGGCCAGCCTTTGGCCGGAAGTACAGTGGCAGTCAAAGGCAGTGGCGGCACGCAGGCGGTCGCCAACCGCGAGGGATACTACAAGCTCGATGTCCCGGCAGGGGCGACGCTTGTTTTCTCCTATATCGGGCACGAAAGCCGCGAGGTGACCGTCGGCCCGAACACGCGGGTGGATATCACGCTGAACGCCCAGGCGGTGGCCGTCGACGACGTGGTCGTGATCGCCTACGGCACCACGACCAAGGCCACTATGACCGGGGCGTTGTCGACCATCGGCAACAGCGAACTGGTCAAAGCCCCGGTGGGCAGCGTGACCAACGTGCTTGCGGGCGCGCTTCCGGGCGTGGCTTCGGTGCAATCTTCGGGTCAGCCGGGCAACGACGCCGCGGCGATCTACATCCGCGGCGCCGGGACCATGACCAACGCCGCATCCCGGCCGCTGGTGCTCGTGGATGGCGTAGAACGTGATTTTTCGCAAATAGACGCCAATGAGATCGAGAGCATCTCCGTCCTCAAGGACGCCTCGTCCACGGCGGTGTTCGGTGTGCGCGGGGCCAACGGCGTGGTGCTCGTCACCACGCGCCGGGGCTCCGAGGGCAAACCCGTGATCACGTTCAAGTCGACCGTAGGCCTCCAGCAACCCATTTCGCTGGTAAGCCAGACGGGAAGCTACGAGTTCGCACGTTTCTGGAACATGAAGCAGCAGGCCGACAACATCACCGACCAAAACCTCTATTTCACGCGCGAGCAGGTCGAAGCCTACCGCACCGGTTCGGACCCGGTCATGTATCCCAACGTCGATTGGGGGGATTACATTTTCCGCAAGACATTCCTGCAGAGCCAGAACAACCTGACCATTTCCGGCGGCCGCGAAAACGTCAAGTATTTCGTCTCGCTGGGCTATTTCTACCAGAACGGCGTGCTGAAGCGTTTCCAGGAGCA
>JAVBPS010000055.1:0-28709 GCA_031549495.1 Rikenellaceae bacterium | reverse complement strand
AATTTCTGCGTTTCCAGGGCGACCCCTTCCCGCCAACGGTGCGCCCGGCCGTGTTTGCCGGTCGTGCCGCCGTTGAAGAAATTGCCGCTGTAGAATTGCATCCCGGGCTGATCGGTCCATACCTCCATGATCCGGCCGCTTTCGGGCTCGTATAGCCTCGCCGCGAACTCTTTGCCGCCCGAATTTTTGCGGTCGAGAACCCAGTTGTGGTCATAACCGGCCCCCATCTTCAGTTGCTCATGATCGTTGTCTATGCGCTCGCCTATGGCGAAGGGCTCGCGGAAATCGAACGGCGTGCCCTCGACCGGCATCAGTTCGCCCGCAGGAATGAGCACTTCATTGACCGGGGTGATGGCCGAGGCGTTGATCGTCAGTACATGATCGTTGATCGTACCGTTGCCTTCGCCCCGCAGGTTGAAAACACCATGGTGCGAGAGGTTTACCACCGTAGGCTTGTCGGTTTCGGCCCGGTAGGTGATCTGAAAATCGTTATCAGCCGTGAGGGTGTAGACCATTTTCAGCGCCAGGTTGCCCGCAAACCCGTCTGCGCCGTCCGGCGAGAGGTATGACAGCGCGATGGAGTTATCCGTCAGGGAGTCTACGTTCCACACCACCATATCGAGGCCCTTCAGGCCGCCGTGTAAAGTCTGGCCGTTGTTGTTTTGCGGCAGGACGTATTCCACACTGTCCAGCGTGAAGCGTCCGTTGGCGATCCGGTTGGCATAACGGCCCACCACGGGGCCCAGGAAACGTTCGCCCTCGGGCTGTGCGTAGTCGCCGATGGTTGGGAAGCCGAGTACGATATCCTGGTATTTACCGTCGCGGTCAGGCGTCCAGAGGGCCGCCACGCGGCCGCCGAAATTGGTTACCTGCATGACGATGTCGCCGCCACGCAGGGTATAGAGCGACACATTACTTCCGCCAATAACGGTATCGAACGCCGCGGAAGGGATGAGCGTGACGTCTGCGGGAATATTGCGGCAGCAGCCGGAAAACAAGGCCAGGCATACGACGCCCGCGAATAATACAAGCCGGTTTTTCATACTGTTCAATTTTTGATTTCTTCGATCAGGTGTCCTAATATACTACCATTAAAAACGCGCAATCGGCTTTATGTTAAGCGATTGCGCGTCTTGCAAGTTGACCCACCAGGACTCGAACCTAGAATAACAGAACCAAAATCTGCTGTGTTGCCATTACACCATGGGTCAATCAGGGTGCAAAGATAGGGAAAAAATGATAACTGCCAAATAAAAAACCGCCCCGGATGGGGCGGTAATAACACAAAGGGAACGACTCTTAAAAATTATAGCCTGCCGTGATGGTGAAGCAGTTGTTCTTTATGGCGTATTCCTTCCCGCCCGTCAGTGCTTTTTCAAGCCCGGAGATATCCATCAGTCCCAGGTCATAGCCCACTCCGAGATAGATCTTGTCAAAGGAAACCCCCAGACCGAGACGCAGCCCGACATCACCCCTTTTAAGGAATTGGGGTACCTCTTCTGTGTCCCCGTCGCTATCGGTCACGGTTTCCTTCTTGAACAGATCGTGTTCATAGCTGTAATTGTAATAGTCGTTGCCGCTTTCCCAGAAATCATATTTTTCTTTGGAGGAAATGCCGACAGCGATATACGGTCCGGCGAACGGCTGGAGGGTGATGTGCTCGGCTACCCGGAAATGATAGCTGATCAGTACCGGTAGTTGCAGGTAGGAGGTATTCAACTTTACCTCATTGCCCCAGGTATAGCCGGATTCAGTGCCCGAACCTGTTACCTTGCATCCTTTCGTGGTGAAGTAAAGACCCGTTTCAAGATACAACGGGGCCTGTGCGAGGCGAAGCTGCTCGGAGACGCCCACATGGAAGCCGGTGCGTCCCGATTTGTCGGCGCTCTCCCACACGTAATTCATAAATGCGTCATCCATGGAGATGTTGGCGAAGTTTACCCCGGCGCGGATCCCGAGGATGTTTTTGGGCGCATCCTGCGCCCAAACGATCATGGCCGCCGCAACGAGGCAGGCCGTCAGAAGAATTTTTTTCATAAGCAATACTGGTTTAAAGGGTTAGTAATTGCCCGCAAACTTCGATCATAAAAGTAGTGAAAAAAATCCGTTATAATGCCTCCCGGTGGCGTATTTCATGCTTTTGTGCGAAAAAAAAGCGACCCGTCGGGGTCGCTTTCGTCTTTTTGCCTCAGGATCAATACTCATCCTCGTTGAAGAAGAAATCATCCTTGCTCGGATAGTCCGGCCAGATGTCTTCGATGCTTTCGTATATTTCGCCTTCGTCTTCGATCTCGTTCAGATTCTCGATCACTTCCAGCGGGGCGCCGGAACGGACGGCGTAGTCGATCAATTCGTCTTTTGTGGCGGGCCAGGGGGCGTCCTCTAATTTCGAGGCCAACTCTAATGTCCAATACATACTATGCGGGTATATTTTATGTTCCTTGTTCGCGTCTACGGCCTGCTATGGCACTGGCCGCAAAAGTATAAAAAATTTTTACAATTTCACAAGCATGCCGGCATTATTCTGCGACCCAGGGTTTTTCCTGCACGCCTAACTCCATGGCTAACCGGCGCGAAAGCAGGTAGAAATAGTCAGAGAGCCGGTTCAGGTAGGCCATCGCCTGAGGATCAACGGTATAAATGTGCGAGGCGCGCACGCATGCCCTTTCGGCGCGGCGGCATACCGTACGGCAAATGTGTGTAAAAGAGATGAGTGCCTCGCCGCAAGGCAGGGTAAAAAACCGCATGGGCGGCAAATCTTCATCTAAACCGTCTATCATGCGCTCCAGTCGCGTTATTGAATCGGGCTTAACGGAACATTTTACGGCCTTTTCGTGACTGTGGTCTTCCAGGGCCAGCGCGGCCGAGAGCGTCATCAGTTCGCTTAGGATGATTTCCAACTCGCTGCGGTAAAGCTCCATGCCGGGGCGGGCGGCCATCCGGTCGTACAAGTGGGCGGTGAAAGCGCACAATTCGTCGGCCGTGCCGTAGGCCTCTACGCGCAGGTCGTCCTTGCCGACGCGCGTGCCGCCGACCAGACAGGTCGTGCCCGCGTCGCCTTTTTTTGTGTATATTTTCATAGTATGAAGTGTTGGGCGGGTAATTCCGGGTCCAGAAAACAGACGGTGTAACGGCGCCGCTCGACCGTCAGGGCGCTTGCACCCGCGGGCGTGTTGCGCAGCAGGCAGACGGCGGCGCGACCGGTCGCAGGGTGGGGCAGGGGGCCTTCGTGGGGGTGGCGCAAAATACAGAAATGACCCGCTGCGAGGGGGGCGGGGAGCGTTTCGGCGACGCTGAACGAGGTAAAGCCCAGGTGCTTGTACAGCCGCGCGATCTCGGCAGCGGTTTTTGTTTTTACCCCTTCGGCCAGTAGCGCTTCCAGCAACGTCCGGTCGGCCTGGACGGCCGCATCGCGCGAAAAGACCTGGCGCGAGAGCGCGTAGACGAACGGCGAATGGATGCCGTGGCCGCGGCGGTGACGCAGCCTGCGCAGGCTTTTGGGCAGTCGCACGGGCATTCTCATCGTTTGGCGTTTTTGGCGGCCGAGAGTCCGGCCAGGCGTCCGGTGGAAAAGGCGGTCTGGAGGTTGTAGCCCCCGGTATCCGCATCCAGGTCGAGCACTTCGCCTGCGAAATAAAGACCTTGTATTAAACGCGATTGCATCGTGGCCGGGTCGACCGAGGCCACGTCCACGCCCCCGGCGGTGACGATCGCGTCCTCCATCGGGGCGTAATCCGACACGGGCAGGCGGAAGTTTTTCAGTGCCGCGGCCAGATCGTCGGCGATGCGGGGGCCGAGGCCGGAAAGCATCGCCGACATCGGTATCTTCATCCCGCGCGCCACGACGGCGGCCATTTCGGCCGGAAGCAGCTTGCGGATCAGGTTTTCGAAGCGGTCGAAGGGTTTTAATGCCTGCTTTTCGCGGGCGATCCTCTCGACGAGTTCCTGCATCGGGATGGCCGGTTTGAGGTCTACGGCGATCTCCACGCGGCGCCCTTCAGAGAGGGCGTCGACCGCGTCGCGGCTCAGCTGCAGGATGGTCGCGCCTGCAAGTTCGACCGGGCCGCCTCGCCGTCCGGCGATGAATTCCATCTCGCCGAAACGCTTGTCCGCCTCGCGGCCGTCGACGAGCAGCGATACGGATACGTTGCGCAGTTGCACGCCCCGCAAGGTTTGCACGGCCCGCTCGCCGCTTTGCAGGGCGATCAACGCAGGATGGATCGGTTCTATGCCGTGGCCGAGTGCGTGCGCCATGCCGTAGCCGTCGCCTGTGGAGCCTGTGGCGGGAAAGGACACCCCGCCTGTGCACAAGATCACGTTATCGCATTCGATCAACTCCCCGGCCGCCTGCACGCCTTTGATGCGGCCATCGGCAGCAATTATCTTTGTGACGGAAGTATTGCAGCGCAATTCGGCCCCGCCGCGGCGGCACCATTCGTCCAGCGCCTCGCAGACCTCCCAGGCCTTGCCGCTTGCAGGGAATACCCGCTCGCCGCGCTCCACGACCAGTTCCACACCCCGCTCACGGAAAAAATCGGCCGTCTGCCGGTTGTCGAACGCCTCGAACGCAGGACGCAGGAAATCGCCGTTCACCCGCACATGCTTGACGAAATCGTCCCACGGACGCGTGGTGGTGAGGTTGCAGCGCCCCTTGCCGGTGATGCGCAGTTTGCGTCCCGGTTTTTCCATTTTTTCCAGCAGCAGGGTGCGCGCACCCTCCCGGGCCGCCGTGCCCGCGGCCATCAGTCCCGCCGCTCCGGCGCCTATGACGATCACTTCGTAACGCATGAGCGCAAAGGTAGTTGTTTTTCCGGTAAATTTGCCCTACCTTCGCAGCCGAAAAACCGGGAAACAAACCATGCTTAGCCGCAGATTACTTCGTATCAAAGCGATCAAATCGCTCTACGCTCATTTTAAGTCGGAAACCGAAACGCTCAAAGGCTCGGAGAAAAACCTGGCCCTGGCGATCGACAAGGTCTACCAGCTCTACCACCTGGTGATGGAGTTGCCTGTCGAGGTGAAGCGCTACGCCGAGGACCGTATCGAGCTCGGCCGCCAGAAGAAACTGCCCACAGCGGCCGACCTGAAACCCAACCTGAAATTCGTCACCAACCGGGCGATCCTCCAGATCGAACAGAGCGACGCGCTGAACGCATACACGCAGAAGAACGCGCTCAATTGGAGGCAATATCCCGAGGTGGTCAAGGGTCTCTATAACGACCTGATCAAGTCTGAATTCTATAAGTCTTATATGACCTCCGGGCAGGATTCCTATAAGGAGGATATAAAACTGCTCGAAAAATTCTTCACCGACCTGGTCTCGGATAACGAGGCGGTGGAAGCGGCCCTTGAGGAGATGTCCATTTTCTGGGCGGACGACCTCGATTTCTCGCTGATCATGGTGCTGCGCACGCTTTCTTCGATGCGCGAGCGCGACACGGATGTGCCTTTGCTGCCGAAATACAAGAATGACGACGACCGCGAATTCGCCGAGGAACTTTACCGCCGCGCGCTGATCAACTACAAGGAATACCTGACCTACGTGGAGCGGTTCACGGAGAATTGGGACGTGGAGCGCATCGCCTTCATGGACAACCTGATCATGGTCACGGCGATGGCCGAGCTGCTCACCTTCCCGTCCATTCCCGTGAAAGTGACCCTGGACGAATACATCGAGCTGGCGAAATATTATAGCACGCCGGGCAGCGGGACGTTCATCAACGGTATCCTGGATAAGATCGTCGAGCAACTGGAAACCGAAGGGCGGCTCAACAAGAGCGGCCGGGGGTTGTTGTAATGCGTTCACTTGCGGCCATACCGCTGGTTCTGCTCTGCGCCTGCTCAGGAGTGCAGAAAAAGACGGCTGTTGCGGTCGATGTGGCGGCGAAAACAGTGGAACTCACGGCGGCGGCCGTTACCGACACGCTCGATTTCGGTCGTGTGCACGAGGGGGAAACGCTCGTCGCACAGATCGCGCTGCACAATCCGGGCGAAAAGCCGGTCGTGATCCTCGAATCGGAAACCACCTGTGGTTGCGTGGAGGTGGATTACCCCCGTAAACCGGTCGCTCCGGGCGACCGGGCCATGATGTCCGTTTACTTTCATACGGGCGGCCTGGCCGGGATACAGATTAAACATTTCGCCCTGCGCACCACGCTCGGGCCGCAGCGCTACCGGATGGTGGTCGTGGCCGATGTGGAATAAGTTTGCGCTTTCGCGATATATTGCTAACTTTGCCTTTCCATACAGTAAAAAATAACAGACAATGAATTTCCTGACAATTTTCCTGCAAACAACAGAAGCGACAGGCACGACCGGCTCGGCCCAGAATCCCTGGATGATGCCTATGATGCTGGTCCTCATCTTCGTGGTGATGTATTTCTTCATGATCCGCCCGCAGCAGAAGCGGCAGAAAGAGGTGGCTAAATTCCGTAACGCCCTCGAAAAAGGCCAGAAGGTCGTAACGATCGGCGGGGTTTACGGCACCATCAAAGAAATCAAAGAGAATAAGGTGCTCGTCGAAGTGGATACCAACGTGACCATCTGGTTCGACAAGTCGGCCATCAGCCGCGATCCTTCCGAGATCGGCGGACAGCGGTAAGCTCTGTTCCGGTACTATAAAATTTTAAGGCCGCATCCTTTCGGGTGCGGCCTTCATTCTGTTTTCCGTCATGTCGAGCGTTAGTGGAGTCCTCTCAGACAGCCGGTTTGAGATGTCTCGACTAACGCTCGACATGACGGACACGGCACGCTCGGGTAGCGGATGGGGGTTATTCTTCTTCGGTCTCTTTCTCGTCTTCATCGAGTTTGAACTCGGTCATCCCCCGTTAAGCGGCATTTGCCGCTTTAAATATATCTGAATTTGTAATTCGGTTTGCTATTTTTTTCATTGCGAATCCCTCGGGCAATTTTTTACTAAGATAGTGAAAATATCATTTGAGAATACATCGAAAAACAAACTCACCCGGCATGTTCTGGCCGGGTGAGAAAGTTGTTTTCGCGAATTACAAATTCGCGCCTGTAAAAAACGGCGGCATTGCAAATGCCGCCAAACATCAGTGGTTATTCTTCTTTCGTTTCTTCCTCCTCCTCGTCGAGTTTAAACTCGGTCATCCCGTTCTCCACAAGGGTGTTGAACCATCCGACCACCTTTTTCATGTCCGAAACGTGCACCCGGTCGCGATCGTAGTCGGGCAGGATGGCTGCGAAGAGTTTTTTCAACTCGGCCGGGTCGGCTTTCGGATTGATGGACGGTTTTCCGCCGGTGTGGGCGTAGAGCGCTTCGAATACTTTGGCCAGGGGGACGTCGTCGGTGTCGGTGAAGATGGATATCTCGCCCATCGAGCTGACCTTTGCCGAGGCGGGGGCGTTCAGGCGGCGGCCGTCGGCGAGCGACTCGACGATCACGCCGTTCACGCTCTGGGCTACGAATTGATAGAGTCCGGGCTGGCCCGATATGGCAAGGATTTTTTTGAGTTCCATAAGTCGTTTTATTGTTTTAAGCAGGCCAAAGGTACGAATTTTTTGTATGAATGGCTTTACGGATTAGGAGTTCCGTCAAAAAAAGAGTAAATTTGCCGGATTGTTAATCCGTCGCTCATGAAAGTAATGAAGTTTGGCGGGACCAGCGTAGGTTCCGCGGCAGGGATGTTGAAAGTCCGGCAGGCCGTGGAGGCCAGCCAGGGGGATGTGGTCGTGGTCGTTTCCGCTCTGGGCGGTATGACGGACACATTACTCGCTACAGCCCAGACGGCTTCGCGCGGCGACGTGGCTTACAAAACGGAGCTCGAAGGGATCGCGCGGCGCCATAAGGAAATGGTCGCCGAGGTGGTTCCCGCGACCGCACGTCCGCATGTGGAGGGCGAGGTGATGGCTATGCTCGACGAGCTGACCAATATCTATAAAGGGGTCTACCTGATCAAGGACCTCTCGGTGAAGACCACCAACGCGATCGTCAGCTACGGCGAGCGGCTCTCGTCGGTCATCGTGAGCGGGGTGATTCCGGGGGCGGTGCTCTACGACGCCCGCGAATTCATCAAGACCCGCGATTATTTCAACAAACATGTGGTCGATTTCAAGACCACGGACGAGTTGATCCGTCAGACGTTCGCCAACCTGCCGAAGATCGCCGTCGTACCGGGGTATATCTCCTCGGACGTGGCGACGGGCGACGTGACCAACCTCGGCCGCGGGGGATCGGACTACACCGCTTCGATCATCGCGGCGGCGCTGGACGCCTCGATCCTGGAGATATGGACCGATGTGGACGGCTTTATGACCGCCGACCCGAAAGTGATCAGCAACACCTATGTGATCGAGCGGCTGAGCTTCGTCGAAGCGATGGAGTTGTGCAACTTCGGCGCGAAGGTGATCTATCCGCCCACGATCTTCCCGGTGTTCCATAAGGATATTCCGATCATCATTAAAAACACCTTCAATCCGCACTCTTCCGGGACGTTCATCTCCAAGGAGCGGGTGAAAGACGGCACAAAGGCGATCAAGGGGATTTCCTCGGTCAACGACACCTGCCTGATCACCATGCAGGGGCTCGGTATGGTCGGGGTTATCGGCGTTAATTACCGCATATTCAAGGCTCTGGCGAAGGCGGGGATCAGCGTCTTCTTCGTGTCGCAGGCCGCGTCGGAGAATACCACTTCGATCGGCGTGCGCAACAACGACGCCGAGTTGGCCGCGCAGGCGCTCTCGCAGGAATTCGAGCAGGAGATTGCCCTGGGCGAGATCAACAAGATCAAGCTGGAAACGAACCTGGCCACGATGGCTATCGTGGGCGAGAACATGAAGCATACGCCCGGCATCGCCGGTAAGCTCTTCGGGACGCTCGGGCGCAACGGGATCAATGTGATCGCCTGCGCGCAGGGGGCTTCGGAGACCAACATCTCTTTCGTGATCTCGTCGGAGAGTTTACGGAAAGCGATGAACGTGATCCATGATTCTTTCTTCCTTTCTGAATATCAGGTTCTTAATATATATCTTGCGGGAATTGGACTTGTCGGGCGTAATCTGCTGGAACAAATCAGGTTACAGCAAAAAAAGCTCATGGATACCAACGCTTTGCAAATCCGCGTGGTGGGGATCACCAACTCTAAAAAGTTTGTGATCAACCGGGAGGGCATCGACCTGGCGAATTACCGCGAAGTGTTGGAATCGGGCTGCGAATCGACGCCTGAGAAGTTTTGCGATGAGATCGAACGGATGAATATTTTTAACTCCGTTTTCGTGGATTGTACTGCAAGCGAGCAGGTTGCGGCTGTATATAAACGGTTGATGGAAAATAACATTTCTGTCGTGACAGCCAACAAGATAGCCGCTTCGTCGGCCTATGAGCGTTACGAGGAATTGAAGCAGATCGCCCGCAAGCGCGGCATCAAATTCCTTTTCGAAACCAACGTGGGTGCAGGCCTGCCGATCATCAACACGATCAGCGACTTGATCAACAGCGGCGACCGCATCCTGAAGATCGAGGCGGTCGTTTCCGGCACGCTCAACTTCATCTTCAACGAGATGAACGCCGACATCCCCATGTCGCAAGCGATCATGATGGCCAAGGAGGCGGGTTACGCCGAGCCCGACCCGCGCATCGACCTGAGCGGCATGGACGTGATCCGCAAGTTGGTGATCCTCTCGCGCGAGGCGGGTTACCGCATCGAGCAGTCGGATGTGAAAAAGAATCTTTTCATCTCTGAAAAATATTTCGAGGGGAGCGTGGAGGATTTCTGGAAGCGTATCCCGGAGGTGGACGCCAATTTCGAAGAGCGGCGCAAACAGCTTGACGCCCAGGGAAAACGTTGGCGTTTTATCGCCACGCTGGACGAGGGCAAAGCCGAGGTGGCCCTGTGCGAGGTGGATATCCAGAGCCCGTTCTACCATCTGGAGGGCAGCAACAACGTGATTCTGCTTACCACCGAACGTTACAAAAAATACCCCATGCAGATCAAAGGATACGGCGCCGGCGCGGAAGTGACCGCGGCGGGCGTATTCGCAGACATCATCAGCATCGCCAATATACGTTAACGCCATGAAACACATTATCCTGTTGGGAGACGGCATGGCGGACGAGCCGATCGACAGCCTCGGGAAACGAACCCCGTTGCAGGCTGCGCATACCCCCAACATGGACCGTATCGCCCGGTTGGGGCGCACCGGATTGCTCAGTACGGTGCCGCAGGGGTTCACTCCGGGCAGCGAGATCGCGAACCTGTCGGTGCTGGGTTACGACCTGCGGAAAGTGTTCGAAGGACGCGGTTCGCTGGAAGCGGCCAGCATGGGTGTGGAGATCGCCCCGGGCGAGATGGTGATGCGCTGCAATCTGATCACCGTCGAGGAGGGCAATATAAAGAATCATTCGGCAGGGCATATCTCGTCCCGTGAAGCTGCGGAATTGATTCAATATCTGAATGAAGAGTTAGCCAAACGCCCCGAGCTCAAACAGGGCTTCGATGTGAAGTTCTTTCCCGGCGTTTCCTACCGCCACCTGCTTAAGGTGCGCGACGGGAATAAACAGTTGGAATGCACTCCGCCGCATGACGTGCCGGGCGAACCGGTCGCCAGACACCTGATCCGGGCGAAGGAAAAGGCGGCCCGCCCGACGGCGGATATGCTTAACAGCCTGATCGTCTGGTCGCAGGAGGCGTTGGAAAACCATCCCCTAAACCGGAAACGCGTGGAAGCGGGCAAGCAGCCGGCCAATTCGATCTGGCCCTGGTCGCCCGGCTACCGGCCGCAGATGGAAACCCTGCAACAACGCTATGGCATCCGCTCAGGCAGCGTGATCTCGGCCGTGGATCTGATCAAAGGGATCGGTGTGTACGCCGGACTGACCCCGGTCAGGGTCCTGGGGGCCACCGGACTGTTCGATACCAACTATAAAGGCAAGGCCGAAGCGGCGATCGCCGCCCTTGAAAAAGAGGATTTCGTTTTTCTGCACGTGGAAGCTGCCGACGAGGCGGGACATGAAGGCGATGTGGCGTTAAAGGTGCGCACGATCGAGGATTTCGACCGGATGGTGGTCGGGCCTGTATTGGACTGGGTGCTGGCATGCAACGTGCTTACGGCCAATAATTCCGAGGCAGTTTCCATCGCCTTGTTGCCGGACCATCCCACGCCTTGTCGCCTGCGTACGCATACGTCCGCTCCGGTGCCGGTAGCCATATATAACCCGCGGGTGCGCCCGGACGAGGTGAGCGGCTACGACGAATTCTCCGTCCGTAAAGGTTCGCTCGGCCACGTCGCCGAGGGCGGACTGATGGATATTTTTATGGGAAAGATCAAGAAATGAGATACGATACTACCAATCACGCCGCACAACCGGTCTCCCTGGCGGATGCCGTTGTGACGGGGCTGGCGGCCGACCGGGGGCTTTATATGCCCGAGCGGATCGAAGTCCTGCCTGCCGATTTTTTCGCCCGGATCGGGCAGATGACTTTCCACCAGATCGCCTGCCGTGTCGCGCAGGCGTTTTTTGGGGAGGATATCCCGAAGGAGAAACTGGATGAGATCGTTTGCGATACGCTCAGCTTCGATACGCCGGTGGTACCGGTGCATGGGAATATCTATTCGCTGGAGCTGTTTCATGGGCCGACGCTCGCTTTCAAGGATGTGGGGGCGCGTTTTATGGCCCGTACGCTTTCCTATTTCCTTGCGCAGCAGGGGAGTAAGGAGCGCGTAACGGTGCTGGTCGCCACTTCGGGCGATACGGGCAGCGCGGTGGCGAACGGGTTCCTCGGTGTGGAGGGGATCGACGTGGTGGTGCTTTACCCGAAGGGGAAGGTGAGCGAGATCCAGGAGATGCAGTTCGCCACGCTCGGGCGCAACATTACGTCCGTGGAGGTCGACGGGACTTTCGACGACTGCCAGCGGTTGGTCAAGAGCGCGTTCCTCGATGCGGATCTCGCGAAAGTGATGCGCCTTACGTCGGCCAATTCGATCAATGTGGCGCGGTTTCTGCCGCAGTCGTTCTATTATTTCAACGCCTATGCGCAGATGGTGCGCGAGGGGTTGCAGGATGGGGTAGTGATGTGTGTGCCGAGCGGGAATCTGGGCAATATCACGGCCGGGCTTTTCGCTCACCGCATGGGGCTGCCCATCAAACGGTTTATTGCGGCGAATAACCGCAATGATGTGTTTCTGAGATATTTGGAAACGGGTAAATACGACCCGAAAGCGACCATTGCCACGATCGCCAATGCGATGGACGTGGGCGATCCGAGTAATTTTGTCCGCATCCTCGACCTGTACGGCAATTCGCATGAAGCGATCTGCCGCGTGATCAGCGGAGCGAGCTTTACGGACGAGCAGATCCGCGAGGCGGTCAAACGGGTGTGGCGGCAGCATGGTTACCTGATGGACCCGCATGGAGCCTGCGGTTACCTGGCGCTGGAAGAGGGGCTTGCGGCCAACGAGCGGGGGATCTTCCTCGAAACGGCGCATCCGGCGAAGTTTCTCGATACGGTACAGCCGATCATCGGTGAGCCGGTGGAGATTCCCGCGCGGCTGGAAGCGTTCATGCACGGAACGAAGCAGTCCATTGAAATGAGTAGCGAGTTTCCGCAATTCAAAGAATATCTCCTCGGTCGGGCATAATACGTTGTTGTCATTCTGAACGAAGTGAAGAATCTTGGTCAGTCTGTTTTTTAACAGTTCCGACCAAGATTCTTCACTTCGTTCAGAATGACAAACCGGGATGGAGCGACAAAAATCAGCACGCTTTGGCGAGGGCGATGCCTGCAAAAACGGCAGCCGTACAGAAAACCACGCTGGCGAGCGTATAAGAAATCGCAGCGGTATAATTCCCGCTCTGAAACATCGCTACGTTTTCTAATGCGAAAGCCGAAAATGTCGTGAATCCCCCGCAAAATCCGCTCATCAACAGCACGCGCATCTGCGGGGTGAGCCATCCGTAACGCTCTGTAAGCCCGAAAAGCATCCCGATCAGCAGGCAACCGAGCAGGTTGACCGTGAACGTGGCGGCGATCGCCGGGACGCGCGAAAGGTGGGCCGTGAAAATATGCGAGACCGTGTAGCGCAGCATACTTCCCGCCGCGCCGCCGAGGCCCACCAATAGCAGTAACGAGAGTTTCATCGGTTCTCCGGGTTCATGACCTTAGCCAGGCCGCCCTCGGCCGTCTCTTTATAGAGGCTGGGCAGGTCGCGACCCGTGTGGCGCATCACTTCGACCACCTTGTCGAAACTCACGCGGTGGACGCCGTCCGAGAAGGTGGCGAAGGTGTTGGCATCCAGTGCGCGGGCGGCAGCGAAGGCATTGCGCTCGATACAGGGGATCTGGACGAGACCACAAACCGGGTCGCACGTGAGGCCCAGGTGGTGTTCCAGCCCCATTTCAGCCGCATATTCGATCTGCGCGGGCGATCCCCCGAAAAGCTGGCAGGCGGCCGCACCGGCCATCGCGCAAGCTACACCCACCTCGCCCTGGCAACCGACCTCGGCGCCGGAAATGGAAGCGTTGGTGCGCACCACATTGCCGAACAATCCGGCGGTGGCGATGGCCTTATAGATACGCGAGAGGCGGAAATCACGCGTCAGCATCAGGTGGTAAAGCACGGCGGGCAGGATACCGCACGACCCGCACGTAGGCGCGGTGACGATCTCGCCCCCGGCGGCGTTCTCCTCGGATACGGCCAGCGAGTAGGCGTAGACCATCCCGCGGCTTTGCATGGTCGCCGAATAGCCTTTGGCGCGGATCAGGTAGTCCGAGGCCTTGCGGCGCACGCCCAGGCCGCCGGGCAGCACGCCCTCGGCTTCCAGGCCGCGCAGGATCGAGGCCTGCATCACTTCCCAGACACGGGCTATATATCCCCAGATTTCCGGGCCTTCGCATTTTTCCACATATTCCCAGAACGAGGTGCCGTTCCGCTCGCACCATTGCTGAATATCATGAATGGTAGACATTTCGTAGACCTGGGCGGGCTTTTCGAGTTGCATATCGGGCGATGCGAGCGAGCCGCCGCCGATGCTGAATACCTCCCAGGGATTCGCCGCCGTGCCGTCCGCACCGATAGTCTCGAAGAGCATGCCGTTCGTATGGAACGCAGGGACGATGTCCGGTCGCCAGACGATCTCGGCGGGTTGCAGCACGTCGAGGATCGCTTTGTCGGTAAAGTGTCCGCGGCCGGTCGCGGCGAGGCTGCCGTAGAGCGTTACGCGGAATGCTTTCGCGTGCGGGTTACGTTCCAGGTAGATTTGGGCCGCTTTACGCGGACCCATCGTGTGGCTGCTCGACGGGCCGTGGCCGATCTTGTAGAGGGTTCTGATGGATTCCATACGGCAAACATAGCAATAAATAAGGGCACCCGCAAGGGGTGCCCCTACAAGAGCAGCCGATCCTTTCGTCATGTCGAGCGTTAGTCGAGACATCTCAGAAAGTCTGTTTGAGATGTCTCGACCAACGCTCGACAGGACGGAAAAAAATAGAATGGCTGCATTTGTCATTCAGAGCGAAGCGAAGAATCTTGGTCGGAATTGTTCGCAAACAGCCCGACCAAGATTCTTCGCTTCGCTCTGAATGACAAAAACCAGTAGTCTATTTCGCGTCGAGTTCAGCCAGGCTCTTGGCGATTGTCTCGTCCGAGAGGTCGTAGTTGCGCAGGTTGCCCGCCAGGTACTCACCGTAGGCGTACATATCGATCATCCCGTGGCCCGAGAGGTTGAAGACGATCGTGCGCGATTTGCCTTCTTCTTTAGCCTCTAACGCCTCGCGGACGGCCACGGCGATGGCGTGGGTCGATTCCGGGGCGGGGATGATCCCCTCGCTGCGGGCGAACATCATGCCTGCCTGGAAGGTTTCCAACTGGGGCACCGAGGCCACCTCGATCTCGCCGTCCTTGATCAGTTGGCTGACGATCGCGCCGGCGCCGTGGTAACGCAGGCCCCCGGCATGGATGTCGGCGGGCTGGAAGTTGTGGCCGAGCGTGTACATCGGGATGAGGGGGGTATAACCCGACACGTCGCCGAAGTCGTAGCGGAATTCGCCGCGCGTAAGTTTCGGGCACGAAGCGGGTTCCACAGCCACCACGCGGGGCGAGCGGCCTCCCGTCAGGCGCGAGCGCAGGAAGGGGAAAGCGATCCCGCCGAAGTTCGACCCGCCGCCGAAGCAGCCGATCACCACGTCCGGTTCGTCGCCCGTCATCTTCATTTGCAGTACGGCCTCTTCGCCGATGATCGTCTGGTGCAGGATCACGTGGTTGAGCACGCTGCCGAGCGAGTAACGCGTCGTATCGGGATCGTCGAAGACCAGTTCCAACGCCTCGGAACAGGCCAGGCCCAGACTGCCCGAGCAGAGCGGATCACGCTCCAGCGCCTCGCGGCCGCTGCGGGTCATGGTGCTCGGCGAGGGGATCACATCGGCGCCCCACGTGTTCATCATCAGCTTGCGGTAGGGTTTCTGCTCATAGCTCACCTTGACCATGAACACTTTCAGGTCGAGGCCGAAATACTCCGCCGCGAAGGCCATCGCCGACCCCCACTGGCCGCCGCCGGTTTCGGTGGTGATGTGCTTGATGCCCTGCTTGGCGTTGTAGTAGGCCTGCGGGATGGCCGAATTGGGCTTGTGCGACCCGGCCATCGAGGTGCTCTCGTTCTTATAGTAGATCTTTGCGGGCGTGTCCAGCAGCTTTTCGAGCGCGTAAGCGCGCACGAGCGGCGTGGAGCGCCATATTTTATAGACATCCTGCACCTCCTCGGGAATGTCGATGTAACGTTCCTGGGATAGTTCCTGGCGGCAGAGTTCGCGGGCGAAAATACCCGCCAATTCGTCCTCCGTGATCGGTTTGCCCGTCCCGGGGTGCAGCATGGGCTGCGGTTTGACCTTCATGTCGGCCACGATGTTGTACCATTGCCTGGGCATCAGGGATTCGGGGAGCAGGAATTTCTTAGTCTTGGTCATAGTTGAAATATTTATAAAATGAAAGCAGGCCTATCGTTTCTTAGTAAACAACAGGCCTGCTTTAATATCGTATACACACAAATGCAGCAACAAGTCATTGTTTACTTCTAACCAATGCCTGCCACCACCAATATTGTGCGAAATGTGTCATATCGTTTGCAAAGGAAAAACTTTTTTACGGAAAAACAAAACGTTTTTAATAAAATTATTTAGAAATTGTATTGGATCATGGCCTGTATGCGGTTTGCAGTCGCACTTTGGTCGTTCATATTGCGTCGCACGCCGTGGATGTATTCCAGGCCGAGCGTGCAGGAAGCGCCCACGTTGACGAAAAGGTTCGTGAAAAAATACTGCGCCCGGTGGTAGGTGTCGTCCTTCGGATAATACGAGGGTCGGAATACCTCCACGTGGGAATATCCGGCGCAAAAGAAGGCTGTGCTCGAATAGTTGTATTGCAACGCGGCGAACCACCCGCCCATCGGCAGGGTCACCATCCGGTCCGTGTAGTTCGGGTCGGGCAGCAGGTCCATGCCCACGCCCGCGATATCCTGGATGTAACGGGCGATGCCTTTGCCGTACACGAGCTGCGAGTAGAGCGTCAGGTTATCGACCATTTTAGCCGAGCCGCTGAGCTGCATGCCCCAACCGAAACGCCCCTTCGCCTTCTCTTCCACCGAATCGTAGTAGCGCAACTCGCGCATGATGGTCGAAAGGCGGATGTGGTTGAGTTTATCCCAGGTATATTGCGCGTACATGGGAATGTCGGGGATCCGTTGCGGGACGGTTTGCAGTTCATCGGTCGTGGTGAGGCTTGCGGCGGGGGCTTCGAGCGAAACCGCGGCGCTCCAATGCTTGTTGCGGAAATTATGGGTATAACGCACCATCTCGTTGAAATTGAACGTGTAGGCGTTAGGACCTTCGGAGTCCACGGTGGTGGGCGAGGCGCTCAGGTCGCAGAACGTCGTCACGCTGCGTCCGAAGAGCAGGCCCTTGAATGAAATATAGGCGTAGCGCATACGCATCAGGGTGTTCACGCTTCGGAAGTCCATTTCGATGTAGGATTCCACCTGGCCGAGCGTGTTCGAATTGGCGATCGCCTTGAAGAAGATACGCGACGAGGCGGCATCCATGCCGAAACGCTGTTTCGAAGCCTCCGTGGCGGGGACGGGGATATCATAGGTGATGAAATCGCGGTTGTCGATCGCCCCGCGGAAATCGTACGACATTTTGAAATTGACGAAACCGCCGATGCCGAGCAGGAACCTGCGCTCACGGCCCGTGATGATGAAGCGCGGCAGGCCCGATTGCTGGAAACCCTCGATGCGGGTCTGGTAATAGTGGTCGATGGCCGCCCGCACCACATCGGAATCGACGATCCCTTTGGTCTCGTGTCCCGTGATGATCACCTCGGGGGCGCTTTCGTTGGCCGCCGGGGGATTGTTGGTCGCCTGCATGAGTTTGAGACTGTCGGAGGCCTGGGTCACCGGGGGCGGCATTTTCAGGCTGTCGGCCGACAGGGAATCGGGCTTGGCCTGCAACGGAGCGACGGCCTTCACCGGCGGTGGGGCAGGGGCATGGGGACGGGGACGCTGCGCCCACGAGACGCAGGTGAGCAGGAGCAATACAAGGACAAGTGCACTTTTCTTCATACGGTTTAGGATTGCAGCATGTTACGTGCCATTTTGCGCGCGTACCGATATTTTGGTATCTTTGCAGGGCATTTCGGTTTTGTCATTCTGAGTGCGGCAAAGGATATCAGGCAGACTTTTGGAGATTCTTCGTTGCACTCAGAATGACAAAACGGCATGATCTTTATTTTACAAAAATTATGATACTGAAAATGATATTGGTCATCGCCGTGCTGGCGATCCTGGTGGATATCTATATCTACCGGCGGGTAATCCGGGTGCGGTGGAATCGCTGGGGACGCGTGGCTTATGTGGTTTATGCCGTGGCGGCAGACCTCGTGATCGTGGCGGCGGTGCTGCTCTACCGGGCGAGCTACACGAGCGGCGAGCCGGGATATATCCATGCGGTGGGGTGGTGCTTCGCGCTGTTCTTCACCAATCTGGTGCCGAAAGCCATTTACCTGCTACTCTCGCTGCCGGATTACCTTTCGCGCTGGATCAGCCATCGCCATGTGCGTGTATTCGGCTATATCGCTTCGGCGCTGGGGATCTGGCTTTTCGGCGCGATGGTCTGGGGAATGAGTGTGGGGCGCGGCCGTATAGAGGTCAAACGCATCGAGCTTACGTCCGAAAAACTACCGGCGGCCTTCGACGGGTTGCGGGTGGTGGAGTTCGCCGACCTGCACCTGGGCAACCTGGTCAACCGGGATAAATTCCTGAACCGCATGGTCGATTCGATCAACTCGCTGCGGCCCGACATCGTCATCCAGTGCGGCGATATCGTCAATATCGAGTCGGGGGAGCTGGACCGGGCGGCGATGGAAATCCTCTCGCGCATCGAGAGCCGCTATGGGGTTTACAGCGTGCTGGGCAACCATGACATCGCCTTTTACATATCCGATACGGTGCGCACGCCGCCTGCCGAGAGCATCCGCGATTTGATCGTCAAACAGACGGCCCTCGGATGGCATTTGCTGATGGACCGTACCGAATATGTGGTCGACGGCAACGATTCGATCGCGATTTCGGGGGTCAATTTCCCCGCGGGCGACACCTCGCACAACGGGCTGCGGGATTCCTTTGCCGGGACAAACCTGGACGCCTGCTACGCGCAGGTGCCCGATTCGCTTTACAATATCGTGCTTTCGCATACGCCCAAGCTATGGGACGAGATACTCGGCTGCGGCGGCAGCGCAGACCTGGTGCTTTCGGGCCACGTGCATGCCATGCAGATGAAATTCGGCATCGGCAGGCATGTTTGGTCGCCCGCGGAGTTCATGTATCCCCAGTGGAGCGGGCTCTATGAGCGCGGCGGCAAATATCTATATGTCAACGATGGGGCGGGGTACGTGCTTTACCCGATGCGCATCAACGCCCGCCCGGAAATTACCCTCTTTACGATCCGCAGGCCATGAAGGTGATCGCATCCGTGGCTGTGTCGCTGGACGGGTATCTGGACGATGCTTCGGCCCGGCGACTGGCGCTCTCTTCGCCTGAAGATTGGGCTGAGGTGTACCGGTTGCGCGCCTCGTGCGACGCTATCCTGGCCGGGGCTGAAACCCTGCGGCGGGATAATCCTTCGCTCAGGGCGAAAGGGTACAACGAAGATCCGCTGCGCGTTACGGTAAGCCGCCGGGGGGATCTCGATCCTTCCTTGCGGTTCTTCACCGGGCCCGGCCGGCCGTTGGTTTTCGTCGAGCCGGGCGGCGGAACGAATTTGCATGCCGTGGCCGATGTGGTCGAAGCCGCGCGCATTACGCCTGCGGTCATCGCCGCGGAACTGGAACGGCGGGGCGTACGGACGTTGATGGTCGAGGGCGGGGCGCGGACGCTGCGGATGTTCTTCGAGGCGGAAGCGGTGGATGAGTTGCGGATGGCCGTGGCGCCTTTCTTTGTGGATGATCCCCGCGCGCCGCGCCTTTCGGGGACGGGGCGGATGAAACTCGGTTCTGTGGAAAAATTAGGTGACATGGCCGTGATGCATCTGCTTTCGGCGGATCGCTATTACCTCGGCATGGCGATCGGGGAAAGCCGCCTTTGCACACCCTCGCAGACGGCTTATTGCGTCGGGGCGGTGGTCGTAACCGCGGCGGGGGAGGTCTACAAGGGCTATACCCATGAAACCGCGCCCGCAAACCATGCCGAAGAAGAGGCTATTGCCAAAGCGCTCGCGGCCGGGGATGAATTGAAAGGCGCTACGATGTATTCCTCTATGGAACCGTGCTCGCAGCGCCATTCCAAACCGCAGTCGTGCTCGGCGCTGATCATCAAACACGACTTCGCGCGAGCGGTTTTCGCCTTGCGCGAGCCGGAATACTTTGTACGCGGCGAAGGAGCGGAAGTCCTGCGCAGCGCCGGGGTGGATGTCACTGAAATCGACGATCTGGGCGATGAAGTCCGCCGGATCAACGCACATATCCTAAGCAAATGAAACCGATCAAAACCGCCATCGCCTCTTACGGGCTTTCCGGGCGTGTGTTCCATGCGCCTTTCCTGCATGCCGACCCTGGCTTTGAATTGCTGGCTGCCGTCGAACGCAGTAGGGAGGTTATCGGAGGCGTTTATCGCGGCGTGCGCTCCGTACGCACGTTCGCGGAGGTGTTGGCGATGGACGATATTGAGCTGGTGGTGGTCAATACGCCCGATTCGACCCATTACGAATATGTGAAAATGGCGTTGGAGGCGGGCAAGCATGTGGTGGTCGAAAAACCCTTTGTGACGACCGTGGCCGAGGCGGAAGAGCTCACCGCGCTGGCTTCGCGCAAGGGCCTGCTGCTTACGGCTTACCAGAACCGCCGTTTCGACGGGGATTTTATGACCGTGCGGCAGCTGGTCGAAACGGGTGCGCTGGGACGCGTCGTGGAATACAATGCGGCGTTCGAGCGTTTCCGCGCCGTGCGGGAAGGCACATGGAAAGAGGCGGCCGATGGGCGCGTGGGGCTGCTTTACAACCTCGGGTCGCACTCCATAGACCAGGCGATGGTGCTTTTCGGCATGCCGCGGCAGGTGTGGGCCACGATGGATGTGGTGCGCGATGGGGGACAGGTGGTCGATTATTTCCAGATCGTGCTTACCTATGAGCGTCTGCGGGTGAACCTGCGCGCCTCGATGAGCGCACGCGAGCCGGGCCCCAATTTCGCCGTACACGGCACCACAGGCTCCTACACGCTGTGTTGCATCGACCCGCAGGAGGCCGAACTGGTCGCCGGAAAAGCGCCGGGCGGGGAAGGGTGGGGTATGATCCCCGAAGAGCGCCGGGGCATCCTGCACAACGACGCAGGGCGCGCGCCCTGCCCCGGCATCCCGGGCGATTACAGCCTCTATTACCGCAATATATACGATGTCTTGCGCAACGGCGCGCAGCCCGAGGTCTCCCACCGGCAGATGGTGGACCTGATCCGCCTGCTGGAAGCGTGCTACCAAAGCAGTGAGCGGGGGTGCGGTGTCAGCATGGGCTAAAGATTTGTCATTCTGAACGAAGTGAAGAATATTGGTCGGAATTGTTCTGTACACAGTCCGACCAAGATTCTTCACTTCGTTCAGAATGACAAAAAAGAAGCCGTCTCAAAATGAGGCGGCTTCTTTCTAATGCCCATGGAATCCCCCACCGGGGCCGCCGCCCGGGGGCGGGCCCATCATCATGTGACGCCCGCGATCGCCCGAACCTTCCCCGTTGTCGTAATTGCCCGGTTTGCGTTTGCCGAAATTGCGCAGGTTGTAGATCAGGTTGACGCTTACGTAACGTCCGATCACGTCGTTGCGCGATTCCTGGAGGTAGGCGGTCTGGAACGAGCGGTTGTAGCTGCGGTTCTGGTTGAACAGGTCGTTCACGCCCACGTTGACCTCGCCCCGCTGGTTGCGGAATATCTTCTTGCCCACCAGCGCGTTCACGATGCAGTAATCCTGGTTGTTATTGCCCTCCTTGGTGGAATATTTAATATAAAGGGCGTTGGTGGCAAAGGTGAAACCGCCCCACATGACCCATTTCAGGCTACCCTCCACGCGCTGGTTCAAAAAGTCGTTGTCCTTGCTTTCGCCCGAGGTGTTGCGCACGGTGTTGTAGCCTAACGAATAGCGCAGGGTGAAGTCGAGGTTTTCGCTGATGTTGCTCGATAGTACCGCCCCGCCGTTGTAACTGAGCGTATTGGAGATATTTTCCACCGCGTCCGTATAGCTCGGCGTGCGGCCGTAGTCGACGCCCGCGTTGACGTTGAAGTTACATTTGATCCATTTGATCGAGGAGCCGTAAGTGACCATACCGCGTACCGAACGGTACCCGTTCATGTTGACGTAATTCATGATCTGGCCGCCCTTTCCCACGCTCACGTCGCTGTTGGGAAAATTATACCCTTCGTTAAAAGCCAGTTGCGTCAGCGAGTCCGCAATGTAGTTGTTGCGGACCGAGGCGCCCAACATGACCATCAGCGTGCGGCCCTTGTCGACCATCGACCGGTTGTAATTCATGTAGACGCTGTGCTCGTAAGAGGGTTTCAGTTTGGAATTACCGACGGTCACGTATTGCGTACTGACCTGGTTGGGAGTGTCCTGCAACTGCGATACGGAAGGGTTGTCGGTCGATGAGCGCATGAAGACCCGCAGCGTGTTGTTCTGCGCGAAGGTCTGGTTGAGCATCCCGAAATAGACGATGTTGTTGAAGCGCGCATCGGTCTTGGCCGCCGGTTCGGGGAAAGTCCTATCGCCCAGAAGCGAAGAGTTCTGGTAGTTGAGATTGAACACCAGTGTGGTCTTTTTCGTGCCGTAGTTGAAGCCCGGGCCGACGCCGTTGGTCATATAGCGGCTGGAATAGATATTCGAGCGCGAAGGGTCGATGTCGCCCATATAGGATTGCGTCAGCGGATTCCACATATACACCTTGCGGTCGGCGGGTTGGTCGTTGTAGCTGAACCGGTAATTCAGGTTGACCTGCGCTTTTTCCGACAGGGGCTCGGTGTACATCAACGAGGCGCGCAGGCGCATGTAGTCCGTATTGTTGATTTTGTGCTGGTTGTCGATGCGCTCCGGCGTTCCATCCGTATATACCGTCTGCTGGAGGCTGTAGGCGTCGTTGTCGTTTTTGGTCAGCGTCAGGCTGCCGTCCACGGAGAGCGTGCGTCCTGGTTTGCCCAGTTTGGCGCGGTAAAGCAGGGAATTGGAGATATTGTAACCCTGGCCGTTGGCGCGGCTGGACTGGTCGGTTGTGTTTTTTAGTTCGGTGTCGACGAGCATGTTATTCTCCATGATCCCCAGACCTGTGAGCGAATTGCCCGACGAGGTGGAATTGTTGGTCTGGAAACTGATCGAGGGACGGTACATGATCGAATGGTTGTCATTGATCTTGTATTCCACGCGGGCGTTGAAACGGTTGTTGTAGTTGCGCGACCCGGAATCCGAGGTGCTCGAACTCACGCGCGGCGAGTCGACCGGCTCGTAATAGCGCTGGTTGGTCTGGTTGTGATTCTCCGTCCCGTTGGTGTTGAAGAAGTAGCTACCCGAGAAGGTTATTTTCTTACCCCATTCGCCCGAATAGTTGAGTCCGAAGGAGTTGACTTTGGAAATGCCGCTCTGTTGCGGTACCATGAAGTCGCCGCCACCGCCCCGGCGGCTGTGTCCGCCGCCACCACGGCTGTACCGACCGCTGCTGCTGCCGCCCGACACGCCCAGAATGTCCTCCATCGAGAAGTTCTGCTGGTTCATGTTATTCGACAGGCCGATCAGCGACCAGCGGTTGGTGCCCGAAAAAATGTTCACGTTACCGCCGACGATGTATTTATCCGGAATGCCGTAGCCGGCGTAGAGTTTGCCGAACTGTCCCTGGCGCATGTCGGGCCGGGTGACGATGTTGATCGCCTTGTAGCCCTGGCCGTCATCGATGCCGGTGAGCTCGGACTGGTCGCTCTGCTTGTTGTAGACCTCGATCTTGGCGATCGCCTCGGCGGGGAGGTTCTTGATGGCGCTGTTCACGTCCTCGCCGAAGAACTCCTTACCATCCACGAAGACCTTTTTGACCGTCTCGCCCTGCGCCTCGACCGTGCCGTCCACGATGCGCACGCCGGGCAGTTTGGCCAGCAAGCCTTCCGCGTCGGCGTCCTTGGCCACCTTGAAGGCGTTGGCGTTGTAACTCACCGTGTCGCCGTTCTGCGAAGTGCGCATGACCTGCACTTCGACCGTCACGGCATCCATCACCATGGCGGTCTGCTCCATTTTCAACAGGCCGAGGTCGACATCTTCGGCCGTCACACTCACCTTGCGCACGATGTCGTTGAATCCGTTGACGCTGATGGTCATATCGTATTCGCCGTAAGGCAGGTTGCCGATCGTGAAAGCGCCTCGTCCCGAGGTGGTGGCGCGCCGTTTCGTGCTCTGTCCATTGGCCGCGAACAGCTCCACCGTCGCGCCCGAAATGGCCGTGGAATCGGCGGCATCGGCCACGCGGCCGGTCAGTTTACCTGTCGGCGCAGCGAAAGCGCTGAAAGAAAATAAGATCAGGATAGCTAAAAAAAGTAATTTTTTCATGAGTCGTTGTGGAATTCCGGACACAAAGGAACAAAAAATATTTGCCAAGAGGACACAATTCCGGTGAATCGGACAAAACTGAGGGCGAAACACAAAAAAGCCCCTGTGAAGGGGCTTTTGAAATGATACTTTTGTCATTCAGAGCGAATGATGTGTCCATTATTCTGTTTTGGCCTTGCCGCCCTGCTTGCCTGCACCTTGTTTGCCGTGTTGCTGCGGTGCGTTTTGCATGCGTTCTTTCATCTTGTCGCGATCCTGCTGCATTTGTTGCTGCTGCTCGGGGGTGAGCACCTTGTTGATGGCGGCCTGGCGGTTGTTCTCTTCCTGCTTCATCTGATCCATGAGGGCCTTTTCTTTGGTGAAGGAGTCGAGGCTGATCTTCTGGATCTGCGCCGCCTGCTCGTCCGTCAGCGAGAGGCGCTGTTTGAGCATTTCGGTCATGCGCTGGGCTTTCTGCTCGGGGGTGGACTGCGCCATCATGCCGCCGCCACGTTGGCCGGGACCGGGTTGAGCTGTGAGGACCGTTGCGAAAATGGCTGCAAAAACAAGGGTTGCGGAGATGATCATGATCTTTTTCATAACAGTTGATTTTTGAGGTTGATGGTTTGTTGACCTGTTAACACAAATGTAACGCCATAAATCGTCCGGTTATTCCACTGTACCCGTCCAAACGGAAAAAAGAGGGGGCGAAACGTACTGATACTGGGGTCGGCACGCTTCGTGCATGTGTCCGGGAAAAAGCAAAAACCATGTTCCCATCCGCAATGGCAGGCCTGGTCTCCGGATCGGCGATCGTTATCGGCGCCCTGCTGGGGCTTTATCTGAAGATAAGCAATAAACTGATCGCCGCTGTGATGGCTTTCGGCGCGGGGGTGCTGATCTCGGCCCTGTCGATCGACCTGATGTCCGAGGCTTATGAACGCAGCCACGATGCCTTGGTCGTCAGCCTTAGCTTTCTGGGCGGGGCGTTGGTCTTCGTGGGCGGCGACTGGCTGATCGACCGCAGCGGGGGAGCGATGCGCAAGCGTTCGCACGGCGAGGCGGAAAAGGCAAAGTCAGCGGCCGGAAATTCAGGGCTGGCTATCCTGCTGGGGACTTTCCTGGACGGCATTCCCGAATCGTTCGTCGTGGGGGCTTCCATTGCCGAAGGAGGGTCGGCGGGGCTCGTTTTCATCGCCGCGGTCTTCCTGAGCAACCTGCCCGAAGGGGCTTCCGGGACGCTCGGCATGAAGATGGCGGGGATGCGTAACGGTCAGATCCTTTGGCTGTGGGTCGCCACACTTGCGGTGACGATACTCGCCTCGGTGGCGGGATTCTACTTTCTCGGCGGGGCTTCGCCCGGGATGCACTCAGCCACGATGGCCTTTGCATCGGGGGCGATCCTGGCGATGCTCAGCGATACGATGATTCCCGAGGCGTTCCGCTTCGGGGGCAGGGGAGTGGCGCTGATCACTGTCTTAGGATTCCTGCTGGCGTTTATGCTCAGTAAGATGGTGTGAAAATTATGAATTATGAATTATGGATTATGAATTGCCTGCCGGACGCCGAAATTCATAATCCATAATTCATAATTCATAATTTGATCACTTCCCGGTCAGCCAGCGTTTGAATTCCGGCACGCGGGCCTTGCTGATGACGATGCGTTCGGGTGTGGGTTGCACGAGATTCAGGCTCAGCCGGTTGCCGAACCATACGGAAATATCCTTCACCGCTTTGCGCGCCACGATGAACTGGCGGTTGGCGCGGAAGAAATCCTCTTCCGGCAGGCGCGACATCATGTGGTCGAGCGATCCGTCCAGCGGCATGTTGCGCCCGTCCATCGTCCAGGCCGTGACCCGCTCGTTCTCCGTGTAACAGAAGGCGATCTCATCCAGGACGAGCGGCACGATCTTATCGCGCACGTGCACCAGGAAAGTGCGCTGCTGCTGGCGCGCCATAGCGTTCACGCGGCCTGCGTATTCCGTGCGGTCGCCGCCCGAGAGGCGTTCCAGTTTCTCCAGCGCGCGCTGCAACTCCGCGGCCTTGATCGGTTTGAGGATATAGTCGATGCTGTTGACCTTGAAGGCCTCCAGCGCGTAATGGTCGTAAGCGGTGGTGAAGACGATGGGGGGGGCGATCTCCACCTGCGGGAAGATCCGGAAGGCGTCGCCGTCGGCCAGGTGGATGTCCATGAATATCAGGTCGGGGGCAGGATTCGCGCGCAGCCACGCCACGCTGTCCGTCACGCTTTCAAGCGAGGCGACCACCTCAGCCGCGGGGCAAACCGTGGCGAGGATCGTGCGAAGGTTGACTTCGGCAGCCGTTTCGTCCTCTATGATAATGACTTTCATCGCTTGTCGGGGCGCGTAAGGGGCAGGCGCACGGCGAACGTGCCGTCCTGCTGTTCGATGGTGATATCCTTATCCGTGAGCAGCATAAAACGGCTCGACAGGTTCTTCAACCCGATCCCCGTACCCTCTTCCGGGACAATCTTCGGGATGATGGGGTTGGAAACGATCAGTTCCCCGTCGCGGGTGGAAATCGTAATATGGAACGGTTTCGAAAGGGTGATGCTGTTGTGCTTCACGGCGTTCTCGATCAGCGGTTGCAGCGACAGCACGGGCAGCAGCCAGGTTTCGTACTGCGGATCGACTTCGATGTCGATGAACAGTTTATCCGCGTAACGCACCTCGTTGAGATACTTATAGCCTGCGAGAAATTCCAGCTCCTGCGAGAGGGGCGTCAGGTCGCCCTGGCTGCTCTGGATCACGTAGCGGAAGGTATCCGAGAGTCGGTCTATGTAATCGAGGGCCTTGTCGTTGTGCTTGCCGCGCACGAGCATGGCCAGTGAGTTGAGCGAGTTGAAAAAGAAGTGGGGGTTGATCTGGCTGACGAGCATGTTGTAGCGCGTCTGCAGGTTTTCGTTCTTTAACTGTTCATTTTCCAGTACGATACTATGGCGCTGGTAGAGCAGTTCGTAAATTTTGCCGTAAAGGATCGTTACGATGAGCGTGAAGGAGGCCTTGAGCATCACCATCGGGCTGATGATCACCGGCAGGGAGACCAGTAGCACGATATTACCGCTTTCCCGGCTCACCGTGGGGCAGAAAAGATAGGCTGCCGCCGCCACCAGCACGCAATAGAGGATCTTGCTGTAAAAATGCTTCGTCCCCCGCTTGCCGATGTGGGTCGCGATCGTGAGCAGGATGAAGGCGATCCAGAACCAGTAGAACGCCTGGATGAAGAGGTAGAGCTGCGGATTATGGTAATGATAACCTTTACCGGTCTGAAAACCCTGGATAGAGAAGAGGAACTGCGAGAAATTGACGACCAGGCTGATCGCAACGGCGATCAGCAGGTTGATCAGTACGACGTTTCCTTTGCTCTCGGTCTTTTTCATATCACCTCGTTTCTTTGTGTGGGGGCACCCCTTGCGGGTGCCCAAAGGAAAGGGCACCCGCAAGGGGTGCCCCTACATACCCGGCCTATTTATACCATGAGGCGTACATCATGTAATCGCGCGCGATACGCTCGATGATCTCCTCGCGCTGCTCGGGGGCGACCTCTTTCACTTTCTTCGCCGGCACGCCCGCGTAGACGCAATTCGGTTCCAGAACCGCGTTAGAGAGCACCAGCGCCCCGGCGGCGATGATGCAGCCCGTGCTCACCACGGCGTTGTCGAGGATGATCGAGCCGATGCCGATCAGGCATTTGTCCTCGATGCGCGCCCCGTGGATCACCGCGTTGTGGCCTACGGAGACATCGTCGCCGATGTGGGTCTGCGAGCGTTTGTAGAGGGTGTGGATCACCGCGCCGTCCTGGATGTTGACGCGGTTGCCTATTTTAATGGTGTTCACGTCTCCGCGCAGCACCGCGCCGTACCAGATGCTGCAGTCGTCGCCCAGCGTCACGTCGCCGATCAGCACGGCGGTTTCGGCCAGGAAAGTGTTTTCGCCCACGGCGGGCGTGATTCCGTTCAGGGGTTTTATGATTGCCATAATTTATTCGTGTTTTGTCATTCGGAGCGCAGCGAAGAATCTTGGTCTGAATAGTTTACTGAACACAGCCCGACCAAGATTCTTTTGTTAACGAACAAACAAAGACTCGTTCGTTTTCCTCCTGGTCGCTCGGCATAGCCCAAACAAAAAAACGTTTGGCCTCTGCGCTCTCTGACTGCGTCGGTTCGCTGCGCTCTGAATGACAAACTGTATTATTTGTTTTCCTCTTTTTTAGCGTTTTGCCATATTTCTTCCATCTCTTCGAGGGTCATCTCTCGCAAGCTGCGGCCTTCCGTGCGCGCCGTTTGTTCCAGGTAGCTGAAACGGCGGATGAATTTCTTGTTGCTGCGTTCGAGCGCCATTTCGGGGTCGATGCCGTATAGGCGCGAGGCGTTGACCAGGGCGAAAAACAGGTCGCCGAATTCCTCTTCCATGCCGTCGCGGTTGCCCGCTTTCAGTTCTGCTTCGACCTCGGCCTGCTCCTCGCGCACCTTATCCCACACATCCTCGGGCTTTTTCCAATCGAAACCGGCCGAAGCGGCTTTTTCGCCGATACGGAACGATTTCACCATCGCCGGGAGCGACTTCGGAACGCCTTGCAGTACGCTCTTGCGCTCTTTGTTCTCGACCTGTTTGAGGTCTTCCCAATTCTCCTTCACCTTTTCGGCTGTC
>JAVBPS010000010.1:0-10276 GCA_031549495.1 Rikenellaceae bacterium | reverse complement strand
CACCTTCAAAGCCGTCAGGTTCTATGTGGGCTCGACCACCGCGAGCCGCCGTCCGACAGACTATCTGCTCGAAAGCAGCACCGACGGGACGACTTACACGACCATCGGAACCGCAAATGCGTCCACGATCTATAACAACACGACGACCTCCAACGCCCTGGTCGGGCAGAGCGTCCTGTTCTACGCTCCGGTTACCGCAAGCTATATCAGGGTCACTCCGTCAGGTGCGACCGGTTATACAACTATGGCCGAATTCCAGATTTACACCGAATAAAACCTCATTGAACGATGGAAAAGAAAATTTTAATTTCGGCAGTCATGATCGCAGCGCTCCTTCTGGGAGGCTGCGAGGAGTCCCTTGACTACAAGGATGTTCTCTATTTCACCGGGTCGGGAGATTCCAACGTCTCGACGATCTACATGGATGGTGCGACAACTACCCTTATTTCCGTAACATGCTCGGGCAAACTCTCAAAAGATGCCAAGGTCTCTGTGGCCATAGACGAGAACGCCCTTGCGGATTTCGGAAAACGGATGGGTGCCGAATACGAACTGATCCCGGCATCCAGCTTCCAGCAGAAGGATGGGAGCGGGAATTATATCCCGTGGGAGAAGACCCTCGTTATCGCCGCCAACAGTAATGTTTCGGAAGCGGTACCTTTCACGATCAACAACATGGACGACTTCGTGGAAGGGGTGAACTATTGCGTTCCCCTGAAGATCTCCGGCAACGATCAGGGAATCGACGTGCTTGCCACGTCGGTGTACAGGTACTTTATCATCAGTACGGTAACGCACACGCGGGCGATGAATCTCGCCGGTTCGTGGCATATAACGATGGACGGGATGAAGGGCGATCCGACCCTCACCCTTCCCTCATGTACCATGGAGATTCGTGTCTGTCCCCAGGGATGGACCACGCTGACCCACAAGATCCAGTCTTTCATCGGTGTCGAAGAGAACTTCCTGCTCCGTATGGGCGACGAGCCGATCCAAAGGGATCAGTTCCAGTTCGCAGGCAAGACCGGCGCCTCGGTCACGGTTTCCGAACCCCGTGGGGTATTGGGCAAATGGTATCACATCGCCGTGGTCGACAACGGTTCCACCCTTACGATCTACGTCGACGGCGAACCGCAGGTGAGCGTACAGGTGACCGCGGCGATGAGGGCTACCCAGCTCGGTTATTACTTCAACAGTCCGTTCGGGATCGGTATATCCGCTGGCGACTACCGCCGTTTCTACGGGTATGTGAGCGAGGGACGTATCTGGAATCGCGCCCTTACGCCGATCGAATTGAAAAACAACCTCTGCTACGTCGATGTCGAAAAGGCGCAGGGTCTGATCGGCTATTGGAGGTGCGACAATGTCGACGCCGACGGTCGAACCGTACCCGACCTTTCGGGTCACGGCCGTCACGGCAACGCGTCGAAAGTTGTCACGGCCGCCGATTTCATTACCATCAAATGTCCCGACATTTAACAGGTCCGGCAGATCACGGGTTATCAAAGGGAGGCCGCCGCGAGCGGCGGCCTCTTTTTTACAATAAAGAGATGGCAAAGATTTACAGGTGTGTCCTATCGGCTCTCGCTGCACTGTTGTTGTCAATGCCGGTAGAAGGGCAGACAAGATCCTTTACTGCGCGCCTGCTCGAATTCGAAAATCCCGTGAGGGATATCGGAGAGGTGAGGCAAGAGAACGGAGCGATAAAGCTCGACTTCAACTATACCAACATCTCTGACAAACCGGTCGTGATATTGGATATTCACTCTCAATGCGGCTTGTGCCTGAACGGTAAATTCGACACGAAACCCCTCCAGCCGGGCAAATCCTCGAAAGTCGCAGTGACTTTCGATCCCGAAACGAAGTACGGCGAGTTCAAGACCTCGCTCACGGTGATCGCAGACAACGGGGACTATCGCAAATTCAGCACCCTTACCGTGTCGGGGAGCGTGACCGGTGAAGTCAGTATTGAGGATCAGAAATACATTTTCAGGTACAGCGACGCGCTCCGTTCGGACAAGCGGATCGTAGGCATGAGGCTGCAAAATTCCAGGGCGAAGGAGATTACCGCGGTGCTTGAATTTTACAACGCCTCCGACCAGGCCATAAAAGTATCTTTTGAGCATTCCAGCCCGTATCTGAAAAAAATGAGTCCCATAACGCTGGCTCCCCGTGAGATACGCGAGGTTACTTTCACCCTCTACCCGAAGTATATTCCCGAGGGGCCGTACACGATCCCGGTGGACGTACGGGTGGACGGAAAGATCGCGAACGACATTATCGAGGTGATGGGAATGATGGATACGTACTTTTTCTCTCCCGGGTGGGATTACCGATAGAGCGACTATTCAAGTAGCTCTTTCAGCAATACCCTGAGCCGGAGAATGCCGTTTCTCATCCGGTATTCTACGGTTTTGACGGAAACGTTGAGTTCGGAGGCGATCTCTTTGAATGTCTTGCCGTGCATCCGGTTCATAATGACGGCCTGCCTGTATGTGGGAGGAAGTTTCAGCAGCGCACTTTCGATATATGCCTCCAGTTCATCCAGATGACTGATGTCGTAGCTTTGGGGTGAATCCAGCAAAGTGCGCTCCATGGCGGTGTGGGCGCGCTGGCGGATCGATAAATGGTTTAACAGGCTCAGGCATTTATTGCGAACCGAACGGTACATATAGTTGCGGATGTCGAGATCTTCCGGGAGGGAAGTCCTGTTTTCCCATACCCACATCATAATGTCCTGCACTATGTTTTGTGCGCTCTGCTGATCGACATATTGTTTGGCGTGGACATATAGGGGCGCATAGTACTTTTTGAAGATCGTCTCGAAAGCGGACACATTCCCGCCTCGAAGCGCTGTGATAAGATCGGCCTCGTCAGTAAATTCTTTATGTCTCGTTATGCCGGCCATTTCAGAATATCTTTCATGTAGTTCAGTCGCAGGCTTAGCAAAGTTTTTTTGATTTATACGCCCCTTTACCCCACACGGACGTACCCGGTGCTTTTTGTGCACTTTTTGCTGACGATTTACGGGGATGCAGCCGTGGCTGAGCGGGGTGTGACGGTTGTCGTTTTCTTTGTTGACATAACGTGTAATCAGGGTTTAAATGTAATCATTTTTTTAACCCGAGAACGCTAAACTTGTTTATTGCCGCTTTTGTGCGTTTTTTGTTGACGATTTACAGCATTGCCCATTGTACATCCTTATTACGATATACACAAAGATATGCACACTTGCGAAAATTTCCCATAAAAGGGTAAAAAATACGCTAAGTACATTCCGGATAGTTAGCGTAAAAAACGGTCTGTGCCGGCATAAGCGTAAATAATACACTAACTTTGATTAAAACCTTACGCGGTGAAGAACCGGTACAACGTCGTCTGCATTACGGGTATCACGGTGGCGGCCACCATCGGCGGGGGGGCTGTTCGGCTACGACACGACGGTCATCCCGGGGGCGGAACAATCCATCGGGGCCTACCTGATCAAGCCGCTCGGGCTGAACGCTTTCGTGCACGGGATGGCCGTATCGGGCGCCCTGGTCGGGTGTATCGTCGGCGGGGCGATCCCGGGCCTGGTGTCCTCGCGCCTGGGACGTAAGCGTTCGCTCATCACGGCTGCCGTGCTGCTCTTCGTTTCGGCGTTGGGTTCGGGCTGGCCCGAAGCGCTCTTCTTCACCAAAGGCGAGTCGACGACGGGCCTGCCGGCGATGGTCAATTTTTACCGTATCATCGGCGTGGGGCTGGCCTCGGCCGCCTGCCCGATGTACATCGGGCAGATCGCGATCATTATCCGAAAATCCGCATTATGAAAAAAATAATCCTCCTTGCGGCCCTGGCCGCCGTTTCACTCGCTGCCGCGCAGCCCGCCTATAAAAACGCCTCGCTTACCCCCGCCGAGCGGACGGCCGACCTTCTGGCCCGGATGACGGTCGAGGAAAAAGTGGGCCAACTGCTCTGCCCGATGGGATGGGAAATGTACACGGGCCGGGGCGATCAAGTAGCCGTAAGCGCCCAATTTAAAGAGCTTACCGCCCGCATGCCGGTCGGCTCGCTCTGGGCCGTTTACCGTGCCGACCCGTGGACGCAAAAGACTTTGGCCAACGGTCTCGATCCCGAGTCGGCCGCCCGCGCGGGCAACGCGCTGCAACGATACGCGATCGAAAATACACGCCTGGGCATCCCGCTTTTTTTGGCTGAGGAGTCGCCGCATGGACACATGGCCATCGGTGCGACGGTTTTCCCTACCGCCATCGGCATGGCCTCGACCTGGTCGGTGCCACTGATGGAAGAAGTCGGCGAAGCCATGGCGCGTGAGGTGCGCCTGCAAGGGGCGCATATCGCATACGGCCCGGTGATGGACATCTCGCGCGACGCCCGCTGGTCGCGTGTCGAGGAGTCGTTCGGCGAGGATCATCTGCTCACCGCCCGCCTCGCCTCGGGGATCGTGCGCGGCCAGGGCGGCGGTGATCTGTCGAAGCCCAATTCCGTTATAACCACCCTCAAACACTTTGCTGCGTATGGCGTTCCGGAAGGCGGGCACAACGGCAGCCCCTCGCTCTCTTCGGTGCGGGATCTGCACGAGTGTTTTTTCCTGCCTTTCCGGGCGGCCATCGATGCCGGCGCGTTGTCTGTGATGACCTCGTATAATTCGTTGGACGGCGTTCCATGCACGGCCAGCCCTTATCTGCTGAGCGAAATTCTGCGCGACGACTGGGGCTTCCGCGGCATCGTGGTTTCCGACCTGTTCAGCATCGCCGGTATCCACCGCGACCACCGCACGGCCGCCGATGCCGCCGCAGCGGCTGTCGCCTCACTTACGGCAGGTGTGGATATGGACCTGGGCGGCGAGGATTTCCTGCCGCTGGTCGCGGCCGTCAAAGAAGGTACGGTTCCCATGGTGGTGATCGACCGCGCTGTCGGGAGGATTTTGAGGCTTAAATTCGAGATGGGCCTTTTCGAGAACCCGTACGTCGACCCCGCGAAGGCCGCCAAGGGTGTGCGCACCCTGGAACATGTGGAACTCGCCCGCGAAACGGCCCGCCAGAGCATCGTATTGCTTAAGAACGACGGCGTGTTGCCGCTTAAAAAGGGCGCGAAAATAGCGTTGGTCGGCCCCAACGCGGACAATGTGTACAACCAGTTGGGCGACTACACCGCCCCGCAGCCCCGCACAAACGTAAAGACGATGCTCGACGGGCTTAAAACCAAAGATGTGCAGGTGCGGTACGTGCGCGGTGCGGCCGTGCGCGACACCTCGTACAACGGTATCGCAGAGGCAGTTGCAGCGGCGAAAGATGCCGACGTGGTGGTGGCCGTGGTCGGTGGATCGAGCGCCCGCGACGCCGGGACCGAATATATGGACACCGGTGCGGCTGTGGCGGGTAAGGATGCGGTGAGCGATATGGAAAGCGGCGAAGGTTACGACCGCGCCTCGCTCGCGCTGTTCGGCCGTCAGCAGCAACTTCTGGACGCACTCAGTTCGACGGGTAAACCGCTTGTGGTGATCTATATCCAGGGCCGCCCGCTGGAAATGAACTGGGCGGCGGCCCACGCTTCGGCGCTGCTTACGGCCTGGTATCCTGGCGGCGAAGGCGGGGCGGCCGTGGCTGATGTGTTGTTGGGTGACTACAATCCGGCGGGACGCCTGCCGATTTCCGTTCCCCGCTCGGCGGGCCAGATCCCGGTGCATTACAACCGCAAAGCCCCGGTGCCGCATAACTACGTCGAGATGCCCTCCTCACCGCTCTACGCGTTCGGATACGGGCTCAGCTACACGACTTTCGAATATTCAGGCCTGCAGATCACGCAGCAAGGTCCGCACGATTTCCGCATACGTGTACAGGTTCGCAACTCGGGCGAGCGCGAGGGCGACGAGGTTGTGCAGCTATACCTGCGCGATGTCGTGGCCTCGCGCGTACAGCCGCTGCGGCAGTTGCATGGCTTCGAACGCATCACGCTCGCCCCGGGTCAGTCGCGGGAAGTTACGTTTGTCGTAGGTGAACGGGAACTTTCCATCATCGACAGCCACCTCCAACGGGTGGTCGAACCGGGCAGGTTCGATGTCATGGTCGGCGCCTCATCCGACGATATTCGCCTGCGGGGCGAAATCATTGTGACGTAATGGATTGGGAGACCAACTCAAAAATTGCTCCAACAGGCAGATGAGCACGGGAAGTCTGCCGGGATTGTTCCCTGACCATTCGCACGCATACTAAGATCGTTTACGGTGCCGCTGTACTGTGTCACCGCGCTGATCCGGCAGGGATGCTACAAAGTATGCAAACCGCTATTACCGGGGTTCTATTCTGAAAGAGAAGCCGAGCAGGGAATTTGCAGGTATCATATACTTCGGTAAAGGCAGGGGACCGCAACTGGCGTTACCCAGCCCTTGCTGGATACAATCCAGACTCAGGTATATTTCCGGCCGGCGGATATTGTCGAGTTCGAAATCGTGTACGGCCTGCCACAGTTCGTCGTCCGTAAAGTGGAGGGCGCTGAATCCGAGCCTGTCTTTCGACGTTATTTTTATCCCGCGGCCGGAATTATCGGTCAGAGAGAGCCAACGCACGTCCTCGCGGTTGCCCATGCTCTGCGAGCGCACATAACGCTCCTCTTCCATCCCTGTCACAGTCGTGAGGTAGCGGCCGACGAACATCGCCGCTTTGCGGTCGGAGTAATTTTCCCGGGGTCCGCACCCGTAATATTCCACGTTCTCGAAACCTGCCGGAAGTACTGCCTGCAGGCCCAGGCGGTGCACCGGTGCACCCGAGGGCGGCGTGGTGAAGTTTGCATCGACATCTATCGTTCCGTCGGCATAAACGCTATACTTGACCATATAAGGGATCCGGACCGGCTTGGGGCTCTGGATAACCGCTTCGGCATGGAAAACCAGCGTCACGCATTTCCCGTCCGCGGATAATTCATGCATCCACATCTTTTGGGTGTTCACCGACGGATAGGATTTCTGGTCGGCATACTTATCGTTATTGACCGCGCGGTACCAGTTCAGGCCGAAGCCTTTGCCGGCCTCGATCATTTCCCGCCCATCGTACCGCAGCGAGGTCATCAGCGCGGCCTTGGCATCGAACCGAACCGCGAAACGATCCCCGCTCACCGAGATGGAGTCGCCCGCCACGTCGCATTTCAGCGTGCCGTCGAGCGATGCCGCGTCGATGGGTGTTACCGGCCGGCGGCCGGTCAGTTCGAATTGCTGCGAGGCGACCGTATGGCCCTTCTCTGCCCAAGGGGTCGCTTCGGGCAGCACGAGATACACATTCAGGAAATATTCGCTGCCGGCATCGAAGTCGGCTTTGAACGGAACGGTAAGGATGGTTTGCTCACCGGGGGCAAGATCGATGGGCGGCATGTCGCCCGCCTGGACCACCGCACCGTCCCGCAGGACTTCCCATTTTACGGCGAACTCGCCCAGGTTCGTGAAGTCGTATTTGTTACGAATCCCGATCCGGCCCGTTTTGGGCGAGAGCGCGGTAAAACCGACGTACTGATAGACCTGCTTCACTTCCAGTAATTTCGCGGTCACGCGGCGGTCGGGGGTCGTCAACCCGTTGCAGACGAAGTCGAAATCATTCGGTTTATCCCCGAAATCGCCGCCGAGATAGTAGTGGTCCGCAGGCTGCCCGTGCATATTGATCCCCTGGTCGACCCAATCCCAGATACATCCGCCGATCATGCGCTGCGAGCGGTTTTCGATATAGTCCCAGTATTCGGGCAGATTGCCCACCGCGTTGCCCATAGCGTGCGCGTATTCACACAGGAAATAAGGCTTGTCGGATGGCTGCTGGTCGAAAGCCTCCATCCGTTCGATCGAGGGATACATGTGCGAATCGATGTCTGCGGATTCGTTGCGCCCTTCGTAATGGACCGGCCGCGAGGGGTCGAGCCGGCGGGCGAGGCGGGCGATCGCGTCGAAATTATCCCCGTGGCCGCCCTCGTTGCCCAACGACCAGAATAGGATCGACGGATGGTTCTTATCGCGCGCGATCATGCGCTGCAGGCGGTCTTCAAAAGCGGGCAGCCACGAAGGCATCGCGCTGATCGCATGGTTGCCGTGGTTCTCGATATCCGCCTCATCCATGATGTAAAGGCCGTAATAGTCGAACAACGCGTACATTTTCGGGTCGTTCGGATAATGGCTCGTGCGCACCATGTTCAGGTTGTGCCGTTTCATCAGTACGATGTCCTCGATCATCGAACCCACCGGAACGGCTTTCCCGTATTTGGGATGGATATCGTGGCGGTTGACCCCTTTGAAGAACACCTGCTTGCCGTTGATCCACACGCGCTTATCTTTGATCTCGATCTTGCGGAAGCCGAATTTCGACGAGGTGGCCCCGGTGACATTGCCCGAAGCGTCGGCCAGCGTGATCACGGCCGTGTAAAGGTTCGGTTTTTCGGCCGACCACAACTGCGGGGCCTCAACCGCGCCTTCCAGCACGAGGGTCGACTGCGACCCGGCCTTCAGGCTGCCCACCGGCCGGGAGACGCGCAGGACTTCCCGGCGGTCGGGATCGAGCAGCGAAACGCTGACCGAAGAACCGTCCGGCAAAGATTTGCCCAGGTTCGCCACCGACACTTCCGCCCGGAAAACGGCTTTGCTGAAATCGTCTCCCGTGAACTGCGACTTAAGGAAGTAGTCGCGCACATGCACCGGGGGTGTGGCGAAGATGTAAACGTCGCGGTGGATGCCGCTCAGCCGGAACATGTCCTGATCCTCGAGGTAGCTGCCGTCCGTCCAACGGAAAACCTGCGCCGCGATGGTGTTTACGCCCGGCTTGACGTATTGCGTGATATTGAACTCGGCGGCATTGGACGCTCCCTGGCTGTATCCTACCTTATGCCCGTTGATCCACACGAAAAGCCCGCTGTAAGCGCCGTCGAAATGGAGGAACACCTCGTTGCCGTCCCACCGCTCCGGGATCGCGAACTCACGCCGGTATGAGCCCACCGGATTGACCTCCGTTTGGTTGGTATACCCTTTCTGCGCCTCGATGAACGGAGGATTATTTTTATGCGGATAGGTGATGTTGGTATATATCGGCGTGCCATACCCGTGCATTTCCCAGTTCGAGGGAACGGGTATATCGTCCCACGCCGAGACGTTATAATTCTGCTTGTAAAAACCCATAGGCCGCTCGGAGGGCTGCTTAACCCATTTGAATTTCCAGTCGCCGTTGAGCGAGAGGTAAAGCGGCGAGGAGGGAATCTCCCACGGACGGTCGAAATGCGGATCGGCCATCAGGCTTTCCAGGGACGGATAGGGAATGAACGTCGCCCTTCCCGGCTCTTTGTTGATGGCGAATATGGTTTCATTCTCCCATTCGTCAGGGCTCGCTTTGCGGACGATCTTCTTCGGCGCCCGGACATTGGTGGGGACCATTCTCCATAATTGTTCCGCGCCCGGGACCTGGGAAATGCGCGCGCCCTGGATGTCGCTCGAAAACGCCAGGCCCATCCCCGAATTACGTTGGACGATGGTATAAGCCCCGGTGCCCGTGACGGTAATTTTCCATTGCTGATTGCCGTTATTCGCGTCCGCGTCCCATTGGATCAGGGGATTGCCGTTACCCGTGGCGTTGCCCGCGTTGTCTATGTTCTTATCGATATAGGGATTGGTGATCGTGTAATAACCGTTGTCCAGTTTGGTTATTTTCCATAACTGCCCCTGGCTGGCGTTATCGGGCTTTTCCAGAAAAAGATTCGCCGAGTTGGCCGGATTGTCCCGGTTGTCTATCACAAGCCCGGATTCGGATGCAAGCCGGTAAAGCGTATTGGGATTGATTTCCTGTGCGGTAAGCACACCTGCCGGAGCAAGCACGGCCACACATAAAGCGATAATGACAAAAGCGGTTTTCATTTTACAGTACTTGGTTGGTATAACAAAAATAGCCTGTTTCTGCTATATATGCGAATTAAGAGTTGAAAATAAACGTTGGTTTAATTCGGGCACCCACAAGGGGTGCCCCTACGGGGCCGACTGGGCTGTTTGAGATGTCTCGACTAACGCTCGACATGACGGGAAGTCAACGGTAGCCGCAGGCGGTGGTGCGATGGGTTGAGCGGCGGCCAAGGCGCGCGGGTCGGCGCCATTAAGCGGGAGGCTTGGGACCCGCCAGGGTTTTCGGGGGACAAAGGACGGAAACTGGAATGGGAGGTCGGAGCAGAGCGGAGGCGTGCGATGTGGCCCGTGCGCAATGGAATTTCCGGCCGACTTCCCCGAAAACCCGTAAGCGGGTAAGCCGGGAGCGCGGCGCCTTGA
>JAVBPS010000075.1:0-25951 GCA_031549495.1 Rikenellaceae bacterium | reverse complement strand
GACTCGGTGTTGTGTCGTTTTCTCGGGCCACGGCCGCCATATCGGGGGTTGGGGTTTTTGTGTGTGTGGGGGCCCGCTCGACATGACGGAAAACGAGCACCGGCAGGCGTGAATACGCCTGCCGGTGCTTTCATTCAAAATATCCCTAAAGCTCCGCTTTCGATTCGGCGGTCACCTCGCGGTTGATCTTTTTGATCAGGCCCTGCAGGACGGCGCCGGGGCCGAGTTCCGTGAAGTCCGTGGCACCGTCGGCGCACATGTTCTGCACGATCTGCGTCCAGCGGACGGGGGCAGTGAGTTGCGCGATCAGGTTGGCTTTGATCTTCTCAGGATCGGTGTAGGGCTTGGCGTCCACGTTCTGGTAGACGGGGCAGACGGGGGCCTTGAAGGGGGCGGCGGCGATGGCGGCCTCCAGCTCCTGGCGGGCGGGCTCCATGAGGGGCGAGTGGAAAGCGCCGCCCACGCTCAGTTTCAGCGCGCGCTTCGCTCCGGCGGCCAGCAGGGCTTCGCACGCCTTGTCTATTCCCGCGATGCTGCCTGAGATAACCAGCTGGCCGGGGCAGTTATAGTTGGCGGGGACGACCACCTCGGGGATCGAGGCGCAGATCTCTTCGACTTTCTGATCGTCCAGACCGAGCACGGCGGCCATCGTCGAGGGCTGGGCCTCGCACGCCTTCTGCATGGCCTGCGCGCGGGCGCTCACCAGCCTAAGGCCGTCCTCGAAGCCGAGGGCGCCGGCAGCCACCAGGGCGCTGAATTCGCCCAGCGAGTGGCCTGCGACCATGTCGGGGTTGAAATCCTTGCCCAGCGAGGCGGCCAGGGCCACCGAGTGCAGGAAGATGGCGGGCTGGGTCACCTTGGTCTGCGTCAGTTCCTCCTGGGTGCCTTCGAACATGATCTTTTTGATGTCGAAGCCGAGGATCTCATTGGCACGATCGAACATTTCGCGGGCGGCGGGAACGTTGTCGTAGAGCGGTTTACCCATTCCGGGGAACTGGGCGCCCTGCCCGGGGAATACGAATGCTTTCATGAATTATGAATTATGAATTATGGATTATGAATGGTCTGCGCGGGGGCAAAATTAATGAAAATTGCCGAAAGTCATAATTTCGGTAGCGGGCCAGCTTTTCTCAACCGGGTCGTTTCGTCATGTCGAGCGCCAGCCGGGACATCTCAAACCGACTGCCTGAGATGTCTCGGCTGACGCTCGACCTGACGGGGGAGAGGACACGGGTTTCATTTTACCGCTGGAATCCACGCAAATCCCTGACAGGCATGCAGGACGCTGATAAATTGTTAATAAAAGGTTCGGGCGGGGTGGAAAGAATCCCGAAAAAAATGGTTAAACTTGCAGGCATTAAAATAGGAGCCATGCGCTCGATACTTTATTATACCGTCGCTATCGCGTTCACGGTCACGTACTTCGTGATCTTTTCGCTGTTATTTCTGCTCACCGTGCTCTTCGATAAGGAGCGCGTGGTGATGCATTATGCGTCGGTCGTCTGGGCGCGGGCGGTTTACGGGCTCAACCCCTGGTGGCGGATGCGCGTGAGCGGGAAAGAGAACATCGAGCGGGGGAAGGCCTATGTGATCGTCAACAACCATCAGTCGATGCTCGACATTCCGCTGATGTACACCCTGCCGCTTACGTTCAAGTGGGTGGCCAAAAAGGAGGTGCTCAACTGGCCGGTCTTCGGGCTGGTGATGCGCATGCATGGCGACATCGCCATCGAGCGCGGGGCGGCTTCCGGGGCCAAAATGATGATCCGCAAGGGGTGTAAGCACCTGGCGGCGGGGACTTCGGTGATCATGTTCCCGGAGGGGACGCGTTCGCGCGACGGACGCGTCGGACGGTTCAAGGAGGGGGCTTTCACGTTGGCAAAGACGGCGGGGGTGGATATTTTGCCCTGCGCGATCGAGGGGACGGGGAGTTTCATGGACGGATGGAAAGTGCGCATGCCGCATGCGTTCCATGTGCGGATCCTGCCGCCGATCGCCTCCGAGGGGCGCACGGCCGCGCAGTTGGCGGAATTGGCGCATAATGCTATTTTAAAGGAACACAAGAAATTACGAAGCGACTTATACAAAGAATAATGCCTGATCTTTATTGCAAACAGTGCGTTGGCCAAAGCGCCCCCCTTTTCCAAAGGGGGGTTGGGGGGAATATCGGCAAAGCCACCGAATCCATTTTAACCCCGCGGCCAGCAACAGGCGCCCCACACACGGGCCATCGGCAATAAGCATCCGGGCACCACGAAGAAACACGGTTAAAATGGATTCAGCAGCAGCAAATTATTCGGACGAACACATCCGGACACTCGACTGGAAGGAGCATATCCGCCGCCGGCCCGGGATGTACATCGGCAAACTGGGGGACGGCACCTCGCAGGACGACGGGATCTATATCCTGATCAAGGAGGTGTTGGATAACTCCATGGACGAGTACATGATGGGATTCGGCAAGCAGATCGAGATCACGATCGACCAGGGGCGCGTTTCGGTGCGCGACTACGGGCGCGGGGTTCCCCTCGGGAAGGTCTCGGACGTGGCCTCGAAGATGAACACCGGGGGGAAGTACGATTCGAAGGCGTTCAAGAAGTCCGTGGGGCTTAATGGAGTGGGGATCAAGGCGGTGAACGCGCTTTCGAGCGATTTCGTGATCCGCAGCGTCCGCGACGGCGAGGCGCGCACGGTGAAATTTTCGGCGGGCGAGGAACTTTCGGACATCTCTGAGAAGGGGGTGGCCGATAAGAACGGGACGACCATCGTTTTCACGGCCGACGAGACGGTTTTCGGGCCTTACGCGTTCCGGCTGGAGTATATCGAGACGATGATCCGCAATTATACCTACCTCAACGCGGGGCTGGTCATCAAGCTCAACGGGGTGCCTTTCGTTTCGAAGAACGGGCTGCTCGACCTGCTGAATGAGAACATTGCGGAGGAACCTTTGTATCCGCCGGTGCACCTGATCAACGGGGATATCGAGGTGGCGATCACGCACGGGACGGGGTATGGGGAGACCTATTTCTCGTTCGTCAACGGGCAGCACACCACGCAGGGGGGGACGCACCAGGCGGCTTTCCGCGAGGCGATCGCCAAGACGATCAAGGAGTTCTATCATAAAGATTACGATCCGGCGGATATCCGCACTTCGATCATTGCGGCCGTTTCGGTAAAGGTCGAGGAGCCGATCTTCGAGTCGCAGACCAAGACCAAGTTAGGGTCGAAGGATATGGGGCCGGAGGGGCCTGCGGTGCGTAGTTTCGTCATTGATTTTTTGAAGCAGCACCTCGATAATTACCTGCATAAGCATCCGGAAACGGCGGATGTGTTGCAGAAGAAGATCGTCGAGAACGAGAAGGAGCGCAAGGCGATCTCGGGCATTCAGAAGAAAGCCCGCGAGATGGCGAAGAAAGTGAGCCTCAACAATAAAAAGCTGCGCGACTGCCGCGTCCACCTCACCGACGTGAAGAATGAGATGGCCGAGCAGACGATGATCTTCATCACCGAGGGGAATTCGGCTTCGGGGTCGATCACCAAGTCGCGCGATGTGAACACGCAGGCGGTGTTCTCTTTGAGGGGTAAGCCGCTCAACTGCTACGGGCTGACCAAAAAGATCGTTTATGAGAACGAGGAGTTTAACCTGCTGCAGGCGGCGTTGAACATCGAGGAGGACATGGACAACCTGCGCTACAACAAGATCATCATCGCCACCGATGCCGACGTGGACGGGATGCATATCCGGTTGTTGCTCTTGACGTTCTTCCTGCAATTTTTCCCCGAGGTGATCCACGGGGGGCACCTGTATGTGTTGCAGACGCCGCTTTTCCGCGTACGTAATAAAAAAGAGACCCATTACTGCTACACCGACGAGGAGCGCCAGAAGGCGATCGCCAAGCTCGGTAAAAACCCGGAGATCACCCGGTTCAAGGGGCTCGGGGAGATCTCGGCCGACGAGTTCAAGGAGTTCATCGGCGAGGATATGCGCCTGGAAAAAGTGCGCCTCACCAAAGACGATCCCATCCACGACATGCTCGAATTCTACATGGGCAAGAACACGATGGAGCGTCAGGGATTCATCATCGACAACCTGCGCATCGAGGAAGATTACGTCGAGGAGGCGGTGTAGGGGCGACCCTTGTGGTCGCCCTTGTCCGGAATCAGGCACCCGCGAGGGGTGCCCCTACAAAAGGAACATGAGCGAAGAAAAAGATATGATCGAAGAGCCCGAAAACGGGTTGCCCGAGGCGGACGAGATCGTCGAGCAGGTTGCGGCCGAAGAGGTCGTGGCGGACGACGAGCCCGCGGCCAAAGGGGGCAAGTATGAGCGGCTGACCACGGAAACGGCGGGGCGGCATAAGCTCACGGGCATGTATAAGGACTGGTTCCTGGATTACGCGTCATACGTGATCCTGGAGCGCGCCGTGCCCCACCTGGAAGACGGGCTGAAGCCTGTGCAGCGCCGTATCCTGCATACGATGAAGCAGTTGGACGACGGGCGTTACAACAAAGTGGCCAATATCATCGGTTTCACGATGCAGTTCCACCCGCATGGCGACGCTTCGATCGGCGATGCGTTGGTGCAACTCGGGCAGAAAGACCTGCTCGTGGATTGCCAGGGGAACTGGGGGAATATCCTCACGGGGGACGATGCCGCCGCGGCGCGTTATATCGAGGGGCGGCTTTCGAAATTCGCTCTGGACGTGGTTTTCAATCCGAAGACTACCGAGTGGATGCTTTCCTATGACGGGCGTAACCAGGAGCCGGTGACGCTGCCGGTGAAATTCCCGCTGCTGCTCGCGCAGGGCGTGGAGGGGATCGCGGTGGGGTTGGCTTCCAAGATATTGCCGCATAACTTCTGTGAGTTGATCGATGCCTGCGTGGCGGAGTTGAAAGGGGAGCCGTTCACGATCTATCCCGATTTCCAGACGGGGGGGATGATCGACGTGGGGCGTTACAACGACGGGTTGCGCGGGGGTGCCGTCAAGGTGCGCGCCAAGATCTCGAAGATCGACAAGCGCACGCTGGCCGTGACCGAAATTCCCTTCGGGACGACCACCGAGAGCATCAAGGAGTCGATCATCAAGGCGAACGACAAAGGCAAGATCAAGATCCGCAAGGTGGATGACAATACCGCCGACAAGGTCGAGATCATTATCCATGTGAGCAACGACGAGTCGAGCGACAAGACGATCGACGCGCTCTACGCGTTCACGGATTGCGAGGTTTCGATCTCGCCCAACGCCTGCGTGATCTGGGACGATAAGCCTCATTTTATCGGGGTAAGCGAGATCCTGCGGCAGAGCGTGGCGACGACGAAATACCTGCTCAAGCGAGAGTTGGAGATCAAATTGGAAGAGCTGGCCGAGGATTGGCACCGTTCTTCGCTCGAAAAGATATTTATCGAGAACAAGATCTACCAGGTCATCGAGGGGACTAAATCGCAGGACGAGATGGTCGCGCGCATCGACGAAGGGTTGGAGCCTTTCAAAAAACTGTTGCAGCGGGAGGTGACCCGCGAGGATATTTTGCGGCTGGCGGACATTCCGTTCCGGCGTACTTCGCGTTTCGACTCGGCCAAGGCGGACGAGTATATCAAGGGGCTGGAAAAGCAGATCGAGGAAGTGAAGCATCATCTGGCCCATCTGGTCGCCTACGCCATCGCGTGGTACGAGAAGATCAAGTCCAAGCATGGCGCGGGACGCGAGCGTAAGACGGAGATTCGCGCTTTCGACTCGATCGAGGCGGCCAAAGTGGTGGTTGCCAATGCCAAGCTCTATGTCGACCGGACGGAAGGGTTCTTCGGGATCGGGCCGGCGATGCGCAAGGACGAGTTCGTGTGCGACTGCTCGGATATCGACGATGTGATCGTCTTTACCAAGGAGGGCAAGTACGTCATTACAAAAGTTTCCGAGAAGGCGTTCTTTGCCAAAAATATTTATTATATAGGGGTGTTCAAGCGCAACGACGAGCGCACCATTTATAATGTGCTCTACCGCGACGGGCGCGACGGGCCGCTGATGATGAAACGGTGTTCGATCACCAGCATCACGCGCGACAAGGAGTATGACATGACGCGCGCCAAACCGCGCAGCGAGATCCTTTATATGAGCGTCAATCCCAACGGGGAGGCCGAGGTGCTGAAGATCTATTTCAAACCGAGGCCGAGGCTCAAAAAACTGATCACGGACCTCGATTTCAGCACGCTGGCGATCAAGGGGCGGCAGTCGCAGGGCAACCTCTTCTCGCGCTACGGCATCCACAAGATCGTGCTCAAGGAGCGCGGCACCTCGACCCTCGGCGGGCAGAATGTCTGGTGGGACGAGGAGGTGCGCCGACTCAATTCCGACGGGCGCGGGGTGCTGCTGGGCGAGTTCAAGGGGGATGACAAGATCATCGTGATGACCGCCAAAAACGAGTATTACACCACGGGGTATGAACTGGGGCACCATTTCCCTGAGGATACCGTGCGGGTGGAAAAATATGACCATGAGTGCGTTTATACCGTCGCTTACTGGGATGCGGAGCAGAAATATTACTATCTGAAACGGTTCACGGCGGAGTTGACGGATAAGATGCAGCCTTTCGTGGATGAGAATCCGGCTTCGAAATTGGTTTGCATGGACGAGGGGGATCTGCCGCAGTTGCAGGTCACTTATGGCGGGGCGCATGAGAAACGGCCGGCGGAGGTGATCGACGCGGCCGCGTTCATCGGGGTGAAGAGCCACCGGGCGAAGGGAAAACGGATTACTACGTATGAGGTGGCGGCTTTGGAATTCCTTGCCGCGCCCGAGCCGGAGCCGGGGGACGAGGAGCCTACGGATGAGGAATTTTCTCAGATGACGGAAGCGGCCTTGGAAGAGGTTTTGGACCAGGAGATGGAGCAGGTGGCGGAAGAGATTGAAGAGGTTGTTGCCCCGGAGCCAGAGGAAGAGCCGCAGCCTGTAAAAAAGCGGGCGCCGCGGACGAAGAAGGCGGAAACTGCGCCGGAACCGGCGGAAGAACCGATTGCGGAACCTGTCGAGGAGCCCGTTGTGGAGCCGGTAGCGGAGCCCGTTGCGAAAGAGGTTCCGGCCCCGAAGCCGGAGGCTGCACCGGAACCTCAACCGGAACCCGAGCCCGAAGTGGAAATAGAACTGACCATCGAGCGGACCACGGAAAAGGAAACGCGTAACCCCGAGATCCAGCAACTCGACCTGTTCTGATAACGACGAGAGCGATGACCGTTTTTTTGATCGGATACATGGGCTGCGGCAAAAGCACCATCGGCCGCAGGGCCGCCCAGCACCTGGGGATGGAGTTCGTGGACATGGACCACGCCATCGAGCAGCGGGCGGGGATGACCGTGGCCGAGATCTTCGCACAAAAGGGGGAAGCGGTCTTCCGACAGATGGAGCGGGAATTTCTGGAAGGATTCGCCGATCCGGACCGGGACACGATCATCGCCACGGGCGGGGGCGCGCCCTGCCAGGGCGATAACATGGAGACGATGAACCGGTTGGGCAGGACGATCTACTTCAAGATGAGTCCGCCGCGGCTGGTACAGCGCCTCGGACCGGGACGCGAGAAACGGCCGCTGATCAAGGGGATGGACGATCAGCTGTTACTGGAGTTCATCGGACGCAATTTGGTGCTGCGCACGCCGTTCTACGAGCAGGCCCACCTGGTGATCGACTGCGACGGGGTGAGCGATGAGTATGTCGCCCGGCACATTGGAAATTATATAAACGTAATAAAAGAGAATTATGAATTATGAATTATGGATTATGAATTGGAAAAGACGATTCATGATCCTTGTAATTCATAATCCATAATTCATAATTCATAATTCAAAAAATGGTACATTTTTTCGGTAGTTCCGACAAAGTTTACGCCGTGGACGCGGCAGGGGCGTTCGATCAGAGTGAGTTGGAGCGCCTTACGTGGCTCTTTTCAGGGGCGCAGTATATCGGTGTGGACACCGTGGAGGGCACGTTCATCGGGCCGCGCCGCGAGATGATCACCCCTTGGAGCACGAATGCCGTGGAGATCACGCAGAACATGGCCCTCGACGGCATCCGCCGCATCGAGGAGTTCAACCGCGCGGACGAGGCGACGGGGTTCGACCCGATGCTTTCGCGGCGGTATGAGCTGTTGGACCAGGAGGTTTTTACAGTCCGTAAGCAGCCGGAGCCGATCCTGCACATTAATAATATTGCCGAGTATAACGAGCAGGAAGGGCTGGCGCTGAGCGCGGACGAGATCGCCTATCTTGAGGACGTGAGCCGCCGCATGGGGCGTCCGCTGACGGACAGCGAGGTGTTCGGGTTTTCGCAGGTCAACTCGGAGCATTGCCGGCATAAAATCTTTAACGGGCTGTTCGTCATTGACGGGCAGGAGATGCCCGAGTCGCTGTTCTCGCTGATCAAGAAGACGACCAAAACCCATCCGAATGCGGTGGTCTCGGCCTATAAAGATAACTGCGCGTTCCTGGAGGGCTCCGAGGTGGAGCAGTTCTCGCCCGCGCGGCATGACACTTCGGATTTCTTCGAAGTATCGGATTTCAAGAGCGTGATTTCCGTCAAGGCGGAGACCCATAATTTCCCGACCACCGTAGAGCCGTTCAACGGCGCGGCGACGGGCACCGGGGGCGAGATCCGCGACCGCATCGCGGGGGGCAAGGGGTCGTTCCCCGTGGCGGGCACGGCTGTCTATATGACCGCTTATCCGCGTTTGGACGGCGGGCGCGCGTGGGAAACGGGGATGGAGGAGCGCGAATGGCTCTACCAGACCCCGGAGGATATATTGATCAAGGCTTCGAATGGGGCCTCGGATTTCGGGAATAAGTTCGGACAGCCGCTGATTTGCGGCAGCGTGCTCACGTTCGAGCATGAGGAGAACGGGCGCAAGTTCGGCTATGATAAAGTGATTATGCAGGCCGGGGGCGTGGGCTACGGGCGCATGCAGGACAGTCTGAAGGATGAACCCGCCACGGGCGATAAAGTCGTGCTGCTGGGCGGGGATAATTACCGCATCGGCATGGGCGGCGGGGCGGTTTCATCGGTCGCCACGGGACATTACGTGGGGGCGATCGAGTTGAATGCCGTGCAGCGTTCGAATCCGGAGATGCAGAAGCGCGTTTACAATGCGATCCGGGCCATTTCGGAGGAGAACCGCAACCCGGTGATCTCGATCCACGACCACGGCGCGGGCGGCCACCTGAACTGCCTGAGCGAGCTGGTGGAGGCTACCGGCGGGCGGATCGATATGGATAAGCTGCCGGTGGGCGACCCTACCCTATCCGCACGCGAGATCGTGGGTAACGAGTCGCAGGAGCGCATGGGGCTGGTGATCGCGGCAGAGGATGTGGAGCATCTGAAACGGATCGCCGAGCGGGAGCGGGCGCCTATCTATGAGATCGGCGAGACGACGGGCGACGGGCGTTTCACCTTTGTGGACAACCGCACGGGGGAGAAACCGATCGACTGGCCGCTGGAATATATGTTCGGCAAGGCGCCGAAGACCGTCATGCGCGACCACCACACGGGCAACGCGTTCGCCGAGGTGGAGTATGACGCGGGGAAGGTCGTGAATTATATCGAGTCCGTGCTGCAACTCGAAGGGGTGGCTTGCAAGGATTGGCTGACGAACAAGGTCGACCGTTGCGTGACGGGCCGCGTGGCGATGCAGCAGACGGCCGGGGCGGTGCAGCTTCCGCTGAACGACTGCGCCGTGGTGGCGTTGGACTTCCAAGGCGTCAAGGGGATCGCGACCGCGCTCGGGCATGCGCCCGTGGTGGCGATGGCCGATGCGGCCGCCGGGTCGGTGATGGCGATCGCCGAGTCGCTTACGAATATTGTTTTTGCGCCGCTGGAGCGCGGGTTGAAGGGGGTTTCGCTGAGCGCCAACTGGATGTGGCCATGCCGCAACGAGGGGGAGGATGCGCGCCTTTACGACGCGGTGCAGGCGGCGAGCGATTTCGCCATCGCGCTGGGGATCAATATTCCCACGGGGAAGGATTCGCTCTCGATGACCCAGAAATATCCGGACGGGGAGCGCGTGATCTCGCCGGGGACGGTCATTATTACCTCCTCGGCGGAGGTTTCGAACGTGGGCGGGACGGTGGACGCGGCTTTGAAGCCGGTGCGCAGCCAACTCGTCTATGTCGATTTCTGCGGCGACGGGTTCGCGTTGGGCGGAAGCGCACTGGCGCAGGTCGTCGGGCGTGTGGGGCGGCAGGTGCCGCAGGTGAAGGATGCCGAGCGGTTCGCGGCGACTTTCGAGGCGGTGCAGCGGCTTGTCAAAGACGGGAAGGTGCTGGCCGGGCATGACGTTTCGGGCGGCGGGCTCATTACTACGCTTTTGGAAATGTGTTTTGCGGATAACGCTTCGGGCGCGAGCGTCAACCTCGACGCGCTGGGCGAAAAGGATATCGTCAAGGCGCTGTTCAGCGAGCGGCCTGCGGTGGTTTTGCAGGTCGAGAGTGGTGTGGACGTTTGTGAGTGGCTCCGTTTTGAGGGGCTCGACGGCTATGTGATCGGGGATGTGAATGTCGACCGGCGCTTTGCGGTGAGCAATGCGGGGGTGGAATTCGAACTGCCTGTGGACGAACTGCGCGATACCTGGTATAAGACTTCTTACCTGCTCGACCGCCGCCAGAGCGGGGCGCAGCAGGCTTCGGAACGCTTTTTGAATTATAAGGCGCAGCCTTTGGAGTACCGCTTCCCGGAAGGGTTCGCGGGGACGCTGGCCGCGTACGGGCTCGATCCGAAACGGCGTACGCGCACGGGGATCAAGGCCGCCATCATCCGCGAAAAGGGGTCGAACGGCGACCGGGAAATGGCCTGGTGCATGTACCTGGCGGGGATGGATGTGAAGGATGTCCATATGACCGACCTGGTGAGCGGGCGCGAGACGCTGGAAGATGTGCAGATGATCGTCTTCGTGGGCGGGTTCTCGAACTCGGACGTGCTCAATTCCGCCAAGGGCTGGGCCGGGGCGTTCCTTTATAATGAGAAGGCCAAGCGGGCGCTCGATAATTTCTATGCGCGCGAGGATACGCTTTCGTTAGGGGTTTGCAACGGGTGCCAGCTGATGGTGGAGCTCGGGCTGCTTACGCCGGATCACTCCGAAAAGCCGCGGATGTTGCATAACCGCAGCGGGAAGTTCGAATGCGTCTTCACGGGGGTCAGCGTGCCGCAGTCCAACGCGGTGATGCTCGCTTCGATGGCCGGGCAGTCGCTCGGGATCTGGGCGGCGCATGGCGAGGGGCGGATCTCGTTGCCCTATGAGGAAAGCAGGTATAACGTGGCGCTGAAGTACAGCTATGCGGAGTATCCGGCCAATCCGAACGGGAGCGACTACGGCGTGGCGGGGATCGCCTCGGCCGATGGGCGCCACCTGGCGATGATGCCGCACCTGGAGCGCTCGCTGCGGCCCTGGAATTGGGCTTACTATCCGCATGAGCGACGCGGGGATGAGGTTTCGCCGTGGATCGAGGCTTTCGTCAATGCTCGAAAGTGGATCGAGGGGCGGAAATAAGCCGAGTGTATCCGGGTCGTGCTGTTTTGTCATTCTGAACGAAGTGAGGAATCTTGGCCTGAATTGATCTGAACACAGTCCGACCAAGATTCTTCGCTTCGCTCAGAATGACAAGACCGGATGACGAGACCGGAAGATTGAAGAAATAATGGGGCCCGCAGGGGCGTCCATATAAATACAAAAAATGATGAAACAGGTATTTTGCCAGAGCTGCGGCATGCCGATGACGGCGCCGGAGCATTTCGGGACCGAACAGGACGGTTCGGCCAGCCACGATTACTGCGTCTACTGCTACAAGCAGGGCGAATTCACCTTCCAGGGGACGATGGAGGAGATGATCGACAAATGCGTCGAATACCTCGATGAGTTCAACCAGGAATCGGGCGAGAAACTGACCAAAGAGGATGCCGTCGCCCAGATGCGGGAGTTCTTTCCCCACCTGAAACGGTGGGCGAAGGCGTAGCGCGGATGGACAAAACGCTGCTCAACCTGCTGCTCGACTGGCGGGGGACGGTCTCCGGCCGGGAATACCGGGCGGGGGCGTCCGTGCTGCTGATGATGGCATTGACCACACTCTCCTTGGGGGCAGTCAGGTCTATTGACACCATGCTCGTGGGGCGTGAGGGTATCGAAACCCTGCAAGCAGAAATTCTTTACCGGCAACTCATTGGACAATATGTCCCGCAACTCGTGCCGCTGGGATTTCTCATTGCCTGGGGATCGTTCATGCTGGCGTTCAAACGCTGCCGGACGCTCGGGCTGGGGAAGGCGGAATCGGCCACCTCGGGGATCGGGAGCTATTTGTTCTTCGCTTCGTTCGGGGGCTCTTTGCTGACCCTGTACGGGCAGACACCCGAAAAATGGGTTAATCCCATGTTGCTGTGGATCGTGCTCGGGCTGTTCGGCCTGGGGTTGATCAACACGCTCGTGCTCTGTTTCGCGGGCGGCGGCGCGGAGCCGCGGCCCGTGAAGCCGGCCCGGTATGACGCCGTGGGGTACGCCCTGCTGCTGGGGTGGTTGTCGGTGATCGCGCTGCTCACGGGGGTGATCGCGGTCGCGGTCTTCTTTGTATTCGCTTTGGGCGGCAGCAGTGGCTGGGAGGCCTATTTGGCGCTGATCGTCTGGGGCGTATTGGTCACGGGACTCTATATTTATTATGCCGCCGGGCGCCTGCGCGACGCGGGGGTTACGCTCGGCTGGCTCGCGATCCTGCTGCCTTACGCGGGGATCGTGGCGCTGAAATATATGGGGTTGAGCGGGAAGTTTGTGGTCAGCCTGCTGGCGGCGCTGGCCGTGAGCGCGGTGATCGCCGGACAGTACATCCTGTTCCTGCTGCCTTCGAAAAAGAGAGATGAATAACGCACCCATAGCCGTTTTCGATTCGGGGCTGGGCGGGCTTTCCGTCTGGCGGGAGGTTCGTGCACTGATGCCTGGGGAGTCGCTGCTCTATTACGGCGACGGGAAGAACTGCCCTTACGGGCCCAGGCCGCTGGAGGAGGTGATCGGGTATGTGGATGCGGCGGCCGAGGTTCTGATCGGGGAGCATGGGGCGAAGATGATGGTCGTAGCCTGCAATGCGGCGACGGCGGCGGCGATCGAGTTTTTACGCGGCAAGTATGAGGTGCCGATCGTCGGGATGGAACCGGCGGTCAAGCCGGCGGCGATCTCTTCGAAGAGCGGGGTGATCGGGATCCTCGCGACGGCGGCCACGCTCAAAGGGACGCTGTTCCGGGGGACTTCGGCGCGCTATGCGGATCGGGTTCGTATTCTTTCCGCCGTGGGCGAGGGGTTTGTGGAACTGGTCGAGGCGGGGCGGGAGAATAGCCCAGAGGCGGTAGAGGCCGTTCGCCGGGCCATCGGGCCGATGCTCGATCAAGGGGCGGACAGGATCGTGCTCGGATGCACGCACTACCCTTTCCTACAGGGGGCGATGCGCACGGTGATCGGTGGACGTGAGGTCGAGTTGGTCGACCCGGCGCCGGCGGTCGCCCGGCGGGCGAAAAGCCTTTTGGAAGCGGCGGATGCGCTGGCGGAACCCGGACATAAGGCCGAATACCTGTTCTTTACCGCGTCGGATGAGGCTTACCGGCAGCGGATCATACAAAAGGCGGAGGAGATACTCTAAATTTTCACCACAAAGGACACAAAAAAGATTTTTACACAAAGGACACAAAAAAGAGCTGCTGTTTGTCATTCTGAACGAAGTGAAGAATCTCAGACAGTCATTTTGAGATTCTTCACTACGCTGCCGAATGACAAAACAGGCTTAGCGTCCAAAAATAAAAAACACTATCTTTGACCGGAATATGGCCGCAAAAAACGATAAGACAGCACCGAAAAGCGCAGCGAAGGCGAAACCCCGCCGCGAACTCACCGAAAACCAGCGGTGGGTCTACGGTTTCATGCTGCTGGTGGTCGGGATTGTCGTGCTGATCTCGGTATGCTCGTATTTCTTCTACTGGTCGGACGACCAGAGCATCCTGCGCGGGGGCGGCGGCCCGGACGAAAGCCGCGTGGTGATGAACAACTGCGGGAAGGCCGGGGCGTGGATCGGGGATATGATCGTCGGGCAATGGTTCGGGGTCTTCGGGATCGCCATACCCATCGTGATCCTGATACTGGCGCTGCGCATCATGCGTTGGCGACCGCCCGCGTTGCGCCGTTCGGTGCGCATCGCGCTCTTTACCATGATCATCGGGTCGCTCTTCCTGGGGTTCTTCTTCGGTACGAAATGGGAGATTTTCGGATCGGGGCTCGGCGGGGCGCACGGGATCATCGTCTCGGATTGGCTCAAATCGGTGCTCGGTTCGGCCGGGACGCTGGTCGTACTGGCCGGGGCGGCGGTGCTGCTGGGGGTTTACATCACCCGCAGCACGATCAGGGTGATCAATGATTTCGGCCAGAAGTTGGCGGAAGGCGGTGTGAAAGTGGGTGAAACCGTCACGCAGCAGACCGCGGGTATGGTCGAGCGCACGCTGCGCCGCAAGGAGACGCACGAACAAGAGGAGGAGCAGGACGAGCGGGAAGAGCAACCCGCCCGGCCGCCTAAAAAAGAGAAAACGAAACCCGCGGAGCCGATCGAGATCGTCACGCCGCAGGACGAGATATTTACGGTTACGGATACCACCCGGGAAGAGTTCACCGTTACGGACGCCTCGGGCGGGGGGTTCGAAGTGACGGACATGACCGCCACGGAAGAGTTCGAGGTGACGGGTATGCCCGAGGGCGACGGGTTCGAAGTGACGCAGCCGGTAATGGATGAGAACGGTTTCGAGGTCGTCGAGTACGGCAACGGGATGATGGGCGCGGGCGGGGTGACCCTCTCGGACGGCACGGCGGAAGGGACGCAGGTGGTGCAGGCCGCCCATTCGGACGCAGAGGTGGAAGAGGAGGATATAGACCCGGCGTTGTACGACCCCACGCTGGAACTTTCGAAATACCAGCGGCCGCCGGTGGAGATTCTGGAGGATCACCGCGTGGAGGTGCAGGTCACCGAGGATGAGCTGCGCGAGAACAACCAGCGTATCGTAGAGACGCTCAAGAATTTCGGCATCGGCATCGTGCCGCCCGTGAAGGCGACCGTCGGGCCTACGGTGACGCTCTATGAGATCGTCCCGGCGCCGGGGGTGCGCATCTCGCGCATCAAGAACCTGGAGGATGATATTGCATTGAGTCTCTCAGCTTTAGGGATCCGCATCATCGCGCCCATGCCGGGGAAGGGGACGATCGGGATCGAGGTACCCAATAAGGATAAGGCGGTGGTGTCGATGTACTCGGTGGTGCGTTCGCTCAAGTTCCAGGATTCTAATTATGACCTGCCGATCGTGCTCGGGCGCACGATCCAGAATGAGGCGTTCGTGATCGACCTGGCTAAGATGCCGCACCTGCTGGTGGCGGGGGCCACGGGGCAGGGCAAGTCGGTGGGGCTGAATGCGATCATCACTTCGCTGCTCTATAAGAAACATCCGGCGGAATTGAAATTCGTGCTGGTCGACCCCAAGAAGGTCGAGCTGACGCTTTACAAGAAACTGGAGCGGCATTTTCTGGCCAAGATTCCGGCCGAGGACGAGGCGATCATTACCGATACGCAGAAAGTTATTTACACGCTCAACTCGCTCTGCGTGGAGATGGACACGCGTTACGATCTGCTGCGCAAGGCCGAGGTGCGCCATGTGAAGGAGTACAACGATAAATTCGTCAACCGGCGGCTGAATCCCAACAAGGGGCACCGTTACCTGCCCTATATCGTGGTGGTGATCGACGAGTTCGCCGATATGATCATGACCGCGGGGCGAGAGATCGAGACGCCGATCGCCCGTATCGCGCAGTTGGCGCGCGCGGTGGGGATCCACCTGGTGATCGCCACGCAGCGGCCTACGACCAATATCATCACCGGGGTGATCAAGGCCAACTTCCCGGCCCGTATCGCCTTCCGCGTCAGCTCGATGATCGACTCGCGCACCATTATCGACGCGCCGGGGGCCAACCAGCTGATCGGGCGCGGGGATATGCTCGTCTCGGCGGGCAGCGACATGACGCGCGTGCAGTGCGCGTTCATCGATACGCCGGAGATCGAGCGGATCACGGAGTTCATCGGCAACCAGCGGGGGTACGGCGAGCCGTATGAACTGCCGGAATATGTGCCCGAGGGCGAGGCCGGCAACAAGAACGTCGATATGGGCAACCTGGACGATATGTTCGACGAGGTCGCGCGGTTTGTCGTACAGAATCAGCAGGGGTCGACCTCGGCCATCCAGCGGCGCTTCTCGATCGGGTATAACCGCGCGGGACGCATCATGGACCAGATCGAGGCGGCGGGGATCGTGGGATCGGCCGTGGGGAGTAAGCCGCGGGAGGTGCTCATTATGGATATGATGAGCCTGGAGCAACTGCTCAACAGCATGTAAGGCTGTTGCGGAGCGCAGGATGCAACAAAACCAGATCCTCCGACATCTTAAATCTAAAGCCATCAGATGATGTCCGGAAACACGACACGCAGAGATTTGATCCTCAACCCGTATTTTATTGCCGGGTTGGCTCTGCTGTTGATCAATGATTTTTATCTGAAAGCGGCTTTCGGGAATTTAGTGACCGGAAAACTGTCCGATTTCGCGGGGCTGCTGATCTTTCCGATGTTCCTGGCGGCGATTTGGCCGCGGGCGGGGAAATATGCTTCGCTGATCACGGCCGTGGGGTTTATTTTCTGGAAGACGCCTGCCGCGGATCCGGTTATCGGGTTTATTAATAGTTTGAATCTGCTGCAGGTTGCGCGGGTGGTCGATTATTCGGATTACGTGGCTTTGCCTGTCCTGCTGCTCAGCCATTATCTGATCACCCGGCGGGATGTACGGGCAATTGATCCGGGGAAACTGGCGTTCATTCCTAAGGTATCGTTACTGGTGGCCTCTTTTTTCGCTTTCTGCGCGACATCCACCATGCGAATCGTACCCATATCACAGGCTGAAGATTTGCCCGGTACGGTCGCTATCAACAAGACCTACCGAATCAAACTGCCGCCTGATTCAGTGATTAACCGTATCAAGGCGCTCGGGTATAACTGTGATCTGCACCACGATACGGTGTGGCATAACAGTAACCCGGGTCGGGTATGGGAATATTACCAGACGGACGAGATCGTCCGCACAGAATTGCCCACATCAAAATCCGATACGATCATAAATGTTAAATACCGATTTTTGGAGGTCAAACCGGGCAAAACGGATATCGTAATCCTCAACGTGACCCTGCATCGGAAAGATCCGATCCAGGACTGGAAGCTACTCAAGCACATGAGTAAAGTCTACGAAGAGGTATTAGAACAGAAGCTGGTTGATAAAATAGACCCTCGCCAATAATATAAAACACTCATGAAAAAATTACTATTCATATTGTTGCTGCTCATCGGCAGCCTGACCGCGCGGGCGGATGAGAAGGCGGATGCGTTGCTCGCGAAGATGAGCGCCACGATGCGGGGATGGAAGAGCTACCGGGTGGAGTTCGCGCTCAGGGCCGATCCTTCACAGCAGCAGGTGATGGGGAGCTATGTGGTCAGCGGGCAGCGGTACAGGCTTGCGGCGGCGGGGCGCGAGGTGTTCTCGGACGGGACGCTCAAGTATGAGGTCAATCCCGAGGACAAGGAGGTGGTCATCGATAAGATCAACCCTAAAGACCGGAGTATTCTTTCGAATCCGACCAAAATATTCGACTTTTCGAGCGAGATTTTCAACAGTAGCTATGCCGGGCAGGTTACACGCAATGGGCGCAAATGCGACCGCGTAGTGCTCTCGCCGCGGGGCGACGATCATGGGATCACGCAGGTCTCGCTGCTGTTGGATGCCGCGAACGGGTTGCCGGCCGGGCTGGATTATCTGTTGGACGGGGTGAGCGAGCCGGTGGAGATCGACATCACGGATGTGAAGCAGATCACGGCGCCCGCGGACGGAGATTTCCGATTCGACAAAGCTAAATTCAAAGGGTACGAGATCATCGATTTTCGTTGATCGCCCCGGATGCGTTATGCAACAGAATTTATTGTCTCAAACCGCATACGAAATTTTGTCATTCTGAACGAAGTGAAGAATCCCAGACAGCTATTTTGAGATTCTTCACTTCGTTCAGAATGACAACCAATGCTTATCCTTTCCGGAACGATTTTCAGGCCCTGCGGATGTTAAAGCGGGGCTTACTTTTTGCCGTCCCATAAAAAAAACATACTTTCGCATGAAAAATTGTTTAGAAAAACATTGCCGATATGTCGAAGACCGAAGCCAGGGGTGAAATTAAAGTCGGAATTCCGATTTCGTACGATTACGATATGCTGAGGCATTCGCTGCCCTGCATCTATGCGGACGCAGACCGGATATGGCTCGCCGTGGACAAGAACCGCAGGAGCTGGTCGGGGAAGGATTTCGAGATCCCCGAATCGTTCTTCGAATGGCTCCGGGCGTTCGACACCGACGGGAAGATCGAACTGTATGAGGACGATTTCGCGCCCGAGGGGCTCACCCCGATGGAGTGCGACAAGCATGAGCGGCTGCTGCTCCACCGCCGGATGGGCAGCGGAGGCTGGCGCATCCAGCTCGATTCGGACGAATATTTTATTGATTTCGGCAAATTCGCCGACTACCTGCGGCGCCTCAACCCCCGCAAGCCTTATATGGTTTCCGCCTTGTGGCTCACCCTGTTCAAGCATGACCCCGGGCATGGCTATTTCGCCATTTCGAACAAATGGCCGTTCCCGCTCGCTTCGAACGACGACCGCATCCTGCGTTGGTCGGACGTTCCGAAGGGCGTCACGGCCATCGAAGCCCCGTTCGTCGTCCTGCACGAAACCTGGTCGCGTTCGCCGGAAGGGTTGTGGAAAAAACTGACGAACTGGAGCCATTCCCGGGACTTCGACATCCAGAAGTTCTATGATTTCTGGATGGGGATCAGCCGGGAGAATTACATGGATATCCTTGATTTCCACCCGCTCGAACCCCAGGCATGGCACAAACTGGACTACCTGGAAGCGGAAGATATAGACGGGTTGATCCGTAAATTCGCCGCCGGGGAATACGGCATGCAGGAAGTACCGGAACGGAAAGGCTGGTGGGAAAAGTTACGCAAGCGGTTCTGACGGCCGCCCCGGCCGTTTCGGCCAAGCGGAATTCACGGGCCGGAATAATAGATCTGCCGCCGATGCACCCCGGCACGTTACAAAATGGTGTTTTTTTCAGCCCCCTGACTACAAATAGGGGGCTTATTTTTTTGCCGTTCCGTAAAAAATCAGTACCTTAGCACGGTTATTCCCACCTCATGGAGAGCGGGGACGGCGCCGGGCAATAAACTATTGACCGTCATAAGATTAAAAATCCGGCGCACGGGTAAGAAAATTTAAAAATATGTCAGAAGAAGGAAAAATCATCAAGATCAATATCGAGGAGGAGATGAAGACCGCCTACATCGACTATTCGATGTCGGTGATCGTGTCGCGCGCGCTTCCCGATGCACGGGACGGGCTGAAGCCGGTACACCGCCGTATCCTGTTCGATATGAGCAACGAACTGAACCTGTATTCCGATAAGCCGCACCGCAAGAGCGCCCGTATCGTCGGGGATGTGCTGGGTAAATTCCACCCCCACGGCGACGGCTCGGTCTACGACGCGATGGTGCGCCTGGCCCAGGAGTGGAGCATGCGCTACATGCTCGTCGACGGGCAGGGTAACTTCGGCAGCATCGACGGCGACGGCCCCGCAGCCATGCGTTACACCGAGGCCCGCATGCAGAAGATCGCGGACGAGGTGATGGCCGATATCGAAAAAGATACGGTGAATTTCACCAACAACTTCGACGACACGATCCAGGAGCCGGTGGTGCTCCCCACGAAAATCCCCCTGCTGCTGGTGAACGGCACCTCGGGGATCGCGGTGGGGATGGCGACCAACATGCCGCCCCACAACCTCTCGGAGGTGGTGGACGCCACTTGCGCCTATATCGACGATAACAGCATAGAGATCAGCGAACTGATCAAACATGTGAAGGCTCCGGACTTCCCTACCGGCGGTATCATTTACGGGTACGAGGGGGTGCGCGAGGCGTTCGAGACGGGGCGCGGCCGCGTGGTGATGCGGGCCCGCACGGAGATCGAGCATACGGCTTCGGGGCGCGAGTGCATCGTGATCACCGAGATTCCGTACATGGTCAACAAGTCGGAGATGATCCAGAAGATCGCCGCGCTGATCAATGAGAAGAAGATCGAGGGGATTTCGTATATCAACGACGAGAGTGACCGCACCGGGATGCGCGTGGTGATCATCCTGAAGACGGACGCCGTGGCGAGCGTGGTGCTCAATATGCTTTATAAATACACGGCCATGCAGTCGTCGTTCGCGGTGAACAACATCGCGCTGGTGGACGGGCGGCCCGTGCTGATGAACCTCAAGGACCAGATCCGCGTGTTCGTCGACCACCGCCATGAGGTGATCGTGCGCCGTACGCGATATGACCTGGCGGCGGCCGAGAAACGGGCGCATATCCTGGAAGGGTTGCTCATTGCGCTCGACCACATCGACGAGATCATCAAGATCATCCGCGGGTCGGAGACCACCGATGTGGCCAAGACCCAGTTGATGGAGCGTTTCGCGCTGTCCGAAGTGCAGGCGCAGGCGATCCTGGAGATGCGCCTTCGTGCGCTCACCGGTCTGGAGCGCGGCAAGATCCAGGCGGAGTACGACGCGCTGCGCAAGCAGATCGAGTACTTCAACGCCGTGCTGGCCGATACGACCATGCAGCTGCAGATCGTCAAGGACGAGCTGTTGGAAATGAAGGAGAAATACGGTGACGAGCGCCGCACGGAGGTGGTATTCAGCGCCGAGGAGTTCAATCCCGAGGATTTCTACGCCGACGAGGAGATGGTGATCACCATCTCGCACATGGGCTACATCAAGCGCACCCCGCTCACCGAATACCGCAAGCAGAACCGCGGCGGGGTCGGGGCGAAGGGCAGCGCGACCAGGGACGAGGATTTCATCGAGCACATGTATGTGACCACGATGCACCAATGGATGCTCTTCTTCACGGAGAAGGGGCGCTGCTTCTGGCTGAAGGTCTACAACATACCCGAAGGGACGCGTACTTCGAAAGGGCGCGCCATCCAGAACGTGATCCAGATCTCCCCGGACGACAAGGTGCGCGCCTATATCAACGTGCGCCGCCTGGACGACGAGGAGTACATCAACAACAACTTCATCATCATGTGTACCCGCGAGGGGATCGTGAAGAAGACGAAGCTGGAAGCCTACTCGCGTCCGCGCCAGAACGGGGTGAACGCCATCACCATCAAGGAGGGCGACGAACTGTTGGACGCGCAGCTCACCAGCGGCCGTGCCGAGGTGATGCTCGCCGCGCACGGCGGGAAGGCCATCCGCTTCAATGAAGGCACCGTGAGGGCCATCGGCCGCACGGGGGCCGGGGTGAAAGGCATAAATCTTGATGAAGGAGACCTTGTGGTGGGCATGGTGTGCGTCGAGCCGGACAGCGGCAAGGACATCCTGGTGCTCTCGGAGAACGGTTACGGCAAGCGCACGGACCTCGACGAGTACCGCATCACCAACCGCAGCGGCAAGGGCGTGAAGACGATCCAGGTCACGGAAAAGACCGGGAAACTGATCTCGATCCAGGCTGTGACGGACAACCTCGACCTGATGATCATCAACCGCAGCGGCCTGACGATCCGCACCGGGGTGGCCGACATCCGCGTCGCGGGCCGTGCCACGCAGGGCGTGAGGATCATCAACCTGCGCAACGGCGATACGATCGCCTCGGTGATCGCCGTGCCGGGCGCGGACGAGGAGGAAGAGATGCACGAGGGCGCGGAAGGCGTAATCGTCGAAGGCGGCGAAGCACCTGAACAGCAGCAAACGCAACAGACCGAATAGAGTAGTAACGAAAATCATTTAAAACGGAAAACCAATATGAAACGTACCTTAATTCTGGCAGTTGCAGCCCTGTTGGCCTGCGCGCCTTACGCCCGCTCCCAAGGTGTGAAAGTGGACGTGGAAGACCTGAAAGCCCGGATGGCCAAGTCGGACGCCGATGCCGCCAATCCCAAAAAGAACACCAAAGCGAACATGTGGCTCGACCGCGGCAAACTCTATCAGGAGGTAGCCGACGCCCCGACCAAAGGCGCTTACCAGAACATGGACGAGAAAGCCGCGGACATGATGTTCGGCAAGAAAGTAGGCTCGGCCACGACCAAAAAGATCGGCGACAAGAGCTACCGCGTGGTCAACTACAACAACATCACCATCTACGAAACCAAGACCGGGGAAGAGCCCTACAAGGTGCAGTTCTGGACCCCGAAGACCCAGTACGACGACCAGGCCCTGCCCAAGGCGCTGGAAGCCTACATGAAAGCCTACGAGATCGACAAGGGTACGTCGACCGCCGGTAAAGTGGCCAAAGGCCAGGAGGCGATCTCGAACCTCTACCGCGAGTACGCCAGCAACTATTTCTCGCTGCAGGAGTACACGAAGGCCGCCGAGGCTTTCGCCGGTTCGGCCGACGCCATGATGCCCGCCCCGGCCAACGTGGTCGACACGCTGGGGATCTTCAACGCCGGGTTCCTCTACACCGTGGCGCAGAAGTTCGAACTGGGCGCCAAGTACCTCAACGAAGCCCTCAAATACGGCTATGAGAACGAAGGCGACGCCTATTACTATCTCTACCACTGCTATTATGGCCTCAAAGAGGTGGACAAAGCGAAGGACGTGCTGGTGCAGGGATTGGCCAAATGGCCCAACAACACGAAGATCGTCGAGGGCCTGCTGACCGTCTACACCACCGGCGAGGGCGACCCGAAGGAGATCGTGCCCCTGGTGCAGAAGGCAATCGACAACGATCCCAACAACGTGGCGCTGCTCTCCGGCCTGGGCCTGGTGTATGACAAACTGGGCGATGTGGACAGCGCTATCGCCACGTTCGAAAAAGCGGCCAAACTGCTGCCCAAGGATTACAACACCGCCTTCAACCTCGGCCTGCTGTACATCAAGAAGGGCGACAAACTGAACGGCGAATTCACCAAGCAGGTCTATTCGACCAAGGAAGAGTACGAAACCGCCCTGGCGACGGTGAACAAGGTGTATGTCAAAGCCGTGGCTCCGCTCGAAAAGGCGCTCAACCTCAAAAAAGGCGACGCCAACACGATCGAGCTGCTCAAGAACCTCACTTTCCGCCTGAGGGATGAGCCGGGGATGATGGATAAGTACAACCAGTACAAAGATATGTTCGACGCTCTGCCGCCGGCTGCCGCCCCGGCCGAGGCTCAATAGATCAGGGCTATCCCTTTTGTTGTTTTGTCATTCTGAACGAAGTGAAGAATCTCAGAACATCTGTCTGAGATTCTTCACTTCGTTCAGAGTGACAAGCAGCAGGAAACGGGATATTCCGAAAATAAATTGCACGGAAATTGCAATCCGGATATCCCGTCCCGTGGCCACATGCTGCGGGATGGGATAAACGGTTTAAAGGCGTAACAAGACAATGGCACAGCAGGATGCGGATCAAATAATCGGGCAGGTCACCGGGCAGGAATACCAGTGGGGGTTCGTTACCGACGTGGAGACGGAGGTGATCCCCAAGGGGTTGAACGAAGAGGTGGTCCGGCTGATCTCGGCCAAGAAACAGGAGCCGGCGTGGATGCTGGAACGCCGCCTGAAGGCCTTCGCGCATTGGCAGACCATGCGCATGCCCTCTTGGGCGCACCTCGATATTCCGCCGATCGACTACCAGGAGATTATTTATTACGCCGCGCCGCGCACTTCGCCCAAATACGAGAGTATGGATGAGGTGGACCCGGAGTTGAAGGCGACCTTCGAGAAGCTGGGGATTCCGTTGGAGGAGCAGATGGCGCTGGCGGGGGTGGCGGTCGACGCGGTGATGGATTCCGTTTCGGTCAAGACGACCTTTAAGGAGACGCTCGCCGAGAAAGGGATCATCTTTTGCTCGATGAGCGAGGCGGTGCAGGAGCATCCGGAGCTGATCCAGAAATACCTGGGGAGCGTGGTGCCGCATACGGATAACTTTTTTGCCGCTTTGAACGCGGCGGTCTTTTCGGACGGGTCGTTCTGTTATATTCCGCCGGGGGTGCATTGCCCGATGGAGCTGAGCACCTATTTCCGTATCAATGCGGCGGGGACGGGGCAGTTCGAGCGGACGCTCATCGTGGCGGACGAGGGGGCCTATGTGAGTTACCTGGAAGGGTGCACGGCGCCGCAACGGGATGAGAACCAATTACATGCCGCCGTGGTGGAGATCGTGGTGATGAAGGATGCGGAGGTGAAATATTCGACCGTGCAGAACTGGTACCCGGGCGATAAGCAGGGGCGCGGCGGGGTTTACAATTTCGTGACCAAGCGCGGGATCTGCAAGGGCGACAACGCCCGGCTGTCGTGGACGCAGGTCGAGACCGGGTCGGCGATCACGTGGAAATACCCGAGCTGCATCCTCGCGGGGGATAATTCCTCGGGGGAATTCTACTCGGTGGCGCTTACCAATAACCATCAGCAGGCGGATACCGGGACGAAGATGATCCATTTAGGGGCCAATACCCGCAGCCGGATCGTGTCGAAAGGGATTTCAGCCGGGGTGAGCCAGAACAGTTACCGCGGGCTGGTGCGCGTGGGACGCCGTGCGGCGGGGGCGCGCAATCATTCGCAGTGCGACTCGCTGCTGATCGGCGAGAGGTGCGGGGCGCATACCTTTCCTTATGTGGAGGTGGAGCATCCGGACGCGGTCGTTGAGCATGAGGCGACGACCTCGAAGATCAACGACGACCAACTGTTCTACTGCAACCAGCGGGGAATGTCGACCGAAGACGCCGTGGGGCTGATCGTGAACGGGTATGCGCGCGAGGTGCTCAATAAATTGCCGATGGAATTCGCGGTCGAGGCGCAGAAATTGCTGTCGCTGAGTCTGGAAGGGAGCGTGGGATGAGAATTATGAATTATGAATTATGGATTATGAATTGCCTGCCGGCAGCCCTCATTCCTTAATTCATAATTCATAATTCATAATTTTATGGAGAGACAGATCATACTTGAAGTCAAAGGGTTGCACGCTTCGGTGGCGGGCAAGGAGATCCTGCGCGGCATCGACCTGACGGTGCGCGCGGGCGAGGTGCATGCCATTATGGGGCCCAACGGGTCGGGCAAGAGCACGTTCGCTTCGGTCATTGCGGGCAACGAGAAATATGAGGTCACGGCCGGGACGGTGGAGTACTGCGGGGGCGACCTTTTCGAAATGAATATCGAGCAGCGCGCACGGGCGGGCATTTTCCTCGGGTTCCAGTATCCGGTGGAGATTCCCGGGGTGACGATGGCGAATTTTATGAAATTTGCGGTCAATGAACGGCGCAAGCATCAGGGGTTGGAGCCTTTGGGTGCGGCGGAGTTTTTGAAAACGATGCGGGAGCGGGCTGCCATTGTAGAGTTGGACAGCAAGCTGACCTCGCGCGCGGTGAACGAAGGGTTCTCTGGCGGGGAGAAGAAGAAGAATGAGATCTTCCAGATGGCGATGCTGGAGCCGAAGCTGGCCTTGCTGGACGAGACGGACAGCGGGCTGGATATCGACGCGCTTCGCGTCGTCGGTACCGGGGTGACGCGTCTGAAGCGCGAGGATTCGGCCACGGTGGTCATCACGCACTACCAGAGATTATTAGACTACATCGCCCCGGATTTCGTGCATGTGCTCTACAAAGGGCAGATCATTCGCTCGGGCGGGCCGGAGCTGGCCCTGGAACTCGAAGAGCGGGGGTACGACTGGATTATTAATCCGTAAACCCGTGCCGACCATGAATCACCTCTTCTTTCCCGTCATGTCGAGCGGACCTCGAGACAACTAAGCCCGCCCGGGTTAGATGTGTACACATACCCAGGACATGAAGAAAAAGAGA
>JAVBPS010000093.1:0-8976 GCA_031549495.1 Rikenellaceae bacterium | reverse complement strand
TATAGTTGAATTTCGGATATTTCGTCGTGAATTTATACCAGTACCCCGACATGTTCATCGTGGCTGAAAACCCCCGGAAAGCATCGTTGGGCATGCAGAACCCTTCGTTCTCCATCCCATTGTAAAGATCCACCCCGCGCTGCTTGGCATTGTTCCACGAGTCGCCCGTGATCAGGAAATCCGGCCCCATTTTCTCGCGAATGGTCAGGTCGTACTTCATCACGCTTTCCAGCCAGGTGTTCTTCCCGTCGATCCATCCTTCGTCCGCCTGGCCGTCGTTGTTGCAGTCGGAGCCCTTGTAGCGGCACCACCAGTAGTGCACGTCCCAGCCGATCCCGGCCACATGCCTGAGCGGGCCCGTCTGGCGATCCATCAGCGCGATCGTCTCGGCCAGGAATACGTCGGTCGCATTGCGCCCGTCCTTATCGCGCGGGCACACGGAGCTCATGTTGAACTGCCATTGCAGGTCGCCGCCCCAGAAGCCGCCGACCATCGCCGCCATGTAATCACCCTTCTTGAAATCGCGCGCCGTGGAACCATACATGCCCCGTTTGACGGTCAGTACGCCCTTCTTGTTGGTTTGCAGCAGGACATATTCGACGTTGTACCAGTCGAGCTCTCCATTGGCCTTGCGCGGGACGATCGCGATGTCGCTCGACAGGAACTTCGGGGCGGGCGTGCCGTCACGGAAGTTATTCCGTCCCAGGTAAGCGTTCTCTTTGAACCGGTCCGGCATGGTGACCCTGATCTCGACGGACGAGGCCGCCAGATCTTCCGAAAGGTTCTCCCCCGCGGTATAGAGCCAGTGGCCCGGGAAATACAACTCCTGCGTCTTCGGCACGTTACGCGCCTGGATCGCCTCGCCGTTGTAATGGATCATGTAAGGAAAATCGGGATGCGCGGCCACGAATTTACGGATGGCCTCGCGCTGCCGCGGGTCGATGACGATCTCCTCGTCGGTCATCTTGCGCATATCGAGCAGCGCATTGCGGGTGTACAGCCCGAGGTCGTCCAGGCCCGCGTTGTCGGCGCGGAAGGCGAACACCTTCGGGTAGCGGTCGTCGAACAGTTTCATTTTACTCACATCGCCCGAAGAGAACAGCAGGGCGGCGAGGGGCAGAAGGAAAAGTTTTTTCATTTTGTTCAGCAGGTTTGGTTTCGGTCGGAATCGACAGTGCAAGATAGGCAAACCCATTTTGATTTATCCCTTTGCCTGTAACGTTTATCGTCCTGAGCGTAACGAACCGAAACAAATCTACAAATCCAGCAGGTCGGGCCGCAGGCGCTCCGTGCGTTCCTCGGCCTGCTGCTGCTGCCATTTGGCGATCTGGGCCGCATGGCCCGAGAGCAGCACTTCGGGCACGCGCCAGCCGTTGAACTCCGCCGGACGGGTGTAGACCGGCGGGGCCAGCAGGTTATCCTGGAAGCAGTCCGTCAACGCCGAAGCCTCGTCGCCGATCGCCCCCGGCAGCAGCCGCACCACGCTGTCGGCGATCACCGCCGCAGCCAATTCGCCCCCGGTCAGGACATAATCGCCGATGGATATCTCGCGCGTGATCAGATGTTCGCGGATGCGGTAGTCGAGCCCCTTGTAATGGCCGCAAAGGATAATGATGTTGCCCAGCAGCGAGAGCCGGTTGGCCTCCTTCTGGTTATAGCGGATCCCGTCCGGCGAGGTATAGATGATCTCGTCATACGTGCGCTCGGAGCGCAGCTGCTCGATGCATTTGAACACCGGTTCGGGCTTCATCACCATTCCGGCCTCACCCCCGAAAGGATAATCGTCCACCGGCCGGTGGCGTCCCTCCGCCCAGTCGCGGATGTTATGGATCACGATCTCGACCAGCCCCGCCTGTTGCGCCCGCCGCAGGATCGACTCGTTCAACGGCGAAGCCATCAACTCGGGCACGACTGTAAGAATATCTATGCGCATGAATAATTATGAATTATGAATTATGAATTATGAATGAAAGTGGATCATAATCTTCGCCTTCCCGTCTTCCGGCAGGCCATTCATAATCCATAATCCATAATTCATAATTTCTTTTTAAAACGAAACCTCCCCGCCGATCACCTCCGTGATAAACGGATTGTAAAGCGACTCATGTCCGATCGAACTCGCCGGCCCATGCCCCGGCAGGATCTCCTGATCGCCGCCCAGAGGCAATATCTTATCCAAAATGCTGCGCATGATCCAGCTGTAATCCCCGCCTGGCAGATCCGTGCGCCCGATGCTCTCGCGAAAAAGCGTGTCGCCCGTAAAAAGCCGCCGCCCCTGCTCGTCCCAAAGGCAAACATGCCCGGGCGTATGCCCCGGCGTATGGATCACCCGCAGCACGCTCTGCCCGAACCGCACCTCGTCCACCTTCGCCAGGTCGATCGTCGCCGCCGGAACCTGCGCGATATTGAACCCGTAGATCGCCCCGTGCATAGGCGCGTTCTCCACCAGGAAATTATCCTCGCCGTGCAGCGCAAAGGGCACCCCGAATTCCTGCATGAAAGCCTCCACGCCCAGGATATGGTCCACATGCCCGTGGGTATTGACCGCCATCACAGGCTTCAGCCCGCGCTCACGGATGAACGCGGAAAGCTGCTGCTGCTCCTGCCGCGAATAACTCCCCGCGTCGATCACGACGCACTCGCCGCTGTCATCCCAAACGACATAAGTATTCTCCCCGAAAGGATTGAAAACGAAATTCTTTATCTGCATCAGTACGCTTTTTCAAGAACGGTATAATCCAACAATTCGACCCGCGGGGAGATGAAGTGCTCCTTCGCAGGCTCCTCGCGCATCAGATCGGTACTCAGGTATTTCTTATTGCAATCCGCGAAAACGGTCGCCACCACGGCCTGCGCCCCGTAAAGCTGCTGCAACCGGATCGCCCCCAGCAGGTTCGCCCCCGAGGAGATCCCTACGGCCAGCCCCAGCGACGAAGCGAGTTTCTGCGCCATCAGGATCGCATCCCCATCCGGCACCGCGACCACCTCGTCCAATTCATCCAGCCGCACGATATCCGGGATGAACTCATCCGACAACCCCTGGATGCGGTGCACCCCCACGCGGTAGCCCGTCGACAGGGTAGGGCTCTCGGCCGGTTCCAGCGGATGGACCTTCACCCCCGGGTAGATGCGCCGCAGGTAGCGCCCCACACCCATCACCGTCCCGCCCGTGCCCACGCCCGCGACGAACGCGTCGGGACGCAGCCCGGACTTCTGTAACTGTATCGCAATCTCGGGCCCCGTGCCCGCCTCGTGCGCCGCCGGGTTGGACGGATTCGAGAATTGGCGCGTGAGGAAGACCGAAGCGTCCTTCTCGGCCATCTGTTCGGAAATTTTCAGCCCCCCGACGAACCCGCCCTGCTCGCGCGAGACGGGAATGATCTTCGCCCCGAGGCTGGTGATGATGTCTTTGCGCTCCTTGCTCATCCAGTCTGGCATGATGATGCTCACCGGATGGCCCAGCGCGCGGCCCAGCGCGGCGATGGCGATGCCCGTGTTGCCGCTGGTCACCTCGACGATATGGTCGCCGGGATGCAACCGCCCGCTGCCGTACGCCTCGCACAGCACACCGAGGGCCATGCGGTCCTTGATGCTGCCCGTGAGGTTATAATTTTCGCATTTGGCATAGACGACCGATTCCACGCCGTCGAGTTGGTAGCGGATCGCCACCATCGGGGTGTTACCGACCAGGCGCCCGAAATCCCCGAAACGCTCCACAGCCTGGCGGCATTTATCGTTTTTGCCCATATAGTTAAGTAAGATTACTCCTTGGTTTGTCATCCTGAGCGCAAGCGAAGGATCTCAGACAGCCTTTTTGAGATCCTTCGCTTGCGCTCAGGATGACAAACAAGCCCCTAAAGGTACTCCGCAGCTTTCACTTTGTTTGTCAAAAGTAATAAAAAAGTGCCTTTTACCACCCACATAAGATCATTTTGCCCCGAAAAACAGATAAAAAGGCCTATCCTGCACAGAAATGTTTTAAAAAGTGTTTTGTTGTTTGCGGAAATTTTTTCTATCTTTGCCCCACTTTTCGTTAAACCTAAAAAGAATTATGAACAATTACGAAACCGTTTTCATTGCCACTCCGGTCCTTTCGGAGCAGCAGGTGCAGGAGCTCCTGGGCAAATTCCGCGGTGTTATCACCGAAAACGGCGGTCAGATCGTTAACGAAGAGGATTGGGGACTGCGCAAGCTGGCCTATCCTATTCAGAAAAAGACCACCGGATTTTATTTCTTCATCGAGTTCACGGGCGAAGGCAACATCATCGAGCCGCTCGAACTCCAGTACCGCCGCGACGAGCGCGTGATCCGCTTTTTGACCTTCAAGCAGGACAAATACGCTACGGAATACGCCGAGAAACGCCGCACCAAACTTAATAAGAAGGAGGACTAAGCCATGGCAGCCAACAATCAATCCGAGATCCGTTACCTGAACCCCGTCACCGTCGAGGTTCGCAAGAAAAAATACTGCCGCTTCAAAAAATCCGGTATCAAATACGTGGATTACAAGGACGGCGAGTTCCTGAAGAAATTCCTGAACGAGCAGGGGAAACTGCTTCCCCGCCGCCTGACGGGTACTTCGCAGAAGTTCCAGAAGAAAGTGGCCCAGGCCGTGAAACGCGCCCGCCACCTGGCCATCCTGCCGTACGTGACCGACCTGATGAAATAATCCAGCTAAACGAAACAGATCATGCAAGTAATCCTGATAAAAGACGTAGAGAAACTGGGTTATGCCGACGATATCGTCGAGGTAGCGCCCGGTTACGCGAATAACTTCCTGATTCCCCAGGGGTATGCCCGCACGGCTACCGCCTCCGCCCGCAAGGTGCTCGCCGAGAACCTGCGGCAGCGCGCCCACAAGGAAGCCAAACTCGTGGCCCAGGCCGAAGCGATGGCCGCCAAGCTGGCCGCCGTGGCTCCCGTGCTGAAAGTGAAGGCCGAGGAAGGCCGTATCTTCGGATCGGTCACCGCCGCCGACCTCTCCGAGGCGCTGGCAAAAGCCGGCATCGAAATCGACCGCAAGGCGATCAGTGTAGAATCTGTAAAGATGGTAGGCGAATACGAAGCCGCCGTGAAACTTTACAAGGAGATAAAGGGTGTGGTGAAGTTTACTGTTTCTGCGGAAGAGTAAGCTTTCGTCGCACCTATCTAACGGGAAGGCCGGACTCATCGAGTCCGGCCTTCTCTATTCTGGTATTCCGTTTTCTGTTGCTTATGCGAATCAAGGGTTGAAAATAAGCGTTGGTTTTATTTGGGCACCCACGAGGGGTGCCCCTACGGTCTCGGCCGTTCTGTTTGAGATGTCTCGACTTGCCGCTCGACATGACGGAAAGCCGACGGTAGCCGCAGGCGGGGATGCGGTGGAATAAGCGGCAGCCAAAGTGCGCGAGGATGCGCGATGGCCCGGAGCGGACGCCAATGCGGGGTGGCCCCGCGCCATTAAGCGGAAGGCTTTTTGTTGCCGAACAAAGAGACGTTCGGCTTCCTCCTCCTTGTTCGGCATAACCCAAGCAAAAAGACGCTTGGTTTCTGCGCTCACTGCGTTCGTCGGGTGGGACCCGCCAGGGTTTTCGGGGGATAAAGGCCGGAAACTGTAGCGGGAGGCCGGAGCGGGACGCGGAGGCGTGCGATGTGGCCTGTGCGCAGCGGAACCTTCTTAGGAGAGAGCGCAGAGAACAAGCGTATTTTTGCTTGTTCTTTGCCGAACGACGACAGAAGCCAACAGTTCCGGCCGACTTCCCCGAAAACTCGTAAGCGGGTAAGCCGGGAGCGCGGCGCCTTGACATTTTTGCCTACTTTTTTGGTCAAGCAAAAAAGTACGGTCGCCCGCAGGCGATACCGGCCCTGTGCTCGTCGGCCAAAAATGAACGTTTTTTAACTCTTAATTCGCTTGCACCGAATGGTAAAGCCTGATATTATCTAATGCGTATGTGAAATCTCGCGCAGGCTTCCCGTGGTCGGTACGCCGATCTGGCTGAATCCGCTATTCTCTGCGGCGGATTGCCTGGCGATATAGGAGAGCGCCCCCGAAGGGCAGCGGTCGATGGTTTCCATGATCGTTTCGGCGTCGGCCGCCGAGAGGTCGATCCAGGGCGTGCGGGCCGGGTTGAACACCCCCGGCAGACGGCGCAGGCACACGGTCGAGTGTGCGCACCGCGCCGGATTCCAGCATACGGTGATCCGGTCGTTCGAATAGGTTTTGGTGCGGCTCATAATAGATAGATTAATATTGAATAGTGGCTATATAAAACAAAAGGTACGGAGCATTTTCCGTACCAAATTGTCATCCTTTTGACCGGCCGGCTGCCGGGGATGCTATATTTTAATGTTTTACCGCACTTCGGCGGGTTTTCCCCTCGGGCGGCTGATCGACGCCGGGTTACTCCTCCTCGCCCTCGTCCGAGTTTTCGATGATCTCGTCCGCGCCTTTGATATCCTCGTCGTAGTACTCCTTGTCTTCCTCCTCCTCGATCTTATCGTCGATCTTCACGTCCACCTTGACCAGGTACTTCGCCTCTTCGGTCTCAAGCACCACGGCATAGAAGAAATCGCCGGGGCCTTTGTCGATGCGCAGCATGTGGTCGGTAAAGCCATGGGGGTACTGCCGTTTGAGCTCTTCCTGGAGTTCGACCGGCAGGTTGTGGTAGCTGACTACTATTCTTTTCTTTACGTTGGTTTCGGTTCCCATAAATAATCTCTCGGCCTCTAAAATTTTTGCAAGTATACATAAAATTTAGTGAAACAAATATCTACGCGGTATTTTTTTTGTTGGATGTTATTTTGTTGATGCGCTATTTGGATAAAAACGATAACTTTACAGGGCAAAAAACGTTTTATGAACCCCCGGATCGAAGAGTTACGCCGCGAGCTGAATCGCCACAATCACCTTTACTACGTTGAGAATTCACCGGTTATCACCGACCGGCAGTTCGACGCCATGCTGCGCGAGTTGCAGGAGTTGGAAGCCGCCCACCCGGAGGACTTCGACGCCAACTCGCCCACTCAGCGCGTAGGGAGCGACCTGACGGGCGAATTCCGCAGCGTGGCGCACCGTTACCCGATGCTTTCCCTGTCGAACACCTACTCGACGGAAGAGTTGGAAGAGTTTTTCAATCGCGCCGAACGCGAGGTGGGCCGCGAGCTGCAGTACGTGTGCGAACTGAAATTCGACGGCACGGCCATCAGCCTGGGCTACGAGCAGGGCCGCCTGGCCTCGGCCGTAACGCGCGGCGACGGCCAGCGGGGCGACGACGTGACGGCCAACGTGCGCACGATCCGCACGATCCCGTTGGTGTTGCAAGGTAAAGATTTCCCGGAACATTTCGAGATGCGCGGGGAAATTTTCATGCCCCACGCCTCCTTCCGCCGCCTGAACGCCGAGCGCGAGGCGGCCGGGGAAGCGCTCTTCGCCAACCCGCGCAACGCCGCCGCCGGGACGCTCAAGCAACAGAGTTCCGCCGTGGTCGCCCCCCGCGGCCTGGATAGCTATATGTATTATGTGATGGGGCGCAACCTCCCCTTCAAAACCCATTGGGAGGCGCTGGAGCAGGCCCGCAAATGGGGTTTCAAGGTTTCGGAGCACATGCGCCTGTGCAGCGGTATCAAGGGGGTGCTGGCCTATATCGACGAGATCCACGTGCTGCGCGAAAAGCTCCCCTACGACACGGACGGCGTGGTGGTGAAGATCAATGATATGGCCCTCTGGGAACTGCTGGGCTCGACCGCCAAGGCCCCCCGCTGGGCCGTAGCCTATAAATTCAAGGCCGAACAGGCCCTCACGCGCCTGCTGTCGGTCGACTTCCAGGTGGGGCGCACGGGGGCGATCACGCCCGTGGCCAACCTCGCGCCCGTGCAGTTGGCTGGGACGACCGTCAAGCGCGCCTCGCTGCACAACGCCGACCAGATCGCCCTGCTGGATATCCGGCTGAACGATATGGTCTACGTGGAAAAGGGTGGGGAGATCATCCCGAAAGTGACCGGCGTCGACCTCTCTGCCCGTCCCGCGGAGAGCAAGCCCCTGCAATACGCCGAGGTCTGCCCCGAGTGCGGCACCCCGCTGGTGCGCATCGAGGGCGAGGCGAAACACTACTGCCCTAACGCGAACCATTGCCCGCCGCAGATCGTGGGCCGCATCATCCACTTCGCCTCGCGCCGCGCGATGGACATCGAGGGGCTGGGCGACGAGACGGTCATGTTGCTCTACAAGGCGGGCCTGGTCAGCGACATCGCCGACCTGTACGACCTGCGCGCCGAGCAGCTCTCCGATCTGCCGCGCCTGGGGGCCAAATCGGCCGCCAATATCATCGAGGGTATCCGCGCCTCGGCTGCGGTGCCTTTCGCGCGCTTGTTCTTCGCCCTCGGCATCCGTTTCGTAGGCGAAACCACCGCCAAATACATCGCCGCCCATTTCGGCAATTTAGAGGCTGTCATGGCCGCCGACCCGGCGCAACTGGCCGAGGCGGACGAGGTGGGCACGAAGATCGCCGCGAGCATCACCGCCTATTTCGCCGACGCCGAGAACCGCCGCATCGTCGAACGCCTGCGCGCCGCGGGATTGCAGTTCGTGTCGGCCGAGACGACCGACGCCGAACCCGCGTCGGATATACTCGGCGGTCAGGGTTTTGTAATATCCGGTACGTTTTCGCGCCACAGCCGCGACGAGCTCAAAGAGCTGATCGAACGCAACGGCGGCCGCAACATCGCCTCCGTATCGGCCAAGACCGACTACCTGCTGGCCGGCGAAAATATGGGCCCCGCGAAACTCGCCAAGGCCAATGATCTGGGCGTAAAGATCATCTCGGAATCCGATTTTGAAAAGATGCTTGGCGGGGCGACAGCGGAATCCGTCGAAGAACCCGCCTCCGCGAAAAAAGAAGACCCCGTTGCACACCAGGGCAAATTATTCTGATAGCATCAAATAAACGTCATCCCGAGCGAGCGTAGCGACGGGGGATCTTGCTTATATGAATAAGCGGA
>JAVBPS010000026.1:0-9617 GCA_031549495.1 Rikenellaceae bacterium | reverse complement strand
TTATGTATTGTTTTGTTGGGTCGGTTTGGGCGTATTTGCGGAGGGCGGCGGTGCTTCCTATGAAGTCGGCTAATAGGAGGATGGGGGCTTTGCACTCGGGGTGGGCTAAGAGTTTGGCCTGGGGGTATTGTTTCTTTAGGTTTATGATGGCTTCGAGGGAGAATTCTTCGTGGACGTGGCATGCGCCTTCCCAGAGGAGGATGTTTTGGCGGCCGGTTACTTTCTTTATGTAGCTGCCGAGGTTGCGGTCGGGAGCGAAGATCAGGGGTTGGTCTTCGGGGAATGATTCGACTACCCGGAGGGCGTTGGAGGAGGTGCAGCAGATGTCGGTCAGGGCTTTGATTGCCGCGGAGGTGTTGACGTAGGTGATGACTTTGTGGTTGGGGTGGGCTTCTGTGAATTTTTCGAAGGCTTCGGGGGGGCATGATTCGGCCAGGGAGCATCCGGCGCCCAAGTCAGGGATGAGGACGGTTTTTTCGGGGGCGAGGATTTTGGCGGTTTCGGCCATGAAGTGGACTCCGGCGCAGAGGATGGTCCGGGCGGGGGTTTTGGCGGCCTGCTGGGCGAGGGCGAGGGAGTCGCCGACGAAATCGGCGAGGGCCTGGACTTCGGGGCGGGTGTAGTAGTGGGCGAGGATGATGGCGTCCTTCTCCTTTTTGAGTTGATTTATTTCTTTTACCAGGTCGAGGGATGGATCTATCTTTTCGTCCACGAATCCCTTTGAGATGTCAACAGCCATTTCTTTTATTTTTTTAATTCCTTTATATTTAAATACTCTTTAAAGAGTAATAATAATACCTGTTAGTTGTGTTAGTAAATTGTTTTTTTAACAAGTTATTAACGTGGTGCATCATTGGAAACGCAGTTTCCACAAAAGTTTTTGGTGCCGCTTTTTGTAAAAAGCGGCGATTATGAACAATTGTTAATTCTTTTTGTCAACACTCGTTTTTGAACAATTGTTCGCTTTTTTCCTGTTGATTTCTTGTGGTCGGATTTCGTCGTTTTCCTTTGGTGTTTCCCGGGATCTTTTTATACCGTTTCGTTTCTTTCAATAGCAATACCTGTTCTTTGAATCTTCTGAAAAGTTATCTCCGGGTGTTCGACAATGTTCTTAACATTTCAGCCTTTTTATAACCTGCTGAATGATATTGGTATAGCTTTCCGTTACCTGCGGGTTATCAACAGTGTGGACGAGGCCTCCTGAGAAGGCTTCGTTTTGGGGTAAAACGAGCGGAATCTGGCCGAGCAGAGGGAGGTTTTCCTTCTTCGCGAGCTTTGCGGCACCCTCTTTGCCGAAGATGTAGTAGCGGTTCTGCGGGAGTTCGGCGGGGGTGAACCAGGCCATGTTCTCGATGATGCCGAGGACGGGCACGCCTATTTTTTCTGCGCGCAGCATGGCTATGCCGCGGACCACGTCCGAGAGGGCTATGGGCTGGGGGGTGGTGACGATGACGGCGCCGGAGACCTTGATCTCTTGCAACACGGTCAGGTGGACGTCGCCTGTGCCGGGGGGCAGGTCGATCAGCAGGTAGTCGAGCTCACCCCAGAGGGTCTGGTGGATGAGTTGTTTAAGGGCGCTGGTGGCCATGGGGCCGCGCCAGACCAGGGCGTCCGAGGGGTCGATGAAAAAGGCGATCGACATAATCTTGATCCCCTGGGACTCGGCGGGAAGCATCATATCGGTCTCGCCGCGTTTTGCGACCGGCGGGGCGTAATCGGCCACGCTGAACAGGGCGGCCTGCGAGGGCCCGTAGATATCGGCGTCGAGGATGCCTACGCGGTAGCCCATGCGGGAGAGGGTGACGGCCATGCCCGCGGTGACGGTGGATTTACCCACACCGCCCTTGCCCGAGGCTACGGCGATCACGCAGCCCACCCCTTCGGGACGCCCGGCCGGATGGTCGGACGGCGCGGGACGGGGCTTCGGGGCGGGCTCCTCGAAAAAGACCGTCACGACGGCCTGCGGGAAACGTTCGGCGGTCAGACGCAGGATCTCGCGTTTGAGGGCGGCGGTGAAGGGGTCGCGCACACGCTTGAGCGCGATGACGATCCGCACGTCGTCGCCTTTGACCTCGGCGGAACGGACCATGCCTGCGGCGACGAGGTTTTCTTTCGTTTCGGGATGGATAATCCCCGATAAGAGGGAGATAATATCGTTGTAATCCATAATTTTTGTAAATTTGTCCGGACAAAGTAAAGATACCCGAGTGCCGGGCGGCACCGCAAAATTACTTATTTTTACAGCAACGCGCAAACGCGTTATAAGCAAAGAGGTAAACCAAAAACAAACAATATGAACAATTTCTTTAAGATGTTCTGGGCGGCGCTGCTCGCCTTCGTGGTGGCCAATATCGTCCTGGGGCTGCTCAGTTTCCTGTTCTTTGTGGGAATGATCGCCTCGCTCGGGTCGCTCGGTTCGACCCACAAGGCGGTGGTGACCAGCGGATCGGTGCTGGAGATCACCCTTGAAGGGGCGATCACCGACGCTCCCCCGGCCACGCCGTTCGAGTATTTCGACTTCGCCAACATGCGCAACAAGGGCAGCAACACCATCCTGCAGGTGATCTCCGCCATCGAGAACGCCACGGTCGACAACCGCATCGAGGGGATCTACCTGGCCCCCACCGCGGGCAACATCAACTCGGCCAACCTGGAAGAGCTGCGCGAGGCGCTGGTCCAATTCAAGGATTCCGGCAAATTCATCGTCAGCTACGCCGACAGCTATTCCCAAGGCCAATATTACCTCTGCTCGGTGGCCGACTCGGTCTACCTGAACCCCGAGGGGCTGATCGACTGGCGCGGCATGTCGGCCAGCGTGATGTTCTATAAAGGCCTGTTGGACAAGCTGGGCATCGAACCGGCGGTGATCCGCCACGGCAGCTTCAAAGCCGCCGTCGAGCCCTTGATCAACGAGAAGATGAGTCCCGAAAACCGCCTGCAAATGCAAACCCTGGCCGACTCGTTCTGGGGTGTGGTGTTGGGCGACGTGGCCGCCTCGCGCGGGATCGACTCGCTGAGGCTGAACGCGACCGCCTCTTCGTTGGATGCCTTCCTCTCCGAAAAAGCCCTCGCGGCAGGCCTGGTCACCGGCCTGGTTTACGAGGATCAGGTGAAGGGGATCCTGAACGAACTGATGGATAACGATCCGGACGAGGATATCAACAAAATTTCGCTTGCGGATTATATCAGCGCCAATACCGCCATCGGCGGCAGCTACTCTAAAAACAAGGTGAAAGTGATCTATGCCGACGGCGAGATCGTCGACGGCAAAAGCTCGAAAGGCAGCGTTGGCGGTGCGACCGTGGCCGAAAAACTGGCCGACGCCCGTGGGGACGATAACGTGAAGGCCGTCGTGCTGCGCGTCAACTCGCCCGGCGGCAGCGCCCTGGCCTCGGAGGTGATGTGGCGCGAGATGGAGATGCTGCGCAAGGAAAAACCGCTGGTCGTGTCGATGGGCGGCATGGCCGCTTCGGGAGGGTATTATATCTCGTGCCCGGCCGACGTAGTGCTCGCCGACCGCCTTACGCTGACCGGCTCGATCGGTGTGTTCGGCCTGATGATGAACCTCGAAAAGGGGCTCAAGGATAAGCTGGGGATCACCGTCGACGGGGTTAAGACCAACCCCTCGGCCGATCTGATGTCGCCCTTCCGCAAGATGACCGACCCGGAACGCGCCACCATCCAGTCGCACGTCGAAAAGGTCTACGCCACCTTCGTGAACCACGTGGCCGCCGGACGGAATATGACCTTCGAGCAGGTCGACGCCATCGGCCAGGGTCGCGTGTGGTCGGGTGTGGATGCCCGCCGCATCGGTCTGATCGACGACTTCGGCGGACTGCGCCAGGCGATCGAGCTGGCTGCCGACCGCGCCGGGGTGGCTTCGGATTTCTCGGTCAGCGAGTCGGTGGAGACGGACGATCCGTTTACGATCATCATGAATGCCCTGAGCGAGGCGCGCGTGCTGAAAATGCGCAACGAACTGGGCGACGCGTTCATCCATTACAACCACCTGCAAGGGATACTCAAACAGCAAGGGGTGCAGGCGAGAATGCCGTATATCGTAGAATTCGAATAGATGTATTAGTTTGTCATTCTGAGCGAAGCGGTGCCGCCCGGCACTCGGTGAATATTTTGTTTGTCATTCTGAGCGAAGCGAAGAATCTTGGTCGGAAGTGTTTTACTGAACACAGCCCGACCAAGATTCTTCGCTTCGCTCAGAATGACAAAAAACCATAAACAGGTTTTCGTCTTTATAGGGTCGCGGCGGCCATAAAGCCAAATACATGGATATAATCACAACAATATTACACGCCGTCACAAAATATCCCTCCGTTTCGTTGCGCCGGCCCATGGGATTTCTCCCGCTAAATGCATTCCTTTGTATCTGCAAAGAACGTTAAAACCCGAACCCGAAGATGAACCCGAAGATCTTCATCGCGCCCCTGGCCGGACTCGGCGCCGTGGCGCTGATCGCCGCGCAGAAAGGCCCGAAAACCTCCCGGCACGAGGCGAAAGATTCCCGCAAGAATATCCTGGTGTTCTTCGTGGACGATATGGGCTACAAGGATACCGGCTTCACGGGAAGCGATTTCTACGAAACCCCGACCATCGACTCGCTCGCGCGTAACTCGATGGTGTTCAATAACTCCTATTCGGGCGGGGCGAACAGCGCCCCCAGCCGGGCGTGCCTCATTTCGGGGGCTTACTCGCCCCGTACGGGTGTCTACGCCGTGTTCAACACCACGCGCGGTCCGAAGGAGCAGATGCTGCTGCGCGCCGTGCCCAACACCGACACGCTGCCCCGGCGGATCTACACCATGGCGGACGCCCTGAAAGGCGCGGGTTACAACACCGCCATCGTCGGCAAATGGCACCTCGGCGACACCGAGGAGGGGTACACGCCCGACGCCCGCGGGTTTATGATCGATTATTTTAAGATTCCCCAGACCAATCAGGAGTGGAAAACCACCAACGATCCCAAAGCCATCTTCGAGGAGACCGCCCAGGCGATCGACGTGATCGAACGGAGCGCGAAAGAGGGCAAGCCTTTCATGCTCTACATGGCTTTCCATGCCGTGCATTCGGAGTGGCGCGCCCAACAGGAATACATCGACTATTTCAGCCGTAAAACGCCCGGAAAACAGCATAACCAGGTGGTTTACGCCGCCATGATCAAACACATGGACGACGCGATCCGCGAGGTGGTCGGCAAGCTCCGCCAACTGGGATTGGACAAGAACACGGTGATCGTCTTCACCTCCGACAACGGCGGGGTTCCCGCCACTTCGCAGGCCCCGCTGCGCGGGTTCAAAGGGTGTTTTTATGAAGGGGGCATCCGCGTGCCGACCTTTATCCACTATCCCGGCGGGGCGAAGGGCTCGTCCGACGTGCCGGTGATCAATGTCGACTACTACCCCACTTTCGTCGAGATCGCCGGGGCGAAACTGCCCGCGGAGAAGATCCTCGACGGCGAATCGTTGTTGCCGATCGTAACCGGTAAGGCTACGGGACTGAACCGCGAAGCGATTTTCTGGCATTTCCCGGGTTACCTGGACCGGCCCTGCCCCGGCACGCGCGACACGGTCTTCCGGCAGCGCCCCGCCACGATGATCCGCAAAGGGGATTGGAAGCTGATCCTGTTCCATGAGGAGTGGGTGCTCAAGGGCGGCCGCGCCGACATCGGCACGAACCGGGCCGTCGAGTTGTACAACGAGCGGGAAGATGTTTCCGAAACGCGCGACCTGGCCAATGTGGACAAGGCCAAGCGCGATGAGTTGCTGGACGACCTGCTGGCCTGGATGAAGGCGACGGACGCGAAGATGGCGGTCGAATTCAACGCCTCCAATAAGTTCTCGCAAAAGGAGATCGAGCAGAGCCGTAAACAGGCATTGCGGAGCAATCCGGACAGGGAAGAGTGAGGTGCCGAACGGCCGTTTGAAGGAGATCTTCAGATCTTGTCCGTGAGTTTCTGGACCAGGCGGGACTTATTAAAAAACTCTTTGGCCACGACCCGCACCACGTTGTAGGAGGGGATCGCCAGCAGCATGCCCAACACGCCGGCCACGCTGCCCGCGATCAGGATGACCAGGAATATTTCGAGCGGGTGGGCCTTCACGCTGTTCGAGTAGAGCACGGGTTGCAGGACGAAGTCGTCGCACCCTTTGACCGCCAGCACCGTCCCTCCGATCGCCAGCACCATCTGCCAGGAGGTGAATCCCGCGATCGGGTCCAGCATGCCGATGATGATGCAGAGCGAGGCGCCGATCAGCGGCCCGATGTAGGGGATCACATTGAGCAGACCCATCAGGAATCCCATGAAGAAGGCGTCCGAGACGCTCATTCCCAGGATCATCAGCACCCCGGCGACCAGGATGGTGATGATCAGCGATTCGACCAGCATGCCCGTGAAATAGCGGATCAGCAGGCTGGTCACGGATGAAACGGCGTGCTTGATATTCGCTTCGTAGCGGGCCGGGAAGATGGCCACGAGCATGTCGACGAACAGCTGGTCCTCCTTCAGGAAGAAGAACGTGATGAACGAGACCGAGAAGAGCGCCACCACCACATTGCCGATCGTCGACACGGCCGAGGTGACCAGGTTGTTCAGCGCGCCGATGTTCAGGAAGGTATCCAGGTGGCGTTTCAGGGAGTCGGCCAGTGAGAAATCGCTCTGCTGGATCGAGAAGGTGTGCTCAAGCAAATTTTGCAGCCAGGTGATCGGCTGGCGGAAAACGTCGACCATGTATTGCAGGTCGAACGATGAAAATTCGGTCACCTTGCTGAACAACAGCGGGATGAAGATAATGAAAAAGAGCAGCAGGCCCGCCCAGATCGTCAGCAGGGCGATCGCCGCGGCCAGCCAGTGGGGCAGGTGCCGCTGGCGGATCTTCACGCGCCGCAGCAGGCCCACCAAAGGCTTGCCGACGATGCCCAGCACGGCGGCGATCAGGATGTAGGCCACGATGTTGCTGAAATACCATACCAGGAATATCCCCACCGCGGCGGCGAGGGTCCAGAGGATGTATTTCGGGATGTTTTGCATAATCAATCAGCGTAATTTGCTGCCTTAGTTGCTGTGCGCAGTGTGCGTCAGATTTTGTGCATCGTCGGGGTTTTTAACCGGAGCGTACTAAAGTACGTGAGGATTAAAAAGTCCGAGGATGTGCAAAATATGATGTGCAATGCGTGCAGCAGCACTATTTCAGCCGCGCGATCGGGGTCTGTGACCCCTTTACTTTATCGCCGATCATCACCAGCATTTCGCTGTCCAACGGCAGGAAAAGGTCGATGCGCGAGCCGAATTTGATGAAGCCGCACCGCGAGTTCTGCGGCACATCCGCCCCTTCCTTCGCATAGGAAACGATTCGGCGGGCGACGTAGCCGGCGATCTGGCGGAACAGGATCTTGTGCCGGCCGGTGTCCACGACCGTCGTGGTGCGCTCGTTCTGCTCGGAGCTCTTGGGGTGCCAGGCGACCAGGTATTTGCCGTGGTGGTGGCGGAAATAGAGCACCTTGCCCCCCACGGGGAACCAGTTGATGTGCACGTTCCAGATCGACATGAAGACCGATACCTGGATCCGTTTTTCGTTCAGGAACTCGTTCTCGGTGACCACTTCCGACACGACCACCTCGCCGTCGGCGGGGGCGTAGACCACATCGGGGTCCGTGAGTTGTTCCCGTTCGGGGTCGCGGAAAAAGTAGCAGACGAAAAGCAGCATGCCCAGCGACGCCACGGCCAGCGGCACGGCCGCCCACAGGGGCAGCCAGAGGAGTCCCGCCGTGGCGATGGCCGCCATCAGCAGGAAGGTGATCAGAATGATACGGTATCCCTCCCGGTTGATTTTCATAGGACGAAGATAAGGTAATAGGTGAATGCGAACGGCACGGAGATCAGCAGCGCGTCGAAACGATCCAGCCAGCCGCCGTGGCCGGGCATGATCGAGCCGGAATCTTTGACGTCCACGGCGCGTTTAAACATCGATTCGACCAGGTCGCCGAAGACGCCCGAGATCGCTATGACAAGGCCCAGGCCCGCCCAGCGGTAACAGGACTGCGGATCGAAATCCATCATTTTGGCGGCGAAGAAGGCCACGAGGACCGAAAACACGATCCCACCGAAAAAGCCTTCCCACGATTTCTTGGGTGAAATGCGTTCCATCAGCCGGTGGCGTCCGAAGGCCACGCCGACCAGGTACGCGCCCGTGTCGTTGGCCCAGACGATGATCAGGTAGCTCATGGCGATCCATGGGCTGAAGCCGTCCCCGCCGACCAGGAAGGCCATGGCGATGAAGAGCACCAGCGGCATGGCCACGTAGACGATCCCGCCGAGCGTGGCGGCCACGTTGAGCAGCGGGTTGGCCTGCTTGCGGTACAATTCTACGATGAAAACGGCGAACAGTCCGGGCAGAAAAGCCACCGCGGAAAGGAACGGCGCGGCCAGGCCCACCGTGTAACCCATGCCGATGGCGGCGATAAACCCTGCGCCCACGACGGTACCCAACCATTTCTGGGGACTTGCGCCCGACAATCCGGCCAGGCGGTAAAATTCCCAAAGGCATCCCGCGCCCACCACGGCCATCAGCGCCCCGAACGTCCACGGCGAAAAAAGCACCGCCCCGGCGACTACGGCCACGAAGACCACGGCGCTCAGGGTGCGCACCAGGAAAGATTGGTTGAACAGGTTAGCCATTTATTATTTATGCGACCTTCGTTTTTTTCGTCATGTCGAGCGTTAGTCGAGACATCCAAGACAGTCTGTTTGAGATGTCTCGACTAACGCTCGACATGACGGGGAACGTTATTCTTCTTTTTTATCCTCCGCTTTTTTGCGTGGTTTGCGGACGGGTTTTTCCGTTGCCGGGGCCTCCTCGGCCGGAGCGGCTTCTTCTTCGGGCTGCTCGCCTAAGGGCTCCTCGACCTTCACGGCCTGGGCCGTGATGGCTTTGTCGAGGTCTTTCTTGCGTTTACCGAAGATCTCCTCCAGGTTTTCCGAGAAGATCACCTCTTTTTCCAGCAGCAACTCGGCCAGTTTTTGCAGGCCTTCGCGGTGGGTCGCCAGGGTCTCCTTGGCGCGTACGTACGCCTCGTCGATGATGGCGCGGGCCTCGGTGTCGATCTGCTGGGCGGTCATCTCGCTGTACGGCTTGGTGAGGGCCATTTCATTCTGGCCCGTCGAATCGTAGTAGCTCATGTTGCCCACCTTGTCGCTCATGCCGAAGTAGGCGACCATGGCGTAGGCCTGCTTGGTGGCCTTTTCCAGGTCGGAAAGGGCGCCGGTCGAGATGCGGCCGAAGGTCATCTCCTCCGAGGCGCGTCCGCCGAGCGTGGCGGCCAGTTCGTCCATCAGTTGCTCGCGGGTGGTGATCTGCCGCTCCTCGGGCAGGTACCAGGCCGCTCCCAGCGCCTTGCCGCGCGGGATGATGGTCACCTTGATCAGCGGGTGGGCGTGTTCCAGCAGCCAGCTTACCGTGGCGTGGCCCGCCTCGTGGAAGGCGATGGCGCGCTTCTCCTCGGGGGTCATGATCGTGTTCTTGCGCTCCAGGCCGCCCACGATGCGGTCGATGGCCGCCAGGAAATCCTGCTTGTCGATGGCCGCCTTGTTGTTGCGCGCGGCGATC
>JAVBPS010000038.1:0-5324 GCA_031549495.1 Rikenellaceae bacterium | reverse complement strand
ACCAGCTCTTCGGTGTATAATCTCATGTTGAAAAAAATATTTCTACAAAGTTAGGCAAATATCGGAAAAAATGAATATCTTCGGTAATCGAATCCCAACCAAACTGAGAAACACATATCTATGAGTAATAAAACAGAGGACCCGTTGTACGCGAGGCTGAGGGAGAATTTCGGCTTTTCCTCGTTCAAAGGGAACCAGGAAGCAGTCATACGAAACGTGCTGGCGGGCAAAGATACCTTCGTGCTGATGCCTACCGGCGGCGGAAAATCCCTGTGCTACCAATTGCCCGCCCTGATCATGGACGGGGTGGCGATCATCATATCGCCGCTGATCGCCCTGATGAAGAACCAGGTGGACGCCATGCGCACCTTCAGCGAACAGGACGGCGTGGCCCATTTCCTGAATTCGTCGCTCAATAAAGCCGCGATCACCAAGGTGCGCGAGGACGTGCTGGCCGGAAAGACCAAACTTTTGTATTTTGCCCCGGAATCCCTTACCAAAGAGGATAATATATCGTTCCTGCGCAAGATCAAGGTGGCTTTTTACGCCATCGACGAGGCGCACTGCATCTCCGAGTGGGGCCACGACTTTCGGCCCGAGTACCGCCGCATCCGTCCGATCATCAACGACATCGGCCACGCACCGCTGATCGCCCTCACGGCGACGGCCACCCCGAAAGTGCAGATGGACATCCAGAAAAACCTCGGCATGGCGGAGGCCTCGGTCTTCAAATCCTCCTTCAACCGCCCCAACCTCTACTACGAGATCCGCGCCAAGAAGGACCCCAACCGCGAGATCATCAAATACATCAAGCAGAACGAGGGCAAATCGGGCATCATCTACTGCCTTTCGCGCAAAAAGGTCGAGGAACTGACCGAACTGCTGATCGCCAACGACATCAAGGCCCTGGCGTACCACGCTGGGATGGATGCCACCACTCGCGCCCTGAACCAGGACCGCTTCCTGATGGAGGACGTGGACGTGATCGTGGCGACGATCGCCTTCGGCATGGGCATCGACAAGCCCGACGTGCGCTACGTGATCCACTACGACATCCCGAAGAGCCTGGAAGGCTACTACCAGGAGACCGGCCGCGCCGGACGCGACGGCGGCGAGGGCAAGTGCATCACCTTCTACAGCTACAAGGATATCCAGAAGCTGGAAAAATTCATGCAGGGCAAGCCCATCGCCGAGCAGGAGATCGGCAAGCTGCTGCTGCTGGAGACGGTTTCCTACGCCGAATCGTCGATCTGCCGCCGCCGCACGCTGCTGCACTATTTCGGCGAGCATTTCCCGGAGGAGAACTGCTGCTCGTGCGACAACTGCCTGCATCCCAAGCCGAAGGTGGACGTGCGCGAACAGATGCAACTGGCGCTGGAAGTGCTGCGCGCCATCGGCGATAAATTCAAGGCGGACTACCTGGTCAACATCCTGATCGGCCGCAACAACGCCCTGGTGAAATCCTACGGCCACCACAAAAGCGAATGGTTCGGCTCGGGCGACGAGCAGAACGAGCGTTTCTGGGGCGCCGTGATCCGCCAGGCGCTGATCATGGGCCTGGTGGACAAGAATATCGAAAACTACGGCCTGCTGGGCATCAACCCGAAGGGCGAGCAATTCATCGCCCTGCCGCAGCCCGTGCAGATCACCCTGGACCACGACTACGACGATCAGGCCGAGGACGAAGCCGCCGCCATGCCCGCCGGTAAGGGAGGCGCGGCGGACGAGGAGCTTTTCCAGATGCTCAAGGACCTGCGCAAGAAGGTCGCCAAGCAGCACGACCTGCCGCCGTTCGTGATCTTCCAGGACCCTTCCCTGGAAGATATGTCGATCCATTATCCGATCACCTCCGACGAGATGGCCAACATCAGCGGGGTGGGGCAGGGCAAGGCGAAAAAATTCGGCGAGCCCTTTATCAAGCTGATCAAAGCCTACGTCGAAGAGAAGGACATCATGCGCCCCCAGGACATGATCGTCAAGAGCGTGGTGAACAAATCCGGCAACAAGGTCTTCATCATCCAGAGCATCGACCGCAAGATGGATTTCGAAGACATCGCCCGCGCCCGCGACCTGGAATTCGACGAGTTGCTCTCCGAGATCGAAGCGATCGTGAACGCCGGTACGCGCCTGAACATCAACTACTACATCTCCGAAGCGATGGACGACGACAAAGCCGAGGAGATATACCTATACTTTAAGGAGGACGCCGAAAGCGACTCGCTGGACGAGGCGTTGAAAGAACTCGGCCGCGATTTCTCGGAAGAGGAAATCCGCCTGGTGCGTATTAAGTTCATGTGTGAGCAGGGGCAGTAGGTGATGCTGCATGCCCGCTACGCACATAGAGCATTATTGCTTGTCATTCAGAGCGAAGCGAAGAATCTTGGTCGGGCTGTGTTCAGGTCAGACCCATTCCGACCAAGATTCTTCGCTTCGCTCTGAATGACAAAAGAAAAATTAGACGGTATATGACTAACCCGACCCCCGGCCCCCTCGCATTCTGCGGGATTTATTGCGGCGCCTGCCGCTCCCACAAAAAAGGCACATGCCCCGGCTGCCGGGACAATCAGAAAGCGACCTGGTGCGCCATCCGGACCTGCTGCCTGGAGCGCGGTTACACCTCCTGCGCCGACTGCACAGACTTTCTGAACCTGAAAGAGTGCCGCAAATTCAACAACATCCCCGCCAAAATCATCGGCCTGCTGTTCGACACCGACCGCTACGCCTGCATCCGCCGCATCCGCGAGGTGGGCCCGCAGGATTTCGCCGCCGAGATGCAGTCGATCGGCCGGATGGCCCTGCGCCGCAACGGGAAAGCGTAACCGACTGCATTAAACTCTCCGCCTATGAAACGAGTTTTCTACCTGATCTGTCTTGTATTGCTCCCCGCCCTGGCTTTCGGCCAGGCGAAAACCATCAAGGCCAAAGGGGATTACATCCACAAAGCCACCGGCCTGGCCTTCCCGAAGACCCAATTCGACGGATACGAGCGGACCCGGATCACGGCCTTTGATAAAAAAAGAGAGGACGTAGGCCTGAATTACAAGTTGCAGGAGGGTGGCAAGAGCACGCTGGTTTCCATCTATATCTATCCGGCAGAAGCGCCTATGGAGGATCGCCTGCACCGCAATTTCCTGGATGTCGCCCGGGCCGCGGTCAACGTCGGGAAGGCGGTAGACCTCGATTGCGCGCTTATACGTTCCTCGAACGAGAACTATATTTGCAACGGGATGCGGGGCGTTTTCACCACCCAGGACGGTAACCTTTCCGAGGTCGTGCTCTTCGAGTGCGGCGGCTGGTACTATAAATTGCGGATCACCACCAGCCTGCTGGAACTGGACGGACTGACGCAACTCACCGAACGGATATTGGAGGCGTATCCTCCGCCCGCGCTGACGGCCGTCTCTCCCGCGGGCGATGACGTGGATATGAAACTCGGCGACGGACTGATCATGCATCCCGTTCTTATGAAGAGCGTAACGGGGGCATCGATAAGCAAAATAAATTGGGCGCTCAAGCAGGTCAGCGCGCAGGAACGCGCTTCCGGTTTCCCGGGGATGTACCTGGCGCTGCACGAAACGGCGCTCAAAACCTTTGCCGAGATCTCCCGGGAAGCCGAAGGGAAGGATTCCGATCCGTCGATACAGCGCTATATCGACGAGGTAAACGAGATCGTCGATTCGGGCTTCCTGAACGAGTTCATCCTGGATCAATTCTTCTCGCTGCTCTGGCTGCCCGACGGTTTTGTGCCCGACACGGAAGGGTACCAGGCCTGGAAGCAGGACCGCGAGTTCTCGGTAAACCTCAATCACCATTTCTCGCGGGTGGGATTCAAGAAAAAGCAATAAAGTTTGATGGAAGTACGCGCTAAAAAACACCTCGGCCAGCATTTTCTGACCGACCTGAATATCGCCCGCAAGATCGCCGGGAGCCTCGCCGCCGTGGACCGCACGGCCGTGCTGGAAGTGGGCCCGGGAACGGGCGTGCTGACCCAATTCCTCCTGGAGCGGGAAGCGCAGGGCGAACTGACCCTCTGGGCCGCCGAGGTCGACGCGGAGAGCGTGGCCTACCTGCGCGCGCACTACCCGGCCTTCGCCCCGCGCCTGGTGGAGGGCGATTTTCTGCAAATGGACCTGGCGGCGATGTTCCCTGCCGACGCATACCCGTCCGGGTTGCGCATCATCGGCAATTTCCCCTATAACATCTCTTCGCAGATCTTTTTCAAAGTGCTGGACAACCGCGACCTCATCCCCGAAGTGGTCGGCATGGTGCAGAAAGAGGTCGCCGTACGCATCGCCGAGCCGCCCGGCAGCCGCGAGTACGGCATCCTGAGCGTGTTGCTGCAGGCGTGGTACGACATCGAATACCTCTTCACGGTCAACGAAAACGTCTTCAACCCCCCGCCCAAAGTCAAAAGCGCCGTCGTCCGCCTGCGCCGCAACGGGGTCCAGCGACTCGACTGCGACGAGCAACTGTTCGTAAAAGTCGTCAAGGCGGGCTTCAACCAGCGCCGCAAGATGCTGCGCAACGCCCTGCGCGCCGCCTTCGGCGATTTCGGCGGCGCGGAACACCCCTTCTTTTCCCGCCGCGCCGAAACCCTCTCGGTGGCGGATTTCGTAGAACTGACCCGCTGGGTGGCTGAAAACCGGCGCTGACACAGAATAGACTAACCCTTGGCCCGATAGAATATGACGAAAAAATTTACCTGGTTACTTATCGCGTTTCTCGCCATGGGTTATGCCGCTATGGCCCAGCAGCAGGAGACCCCGGAGGCCCAATCAGTTCCCGCTAACATGGAGCTGATGATCAAACGAGGGGATATTTACTTGAACGGCATCCGCCTGACCTTGAAACAGGCTGAAAATATCATCGCCACCGATCCGGATGCATTGCGTGTTCTTCGATCCGGGAAAGGCCTGTGGGCGGGAGGCGTAGTTCTCGGCGGCATAGGGGGATTCGCGGCAGGTTTTGGCACCGTTGGATTGCTCGGATCGTCGTCTGTCAGCAAGGGCAGCATAGATTCCTCTATGACGCAAGCTTATGTGGGAATGATAATCGGTGGCGGAGTTGTGATAATCGGAGGTGTGATCATGAGCGGCTTTGCAAATAAAAAGATCCGCAAATCGGTGAAGATGTATAACGGGGGATTGAAACCTGTCCCTGAACTCTCTTTCGGCATCACCCCTTCGGGCAATATCGGACTCAGCTACACTTTCTGACCGCTCTTTAATCACGTCATCCCGAGTGAGCGTAGCGGCGAGGGGACATACACTGAAAAAATATAAAGGAGTTACCACCGCGCGAACAGGAAAAGGGGTGGAGCGCGC
>JAVBPS010000007.1:0-129358 GCA_031549495.1 Rikenellaceae bacterium | reverse complement strand
AATAATGACGTATAAGTCTTTTTCGTCATGTCGAGCGCTAGCCGAGACATCTCCCACCTACTGACTGATATGTCTCGACTAGCGCTCGACATGACGAAAAAGGAAGTAACGTTTACACTGATGACCGATTATAAAGAGATTTGCCTGAAAACATGCGAGATCGCGCGCAAGGCCGGAGTTTACATCGCCGAGCAGCGCCGCGGTTTCTCATTCGATAAAGTGGAGTTCAAAGGGAGCCAGAACCTGGTCTCGTACGTCGACAAGACGGCCGAGCGGATGATCGTCGAGGCGCTCACGGAGCTGTTGCCCGGCGCGGGTTTCATCACCGAGGAGGGGACGGCCGGGTGCGGTGCGGAAGAATACAAATGGGTGATCGACCCCCTGGACGGGACGACGAATTTCATCCACGGCCTGCCGCCCTACTGCGTGAGCATCGGCCTGATGTGCGGCGCGGAGGTGGTCGTGGGGGTGGTCTATGAGATCACGCTGCAAGAAATGTTTTACGCCTGGCAGGGCTCCGAGGCCTACCTGAACGGCGAGGCGATCACGGTTTCGGATACCGACAAATTGGCCAACTCGCTCGTGGCGATCGGGTTTTCCTACTCGACCGACACGGAGATCGCCGATTTCCAGCGCCAGATCGAATATTTCCATCGCAACAGCAACGGCCTGCGCCGCCTCGGTTCGGCCGCCGCGGATATGGTCTACGTGGCCTGCGGGCGTTTCGACGCCTTCGCGCAGGTGAACCTCTCGCCGTGGGATGTCTGCGGAGGGGCGCTGATCGTGCAGCGGGCCGGGGGCGTGGTGACCCAGTACAACGGGGGCAGCGACTACGTCTTCGGGCGCAGCATCATCGCCGCCGCACCGGGCGTATATGACGAATTCACCGAAGCCGTGGCCGTAACACGCCGGGAAGCATGAATTTTTGGCAAAGATTAAACAGTAACCTGTTGTTCGGGGCGTGCAAAGTCGTGGGCTGGCTGCCCGCGTGGCTGCTCTACGGGCCGCTGCATGGGCTTATCTATTTTGTTCTTTACCGCGTGGTGCATTACCGCAAGGCGGTGGTGCAGCAGAACCTGCGCAACTCGTTCCCCGGGATGGACGCCGCCACGCTGCGGTATACGAAAAAAGAGTACTACCGCCATCTCGCGGAGCTTTTCGTCGATACGATCAGCATGGCTTCCATCTCGCGCAAGGAGATGCTGCGCCGCATCCATATTACCGGGCTGGAAGAGCACGAGGCCGAAGTGGCAGGCAAGGATTGGATCGCCGCCATGACGCACTACGGCACGTGGGAATACTTTTTCGCCTACCAACTGCTCTGCCCGGCGCAGGTCATAGGCACCTACCGGCCGCTCAGCGACAAGGTTTTCGACGACTATTACCGCCGCGTGCGCACCCGTTTCGGCATGCAGGTCGTCCCGAGCGCGCAACTGATCAAAGCCATCGTCCGCCACCGCCAGGGCGGCCGGGGCAACATCGCCGTCGGCATGATCGCCGACCAGAAACCGCCCTGGGTGACCAACAAGTGGTTCCATTTCCTGAACCAGCCCACGCCCTTCTACGAGGGCCCCGCCCGCCTGGCCCTGCGCTTCGGGATGCCGGTCTACTTCCTGCACATCACCAAGATAAAAAAGGCGCACTACGAAGGCCGCTTCGAACGGATCTACGACGGTCACGAGTCGCTGACCGAGGACCAGATCACGGCGCGTTACGCCGCGCTGCTTCAACGCGATATCCTTAGCGGCCCGCCCTACTGGATCTGGTCGCACCGCCGCTGGAAACACGGCCCCGGTCCGGGGGAGACGGTCGACCCGCTGCCGGAAATATAAGAGATAGCCGGGCTTTTTGAGATGTCTCGGCTAACGCTCGACATGACGAGCAGAAAGCAAAGGCAGCCGAAAGCGGGGCGCCGGGCTTTTTTGCTCACTTTTTGGGTCAGTCCAAAAAGTGAGTCGGCCTCAGCCGAAAAAGAGTGACAAAATAAAAATATGTCCGTAACGAAGGTCGTCATACTGAACTGGAACGGCGAGGAGCATTTGAAAAAATTCCTCCCCGCGGTCCTTGCGAACACCCCCGCCGGGGTGGGGATCGTCGTGGCCGACAACGGTTCGCAGGACGGGTCGCTGGCGTTGCTGGAAGGGGAATTCCCGCAGGTCGAAATAATCCGGCTGGACGATAATTACGGCTATGCCGAGGGATATAACCGTGCTTTGGCGCAGATAGACGCCGATTTTTATATATTGATGAACTCCGATGTGGAGCCCGCGCCGGACTGGTTTCCGCCGCTCATTGCGGCCATGGAAGCCGGCACGAGGCTGGCCGCCGTCGCGCCGAAACTGCTTGCGTACACCGACCGCGACCATTTCGAATACGCGGGCGCTTCGGGCGGGTTCATCGACTTCCTGGGCTATCCCTTTTGCCGCGGGCGCATCCTGCGCTCCATAGAGCGGGACAACGGCCAGTACGACACCCCGCGCGAGGTGTTCTGGGCCTCGGGCGCCTGCATGATGGTGCGCGCGGAAGCGTTCCGCGAGATGGGCGGCTTCGACGAGACGTTCTTCGCCCACATGGAGGAGATCGACCTCTGCTGGCGGCTGCACCTGCACGGCTGGCGCGTGGGGGTCGAGCCGCGCAGCACGGTCTACCACCTCGGCGGCGGCACGCTGCCCAACGACAACCCGCGCAAGTTGTACCTGAATTACCGCAACAACCTGGCGATGCTCTATAAAAACCTCCCGCAGGGCAGCCGCGAGTTCATCCTGTTCATCCGCATGGTGCTGGACGGCGCTTCGGCCGCGGTGTTCCTGCTGCAGGGCCGCCCGAAATTATTCAGCGTCGTTTTCCGCGCCCACATGGATTTCCATGCCCGCCGTCCGGCCCTCGCCGTGCTGCGCAAGCAGATCCGCGCCACCGCCACCACTCGCGCGAGGTGGATCTATCCCGGTTCGATCCTGCTGCGGTATTTCCTCGGCTGCCGGGATTTTAAGAGTATATCCTTTTATAAAGAGCAATAGCGTTCTGTCATTCGGCAGCGAAGTGAAGAACCTCAAAATGGCTGTCTGAGATTCTTCACTTCATTCAGAATGACAAACAACACATAAAGACATAACCTCGATATCTTTTTGCTTTTTCTTTGCTGTTCTTCCAACCCTTTTCCTTACCTTAGTCCGATAATTCAGGAACAGTTTAGAAATAGGTTGGCGCGGGAAGTGAACCCGTGTATTAGCAAAACCACCGACCGAACTTTCGCTGTGCAGAGAGGGGGTCAGATTTTGTGCATCGTTTCTATTTTTTATACCGGAGCGTACTTCGGTACGTGAGGATTAAAAATAGAAAGGATGTGCAAAAGGTGGCCCGCTATATGCGCAGCCAACCCAGCACCCAGACCAATTATGGATCGCGTAGCTCTTTTCCCCGGATCGTTCGACCCCTTCACCCTCGGCCACGAGGTCATTGTGGAGCAGGGACTTCGCATCTTCGACCGCATCGTGGTCGGCGTGGGAGCCAACAATGAAAAACACGGCCTGCTGACCATCGCCAACCGCAAACGCCTGATCGAAGACATTTTCCGCGACGAACCGCGCGTCAGCGTCACCGCATACGGCAACCTGACGGGCGAGCATTGCCGCGAACAGGGCATCCGCTTCATCCTGCGCGGGATGCGCAACACGGTCGATTACGAATACGAGCGCGGCGTGATGCTGGTCAACCAGCGCCTCTATCCCGAGATCACCACCGTGCTGTTGTTCACCCCCCCGGAGTATGTGGCCGTCTCGTCGAGCGTGATTCGCGAACTGTGCTCCTTCGGGCACGACCCCCGGGAACTGATGCCCGGCAATATCGAAATCAAAGATTACCTGTAAGCATATGGAATTTACCGTAGAAATGATCGCTGGTTTCCTCGGCGGGGACGTGGTCGGCGACAAGAACGCGAAAGTCTGGACGATAGCCAAAATCGAGGAGGCGGAGCAGGGCGCCCTGTGCTTCCTGTCGAACATGAAATACGAGCCGTTCATCTATACCACGAACGCCACGGCAGCCATTGTGAGTAAGGATTTCGTTCCTTCCTCGCGCGTCAAAGCGACGCTGATCAAGGTGGCGGACGCCTACGGCGCTTTCGCCAAGCTGCTGGAGCTGTACGTGGCCAACAAACCGCGCAAAACGGGTATCAGCCCCCAGGCGTCGATCGACGAAAAGGCATCATTGGGCGAAGGTTGCTACGTGGGCCAGTTCGCCGTGATCTGCCCCGGCGCGAAGATCGGCAAGAACTGCCGCATTTATCCGGGCGTCTACATCGGCGATAACGTGAAGGTGGGCGATCGCGCCCTGCTGATGCCCGGCGTGGTGATCTACGAGGAGTGTGTGCTGGGCAACGACGTGACCATCCACTCCGGCAGCGTGATCGGCGCCGACGGCTTCGGCTTCGCCCCCAATGCCGCGGGCGGCTACGACAAGATCCCGCAGATCGGCAACGTGGTGATCGAGGACGGCGTGGAGATCGGCGCCAACACCTGCGTCGACCGCGCCACGATGGGCTCCACGCTCATCAAGCAGGGCGTGAAGCTGGACAACCTGATCCAGATCGCCCACAACGTGGTGGTCGGCGAGGACTCGGTGCTGGCCGCCCAGGTGGGCATCGCCGGCTCGACGAAAATAGGCAGCCACGCCATGATGGGCGGCCAGGTGGGCATCGTCGGTCACATCACGCTCGGCGACCGCGTACAGCTGGGCTCCAAGTCCGGCGTGTCGAACAACATCGGCGACGACGAGATCCACATGGGTTACCCCTCGATGCCCGGCCGCCAGTTCCACCGCTCCTTCGCCGTCTACCGCAACCTGCCCGACCTGAGCATGAAGGTGTCCAAACTGGAAAAAGAGATCGCCCGGCTGAAAGCGGCGCTGGATGCCGACGAACGGTAGTATATGGGGGAATCCCGCAAAATAATTATGGGCATCGACCCCGGCACCAACCGCGCCGGGTACGGCTTCATCGAGATCAACGGCAACCAGATGCGCTCCATCTGCCTGGGCGACATCGAGATGCACAAATGCCCGGACCATTACGCCAAACTGGCCCGCCTGTTCGAGCAGGTCGGCGCGCTGATCGACCAGTACCGTCCGGACGAGGTGGCGTTGGAATCGCCGTTCTTCGGCGAGAACGTGCAGAGTATGCTCAAGCTGGGCCGGGCCCAGGGCGTGGCGATGGCTGCGGCCCTCTCGCGCGGGCTCCCCGTGTTCGAATACGCCCCGCGCCGCATCAAACAGTCCATCACCGGCATCGGCAGCGCCTCGAAGCAGCAGGTGGCCGCTCTGCTGCGCAGCATGTTGCGCATCGAGTACGACGTGCGCCGCCTGGATGCCACGGACGGCATGGCCGTCGCCGTCTGCCACCATTTCATCAGTTGCTCACCCGTCCCCGCCGCCGCGCCCACACGGAAAAAAAGTTCCTCCGGCGAAAGCTGGGAAACCTTCCTGCAACGCAATCCCGGCCGGGTGAAGAAGTGACCGTCCCCGCCCCTTTCCGGAGTTTTTACCCTGCGCTGCAACTTTCCCTCCATAATAATTGCAAAAAGTTTTGGCAGGAAGTCAAAAATCCTTATATTTGCACCCACAAAACGGCACCATAGCTTAATTGAATAGAGCATCTGACTACGGATCAGAAGGTTTCAGGTTTGAGTCCTGATGGTGTCACTAAGAAAATCAGAGGGTTATGACGATGCTCATGACCCTCTCTCTTTTCCATTTGCACACAATCTGTACACAACCCGGCAGTCGCTGTTTCTTTTCGCAAAAAAAAGAAACCCCGCCCTGTTTTCAGGGCGAGGCTAAACGAAGAAACATAAAAGATGGGCATATCACATTCCCGGGAGTTTATCTGCTTTCGTCTGCAGACTGTGTCACCTGCCCCGGACCACGATCAACCGGACCCCATGCGCGGGCAAGTCGGTCGTAAATGATTTTTTGTACACTCCGAGATCCTGTTGCCGCCAGACATCGCGCACTGTCTGCTCGCCCGACAGGCCTAACCGTTGCCAGTCCAGCGTCATTTTTTCGGGAAAGATCCCCCGGTTGAACAGGCCGACGGCCATCGAGCCGTCTTCCATTTCCTTGGCCCAGACCTCCAATTTGCCATCGACCACAAGTCGCGAGGCTTGCCGCCCGAGCGGATCCTGGTTGATGGCGATCACCTCGTCGTTGGTCAGCAGGCTGAGGGTGAAATCGTCCATATTCTCCAGGTCGCATCCGATGAGCAATGGAGTGGCCAGCAGTGACCACAACGAGACGTGGGTGTACATTTCATCGGCGCTCAGCCGTGTGGGGCGCAGTTTCGGGCCCCATCCGACCTGGCCGATGACCAGCATGTCGACGTCGTTCCAGTGGCCCGGCCCGGCGTATTTCTCCCGGCCCGCCTGGGCGAAACCGATGCCCGACATACTGGTCCATGTGTCGTGCACGTCGCGAGAGATGCGCCAACTGGAGCCACCCACTTCCTGGCCCCATGCCTCGACGTTACCCATCCCGTACTGGCACAGGCTGAATAGCAGGTCGCGCCGCGTTTTGCTCAGGGCATCACCCAGGATGGCATAGGGTTTTTTCAGTTTGGCTATATCGACCGTGTCGTTGTATATCTTCCAGTAAGAGCACCAGTCGTATTTAAGGTAGTCAAAACCCCATTCAACCCAACGCGCCACGTCGAACGCTTCGTGGCCTAAGGAGGCGGTGAAGCGTGCGCAGGTCGTCTCGCCGGGCGAAGAGTAGATGCCTGCCTTGAGGCCCAGTGCGTGGATGTGGTCCGTCAGGGCGCGCATATCGGGGAACTTCTTGTTACTGTTGATCATGCCTCGCTCGTCCCGCGCCTGACCACCCACGACCGGGTCGGTCGAGTCGGGGAAGACCGACCATCCGTCGTCGATGTTGATGTAGCTCCATCCGTGCTGCGTGAGGCCCGAACGCACCAGGGCGTCGGCCGCCCCCTGCACCTGGCGGGCGGTCACCGCATCGCCGAAGCAGTTCCAACTGTTCCAGCCCATGATGGGTGTGAGGGAGATCTTGTCCCCGCCCACGATCTTCAGCTCGCGGGTCGTCCGGCCGAGCCGGTTTTCGGCCCGAAGCGTCACCACCGTCGTCCCCGCATGGGCCAGAGAGCCCGTTATGATCCCTGTCGCAGGGTCGAGCGAAAGCCCTTCGGGCAGGTTTTCGGCTGCGAAACGCATCGGACGCTCGCCGCTGGCCGGGATCAGGAAAAGGAACGGGTTGCCGGGGCGCGCCCCGTAGACCTTCGGGCCGTTGATCTTCGGCTCTTTGGCGACGGGAGGCGTCAGGATATAGGGTACGAAAGGCTTCTTGGGCTCTATGGTGGGCGGTGCGCCGCGGTAGGTGAGGTAGGTGTCGATCCAGTCGGCATGGGCCGTGTGTATCCCGTCGCCGTCGTTCTCGACGATCAGGTAGAGTTTCTTGTAACGGCTGATGTCCAGATCGAACGCGATGGGCTGCATGCCTTTACGCAGCAAGCCGGTACGAAAGAGTTCCTTCCGGTCACCCATCACCACGAAACGCACGCATCCTTTGGGAACGTTGTCATCCATCCCGACCCAGCCTGCGAAGCGGTCGCCCCGCCCGCCCAGGTCGAGCACCACCAGCCCTTCGGGCGAGGCCAGGCCGTCGGAGTAGGATTTGCCGGCCACCGAAAGCGGACGGCCGAGCTGGCCCGGGGCGACGAACAGGTCGTTGGCCGCCGTGAAGTCGGTTTTGTGGAAGCGGAGCGTATCAACGCTTTTGGCGCCTGCCGGGGTGAAGGCCGCCAGCAGGGCGAACGCGGCGATGAGAATCTTGTGGTTCAGCATGCGTTACTCGGGCTTGGAAACGATACCTAAGTCGTCGATGCGGAACACGCAGGCCGCGCCGGTCTGGCGCAGGCGGATCGAAAGGTCAGCCGCCTGGGGCAGCGGATCAACCGCAACACGGAAAGTCCATTTCAGGGCCGTGCCTTCGCCCGTGGGCAGGGGTTCGAAAGCGATGGGGCGCCATTTTTTGCGGTCGAGGCTGTATTCGACCGCCAGATCGGTGCCGTTGGATTTCTGCACCCCTTTAAGGATGGCGAAAGCCAGTGCGGGCGAAGAGATCTGCGAGGTATTGATCCCGCTGATGACCATGTCGGTTCCGGGAACGTCGCCGAAACGGACGGTGGTGCCGGCTGAGGCCGGGCCCCAGGGGGTGGTGTAGGTGTTGCTCGGGGTGGCGCCGCCGGTGTTCTGCACTTCGGCGCTGCCGCTGAAGGTCAGCTTATCGCTGTTGTCAAAGCCTTTGGCTGCGTGGTGGTCTGTGACTTTCGTGGGTGCGGAAACCGTACCCATCGTCTCTTTAAATATCTGGGCCGAGGCCGTGAGGATTCCGGCGCAAAACAGGAGGGTCAGGATCGTTCTTTTCATCGTTCGTAGGTTTTTAAAGTTTTGTGATTTCGGTTATCGCGGCAGGAGGAAGCTCGCAGCTGCCCCATGCTTTATTCGGTGTTTCGTCCATCGTCAGGCAGAGTGTTCCCCCCGCCAGAAGTTCTTCGTGGGTAAACCAGGCCTTGTCCCACGGCTTGCCGTTGAAGGTCGCCGAGCGGATGTACCGGCTCTGCGGGGAATTGCCGTCGGCTTTTACGGTGAAACTGCGCCCGTTCGGAAGACGTACCGTCACCTTTTCGAAGACGGGCGAGCCGATGGCATAAACCGGCTGACCCGGGGTGACGGGATAGAAACCCATCATCGAGAAGAGCGCGAAAGCGCTCATCCCGCCGCCGTCGTCATCGCCCGGAATGCCGAACACGTTGTCCATGAACCAGCTCTCGAGCAGGCTGCGGATCCGCTTCTGGGTTTTCCACGGGGCGCCCAGGTAATTGTACAGGTAGGGGATATGGAAACCCGGCTCGTTGCCCATCACGAACTGGCCGACCAGGCCCGTGGCATCGGGGAAAAGGGCGAAATAGTTGTATTTGCTTCCCGCCAGCTCCTCGCGGAAAAGACGGTCGAGTTTCTCCTCGGCTTTCGCCGCTCCCCCCATCAGTTCAAAGAGCGAATAGAGGTCGTGCTTGACGTCCCAGTCGTAGGTATAGGCATTGTTTTCAGTGAAATATTGCCGCCCCCCGAGTCCGCCGGAGATCCTCGGGTCGAAAGGCTCGATCCATTCGCCCTTCGCATCGCGGGGCCACACGAACCCTTTTTCAGTGCGGAATACGTTCCTGTAGTTCTGCGAGCGGGCGAGGAAGAATTGCTCGTCTTTGCCGTGCCCCAGGGCCGCGGCCATGCGGGCGATGCACCAGTCATCGTAGCTCTGAGCGAGGGTGACGGCGACCGACTGCCGTTTTTCGAAGGATTCGACCTCGGGAACGGTTTCCTCTTCTCCGGGTCGCAGGGCGGGGAAATAGCCGTGGTCGGCGTAGAAATCGTCGAGCACGGTGCGCGGGCCGTTGCGCCAGGGCAGCAGGGTGGCCTGGGTCGAGTTTTTGCACATCGCCTCGTAGGCCGCCCGGGCGTCGAAATCGCGGATGCCCTTGTGCCACGCGTCGCAAATCCAGGCGGCCGCGTGATTACCCGTCATGCGCGGATCGTCGCCGAAGACCAGCGCGAAGGAGGGCAGCCAGCCCGACTGCTCGTACATTCTTACATAAGAGGCGATCTTGTCCGCTTCCCGGGCCGGGTCGAGGATCATGTGCAGCGGCTCATGGGCCAGGTAGGAGTCCCATATCCAATTATCGACGTAAAACGGCCGCGGATCGTCATGCACCCGGTGGTCGTAGCCACTGTAATAGCGGCCGTACTCGCCGATGTCCACCATCCGCTCGTAAGTGCGGTAGAGGGCCGTGTAGAAAACCCTCCGCTGCGCCTCGGTGCCGCCTTCGACGGCGATTTGGCCCAGTTTTTCCTCCCATACGTTCGCCGCATGTTTCTTCACCTGTTCGAAGCCCCAGGCGGGGATCTCCTGCTGCAGGTTCCCGCGGGCTTGTTCGACGCTGATGTAGGAGAGCCCGTAACGCACTTCGAGGCTGCCCGCCGGGGTGGAGAGCAGCAGGTCGCGGGAGTTCTCCGCAGCGGCGCCCGTCACCGGTTCGCTCAGTTCGGCGTAGACATAGGCCCTCATGCCCCGGAATTCTTCGGTGCCGGTCAGGGTGCGGTCATCCGTAAGCGCGAGGCTACCCTCGTTGAGGATCCCCGCATGCAGGACGATCCCCCCTTCGGGCGAGGTGAAGCGGAAATAGCCGCTCCGCTCCCCGGGGGTGAATTCGATCTGCACCTGCGAGGCTTCGAGCACGGCGGTGTAATAGTGCGGTGCCGTCTGTTCCAGGTCATAGGCCTGGGGAACGGGCTTAGAGCCCGCCTGTGCCCCCGGTGCGGCGGGCATGACATAGAAAATGTTGCCCGTGCGGTGCGAGTGGACGCTCAGCGGGAAATAATCGATCTGATCGTCCAGATGGTCCTTGCGCACAGGATAGACCCGCACCATGCTGTTGGGCAGGTGCGCGATCGGGCGGGTGGGTTCGAGCAGGTGTCCCACGCCGCCGATCGTGGGATCGACGTATTGCAGGTTGCCCGCCCGCTCACCTCCGCAGGCGAACATCAGCAGCAGAAAAGGGAAAAGGAGTATACGCATCATATTTAATTATTTTGCATTCACCGTTATGCCGGGCCAGTCGTCCGTGCGGAAAGGCGAGGCCGGCAGGCCCGCTTCATTGACCAGGTTGCACACGGGATTGTTGGCCCAGCCGTAGCGCACCGCCACCGGATCGGGCACTTTACTTGAAAAAACCGTGATCTTATCCCCCCGGATTTGCGCTTCGGCCCAATGGAAGACCCGGTCGCTGCCGACCACGGCGAAGCCTTTTAATTCACCGCCGTCCCGCGCTTCCAGCTTCGTGTCGAAGGAAAGCACGACCTTTTTACCCTCCACCCTACAGCCCTTGTAGACGGGGCCCTGGCAGATGACATCCTTATGGTAGACTTTCGCCAGGGCGAGCAGCGCCAGCCTGCGGCCGACCTCCTGCTTGTTCTTGGGGTGGATGTCGTTGGCGTCGCCGATGTCGATGGCCACCGCCATGCCCGTGGCGGGCAGCCGCAGGGCCATCGCCTGCGCTTCCCTGAGTTCAGCCCAGGAAGATTCTCCCGGCTGGTCTGCCACCGCCATATAATTGGCCAACTGCACGTAAAGGAACGGCATGCCGGGATGGGCGAACTGCGCCCGCCAATCCTCGATCATCGCCGGGAAAAGCGTGCGGTATTGCCATGCGCGGCGGTTGTTGCTCTCCCCCTGATACCAGATCACGCCCCGAAAAGCCATCGCCAGCAGCGGATGGATCATGGCGTTGAACAGCAGCGAGGGCTTATTGGGGTCTTTCAGCGGCGCATCGGGCGGCAGGGCGGCGTAACGGCGCAGCGTATCGGCCAGATCGGGCACCCGGGCCATCGCTTCGGGACTGCTCCACGACTCGACGATCGTGCCTCCCCAAGTAGCGTCGACCAACCCGATGGCGACTTCGGGGAACGCCTCGCGCAGGTTGCGGGCGAAGAAATAGGCGGCCGCCGAAAAATTGTCCGCCACTGTCGAGGACGAGCACTCCTGCCAGCCCCCCGAGGCGGAGACGAAATCGCACTGGGGACGGCCGCTGATCGCCTTTTTGACCTTCAGGATGCGGATCATCGGTTGGTCGGCATCCTGCACCTCCTGCTGGTAATCGTTCACTTTTCCCCAGCCCGCCATCGGCATTTCCATATTGGACTGTCCCGAGCAGAGCCATACCTCGCCGACCATGACGTTGCGCAGGGTGCGCGCCTCGCCGTCGTCGAACTTAATGGTGTAGGGCCCCCCGGCGGCCGGGGTTTCGATGCGGACGCTCCACCGGCCTTCGCGGTCGGCGGGAACGGTGTACGGTTTGCCGTTCCACGAGGGCGTGATCGTCACCATGCTGCCCGGGGCCGCCTCGCCCCACAGGCCGGCGGCGCTTTTTTGCTGGAGCACCATGTTGTGCGTGATCGCCCCGGGCAGGTCGACGTAGGCGGCTGCCGGCCGGGCCAGGATGCAGGCCAGTGCGGCCAGGGCAATGATTCTCGTTTTCATGTTACGCAGGTTCTTTATCCGGTCCCATCACGAAGGTCAGCCGCCCTCCGTCCATGATCTGCCGGTGGGTGATGAATCCTTCCGTGAGCGGCGTGCCGTTGAGGGTGACCGAGTGGACGTAGCGGTTTTCGGGCGAGAGGCCCGGGGCTTCGATCGTAAGGGTCCGATCGCCGACCCGCAGCCGGGCCTCCTTATAGGCCGGTACGCCGAAGATGTATTTTCCGTCGGCCGGATTGACCGGGTAGAAGCCCAGCGAACTGAAGATGTACCAGGCGCTCATCTGCCCGCAGTCGTCGTTACCGATCAACCCGTCGGGCGTGTTGGCGTACTGGCCCGAGAGGATCTCGGGGATCAGTTCCTGGGTTTTCCAGGGGGCGCCTGCCATGGCGTAGAGGTAGGCCACGTGGTGGCTCGGTTCGTTACCGTGGGCGTATTGGCCGACGAGGCCCGTCACATCGACCACCGCACCTTCGCCGTGGACCGTCGGTTCCATCGTGAAGAGCGTGTCGAGTTTGGCGATGAACCGTTCGCGACCACCCATCAGTTCGACCAGGCCCGGCACGTCGTGCAGCACGTGGAATGAATACTGCCAGGCGTTGCCCTCGGTGTAATCGCCGCCCGAGGTGGCTGCATGCGATATGATCAGCGGATCGAACGGCGAGACCCAACCACCGTCCGAGTTGCGGCCGCGCATCAGGCCCGTCGAGGGATCGAAAAGGTTTTTATAGAAACCCGCGCGTTTCGAGAAAAATTCATAATCGTCCGTGTGGCCCAACCCGCGGGCCATCTGCGCGGCGCACCAGTCGTCGAAGCCGCATTCGAGCGTGCGCGAAACGGCTTCCACACGGGTCATATCCGAGGGAAAGTAGCCATGCTCGTCATACTGTCCCCATTCGCACTTGGGGTTGCCGTTGCCCGTCAGGGTGCCCTTGACGGCCCGGTAGGCCCGTTCGGGGTCGATGCCCGGGAGTCCTTTGCACCAGGCGTCGACGATCACCGGCACGGCATGGTTGCCTACCATACAGAAGTTCTCGCGGCCCATGAGTGTCCAGACGGGAAGCGTGTTCACGGCCTCGAAATGCAGGAGCATCGAGTTGACCACAGCGGCGTCCAGTTCCGGGTAAAGGATCGTGTATAAGGGATGGGCCGCCCGGAACGTGTCCCACAGCGAAAGGGTCGAATAGTAGGCCCCGATGGGGGATTTTCCGACCTTGTCGTCCGCACCGCGGTACTCGCCGCCCAGGTCGGCAATCTCGTTGGGCTGGATCAGCAGGTGGTAGAGGCTCGTGTAGAAATTCTCTTTCTGCTCGCGCGTGCCTTCGATCTCCACGGTCGCCAGGCAGTCGTCCCACCGCTTGACCGCCCGCGCCCGTACCTGGTCGAACCCCATGCCCGCCGCCTGGCGCGCATTTTTCTTCGCTCCCTCGACACTTACGGTCGAGAGGGCCACACGGGCGCCGAGTTGCCCGCCGTCGGGCATGTCGAAATCGAGCACCAACCGGCGGTTGTTCTCCCCGTCGATGTAACGGCTGCCGGTGATGGGCCGGTCGAATTCGACGGTGAAAAAGGTGCGTTTGGTGACCCATTTGCGGGTTTGGATGTAGCCGCTGAGCGTGTTGCCGCCTTCGATCTGGATGTCCCCTTCCAGGACGTGGTTGGCCCATTCGGTCGGGTTATTGACCAGTCCGGTCTGGGCGTCGACCAGCAGCGACACCGGGCCCCCCTTCTCAAAGGTGTAGCGGTGCACGCCCACCTTTTCCGTCGCCGTCATCTCGGCCCGGATGCCGTCGTCGGCCAACACGACCGAGTAATATCCCGCCGAGGCCTGCTCGGTCGATTTGTCGAAGCCGCTCGCATAACGCTCCTTTTCTCCCCGGAAAGGGAAGAAGAGCAGGTCGCCCAGGTCGCTCACCCCCGTGCCGCTCAGGTGGGTGTGGGCGAAGCCTAAAATGAGGCTGTCGGCATATTGGTACCCGGCCGTGTAATCCCACTTGAAATTGCCGGTCTCGGGGCTCAACTGCACCATCCCGAAGGGAACGGTCGCCCCGGGATAGGTGTGCCCCAGGCCATCGGTCCCGATCAGCGGATTGACATACTGCGAATTTCCCGGCTCCTGCGTCCGGCAGTCGCAGCCGGCCCATATCTGAGAGAGCAGGCAGCAGGCTGCCAACAGAATAAATCTAACCATCCCTTTTTGCATCGTTTCTCTATTTTAAATTGTGATAAAACTCCCGGAGCGCCTCGCGCCGGGTCGTCGCTTCGGCAACGGCTGTCGTTTCCACCCCCGAGAGGGCTTTCCATCCGGCGAGCGTCTGCGCGTCGGCCGTTTCGTCGAGCCTTGCCCGGAATCCGGGCAGGTAGCCTTTCAGGCCCATGACCTGCACCATCCCGAAATCGGGATCGGCGGCTTTCACGTCTTCGAAATAGATCAACGTCGCCCCCCCGTCGAGCAGGGCCTGCTGGATCCGCTCCACAGGCAATTCCCGTGCGGGCAGGCCGCTTTCGAGCATGAGGCCGGCAGCGATGCCCGCCGCCTGCCCCAGGGCCATCCAGCACGGCTCCATCCTCAGGGTGGAGAACCCGATGTGGGTCCCTGAAACAGGCACGGGGCACAGCAGGTTTTCCGTCACGCGCGGGACGATCACCCCGTAGGGCACCGTATAGGGTTTGGTCTTGTAGCTCAGGAATCCTTCGAGTACGGGTTTGCCCTGCTCGCGCTTGCGTGTGGCGTGCGAGTCGAGCGAGTAGTGCCCGGCGGTGATGCTCGAGGGGTGGACAGGCGGCCGTTCGCTCCCGGGCGCAGGCAGGGCGTCGTTGGCGGTAAAGGTATGCAGCCCGGTGATCCGGCGTCCTTCACGGACGTAGACCTGGCGGGGGAAATGATCGTTGTCCTCATACTCGTCGCGCGCGAATCCCCATTGCCCCACCTGTTCGCGGAACGCCTCGGGCAATGCCGGGTCGTTGGCCGCGAACCAGAGCAGCCCGAGCGTGTAGGAGCGCAGCCGGTCGGCAAAACGGTCGCGCCACGCCCAATCCGCTTCGGGCCAGCGGTAATTCTCTTCGGGCAGGTCGGTCGACAGCAGGGCCGAGTGCTGGTTGTTCGCGTCCACTTTCCCGTTGGGGATCGATACGCTGTTGACGATCACGGCGATGCCCTCTTTCATCGGGCCCACATCCTGCCTGCGGCCCTGGAGAAGGTCGTCGATCAGCGAAACATATTCGCTGCGGTCGTAGTCGTCCGGCCGGCGGAAGTCGATCTTCAGTTGCGGGTCGCGGGTCAGGCTCAGGCGGAAATTGTAGGCCTGGATGGCCGAGTCGCCCTCCCGGGTGCACAGCGAGTCGATCTCGGGGCCGTCCCAGAATTTGTAAATACCGCCCGCCCCGATCTCGCCGTACTCCGAGGCGGCCTCGCGGCCCACCCGGTAGGGAACGCCCGCCGCCGCGGCCAGGTCGCCCTCGTAGGTGGCGTCGATGAATACCCCGGCCGAATACTGTTCTTCTTTGCCCGTATCGCGGTCGGTGACCCGGATGGATACGATCCGGGCCCCGTCCAGGGTGACGTTGTCGGGCGAGGAGTCGAATTGCCGCCGGGTGAGCACCTCGATCGGGGAATGGGCGGCGAGCATTTGCGTAAAGACCTTTTCGGCGACTTTGGGCTCGAAATAGTAGCCTCCCCGGCAATCCCTCACCTGGTCGGAATCGGGGCCATAGGCTTCTGTGTAGTGGGCCAGAATCCCCCCGGTAAATTCCCGGAACAGGCCCGTGGTCGCATCCCGGGTGTCGATGTCGGTGGCGCCGAGCCCGTTGGCGGGCAGGCCGCCGATGTGGGCGCTCCGCTCCAGCAGCAGGACGCTTTTTCCGGCCCGGGCGGCGGAGACGGCGGCCATGATGCCGCCCGGGGTCGCCCCGACGACGACCACGTCGTAGTGTTCCCGGTTACGGCAACCTTGCAGCGCCAGGCAACAGACGGCCAGCAGCAGAATGATCTTTCTCATGGTTTCACGGTTATTTCGCCGACATATTCGTTGCGCGCAACCTCGGCCTCGGTGAGCGGCGCGCCATTGATCGTTACCCCCTCGAAGGCCACCCCGCGGATGAGATTCGAAGGGCCGTAGCCTTTCAGGCTGACGGTGGCCGGGGAACCTGTGGCAGTGATATTGCGGAACGTGACGTTGTCGATATGTCCGCGCAGCGAGTCAGCGCTCCAGACCGCTTTATTGATCCACAGCGAGATCAGCTCGCGGCACTCTTCGACGCGGATGTTCTCGAAGCGGATGTCGCTCACCCGGGCCGCATCGCAATGGTAGACCCGCAGGGCCCACTCGCGTCCCAGGTCGTGGATCACGTCGCAATCCTCGAAGAGCACGCCGGAAATATCCTCGCGGATCTCGGCCCCCACGCTCAGGGCGTGGGCCACTTCGTTCCAGAGCACGCAGCGGCGCACGGTGATATCGCGGCACGTCCCCTTCCCGACGAGCGTTTTGACCACGACCAGGTCGTCGAGCGTGCGGATAAAGCAATTCTCGACCGTCACCCCGCGGCTGTTGCAGATGTCGATGCCGTCCGAATTGGCCCGGTAGCCGATCAGTTTGAGGTTGTCGATGCGCACCCGTTCGGACATGCGCACGGGAACCGTCCACAGGCTCGCGTCGCGCAGGATGATCCCTTCGATGGTGATGTCCGACCCCTGGGCCAGGATCATGTTGCGGGCGTGGGTGGGGCATAACGACGCATCGATGATGCCGCGGCCACAAACCCGTATATTCTTGCCCACCAGGCTAATCGAAGGATGATAACCCCCGGGCTTGAGCCCCGTGACGGGGTCCGCGCCCTGTTTTTCCTCATCGCTCACGATGGTTCGCAGGATCGCACCCCCGGCCAGGTAGAGGGTCTGGTTGTCGCGCAGCACCAAGCGGCTGACGGTATGGATGCCCGGCCCGTAGTAGACCACATTGGGGTCGGCGGGATCGGGCCTGTCCGTTTCGGGGGAATTCGCGAAGATATGCAGCGAGCGGATCACATCGCCGTTGACCTCGACGGTGAGCTGCTGTCCCGGCTTGACTTTAAAGGTGATCTTTCCTTTGCTGACGGTGGCTTTCACGCCTGCCGACGAGGGGAGAATACGGAAACTTTCGACAGGGCGGCGCGGGTCGACCTCGACGGCCACCTCGCGACCGGTATCGAACGAGGCGAACGCGGCCTGGTCATAGTAAAGTCCCGAATTGACCTTGTCGTCCATCGCTTTGAAACGGAGTTTTTTCTCCAGCGGCGCCACGCGGGCGATGTAGACCGGCACATCCCGGCCGGCGACCCGCAGGCCGAAGCCCTTGCTTACGGATTCGCCCGCAGGCATGGGGTGGATCACCGGGTCGGAAGCCGGTTTCGCACCCGCCCCGGTAAAGAGTACCGCAAGGAGCGGCAGCAGCAAAATACTTTTCTTCATGTTATGCATTACTTTTTGATAAAGCGGACCCCGTCCGCGACCACGATGCCCCCCGGGCCGCGGTTGGTAACGGTGACCCGGATCGGAGCGTCCGGCGTGTGACGGTATTCGCCCAGGGAAAACCAGTAGTCCGGTGCGCCGCCGCGGGTCATGTCCGCACTGAGTGTCCGCTGCCCGTCGGCGTCCCGAACGATCACTTCGACACCTGTGCTGCGGTTGGTGGAGGGAGCGTAGAGTATCTGTACCTCATAGCGACCTGCTTCCAGACGGGGACTGTATTCGGCCGAGGCGTCGCCCGACGGCGACTGCGTGACGAAGCGGTAGTCGTATTTTAGGAAAGGGCCCACACCCACGGAATGCGCCCAGAATCCTTTCATGACCGCATCCGTATCGTCCATGACCGTCCCCGTCTGCGTCGCCGGATCGATATAGAAACCCGCAGGCGGGGTGTATTCGAGGATCTGCCCCTGTGTGCGGAGTTTTTCGCGCAGGCGCTCCGTGTCGATGCGCTGCACACTGCTGTTCGTCGCGGCGGCCAGCGCAGCCGCGACCCCGGCGGCATGGCCGGTGATCATGAACACGGGCTCCATGCGTAGCGAACCGTAGATCACGTGGCTCGCCGAAAGGCATACCGTCACCAACAGGTTCTCGCATTCCGCCGCCCGCGGCGTCAGGGCCCGGTAGGGAATCTCGTAGGGGCGGAAAGGCGCGTGTTTCATTTCGCCCTCTTCCCATTGTTCCCCCTCGGGAGTGATGAAACGCTCCACACCGTGGCAATCCATGAAATAGGAGCCCATGCCGATCCCGTCGGGCTTGGTGTGCTCGTCCCACGCGTCGCGCTGACGCATCACATATTCGCCTTTCATTCGGCGCGCTTCGCGGACATAGAGGTGGTAGGGCCAGTTGCCGTTGTCGGCAAACTCGTCCCGGGCGTAACCGTAACGGCGCGTATCCTCGCGCAGCGCCTCGGGCACCGATTCGTCATGGGCAAGGAAATAGAGCAGGCCTTGCTGGTAGTCGCGGTGGTAATCCTCGATGGCCTTCCGCTCGGCGTAGGAGCCTTCGGGGTATTTCCACGAGGCGTTGGTCAGGTCCATGTGGTTCAGGTCGAACTTGCCGCCCGGCAGGTCGCTCAGCGTGAAGACCCGGTTCAGGGTGAACTGTTTCTGCCGCACGATACGGGCCAGGTGGGGGTGGTAGCGCGCGGGGTCGTAATTGGCGGGGCGATCGAAGGGGCGCATGTTGTCCGGCCGGTCGGTCACGCACAGGCGGTAACAGTAGGCCTGCACGCGGCGGTCCCCGTCGCCCGGCGTTTCGCGCGAGTAGAACATATAGTCGAGCGGGAAAGCCGCCCGGAGCCGTTTCACCTCGTCCATCTGCGCCTCGTTGAGCCTGCGCGCCAGCTTGTAGGGCTGGATGCCGGCCGACGATTCGCCGTACTCGGCCACTCCCTCACGCCCGACGGTATAGGAGACTCCCGCCCCGGCCATCAGGTCGCCCACATAGGTGGCGTCGATGAAGTAGCGGGCCGAAAGGGCGCGGCCGTCCTCCAGGACGATCTTCGCGATCCGTTTGCCGCTCTTCACCACCCCTTTGGGGCGCGCAAGGGCGGAATTGTAAAACACCTTCACATCCGTCCCCGCAAGCATTTCACGGAAGATGCGCTCCCCCACCGAGCTTTCGATCTTGGGCTGCACCGGGTTGCGGCCGTAGTGGTCGGCGGCGGCCGTGAAGAACTCACGGGCCAGTCCGCCCACGGTGCGCGTTTCGCCGATGTCTACCTGGCCCAGTCCGCCGGCCGTCAGGCCGCCCGGGTGTCCCGTGGGCTCGACCAGGGCTACCCGAAGTCCTTCGCGGGCGGCGGCCGTGGCTGCGACCACGCCCGACGAAGTGGCGCCGTAGACGACCAGGTCGTAACTCTCCTCCTTCGGGGCGGGCCCGAAGGAGGAGAAGAGTACGGCAGCTGCCAACAACGTGATCTTCATTGAATTTAGTTGAGAATCTTAAATGAAACGATGTAGTAGCCCTTGGTGTTCGAGAATTGGCCGCTGTTTTCGAGGACGAAGTTCTCGATGCGCATGATGCCGATCTTCGAGGGGGCGGTGGAAGCCGCCACGGTCTGGAAGAAAGCGACCTCGCCTTTGGCGTAGTTTGCGAAGTCGTCCGTCACCTGCCCCTGGTTCAGGTAAGTTTGCACCGCCGGGGTTTGCAGATCGGCCGAGGTCACGTTGTCGAAAGTGAAAGACCACGACGCGGGAATGAATTTCTTGATCTTCGTACCGTTGCGGGGATGGGTTGCCGCGGGCCAGTTCTCCAGGAACGGGACGTTGTTGTCCGCATCGGCCGACCAGGCCTCCCCGGGGCGGTTGACCGTGGCCGCGTAGAGGCGCACCGCCGAATTGAAGAAGTAGAAATACATGTCGATGTTGCGGGTGTCGTTATAGAAATCCACCAACGGGTAGGTCTGCATATCGCGCACGGAGAAGAAACAGAACGTGCCGGGGTAGTCCGGATCGGACACTTTGGAGTAATATTGCGTCCCGATCCTCAGGCTGGGTTTATAACGCAGGTCGATGATCGTGGAGATCACCTGGCTCGTCTGGCGGCCCAAGCGGTCGACGGCCACGAGCTTGATGGCGTTCCAACTCGCCTCGAAAGCGGGCAGCGCGGCCGTGAAGGCGATGTCGGTCTGGGCGTCGTAGTTGCGGCCCACTCCGGCGAGTTCGGTTTCCACTCCCTTTTCGACCTTGTAAACGCGGATCGAGTTGACCCCGATGGCCGACGTTACCCGGAAGGTCGGCGAGGCGGTCGTGCCGCTGGCCGCCACGATCGGGTCGAGCGTGGTGGTACCCGTGGGAACGATCACCGGGGCCGGGATAGCGATGTAGGTGATCGGGAGCGTTTCGATCTTGACCTTGCCGTAGGTATCGGTGGCCTTGACCTGCAGGGCCACATCACCGTCCGCGTAGAGGATATCCTGCTCAAAACTGTACGTCATGCTTCCCTGCGTCAGGGCGGGGGTGAGCGTGATGGTCTCGGTGGTCGCTTTACGGAACAGGCTGACCTCCACTGCGGAGAGGGTGGACGAGCCTTCGATGGTGAAGCGCGTGGTCGGAATGTCGATCACCCCGGTGTTCTCGTCGATGACGATCTCGGCGGGGTCGAACGTGATCACCGGCGCGGACATATAGGGAATCACCGAGACGGGAATCGATTTGCTGACCGTTTTGCGGGCGCGGTCCGTCGCGGCGATGCGCACGGAGGTGATCGACTCGTCCCAGGCGGGGGTCTCGCGGACCGAATATTGCGTGGGGTCGTTGAACGAGGTGATCGTCCGCAGCAGGGTTTCGCTCCCCGCGCGGTTGATGTAGACCTCCACCGAGCTCAGGCCGACCTCGGAAAAGACGACGCAAACCACGGGGATGTTGTCGCCCGTGTTCATGTCGGGAGTGAACGTACTGAGGATGGACTCGATGCGGGGCTCGGCGCCCTGCGGGATCTGCTCGTCGCTTTTACAGCCGGACAGGCCGACCGAGAGCAGCAACAGGCAAAGGAATATTCTGAAATTTTTCATGATCCGGTTGTTTTTAGTAGGCGGGCGTGTAGCTGGTTGTTTTGCGGTAGTAGGCGAATCCGCTGAAGACGTGGATCACCCCGTTCACGGGCATGATGTTCGAGGAGATGGAACTGATGCTCGCGCTGGCGAAGTTATTGGAATTGACCAGGATATTGCCGTTGGCGATGGGGGAGCCGACCGAACTGGCGGCGGTTTTGTTCACCTTGATGGTCATCAGCCCGTCCTCGCCGTCGAGCATGGTCTTGACATAGATCGGCTCGACGGGCAGTTTTTTGTCATAGGCGTGGTATTCGCCGACAATGGTGTGGTACTGAAGCAGTTTCCGCACCTTTTCCACATCTACCTGGGTCATCAGCAGGGCCCCCTGGCGGTTGAGGAACAGGCGCATGCCCGCGTCGTCGATCAGCAGGTAAGTCAGTTTTTGCTCCGTCTGCTTATAGGAGCCTTCCATGCCGCCGTATTCAGCTGCTTCGATCATCAGCGAGAAGAGGTCCGTGCGGCTGTTCATGAATTCCCACGCCGTCATGTCGATGTGGGGGTCGAGCGGGGTGCGCTCGTAGTCGTAATCCTTCTGCAGGTTCATGTCCTCGCAGGACCAGCAGAGCAGGGCGGTGGCAAGCAGCGTCAGCACGCCGCGCAGGCCGGATCGTATATGTTTCATGGTCATCACGGTTTAATATCCTTTATTTTGCTCCAGGGAGCTGTTTTGGTTGATCAGGCTCTGGTGGATCGGGAACCACCTCTGCTCCTCCTTCGAGAGCCCGTTGATGGGCTTCATCACTTTCACCACCCGGTCGTTGCGCACCAGGTCGAACCAGCGTTTGCCTTCGCCCACCTGTTCGATCTGCTTTTCTGCCAGGATGTAATCGACCACCTGTTCACGCGAGGAGAAGGTGCTCAGCGCACGGGTCGAGGTCTGCACACCGGCCCGCTTGCGGGTGTAATTGCCCAGGATGTTGAGCGCTTCCTGCCACTTATCGAGATAGGCCTTGGTTTCGGCCTGCATCAGCAGGATATCGGTCATGCGGTAGATGGGATAGGCCATCTGGCAGTTCAGGTAGTTCTGATAGGGAACGTTCACCCCGTTGGCGATGAATTTATGCACCTGGTAGGTAGTCGTCCCCCCGCCCGAGGCAGCCAGGTAGTTGGTGAAGCGGTTGTCGCTCGGATTGGCGTTCTTTGCCTCTTCGTAAGCGGTTTGCAACTTGGGAGAGAGCACGACCGTCGATCCCTGGCCCGAACCGCAACCGAGGATCGTCCAGATCATGCTGTAATTGCTCAGGCCGGCCTCGGAGATGTTCTGGTGGATCACGAAGATGAGCTCGTTCGCGCCCGGGCCGTATTCATCCACCTCGGGGGCGTTGTCGGACACCTTGTTGTTGAGGTGCTCCACGAAGGTCTTTTTCATATCGGCCATGTCGGGCTGGAAGGCGGTGTACGTCTGGTTGGCGAGCAGTTTGTCGATGGTCTGCTCGGCTTCGTCATACTCTTTAAGCCACATGTAGACGTCGGCCATAATGGCGTATATGGCGTTGCGCGAAATGCGTTTACGCTCGATGTTCTTCGGATTGATGAGCATTTCGGCGTTCTTCAGGTCGGGCAGGATCACCTGGCGGTAGACCTGCTCGCGCGGGGTTTGGCCCTTGTATTCGCCTTTGTCGAAGTTATCCACGGCCTCGGTGTAGACCGGCACGTCGCCCCAAACCCTGACCGCGTAGAAGTAGCTCAGCGCCCGCATGGCGTAGGCCTGGGCCAGGTAATCGTTCTTGAGGGTCTGGTCGGCCATGTCGGCGCCCGGGATGTTGGCGATGGCGAAGTTGGCGTTGCTGATCACCTTATAGATGCTCGCCCAGTTGGTACAGGGCAGGTCGGTGGTCATCTGGTTGCCGATTAGGTTGATGTATTCGGAAGGAAGCTCGTTGTACATGATGAAGTTGTCCGAACGCATTTCGCCCCACGAAAAGTAATTCGTCTTCAGGGCGGTACGGAACGAGGAGTAGATCTCGGCGATCCCGGCGTTGACGTCCCGCTGGTTCTGCCACATTTTGTCCTCGGGGATCTCACTGATGGGGTCCAGGTCGAGGAAACCGCTGCACGAGGCCAGGGAGAGACCCAGGACCGCCATGGCCATCACTCGTCGGATCGGATTGCAGTTATATTTTCTCATTGCTTTAATTTTTTCGGGTCGCATTAAAAATTGAGGTTCACGCCCAGGCCGAACTCACGCTTACGCGGAAAACGGTTGGTGTCCATACCCAGGGCCAGGGCGCTGAATGAGGAGAACTCCGGGTCGTAGCCCGAGTAGGTGGTCCAGGTGAAGGGGTTGTTGGCGAACACGTACGCGCTCATGCCCCTCACCCTGATCTTGTTGGCCCATTTAGCCGGGAAACGGTAGCTCAGGCGGATGTTGCGGATTTTGACGTAGGATGCGTCTTCGATGTAGATCGAGTTGATTTCGCGGCCGTTCTGAAAGCTGTCCGTAAAGGGGCGCGGGTACTGGACGTCGTCGCCCTGGCGCACCCAGAAGTTATCCAGCCAGTCGACCGACGGAACGGTCGAGAAAGCCGCCATGCTCGCCTGGTCGCGGTTGTAACGCGCCTGGTTGTAGATCTTCCCGCCAATCGAGTAGTAAGCCGAGGCGTAGAGGCTCCAACTGCGGTAGGTGAAGTTGAGCGAGATGCCCCCCGTGAAATCGGGCTGGGCGTTGCCCAACACCGTGCGGTCCTTGTCGCTGATCACACCATCGGTGGCATCGGGGCTCTCCTGCCAGTTGATGTCTCCGCCGCGGAAGGGCGTCCCGTCGGGCAGGGTCTTTTGTTTGACGGTGCCGGTGTAGACCTCGTTGCCGAGCGTGTAGTGGTCCAGGACGTATTTACCGTTCGCACCCTGGATCATATTGCCCGCCGCGTCCCGCTGGAAGACGGGGGTAAGTTGCGCCCAGTCAGCGGTGAACGCGTTGGATTGGTCGTACTGGAACACGCCCAGGTAGGTGTAGCCGTAGAAATCGCCCAAGGGCCTTCCTTCCGAGATCCACCAGCGGTTGTCATAGATGTAAGAGTTTCCCTGGGCCAGCGAAAGCACTTTGTTGCGGTTGATCGACAGGTTGCCCGAGAGGTTGAGGCTTATGTCCTTCTTCTTGATCACGTCGGCCGACACGGAGACTTCGAGGCCCCGGTTCTGGATCGATCCGATATTCTTGCGGGCGACGTTGAAACCCCATTCCTTGGGGATCTCGTAATTGGCCAGCAGGTTGGTGGTCTCCTTGTTGTAGAGGTCGAAAGTGATGCGCAGGCGGTTTTTCAGCAATGCCAGGTCGAGCCCGACGTTGGTCTGGGCGGTCTGTTCCCATCCCAGGTCGTCGACCGAGATGCGTGAGGGAGTGACCCCCGACACGCCGTCGTAGGTGCTGCCGATGCTGTATGTGAGCACCGATTCGTAGTCGCCGATGCTCTCGTTGCCGGTGATGCCGTAGCTCACCCTGATCTTGCCGTCGTTGAACCATTTTCTGGTCCCCTCCATGAATTTTTCGTCCGTGAAGCGCCAGGCGGCCGAGGCGGAGGGGAAATAGCCGAATTTCTTATCTTTGGCGAAACGCGAGCTGCCGTCTGCGCGCAGGTTAGCCGCAAAGAGATATTTCGACTTATAGTTATAGGTGACCCGGCCGAAGAACGACATCATGTTGTGGGCGGTCTCGGTCGTTCCCGTTTTGGTCAGGTCAAAATTGGCGGCAAAGGCGTTCATGGTGTACAGGGCGTCGGTCGCCGAATTCTTGCCGCTGTAATAGTCGTATTCCGTTTTCCAGCCCTGCATACTGAAACCGAGCATGGCGGAGAGATTGTGTTTTTCGCCGCAGAACGACTTGGTGTAGTTGAGGTAGTTCTCGTTCATCCAGTCGTAGTTGAGCGTGCTGTTGTGGTTCCCGTAGTTATTCAGGTAGCTGTCGCTCAGCAGGGTGGGTTTCATGAAATTGTAGCGGTGCTGGGAGTAGTTGGCGTTGAAGTTGGTGGTGAACTTGAGGCCTTCGATGAATTTGTATTCCAGCAGTTGGAAGAACGTCCCGCGGTAGATATCCGTGAAATTGGTCTGCAGATTGGCCGCCACGGGATTGATGCCCCACAAGGTCCCGATGAGCGTTTCGTCGGGGTAGTAGAGCGACAGGTTGGGCTTGCGCATGAGCAGGCTGTTCAGGAATCCCGCCTCGTCGATGCCGTCCTTACGGGCGTAGCTGGCGTTGAAACGCGTACTCAGGGTGAGGTGCTTGTTGGCGATGTAGTCGGCGTTGACGCGCGCGGAGAAGCGCTTGAACGAGGTATTGTTGATGACGCCCTGTTCGTCCAGCAGGCCGCCCACGAGCATGTATTTGAGTTTCTGGCTTCCGCCGCCGAAACTCACGTCGAGCTGGTTCTTGTGGGCCGTGCGGAAAGCCAGGTCCTGGTAGTCATTGTCGGCGCTGAGCAGGTAGTTGAGCGAGTCCGCCATTTGGGAGCCGAGCACTTTTTGGACGGCCGAGGCGACCAGGCCGTTGCCCTCACCGGCGGCGTATTCGGCCAGCCCCTTCTGCATACGGCGGTACTGGCTGGTGTTCATCTGGGGCAGCTTGTGGGTCATCTCGCTGATCGAGTAGAGGTAGCGCACCTCGAGCACGGGGCGTTTCTCTGAACCTTTCTTGGTAGTGACGATGATCACCCCGTTGGCCGAGCGCGATCCGTAGATGGCGGCCGAAGTGGCGTCCTTGAGGATCTCCATCGACTCGATGTCATAGGGGTTCAGGTCGTCGACGTTGCTGGTCGGCACCCCGTCGACGACCCACAGCGGCCCGATGCCGTCGTCGTTCATCGTCGACATGCCGCGGATGACCACCGAGGCGCTTTCGCCCGGCTGTCCCGATCCGGTCACCACCTGTACGCCCGTCGCTCCGCCCTGGAGGGCTTCGTAGACGTTGGTCGGCAGGCGGTTGTCGATGTCGGCCTTGCTCATCGAGGAGATGGCTCCCGTGATGTCACGTTTTTTGATCTCGCCGTAGCCGATCACCACCACTTCATCGAGCGCCTTGGTTGCGCTTTTCATCACGATGTCCATCTTTACGGCGGTTCCGGCCACGCGGTCGACCTGGTCGTAACCCAGGTAAGTGAACGTGAGGATGTCTTTCGGCCCCGAAACACCTATTTTATAGGCAGCGTTGCGGTCGGTGACGGTCGCCTCGCCGGTAGTGGCGTTGCGTACCTGGACGCCGGGCAGCAATATTCCGTCGTCGCCCGACACCGTACCGGTGAGGGTCCCCTGTACGGGCACCTGTTTCTGTTGCGCACGGGCGGGCGCATGCACGCATAGCAGCAGGGCGGCCAGCAAAATGGCGATCCTGCAACCGGCCCGTGATCTGAGACTCTGGTGAAAGTCGTTCATAAGTAAGTTATTAATAAAAGGTTAGTGTGTAAATTGAGGTTGTTTGGACAAAAGGAGGTTTTTTCCGTATGCAAGTATAGCACACAGACCCGAACATCCGGGGGGAATTTCCTCTCAAAATTTATGAAAAATGTATCATCACCCGAAAAAACAACCTCCCGGTTTTGAAACGCAGTCGCGGCCGGCGGAATCTCCCGAAACTTTATTAAATTTACGCAATCTTAGACCGGCTTTCAGTTGAACATACCCAGGATCAGACCTTTTATATTCATCCTCGCTTTGTCGTTTTACGGCGGGCGGGCCGCGGCGTCCGGCTTCACCCATCTTCCGGTCGAGGCGGGGCTGAGTAACAGCACCACCTTTTCGGTGGCCAAGGACGAAAAGGGATTGATGTGGTTCTCCACCAAAGAGGGTATCGACCGCTACGACGGAACGCATTTCCGCAACTACGCCCTCTACAGACCGGGCGAGATCACCCAATACGGCCTACGGCGCAACAAATTCCACATCGACGGCCGGGGGCGGATCTGGGTGTTCAATTTTTCGGACGTGTTCCTTTACGACCGCAGCAAAGAGCGGTTCGACAAGGTTTTCTCCACGGACAACAACCGCACGATCCGCGATATGTACGTGAATGACCCGCAGGGCGTCGTCTACCTGGGCACCGACCGGGGAGTGGTCGCTTTCGGGGAGATCACACGCGCGGCGCGCACTTTCCCGGGGTTGGACTTTTCGGTCGTTTCGCTGATTCCCTACCCGGACGGGACGCTGCTGGTGGTCAGTGCCGACGCCGTGCGTTTTTTCGACCTGGCAACGGGCAAAGCCCTGGATGATATGCCCGGCGGTGCGATCCGACAAGAGATATCCCGTCTGGGGAACATCTCAAGCGCGTGCGTCGACAGGGGGAAGAACATTTACCTGGCCTCGCCCGGACGCATCAGTGCGTTCAGGATAGGCGACCAGCACCTGCGGACCAATCCCCGGCTCAACCGCGAGATCGGCCCCACCCCCATCTCGGAGATCGTGGCGGACCGCAGCGGGACGCTCTGGTTCGGCACTCCCGGCAAAGGGTTGTTCGAGATCGACACGCTGCTTCAACTCAAGACCTCATACTACCTGAGCAGCAAGGATAAGGGCCAGACCACCACCAACGAGGTAAGCGACATCTACATCGACGACAACGACTGGGTGTGGATCGCAGGCAATTGCATCTCTTACCTGAATAACAAGGCGCTGAACTTCCAATACTACAGGAACAATCCGAACGACCACAACAGTTTGCACAACAACGAAGTGCGTTCTTTCGTCGAGGACTCTCAGGGCAACCTGTGGGTCGGCACCAACGACGGTATCAGCATCTTGAGCGCCGACCGCAGGACGTGGGACTACCTGCATCCGCATACCGACGCCGACCGGCTGTCGGGCAACAAGATCATCGCCCTGGCCTGCGACGCGGAGGGTAACATCCTGGCGGGTACCGCCCAGGACGGCCTGCTGAAGATCGACCGCCGTCGCTCGGCCGTTTCCTTGGGCACCACCCCCGGCCAGGCCTATCAGCCGGGGATCAACGCCCTGCTGGTCGACGGGGATCGGTTATGGAGTTCGGGGGCGGGTTCGCCCCTTATCCGTCGCAGTCTCCGTACCGGCGTCCAGGAAACCTTTCCGGTCGCCGATGCGCTCTGCATCTGCAAACTCCGCGACGGTCGGATAGCCGCCGGGGGACACAACGGCCTGCATCTGATCCAGGACCGGGAGACGATCCGCAATTTCAACGCCACCCAGTACAACATAGGCTCCATTTTCTGCATCACCCAGGACGAAGAGGGTGTCCTGTGGCTGGCCTCCGAGGGGCAGGGACTGATCCGCTTCGATCCCGCGACGGAAGGATTCCGCAAATTCACCGTGGCGGACGGCCTTCCCTCGAATCTGGTCTACGGCATCGAGCAGGACGGACGCCGCAACCTCTGGCTGAGCACCACCAAGGGAATTTCGTGTTTCGGCATCGCCGGGGAAACCTTCAAGAATTACACCCTCGACGACGGCCTTCCGATCAAAGAGTTTACCTACGGAACCTACGGCCGCACCCGCCGGGGCGAGATCGTTTTCGGCAGCAACAACGGCTTTATCATTTTCCACCCCGAAGAGTTGCTCGCTTTCGACCTGAGAACCAACCTGATCGTCACCGATCTGAAAATTTTCAATGAAAGCGCCGGGATAGGCGCCCCGGATTCGCCCCTCGATCGGTCGATCGACCAGACGGATTCCATCCGCCTGAAGCACTCCCAAAATTCGCTCACCTTCGAATTCTCGTCCGTCAACCTGATCAACAAAGCCAACTATTACCGCTGGAAACTCGAAGGTTTCGATACGGGATGGTCGCCCATCACCCGGGCGAATTCCGCCAGCTACACCAACCTCAAGCCCGGCAGCTACCGCCTGGTCATCCAATGGGCCAACACGAACAGCCTGCAGGAAATCGTCCGCAATTCCCGTTCGATCACCATCATGATCGCTCCCCCATTCTGGCAGACTCCCCTGGCTTACCTGCTCTACGGGATCTTCCTGGCGGGGCTCATCTACGCCGCCGTCAAATTCTACCGCGTGCGCCTGAGCGAGCGACGGGCCAAGGACAAGATCCGTTCTTTCGTCAACATCATCCACGACATCCGCACCCCGCTTTCGCTGATCAAATCGCCGCTGCAACTGGCCATGCGCAAAAAAGATTTCTCGGATGAAACCCTCGAGATCCTTCGCAAAGCGAACAGCAACGCCTCGCGCCTGACCAAACTCGCCGATCAGTTGCTGGAATTCGAAGCCAGGGATTTCGAAAAGAAAAACCTGCACCTTTCCTATATCACCGTCGAGCGGACGCTGGACGCCATTTGCGAGGACTTCATCCCCCTGATGGAGCAGCGGGGCATCGTCCTGGCCAGGCACTACGGAGGCAGCGAAACTCCGCTGGCCGTCGATCCCGATAAATTCGATAAGATCATCTTCAACCTGCTCTCCAATGCGGTCAAATACAGCCGCAAGATGGGGCATATCACGCTCACGACCCGCACGAAAGAGGACCGGTTGCTGATCTCCATCGCCGACGACGGGGTGGGCATTCCCAAGGAGCAGCAAAAGCAACTTTTCAAACGCTATTTCCGGGCCGATAACGTGGTCAATTCCACGGAGACAGGATTCGGCATCGGGCTGATGATCACCCGCGAACTGGTCGTCCTGCACGGCGGCGAGATATGGGTAGAAAGCGCACTGAATAAGGGGACGAGCTTTCATCTCAGTTTCCCCATGCATGCCGCAGATGCGGTACCCGGGACCGGGGAGCGGCACACAGCCGAAGAGGCGGCCGGAGAGATGCCGGGCGGCGAAAGACTACCGGGTGGCCGCAGGCCCAAGATCCTGATCGTCGAAGACAATGACGACCTGCGCGACATCATGGCGGCCCACCTGAAGAGCCGTTTCCGGATCGTGACGGCCACCAACGGCGCGGAAGCGCTGAAAGTCCTCTCGAAAACGTCGGTCGACACCGTTGTTTCCGATGTGATGATGCCGGTGATGGACGGCGCAGAGCTTTGTTTCGAGATCAAGAACAACCTGCGCACCAACCATATCCCGGTCATCCTGCTCACCGCCCTGAGCTCGAACGAGAACAAAGCCGAGGGCTATCGGGCCGGGGCGGACATCTACCTGGAGAAACCCGTGGACATCGACCTGCTGGTCAACTGCATACTCAACCTGTTGGAGAACCGCAAAAAAATAAAGGAAAAATTCGTACAGGAGGAGTACGAACCCGGCGACGGAATGAATGAAGCGGACAAGAAATTTATCAGCCGGGTCTGGCATCTCACCGAGGCGAACCTTTCCAATTCCGCTTTTTCGGCCGAAGACCTGGAGCGCGAGACCGGCCTGAGCCGCGCCAACCTGTACCGTAAATTCAAGGAACTACTCAACAAAACACCCCTGGAATTCATCCAGCAATACCGTCTCAACAAATCCGTGGAACTGCTGCAATCGGGTAATTACTACGTCAACGAAATCGCTTACCAGGTCGGTTTTTCCGACCCGAAATATTTCAGTATCGTGTTCAAGAAATATTTCGGCAAGAATGCGAGCGAATTCCTGAAAAAAGGACAACCCGACGCTCCGGCCAAACAAGCATCGCATTCAGGATAATGTTCTTTTACATCTATGTTCAAGATTAGCCAAGCAAGATTAGGAGGCATGCGATTCCGGCAATTGTTTGTGTTTTGGAAGCGTGTGGCAGGTCAGGCTATATAGATCTGAAACAGTGACACAGGCACGTGATCCTGGCCGTTGCTCAATTCTATCTCCAGACGGTCGGTTTCCAATGGTTGGCGAAAACGGAATGTAACGACGGTCTGGTGATTGTCCGTAACGGCGGCGACCGGATTCCCGCCGCCGTCCGTGATCCGGATGTCGCGCACGCAGAAGGGCATCACGCTCTCCGGATGGCCGTATTGCGACGATTCCATCGGATGGTCGTAGTCCGTATCCAGAAAGAGGCGAATGACCGAAATCTGCTGCGGGGCATCCCATTGCAACGTGACGGCAGGCTGTTTGTCCCCGGGGGCCGCCACCCAGGCGTTGGGCGCGATGGTGGGGCGCACAAAACCGTTCACCAGGCTCCCTGGGCCGAAACATTCGAGCGCCGGGGTGATCCGCAAGGCAAGGTTCTCTCCCGCGGGACGCCGCTCGGGGCACCAGAATTCGAACGACTCGAAACCGCTCCCTTCGGGCGGGATCTGGCGGCCGGTGTTGTTCACCCGGTGGTTGAATTTATTGAAGGCGGAAACGATGCCGGTCATGCGCACGGGCGATGAAGCGACCGACGCCTTTTCGTTGGCGCGCAAGACCACGAAAGCGTATTGGTCGTGGGGGATCTGCACCCCGAAATCGAGTTCTACCCGCTGCTCACCCTTTTCCAGGGTCAGCGTGAGGGAAGCGAGCTCCACGTCGGGCGTGTAATTATGAGGTTTGGAACTTACGCACAGTTGGGCGGTCGCCTGCGTATCTTCATCCGCCCGCAGGAGCAGCGAAAATTCCGGTGAAGGTCCTTTCTTGAGAGGCAGCAATTGCGCCACGGAAAAACAGAGGGAAGTCCAGGCGCCCTCGTGCGGCAGTTCGTCGAGCGTAAGCGTGCTCGTCGCTGTAATGCGGGCGGCGGCGGCCTTGTTCTGCGCCGGGTCGATCGGCACGAACGGGACGCTCTGTCCCGTCACGCTCAACCGTTGTTGGTATCCGCGCATCGCCGCCGGGTCGAGCAGGGCTGCGGGGGCCACCCCTTTTTCGCGGCACATGGCCGCGGCCACGCCGAGTGCCTGCCCGCCCAGGGCGGTGGTAGCCATCACGCGTGTGGAACCAAAGGCCACGTGCGAGGCGCTGATCAGGCGGCCCGAAAGGAACAGGTTGTCGATATCCTTGCTCAGGTAGCAACGGTAAGGAATCGAATAAATCCCTTTGGCATGGTACTGGTTGCAACTCGGCAGGGGCGAATAGACCCCTTCGGCCGGATGCAGGTCGATGGCCCAGCCGCCGAAGGCGATCGCGTCGTCGAAACGGCTCTGTTCGACCACATCCTTCTGCGTGAGCATGTAAAGCCCTTCGAAACGGCGGCTCTCGCGCTTGCCGGGGACGGTGCCGACCCATTCGAGGGTCATATTTTCGGCCTCGGGGAAATTCCCCGAGTTCTTGATATAATCCCAGGCGCCGTAGACCACTTTCCAGAGTTCGTATTTGATCTCTTCCGTGTCGTGGATCGTGTCCTTCAACCCGCCGTACTCGAACCACCAGTAGTCGCATCCGCGGCGGGCGGGATCGATGTTGGCGTGCTTCGGGATCACCGAAATGTCTTTCAGGGCGAACGACGGGGGGACGAACTTCACCGGCCCGCCGGTCATCTTCGGATAGAGGTAGATGGTGTGCCCGAGCAGCTTGCCGTAGCTCTCCGAAGGGGAGAAACACTCCCCGAATTCCTCCTTGTCCTCGGCCCCGAAACGGTACGAGGCGCCAGCCTGGTAGGCCACGATGCCGTCGCCCGAGGCGTCGCAGAAGAGCGGAGCGGAGATGATGTAGCGCGTCCCGTTCTGGGGATTGAAGGCGGTGACGCTCTCGATGGTGCGGTGGTCGCCCAGGTGCACCTCGCCCACCACGGTGTTCAGCAGCAGGGTGATATTCTTCTCGGCCAACACCATGTCGATCAGCAGCGAGTCGAGGATCACCGGATTGCCCTCCCGGTTGCGGAAGGTATTTTCGACCAGGATCTCGTCGATCACGCCCCCTTCGCGGGACCAGCGGTTGTTGTTGCCCAGGTGGGACGTGGCCCCCAGGATCCAGAGGCGCACCTCGCTCGAAGCGTTGCCGCCGAGCACGGGACGATCCTGCACCAACACCACTTTGATTCCTTCACGGGCGGCCGCGATAGCCGTGCACACACCCGTCATGCCGCCCCCTACGACGGCCAGGTCGGCCGCGAGGGTGTCGCACCGCATCCTGCGGCGCCCTTGATGCGCTGATTCCTTTATCATTGCGTCTAATTTTTTTTCCGGTTGTTTTTAATCCACAGGTATACCCCGAGCAGGGCCAGCAGCAGGCCCATCCCACACACCACCGCACGGCCGTATTCGTGCACCGCGCCCAGCAGGATGATCACCGCCCCCGAAGCCGTGATGCCGATGCCGATCACCCGGGCGCTGAAACGGTTGTCGGCTTTCGAGGCCGCCACCTGATCCTCGGTAGCCGTGGCGGCCGATTCCTTATGCTGCGCGGCGTATTGCAGGTAGCTGGGGCTGACCTTCCCCTTCACAGCAGCCCATACTTCGTACGCGGCCAGGAACAGGGCGGGGAAACCCACCCCGAGAATCATCTCCTGCTCGCGATCGAGCGCGATGTTCAGCAACGAGGGAGAGATGAATTTGAAAAAGACGTTCACCGCGAGGCTCGTGAGGGTGGCCGCGAGCACCGATGCCCCGGTCTGCCTTTTCGAAAAGAGCGTCCACAGGATCGGCAGGTAGAGCGGCACCCCCGTGAGGGCCGCCACGCTGATCACCACGTTGACCGCCCCGCCCATATAGGGGATCATCAGCGCCACCACGATGGCCAGCAGGCCGAAACAGATGGTAGACAAACGCGCCACACGCACCAGCAGGCTGTCCTTGCTGTGCGGAAAGAGGCGGCGGAAGATGTCGTTGGTGAAGACGGCGGCCGAGATATTGAGCGTGGCGTTGAGCGAGCTTGCCGTGGCGAAGATCATCCCGCCGATCATCAGCCCCAGCAGCCCCGCAGGGAGTGCTTCTTTGCACATCATCAGGTAGGCCCCCTCAGTGCCCAGCCCGCTGAGCGAGGGGTTGAAGACATGATAGATCATCGGCGGCAACATCCACAGCACGGGCGAGAAACTATACAGCCCGGCGAAGAGCAGGCCCGTGCGGCGGGCGTCCTTAGGGTTCTTCACGGTCGTGTAACGCTGGATATAAGCCCAATTTCCCCCGAGGAAGACCATATTATATAGCCCGAAGGCGATCATGAACCCCAATGTGTATTCCGAATTGAACGGTTTGAAAAAGTTCTCGGGAACCGAAGCGAAGAAATCCATCACCCCGCCCACCTTGTCGAACGAGAGGGGGATGACGATCAGCACCGCCGCGAACAGGATGACGAATTGCAGCACATCGGTCACCACCACCGCCCGCAGTCCGCCCACCGTGACGTACAGGATGCTCACCCCGCCGATGAGCAGGATGCAGGTCACCAGCGGCAGCCCCGTCGACACCTCCAGGATCCGTCCCACGGGATAGAGGAACGCCCCGGTGGTGAAGAGCGACACGAGCAGGAATAATAGGGTATAGGATTTCTGGGTCTGCCGCCCCAGACGCTGGTCGATGTATTCGGCGGCCGTGAGCGCCCCGGTCTTGCGCCACCGGGGAGCGAAAGCCAAGCCCACCAACAGCCCTGCGATGCACATCGTCCACTGGATGGTGACGGCCACCAGCCCTGAGGAATAGGCGATCGACCCCCAGACCACGAAGGTGCCCGCGGAGAAGAAGCCCATAAAGAGCGACAGCCCCGCCATACTCCAGGGCACCGTCCCGCCCGCGGAGAAGAAATTGCGCATCGAACGGCCGCTACGACTGAAAAGCAGCCCCGTACAAAGAATGCCCATGGCGAAAACGGAGATCGAAATGTAGTCCAGAGTATGCATTAGCTCAGTTTTTTATGCCCAAATATACTCCGCTGCGTACGACCGGGCAAAGTTTTGCAGGGATAAAAATACGGGAACGGTTTCGGAACCGTTCCCGGAAAACCGGTTCGCACCGATCGGGAAAAATCAACGGGCCGCAGCCCTTATTCGGGAAAGGAATCGGCGCTCTCGTCGCTCGATTCGCGGATGTTGAGTTTCGCGTCCAGCACCACGGTCATGGCCGGGGCGTCCGGGTTCTCGATCTTCTCCAGCAGGAGTTTAGCCGCCGTGTAACCCAATTTACCGAGCGGTTGTTCGACCGAAGTGAGGGGCGGGTCGACCAGCAACGCCGAGCGCGATTCAGAAAAGCCCACCATGGCGATATCCTGCGGAATGCGGTATTTGCCGTGACGGCGGATAGCCATCATCGCCCCAATGGCTACGGGGTCGTTGAAACCGAAAACAGCGTCGGGAACCAGCCCCGAGGCCAGAAAATCGCGCATGGCGCGGTAGCCGCTGTCACGGGTGAGCCCCCCCTCGACGATGAAATTCGGATTGACGGGCACACCGTAATTTTCGAATGCCTGCCGGTAACCGCCAAGCCGCTCCGGGGTTTTCTTCAATGCGGAAGGCCCGCTCAGGTGCAGTATCCGGCGGCGGTCCGCGGCCAGCAGGTGCTCCACGGCCGCGGTAGCCATCTTGTTCTCGTTGATCACCACCTGCGTGGTGTCCGGCAGATCGCTCGTGCGGTTCATGAAGACCAGCGGCATGCCCTCCTCGCGCAACCGCTCGTAATAATCCAGGTTGCGGTTGCGGTGCACCACCGAGATGATCATCCCCTCTACCATGGCGTTCTCCATCATCTGCAGATTCTTGCGCTCCTCCTCGGCCGACTCGTTCGACTGGGTGATCAGTACGTTGTAGCCGTGTTTTTCAAAAAAACGCTGGATCTCGATGATGATGCGCGGGAAGAACGAATTCAGGAATTCGGGGACCACCACGCCGATGATCTTCGTGTTCTGGCTCATGAAGTTGATGGCCGTGACGTTGGGCCGGTAATGGAGCTTCTCGGCCATCGCCAGGACAGCCTCGCGGGTGGCGGGGTTCACGTCGTAGCGGTCAGCCAGGGCGCGCGAAACCGTCGATTTGGAGATACCGAGGTGTTGCGCGATATCTTTTATCGTGATCCGTTTGGGCATGTCGGGTAGTTATTTTGACGCATGAAAAGTAGTTATTATATTTGGAAAAAACAAGGCTGCCGACCCAGTCCTGCTTTCATCCCGACTGATGTGATAACACCTCCGCGACGTCGCCTGCACTTTTGCCGGCAACAGGGCGTGGAGTATTTTTCCGGGAACGGTTCCGGGAACGGTCGCGCTGATTTTTATACGCGGCCCTGTTTTTATTGATTGCGGTAAAGCTACATTTGGGTAACCTCCGGGGAAATTCCGCCGTTGCGGCGCCCCCCGAACGAAGCGATCCTGCAATCAACTAACTCTAAAACTTCAACACAATGAGAAATCTTTTTCTACTGACCTTTCTCGCGTTGACCTGCCACTTCGCGTCCGCCCAGCAGAGGACGATAAGCGGCGTGGTCCTCGATGACGGGAAACAACCGTTGGCGGGCGTCGCCGTGGTGGTCAAGGGCACCTCCGTGGGCGTGAGCACCAACGGTTCCGGGCAATACCGCATCACCACGGACGCCCCGAACCCCGTGCTGGTCTTTTCGCTGGTGGGCCATGCTTCCCAGGAGATCGCCGTACAAGGTAAAACGCTGATCAACGTGACCATGGACGAGTCGGCCACGGCGCTCGATGAGGTGGAAGTAGCGGTCGGTTACGGCACCGTCCGCCGCGCAGACCTGACCGGGTCGGTCGCCTCGGTCGACATGGAGGATATGTCCAAGGTGCAGGCGACCTCGTTCGACAGCGCCATGGCGGGACTCGTGGCGGGCGTGAACGTGACGGCGCAGGACGGCCAGCCCGGCTCGCCCAGCACCATCACCATCCGCGGGGGCAACTCGATCACCCAGAGCAACGCACCTTTATATGTGATCGACGGCTTCCCGCTCGAAAACCCGGACAACAACATGATCAACCCGGCCGACATCGCCAGTATCGACATTCTTAAGGACGCATCGGCCACGGCCATCTACGGGGCCCGCGGGGCCAACGGCGTGGTCATGATCACCACCAAGACCGGCGTCAAGGGCAAACCGTCGGTCAACGTCCGCGCCTCGCTCGGCCTGCAGAACAACATCAAGAAGATGGATATGATGGGCGCCTACGAGTTCGTGAAGTACCAGTTGGACCTGAACGAAATAAACGCCACCAAACTCTACCTGGGCGGTGGCAAGACGCTCGACGATTACCGCAACGCAAGAGACATCGACTGGCAGGACCAGCTCTTCCAGACGGCCAAGGTGCAGAATTACGGCGTGCAGGTAAGCGGCGGTACGGACAACACGAAATACCTCGTCTCCGGCTCGATCCTCAACCAGGACGGGGTGATCATCAAGGGCGGTTTCAAACGCTATCAGGGACGCATGCTGCTCGACCAGAAGCTGGGCCGCGACCTGCGCTTCTACGTCACCGCCAACTATACCGCCACCGAAACCTACGGCATCGTGGCCAAGGATTACGAGAACTCCACCCCCACCGAGAGCCTCATGTACAGCGTGATGGGATTCCGCCCCACCTCGGGCAACCTCGACCCGGATTTCAACTACGCCGACGAATTCATCGACGACCTGGGCAACTCGAACGACATCCGCATCAACCCGATCTATTCGGCCAAAAACGAGCACTCGCCCGTCTACAACAACGTGATCCTGGCCAACTCCTACCTGGAATACCAACGGCTCAAGAAGATCACCTTCAAAGTGGCGGGCAACATCACCAACGGCTTTCGGCGCAGCGAATCGTTCCGCAACACCAAAACGCGCGCCGGCAGCCCCCAGACCCCCACGGGCCGCGAGAACGGCGTGAACGGCTGGATCCGCAACGAAAACCTGGTCAACTGGTCCAACGAGAACACCGTTTCGTACAAGGACGTCTTCGGGCAACATTCGCTCAACGCCGTCGCCGGTTTCTCGGCGCAGAAACAGACCGACAAGGGCTACTACTTCAAAGCCACCCACATTCCCAACGAATCGCTGGGCATCTCGGGCCTGGGTGAAGGCACGCCGGTGGAGATCAAGACCTCCAACACGGTCTCCACGATGGAGTCGTTCTTCGGCCGCGTGAATTACGACTACAAAAAGAAATACTACCTGACCGCCACCTTCCGCGCGGACGGTTCGTCGCGTTTCCCGACTGGGAACAAATGGGGCTACTTCCCCTCGGGATCGCTGGCCTGGTACTTCGCCCGCGAGGGTTTCGTGAAGAAACTGGGCTTCATCTCCGGCGGTAAAGTGCGCGTGAGCTACGGGGTGACGGGCAACAACCGCGTAGGCAACTTCGCCTACATGTCCACGCTGATCCAGTCCGGCGTCTCGGGCAGCAGCAACTCCACCATCGGCTACCCCTTCAACAACGCCTACCAGCCGGGCGTATACCCCTCGGCGCTGGGCAACGGCTCGCTCAAATGGGAAAGCACGGCGCAATGGGACGCCGGTTTGGACATCGCCTTCCTGGACAACCGCATCAGCCTGGTGCTGGATTATTACTACAAGAAGACCAACGACCTGCTGCTGCGGGCCGACATCCCCTCCTCGACGGGCTACCTGACCGGCACCAAGAACATCGGCAAGGTGTCGAACGAAGGGGTCGAGATCACGCTCAACACGGTCAATATCCGGAACCGGAATTTCCAGTGGACGACCAACTTCAACATCTCGTTCAACCGCAACAAGATCCTCGAACTGAACGGCGATCAACCGTCGCTCACCACGATGCTCAGCTGGAACGGCAACTACAATAACGCCCACCCCTACATCGCCCTGCCGGGCATGCCGGTGGCCTCGTTCTACGGTTACATCTTCGACGGGGTGTACCAATACTCGGATTTCATCGAGTCGGGCGGCAACTACGTCCTGCGCGCCGACGTGCCCAACAACGGCAACGCCGCGAGCACCATCAAACCGGGCGACATCAAATACAAGGACCTGAACGGCGACGGGGTGGTCAACTCCTACGACCAGACGGTCATCGGATCGCCCTATCCGACCCATACGGGCGGCTTCACGAATAACTTCTATTACAAGAATTTCGACCTGAACGTCCTGTTCACCTGGTCTTACGGCAACCAACTGCTGAACGGCAACCGGATGATCTTCATGGGCGGTGAGAACCGTACCAACCTCAACCAGCTACGCGAGATGGAGAACCGCTGGTCGCCCGACAACCTGACCAGCCGCATCCCGCGCGCGGGGGGCGCCGGGCCCGCGGTCTATTCGGACCGTTTCATCGAGGACGCCTCGTTCCTGCGCTTGCGCAACGTGTCGTTGGGCTACACCTTCTCCAAGATCGGTTTGGTAAGCGCCCTGCGGCTCTACGTGACCGGCACCAACCTGTTCACCTGGACGAAGTACTCGGGCCCGGATCCCGAAGTGTCGGTCAAATCGAACCCGCTCACCCCCGGCTTCGACTGGTCGGCGTATCCCAAGGCCCGCACCATCACCTTCGGCCTGGACATCACATTCTAACCCCAAAGAGAACAACATTATAAGGATATGAAAAAGATTTTGCACATATCGGTCATCGCGCTCGCGGCCCTGAACATGGCCTGCAAGGGGTTCCTGGACACGGTGCCGCAGGACGCCATCTCGCCCGAGAACTTCTACCGCACGGACACCGACCTGAACCGCGCCATGGCGGGCATCTACGACCGCCTGGGCGACACGCGCACCTATGCCCGCGGACTCTACTCCTACCTGGTATTCAGCGACGAATTCTTCATCAAAGGGCAGACCACCGGCATGCTCTCCAACACGATGGACGCTTCGACCACCGAGGTGATCCGCTGCTGGGAAGCGCTCTACGCCGGCATCGACCGCGCCAACCTGCTGATCGACTACATCGGCAACGCGGAAGGCTCCGCCAGCCCGGACAAGATCACCGAGGCGCTCGCACAGGCCCACTTCATGCGGGGATATTACCACTTCCTGCTGGCCGACATGTACGGCCCCATCCCCCTGCGCACCACCGCGACCAAATCCGCGGCTGACAAGCCCCTGCCCCGCTCGCCCCTGAGTGAAGTGTACGAACAGATCGTTAAAGACATGGAGTACGCCGCCGCGCACGCCAAACAGATCACCGAGTACGGCTACAACGGCATGGCGAGCCAGACGGCCATCTGGGGCATGCTGGCCCGCGTTTACCTCACCATGGCCGGCAAACCGCTCCAGGATCCCGACGCCTGGGAGCGCGCGCGCTACTATGCCGACAAGGTGATGCAGAGCGGTCTCCACTCACTCAACCCGAGCTTCAGCCGTATCTTCATCAACCACTCGGAAGATAAATACGACCTGCAGGAATGCCTCTGGGAAGTGGAATTTTTCGGCAAAAGCGAGGATGTGGTCAAGGAAGGCGGCTCGGTGGGTATCTACAACGGCATTTACTGCCCCAACACGGACAACACGATCACCGATTCGCCTTACGGCTACGACTATCTGCATGCCCATAACAAACTGTACAACATTTACGAAGCAGCCGACGGGCGCCGTGACTGGACGATAGCGCCCTACTATTTCAAGGCCCCCACGACGGGGAAATCCTACGTAAAGACCGACTGGACCGCTGCGCAGATCTACGAGCGCAGTTGCGGAAAATGGCGCAGGGAATATGAAAACGACCTGGTGCTCTGGAGTAAGGATTACAACTCGACCAACTTCCCGTTGCTGCGCTACGCGGACGTGCTGCTTATGTTCGCCGAGGCGGACAACGAACTGACGGCCACCCCCTCCGACGAAGCCTATAAGGCGTTGAATAGGGTCCGCCGCCGCGGTTACGGCAAAGACGTGAACACCGCGGACGCCTCGGTGGACGCCTCGGGGCTGGGCAAGACCGAATTCCGCGCATTGATCAAGAATGAGCGTTACCGCGAATTCGCTTTCGAGGGGCTGCGCAAGCACGACCTGGTCCGTTGGGGCGACTACGTGCAGGTCTGTTCGGACCTGAAGAGCGCCGTGGCCTCGGACGCCCTGGCGTCCGCCACGTTCAAAACGGCCATCGCCATCCAGTTGGGCAATATCACCGCCCGCAGCGTGCTCTTCCCTGTCCCCAACTCCGAGCGCGCCTCGAATCCGGAAATGCCCCAGAACGAAGGGTGGTAAAATGACTTTACAGACCATGAAAAAACAACGACATATGAAAAACGCAGTTATCGCAGCCGCCGCGCTGCTTCTGCTGGCGGGTTGCGACCGTTACGAGATCGACGAGCCCGGCTTCGAGGTCTCCACCGCAAAGACCACCTACACGACGGGTGAAGAGGTCACCTTTAACTTCACCGGCCGCCCGCACAACATCACCTTCTATTCGGGCGAGATCGGCGGCCGTTACGACGGCGGAAGCAAAGCCTACGAAAAAGGAACGGCCGTGCTCAACTTCACCACCCACAAGGTGGCCGGCGCCGAGAACACGGCGGCATCCGACCTGAAAGTGCTCATCTCGACCAATTTCGGAGGAACGCTCAACACGGCCAATCTCCAGGCTGCGACCTGGACCGACATCACCTCGCGTGCGGCGATAGCCACCGGGGCGGCGAACGTGCTCTCAGGCGAGGTCGACCTCTCGGAATTCGCCCAGACGGGGCGGACGGCTACCGTGGCCTTCAAATTCACGGACGCAGCCAAAACCACGGGCGTGCAGCAGAATTGGCGCGTCTCGAACTTCCGCATCGAGAACCGCCTGGCGGACGGGCGCAGGATCTTCCTTTTGAAGATGTGGAACCAGGCGCAGTCGAACGAGGCCACCGGCGACGGCAGCAACGCCACCAGCATGATCGACTGGCAGATCTACAACGTCGCCAACAACGACGCCAAATGGATCAAGAACACCAGCGTGTGGCGCCTCGACTTCACCCCCACCGCCGCCCAGTGCAAAGCCGCCACCGAGTCGTGGGCCCTCACCCCGAGCATCGACCTGACCACCGCCGCCGCCGATGCGGGCAAGGCGATCAAGGGCATCACGACCAACCTGGCCAAGTATAACCACACCTTCAGCAAACCGGGTACGTACAACGTGGTGTTCGTGGCGCAGAACGTCAACATCAAGCACGAAAAGAGCGTCGTCCGGCGATTGACCGTCGAAGTAGTCGCCCCGTAAAATGAGAAAGTTCCTCTGGTTGATCATCTGGCTGTTGCCGGCGGGAGGGTGCCACACCTCCCCGCCGGCGGCGTTGCCTGCCGACACGGACTTCGCGGCCGCCATCCAACCTGCCCCCATGCAGTCGCGCTTCGTCGACCCGGGTTATTTTACCTGGGGGGCGAGCCTGGCGCAGGGGGACGATGGGCGTTACCACCTCTTCTACTCGCGCTGGCCGTTGAAATACGGGCACAACGCCTGGGTGTCGCACTCCGAGATCGCCCATGCCACGGCGGACGAGCCCGGCGGACCTTACGCCTTCTCAGACGTGGCGCTGCCTGCCCGGGGGGAGGAGTTTTGGGACGGTTCCTGCACCCACAATCCGCATATCCACCGTATCGGGGGAAAATACTACCTCTACTACATGGGCAACCGGGGCGATGGGACGGTGACCGGGGATCTGAACTTCTCTCACCGCAACAACCAGCGCATCGGGGTGGCCGTCGCCGACTCGCCTTACGGGCCGTGGGAACGGTTCGACGCGCCGTTGATCGACGTGTCGGCCGATTCGCTGGCGCCGGACGCGCTGATGGTCTCCAATCCCTCGCTCGCGCACACCCCCGAAGGGCGCTACCTGATGGTCTATAAAGCTGTGCGTAAACAGCGCGAGGGGATCGCCGGGGGGCCGGTGGTGCACATGGCGGCCATCGCCGACAGCCCCACGGGGCCTTTTACCAAATACGCCCGGACGATCTTCGATGCCGAGGGGAGCGATTTCCCGGCCGAGGATCCCTATATCTGGTGCGACGGGGAGAAATTCTGGGCCATCGTGAAGGATATGCACGGGGCGTTCACCCCGCACGGCCGGTCGCTGGTGCTCTTCACCTCGCCGGACGGGGTGGACTGGAAACCGGCGTTGCATCCACTCGTATCCAAGCTGGAAGTGCGCTGGGCGGATGGCTCCACCGAACAGATGATGCATCTGGAGCGTCCGCAGCTCTGGATGCGCAACGGGCGGCCTGCCTTGCTGTTTCTCGCGGCGGACACCTCGCGTGTCAATTCATTCAACGTACACCTGCCTTTGAAATTCTGATCCTATGAGAAACCCCGCCGTTGCTGTTTTACTCGCTATTCTTTGCTGCGCCTGCCGCACCGTTCCGCATTTCGACGTGGTGGTCTACGGGGGCACGCCCGCCGGGATCATGGCCGCCCTCGCCGCAGAGCGCGAAGGGGTCTCGGTGCTGCTCGTCGAACCGGGGAAATACCTCGGGGGGATGGTCGCCGGGGGGCTCGGCCGCACGGATATCGGCGAGCAGCAGTACATCGGCGGGATGGCGGCCGACTATTTCAACGCGGTGGCCGCCTACACGCCTGCCGGGGAGCAGACCCCCGAGCGGCCCTGGGATCTGGAGGCCAAGGTCGCCGCACGGGTTTTCGACAGTTTGTTATCCGTTTCCGGATGTGAAGTGATCCGGGGCGTGAGGCTCAGCCAGGTGATGAAAGAGGGCAACCGGATCACGGAGATCGTGTTGGAAAACGGGAAACGCTACCGGGCGAAGGTATTCATCGACGCGGGTTACGAGGGCGACCTGATGGCTCGCAGCGGGGTTTTCTACATCGTGGGGCGCGAAAGCCGCGACACCTACGACGAACCGTGCGCCGGATTCTACAACGATCCCGAACAGCACTACGCCCCGCAGGATTACGCCCTGCCCTGCCCCTGCCTCGGGGAGGGCAGCCCGGTGCACTACCTGCACAACACGCAGTTCGGGGCGGATATTCCAGCATACGGGAACGGGATATTGCTTTCAGGCATTTCCCGTGAAGGGCAGCCGGAAGCGGGCTCGGGGGACTCCCTGACACAGGCCTACAATTTCCGCGTCACGGCCACCCGGCGCGACGACCTGCGCGTACCCTGGCCCGAGCCGCAGCATTACGAGTCCGAATATTACACGCTGCTGCTGAGATATATCGAGGCCCATCCCGGGATCGTTTTCTCAAAATTGGTTCATTTCGGGCGCCTCCCGAACGGGAAATACGACATCAACGCCAACGGTCCCTTCACCACCGATTACGTGGGGGGCAACACGGCTTATCCGGACGGGGATTATGCCGCCCGGGAGCGGATCGTCAAAGACCACGAGGATTACCAGAAAGGGTTCTTCTGGTTTCTGTCCCACGATCCGCGCGTTCCGGAAGCATTGCGCGAGGAGGTGAACGGCTGGGGGTTGTGCCGCGACGAATTCACGGACAACGGACACTGGCCCCACCAGCTCTATGTCCGCGAGGGACGGCGCATGAAGGGCGCTTATGTGATGACGCAAACGGACATCACGGCCGATGTCCGTAAAACCGACGCGGTGGGAATGGGCTCTTTCAAGGCCGATTCGCACCCCGTGCAGCGGTGGGCGGACAGCGACGGGATGGTGCGCGAGGAGGGACATTTCCTGGTGGAAACCACGCCTTACCAGATCCCCCTGCGGGCGATCGTTCCTGTGCGCGAAGAGTGCGCCAATCTGTTGGTGCCGGTCTGCCTTTCGGCCTCGCACGTGGCGTACGGCTCGATCCGCATGGAGCCGGTCTACATGCTGCTCGGGCATGCGGCCGGAGTCGCTGCGGCGATGACGGCCGGAGCGGACATCCAGGATACGGACATCACACAACTACAAGATAAACTCGCACGCCAGGGACAGGTGCTCAGCGCGCAGGACGTAACCGACAACTCTTCGCAATGAACCGTTTACTAACGATATGCGCGGCGATCCTGCTGTGCGGATGCGCCCCGAGGGGCGGCGAGTGGACGCTCCGCTCGCCCTCGGGCCGCAACAACGTGACCGTAAGCCTCGAAGACGGCAGGCTCTCCTACCGCGCAAGCCGCGGGGGGCACGAAACACTCCTTTCCTCGCCCCTCGGGCTTTTGATCGAGGACCAAGAAGGTGAGCTCGTTTTTATGGAAGAACGCCGCAGTTCGGTGGATGAAACCTGGACACCCGTATGGGGCAAGAACACGCCTGTGGCCGACCGGCACAACGCGCTGATCCTCTCGTTCTGTGCCGGGGGCGACACGCTGCGACGGCTCGATGTGGAATTTCGGGCGTTCGACGACGGGATCGCCCTGCGCTACCTCGTCCCGCAATGGGCCGGGGCCGATTCGCTCACGGTGACGGGCGATCGGACTACATTTACCTTCCCTGCCGGGGGCGTCTGGTGGGCGCATGACGGAGAGCGGGCCAACCTCGGGCCGCTGCCGACGGAGGATTTCCGCAAAGCCTCGCTCACCCCCCTGGTGGTGCGCAGCGGCCGGGGCACATTCACTTCGGTGGCCGAGGCGGCGATCGGAAACATGGCTTATTTTACGCTCGCGGCCGACACCTCGGTGCAGGGACGCGTGGCCTGCCGCATGCCGCAGTCGGCGGTGGCGGTGCCCTTCCACACCTCGTGGCGGGTACTTTTCATGACCGACGACGAATGCGCGCTGGCCGCCTCGGATCTGCTCGTGAATCTCAATCCGCCCTGCGCGCTGGACGACACCTCGTGGATCCGGCCGGGCAAATCGACTTGGAACTGGCGGGTGCGTGGCTACGTGGCCCCCGACGGTTTCGTTTACGACCTGGGCACCGAGGCCAACCTGAGGCTGATCGACTTCGCCGCCGCCAACGGCTTCCAGTATCATGTCATCGACGCGGACTGGTACGGCCCCGAGCATGAAGCCGCGTCCGATCCCACGTTCGTGAATAAATACATCGACCTGCCGCGCATCATGCGGTACGCCCGCGAAAAAGGCGTGGGGATCTTTCTCTACCTGAACGACGTGGGGGCGAAAAAATACGGGCTCGAACGCATCCTGGGCATGTTTGAAAGCATGGGCGCCGCCGGGGTCAAATACGGTTTTATGAAGGGTGAGGGGCAAGCAAAAGTGCAATACACGCGCAAGGTGGTCGCCCGTTGCGCCGCGCATCGGCTGATGGTGCTCTTCCACGACCATCCCGTCCCCCCGTCGGGCGATGAGCGCACCTGGCCGAATATCCTGGGGCGCGAGTACGGCCATGCGCAGGCGGACGCCAAGTTGCCCCTGTTTCCCAACACCTGCGTGAACCAGGTCTTTATCAATGGCGAGTGCGGGCCGCTGGATATGAACCACGGCTGGTTCGATCTGCACATGGCCGTCAAACGTGACCGCGTTTTCGACATGGTTCCCAGCACGGTGGCGGCCGAGATGGCGCGCATGCTGGTGATCTTCACCGGCTACAACTGTGTGCCGGACGCGCCGGAGGCCTATTTGCAAAAACCGGAAATGTTCGACCTCATGCGCCGCATCCCAGGCCGGTTCGACTCTTACCGGATGCTCGCAGGGCGGATGGACGGCTACGCGAGTGTGGCGCGCGGTGCGGGAAGCGACTGGTTCGTGGGCACCATCACCAATGAAACGGCACGCACGATTCCCGTACGGCTCGATTTTCTCGACGAAGGAACGCAATATACGGCGCATCTCTATGAGGATGCCGAAGACACCCACTACCTCTACCGGCGCGAAACCTTCCGCACCCGCCGGATGCAGGTGCGCAAAGGGGACGTGATCCGGGCGGCCATGGCACCCGGAGGCGGGCATTGCATTTACATTACACCTACTGAGAATTAGTGGTATCATGACATTGAGATTCTACATCCTGCTGTTGTTATCTATTTCGGTCTGCGCCGCGGCGCATGGCGACCCGCAACTCCGGCTCCGGGAAAAGGGGCGGGTGGAATACCGGTCCGCGGACGGCAGCCAGGCGCTTTCGCTCACGCCGCATTTCACCATCCTTTACCGGGCGGACGATCCGGAGCTGCATTACCGCAAGTACAGTCCCGAGTATGCCGACGGGGTGACGCTGCCTGCGTGGCGGCTGGACGGGGAAAATGTGACGGTCGATTATTTCGCCGCGGGGAAGAATTTTTCGCCGGTGTTCGCTTCGGCTGCCCTGCGCGGGGATACGGTGGTCTGGAAATTCAGGGCGGACGCCCTTTTTCTACTGGAAGCGAGGGTTTACATGAAAGATTCCCGCCCGGTGGTGGATTACGCTTTCACGGCGCGCAGGGCGGGCTGGTTCTCCGTGGGTTTCACGGGCATGCCCGCGGTGGAGCCTGCGGCGTTGCAGGAGCTGTGGCAGCCGTGGATCTGGAATGAATTGCGTTTCCCCGAAGCGCCCTACCTCTCCACCGAGGAGATGTGCCCGGCCTCGGCGGTGCTCGTGCGCAGCGCGGGGCTGACCTACGGGTTGGCGGCCGATCCCGGGATGTTGCCCTACCGGCTGCCGAAATTGCGCGAGGGGAATATCCGTTTCGGGGTGACGGTGCGCGATCCGCAATCGATGGCCTGCCCCTCGCTCTTTGCCCCGGTGCTCGGGAACCGGGATTCGCATTTCGGGGCGGGGGAAACGTTTCGTTTTTCGGCCATCGTGCTCGCTTCCGGGGAAAATATAGACGGGGTGCACCGCCGCATCGTGCGGGAACTGTTCGCTTTTAGCGACTACCGCAGCAACGTGGGATGCAACCTGAACCGTACGCTGGAAAACATGGTCGATTTCGCCATGAACGATGAGCTGACGGGGTGGAATCCCGTGCTCAGGGGGTTCGACTATGCGAAAGACGTGTCGCTCACGGTGAAGAACGTCTCGGCGCTGCATCCGCTCTCGGTGGCCCTGGTCACCGATCAGGAAGACGTGTACGCGCGCCGCGGCCGGCCGATGGCCGAGTTCAATCTGTCGCGCGAGCGGTTCCTGTTCACGGTCTATGACAACGTCCGGGGGCAGAACGCTTCGGGCCGGATGTCCGGCCCGGGGGTCGAGGTGGCGGAACTCGGGGCGATGGACGCTTTTTTCGGGGGTAATACCCCGCTGCTGGCGCGTTTCGCCCGACAGATGCAGGACTCCGCGCGGGTACTCAACCTGAATACGGAAAGTCGCGGGGACTCATGGCAAGACCTGCTGGGGCTCTACGAAATGGGCGGCGGGGAAACGTATCTACGCCAAGCAATAGCCGGGGCGGACGATTATATAGCCTGGCGGATGTCGGCCCCGCAGAAGGATTTTTCGATGGCGGGAGTAGATAACAAGGGGACGCTGTCGAGCGGCGATCTGACCTCGCAATTCTGTACGGATTACGTCCCGGCATGGATCGAACTGCTGCACCTTTATGAAGTTTCGGGCGAGCGGCGTTTCCTCGACGCGGCCGAGACGGGGGCGCGGGCATTCTGCCGCTTCGTGTGGTTCAGTCCGCGGATACCCAAGGGTAATGTGACGGCGGAGGGGCGGGAAATCCCCGCCTGGACACTCTCGCAAGTGGGTCTGACGCCCGAGGCGTCCAATACGTTCAACCACAACCCGGCCATCTACCTGGCCCATTTCGCCGCTCACCTGTTACGCCTGGCGCAACATACGGGCGACGGGTTTTACCGCGACGTGGCGCGCTCGGCCGTAGTGGGACGCTATGCGAATTTCCCCGGTTATTCGTACGGCTCGGCTTACACGACCGCACCGCACCGTCCGGACTTCCCGCTCAACCCCTCGCTGCACGGGACTTTCTACAACAACCATATCTGGCCGCAGATCGCCCTGCTGTACGATTACCTGGTCACGGACGCCTGGGCCTGCTCCGGGAGGCGCGTCCGCTTTCCGGCGCTCTTCGTGCCGGCGTATGCCTACCTGAAAAGCAATGTCTACGGCCATGCGCCGGGCGAATTCTACGGCGATAAAAACGTAAAACTCTACATGCCGCGCCAGTTGGTCGAAACGGGGCATGAACAACTCAACTACCTGGCCGGTTACGGGAACGGGAATCTGTACCTCTGTCTGCTGAACCAGTCGCAGGACGGGGTGGAGGCGGAGATCAGCATCGACCCGTGGCTCACGGATCTCGATCCTTCGCGCGACTACCGCGTGCGCGTCTGGCGGGACAATGCACCGGAGCCCGTGCGCACGATGAACGCAGGCCGGATCGCCCTGCCGGTAACGGGAAAAGGGATCACCGCCGTGGCCATCGAGGGGCTTAACCCCGTGACCGCGTTCCAGCACCGCATTTATGGCGCACCCCAACCGCAGAACGGCTATAAAATATTCGAGACACCTTACGGAGAGGTCGTTTCGACGATGTTCGGCCCTGCGGTAAACCGCAGCCTCTATCTCTGGCTGCGCACCCGGGACGCGGCAGCGATGCGCCTGCAATATCGTTTCGACGGAAAGGGGGATTGGTTCTCGGCCGAAAAAACGGATTTCCCGTACGAACATACCGTCGTGCTGCCCCCACAGGCCGCAGGCGTGGAGTTCAGCGTCACGCTGTCGGCGCCCGGCCGAGAGACCTACACCACCGAAATCTCAAAATTGTAAGCATATGAAGACCCGATTGTTATTCCTGTTGCCAGCCCTGCTGGCGGTGACCACGCTCAGCGCGCAGAAAACCTACATCGTCGAAGCCGAGGATTTCCAGTTCAAAGGAGGCTGGGGCGAGAAAGGCGACCCGTTCCTCGCTTCAGGCGGGAAATACCTCTCTGTGATCGGCGAAACGTCGGGGGTCAGGGCACAGGACGCCTTTACCGTCGTCGACGTGGAGCAGGCAGGCACCTACGCGGTCTGGGCCCGGGGGAGGGACTACCCCACCGCCCAGCCGGGCACGCGCCTGTTCCGGGTGGCGGTCAACGACAAAGCGTTGGAAACGGTGCTGGGCTGTCACGGACAGGAGGGTTTCCGGTGGGAGCGCGCCGGGCAGGTGCAGCTTGCGGCCGGGGAGACGATGCTTGCCCTGCGGGACGAGAATACAAACTATGCGCGCGTAGATGCCGTACTGCTTACCTCAGACACAGAAATGAACCCGAACGCCATTTCCCTCGAAGGGTTCGGCAAATACCTGGTCAAACCCAAAACGATGGCCGTGCAATCGCCCCCGGCGGTCGCGTCCCGCATACAAACCCTCCCGGCAAAATACACTGAACTTGCTTGTGCGGAGAATGGCCGCATCCGCACCCGTTTTCTGGAAGCGGACGGGAAAATATACATAAAGACCGAATACCGCAAGGGCGACGCGTGGCTGAGCCCCGACCCGCAGCGGGCAGACCATACCCTCGGGCTGCTCTTCTCGCCCGACCCGCAGATCACCTTCACCGCCTTCCTGCCCTACTGGAACAATTCGGTAGCCAACAGCACAATCCGGTGGAGCGGCGGGGAAAAACGTTTCGTCGACACGCATGACGCGCAGAATCCCTATTATGCGGGGAATTATTCACCCTGCACGGTCATTTCAGCAAAAAAGAGCGCCGCCGGCCGGGTGGAAGCTATTCTTTCGGCCGTCGGCGGACAGACCGTGTCATCGGTCTGGGAAGCCGCACCCGGGGCCGGACACATGACCGTCACGCTGTCGTGCAAGGCAGATCGCGAAGGGTGTTACAGCTTCGCTTTCGATGCCTTTACCCCCACCCCGCGCGAAAAGATGCGCCAAGTGTTGTTGCCGCCAATGATCCAGGCGCAACGCGTCCCGGAGCAGGTGGCCATGCAACCCGGGGCGCTGGTCACCCAACAAGTTGCGATAGTCGAAAGCACCGCGGGGACGGGCTACGTTGCCGGGGCGATCGGCATGTATCCGCTGCAATGGGGCTCGGCGCGCGAATCGCGTTTTGGCTTTTCGATCCTCAACGCCGCGGGCGGCATCCAACCCGTGGCCTTCTCGCCGGTGCTCGGCCTTGCCGATTCGAAATTGAGCAAAGGGCAGCAGTTGGAGCGGGTATTCGAGATAGGCATTAACGGGGAGGGAGCAGAGTCGGCATTGGACTACGTGTCGACCCATATATTCCGTGTGCGGGACTACCGGGGGCAAAAAGAAGCGTCCCTCACCGAGGCGGCCCTGAACATGACCGACCTGATCAACGACGATGAGCACAGCGGCTACGACCCCAAGCTGAAAGCGTTCTACGATATCGAAGCCCATCCCATACTCGCCCCGACGGGCGGGCAGAGCGCCCCGTTGGCCATCGTGGAATCGGCGGTGCTCATGCAGGACGAGGATTTCTATATCCGCCGCGCGCTTCCCACCATCGAGTACACCCTCTCTCGCTACGGCTACCGCTATGCGCTCAAGGGCGAAGGCGAGCGGTTTCTCGCGCAGGTCAAAACCCTCGAACTGGGCCCCTACGACTCGCAATTCGGGACTCCCTATTACGAAGGATTGCACAAACTGCTCGGCGGGGCGAACCAATGGTTCTACGAGCTGACGATGCCCGGCGGGGTGCCCCGCACCGGGAAGGCGTTCTCATCGAGCACCCTTTCCTGGGTCAACGAGATGGGCGCCTACCGCCTGACGGGCGAGAAGAAATGGCTCGACTCGGCGGTCAAAAAGGCGAAAGCCTACATCGACAAGGAGGTTTACGGGACGAGCACCAAGCAGCAACTCATATCGGCGTTCTACAACGTCTCGTTCTATCCGCAATGGTGGCAACTGCTCGATATTTACGAGGTCACGAAGGACAAGACGTTCCTCGACGCGGCCGTCAAATCGGCCTACCAGACCATCGCCGGGGTGCGGAGCTATCCGCAGGTGGAGAACAAAACGCAGCAGGTCAACGCCGGGGTGGCCGACCCGAAATCAACTCCCCACCTATGGTGGAAAGGGATGGAAAAATACCGTCTCGGGTATCCCGTCAAGCCGGGGGAGGTGCAGGTGCACGATGTGCCTGAGTCGCTCGTCTCGCCCGTAGGACTGGGATTCGAACAGCCGTTCACCTATTTCAGCGCGTCAGGGCAGTTGAAGAACGTCTACATGTCGAGCTGGGCACCCCACCTGCTCAAACTCTACCAATACGAACCCCGCCCGATCTTCGAAATCTACGCCCGCAACGCTGTCATCGGGCGCTTCACGAACTATCCGGGCTATTACGCCACGGTGTTCAGCGACATTACCTCGCACCGGGGTTTTCCGCTCAAGGGTCCGGATATCAGCGGTATCTATTACCACCATATCCCGCCCCACCTCGCCTTTACCTGGGATTTCGTGATCACCGAGGCCATCCAACGCTCAGGCGGCAGGATCGATTTTCCCTACTCCAAACAGGAAGGGTTCGTCTGGTTCAACAACCGGGTCTACGGCGTGGGTGCGGGCAACATCCTGGGGTATAAGAATGTGAAATTGTGGATCAAGCGGGGGCTCGTGGTGCCCGACCGCCCGGAGATCAACTACATCAGCGGCCGCTCGGGCGACACGTTCCTGGTGGTGCTCATGAACGAGGATTCGCTGCGCGTGGATTACAACCTGCGCATTGGGGACGAAGTACAATGGAACGGCAAACAGGCCACGCTTTACCAAAGCGTTACGGATAAGAAAACCTCAACCGTCCCGGGACAGGACAGGGTACTGCGGCTCTCCATTCCGGGACGGGGCATGCAGGTGGTGGCCCTGCCGGTGGCGACGCAAAAGAAAACGGAACCGCTGCCGCCCGTGCGGGACGGTTTCGTAAAGGTGGCTCTGCCCGACGGGCTCGGGAATTTCTACCTCTTCCGCATCCGCTCGCCGTTCGGATGGGATTCGTTCTACGGCTACCTGGGTACAGGGCCGGTGGAAGGGCTTTCCGCTTCGTTGTCGCTCGTGGGTGGGGAGGCTAAAACGATCGATGCGTATCCATATGAATTTACCTTTATCCGGGCGGACGCCACGAAGGCGGCCACGCTGGAACTCAAATTACTGCGCGACGGGAAGCCGCTGCCGAAAAGCTATACGCTGGAAATGCCTGTTTACACCGTTAAATAACCAGCCCGTGAGCAAAAATTTCCTTACCGTCCTGTTGTTGGCGACCGCATTGGCCGCCGGGGCGAAAGTCCGCCTGCCGGGGATCATCGGCGAACACATGGTGCTGCAACGCAACGCGCAGGCCGCCCTTTGGGGTTGGGCCGCCGTGGGTGCGAAAGTAACCGTCGCCACAGGCTGGGACGGGCGGAAATACGACGCAACGGCCGGACAGGATGGCCGCTGGGCAGTCCGGGTGGCGACACCCGACGCCGGGGGACCCTATGCGATCACGTTCAGCGACGGGGAACCCCTTACCCTGCGCAACGTAATGGCGGGAGAGGTCTGGATATGCTCCGGGCAGTCCAACATGGAAATGCCCATGCGCGGCTTTCGTTCGCAGCCCGTACACGGGGCTTACGGGGAATTGCTCGGCGCGGGAACGTGGAAAGACCGGATCCGGATCATGAAAGTCCCCAATGTGGCCGCCGACGCACCGGCCGCGGAGGTCGGGGGCACGTGGGAATGCGCCTCGCCCGAGTCGGTATGGACGACGAGTGCGGCTGCTTACTACTTCGCCCGCACGCTTACCGAAACGCTCGGCGTGCCGGTAGGGATCGTGGTGAGCGCCTGGGGCGGTTCGCGCATCGAGGCGTGGATCGACCCGGCGACGGCCGCGCGGGTGGAAGGGTTCAATCCTCAGGCGGCAACCTCGCCCGACCTGAAGACCCAGCTCAGGCTCGGGTTGCTCTACAACGGCATGATCTGCCCCATCCGGGGCTATGCGGCCCGGGGATTCCTCTGGTACCAGGGCGAGGGCAACCTGGCCGGATACAGGATCTACGCACAGATGATGGAAGAGCTCGCCGCGCTCTGGCGGCGCGATTGGGACGGACAGGATATGCCGTTCTATTACGTACAGATCGCCCCTTTCGGGACGGCGGGCCAGCGGGCCACGTCAATCCCGCTGCTGGTCGAAGCACAATTGAAGGCACAGAAGACAATCCCCTTCTCGGGGATTGCGCCCACGACCGACGTGGGCGAGGAGCAATGCATCCATCCCGCCCGCAAAGATGTGGTGGGATCGCGGCTGGCGGCGCTCGCACTGGTGCGCACGTACGGGGTAGCGGAAACGTTGCCCTGTTCGGAGCCCATGCCCGAGGAATTCCTTTTCGGCGAAGGGGAGGCCAAAGTCCGATTCAAAGCCGCTGTGGGCCTGCATCCGGCCTATGCCCCCATCCTCGGGTTCGAACTGGCGGGCAGCGACCGGGTATTCCACCAGGCCGAAGCACAGATCACCAAAGAGAACCGCAACGAAATAGTCGTCAAGTGCGGACAAGTAGCACAACCCGTGGCTATCCGTTACGCATTCCTGAATTATTACCCCGGCGCAAACCTTACGGACACCTTCGGCTTGCCGGCTTTCCCCTTTCGTAGCGACACTTGGGATGATGTAAAATAACCAGCGTTAGAATCAGCCCATCTTTATTGATACAATCCGCCCCTTATGTTACGTTTTCAGAACTCATCTATCTTCATACGCGATGGCAAAATCGCACACACAATTTGCACACAAATACGGAGTTTTGAGACAACCAACGAAACAAGCAGAAAAACGTTCTTATATTTATCGTTGATTTTAACGCCCTTAGAAGCATAACGAAACCCGGCGAAAATCAAAGAACATCCAAATCGTTTGACTAAGGATCAGCAGGTTTCAGGTTTGAGTCCTGATGGTGTCACTAAGAAAATCAGAGGGTTATGACTATCGTCATGACCCTCGTAATTTTTCAGATCGTAAAAAGATGTAACAGGCGGCGTCTTTGGCTACACCCCGCTGAAGGAACTGAATCCGCCGTCGACCGGGAGCACCACGCCGGTGATGAAACTCGCCGCCGGGGAGCAGAGGAATTGCACCGCGCCGTTGAGTTCCGAGATGTCGCCGAACCGTTTCATCGGGGTCTTGGCCATCACACGCAGGCTGCGGTCGGTGAGCGACCCGTCGGGATTGATCAGCACGGCCCGGTTCTGGTCGCCGATGAAGAAGCCCGGGGCCAGGGCGTTCACCCGGATGCCGTCCCCGTATTTGAGCGCCATTTCGGCAGCCAGCCATTGCGTGAAGTTGCTGATCCCGGATTTGGCCACCGAGTAACCCGGCACGCGCGTGATCGCCCCGTAGGCGGCCATCGACGAGATGTTGACGATCGATCCGCTGCCCTGGCGCGCCATCACCTCCCCGAAGACCAGACAGGGGTAGACCGTCCCGTCGAGGTTCAGCCGGGTGACCTTCTCCCATTTTTCAAGTTCCATCGTAAAGAATTCCTGGTCGGCATCGAGCGTCGCCCCGGGGATGTTCCCCCCGGCGATGTTGAGCAGGATGTCGATCCGGCCCCATTTGGCGACCACTTCGTCCGCCACCGCCCTCAGGCCATCCAGGTCGAGCACATTGCCCAGGCAGCCGATCACCTCGCCCCCCGAGGCGCGCAATTCGTCCACACGGGCGTCGAGTTGTTCGCGCCGGATGTCGAGCACGGCCACACGGGCCCCCTGCTCCACGAAACTTTTGGCGATGCTGCCCCCCAGCACGCCGCCCGCACCGGTGATCACGGCCACCTTCCCTTCGATACTGAACATTTCATTCATAACTTATATCATTTTGTTTGCGATTTCATTGCGTACGGTGGCCATCACCCCCTCCATCTGGGCCAGGGCGAACATGCGCCCGTGGAAGGAGTAACCGGGATTGTGCCCCGTATCGCCGAGCATGAGCCGGCCGTGGTCGACGCGCATGGGTAACTGCGGATCGAGGCGTTCGAATATCCGAACCAGTTCGATCAGTTGCCCCCGCCCTTCGAGGTGCGGGGCTTCGGTGAAATCACCGTTATTGAACACTTCGGTGCTGCGCAGGTGGACGAATTTCACGCGCGGGGCAAATGTGCGGGCCAATTCGACCGGGTCGTTATGCAGGCCGGAGCTCAGCGATCCAGCACAGAACGTCAGCCCGTTGCACGGATCGTCGACCGCGCGCAGGATGCGCTCGATGTCCTGCCGGCCGGTGACGATGCGCGGCAACCCGAGCACCTGGCGCGGAGGATCGTCCGGGTGGATGCACATGCCGATCCCGTAACGGTTGCAGACCGGCATGATCCTCTCCAGGAAATAAACCAGGTTGGACAGCAGCGCCTGGCGGTCGATCCCCTCGTAAAGAGCCAGCAACCGGCGGAAAGCCCCCACAGGGTCGCTGCCGTCGACGTTGCCGTTCACGAAGCCCTGCGTTTTGACGATGATCGTATCCACCAATGCGTCTTTTTCGGCCACGGTCATGGAGCGCTCCAGGGCCTCGACCTTCTCCAATTCGGACGCGGTATAGTCCGCCTCGGCCCCTTGGCGTCGCAGGATGCGGAGGTCGAAATAGGCGAAACGCGCGCTGTCAAACCACAGCGTCGATGTCCCGTCGCCCAGGGGCCGTTCCAGATCCGTGCGGATCCAGTCGATCACCGGCATGAAGTTGTAGCAGACCGTCCGGATGCCCGCCCGTCCCAAGTTCTCCAGGCTTTCGATGTAATTTGCGATCAGCCGTTCGCGTTGCGGGCCGCCGTACTTGATCGGTTCGCTTACCGGCAGGCTTTCGACCACCGACCAACGCAGGCCCGCCGCCTCGATCTGTTTTTTGACGGTTTCTATCTCGGCCGCCGGCCATACCTCTCCGTTCGGGATCGGGTGCAGGGCGGTGACAATCCCCTCCACACCGATCTGCCGGAGCATCCCCAGGGTGATCTTATCCCCCGGGCCGAACCATCGCCATGTCTTTTCCATCGGGTCGTTTTTAGGCGAGAACAGATATAATGGTATCCCGCCGGGTTATCTGCCGCTAAAAGTACTCAGAAATTTTTTATCCCGAACGGCGTAAAACCCCGGACGGAATAGTTCGGACGATTTCTAAACCAATTTGTACTGATTTAATACATCGGGTATGGGATAAACTGTATTTTTACTGACACAATCCAAACGCAATAATTATGAAGAAGAATTTTACGCCATTCGTTCTCCTGCTGTCGGCCCTGTTTTTCGCGGCGGGATGTGCCGATGACAACAGTGACGACGGGGTGGTTTTACTCAAACTGGCACCTTATGAAGTGACGGTAACCCCGCAGGCCAACTCCTCCGCCTCCGTCACGATCCTCACGCAAAGCGGATTCACGGTCGAAGTGGCCCTGTCGGACAGGAAATGGCTGGCGGCCTCGGTCAGCGGCAACACACTGACGGTCACAGCGCTGCTGGAAAATGAAGGGGTCAAGCGCATGGGGGTTGTGTATGTGACCGCGGGGACAGGGGAAAACGCGCTCAAACGCGGGCTGAAAGTATACCAGGACGAGCCGGAGAAACTGCCCGAGCCCCTGCCCGCCGAGTCCTATAAATGGTCGAACCATCCGGAAAAGCAGTATTATCCCTTCATGACCGAGTACACGGGATCGCTCACCCCCTCGACGGCGACTTTTCAGAAGGGAAAGACCCGGATCGTCCCCTACCTGATCGGTTACACGGCCGATTCGTCGATCGTGCGCTACCGCTCGGTGACCAACAAGTACGGCAGCCGCACGGACAAAGCCGTGCAAACGGCCACGGGCCATTTCTATACCAAGAAGATCGGCGACCGCTGGTTCTTCGTCGATCCCCTGGGCTACCTGCACCACCACCACGGCGTGACCTCCGTGCGCCACGGCTCATCCTCGCGCAATGCGGCCGCATGGAGCGCCAAATACGGCACCGATGCCCGCTGGATCGCCTCCATCCGCGACGAGATGGCCGACATCGGCATCCACGCCTCGGGATCCTTCTGCAACGAAAATTACAGCGTCATCCAGCAGCACAACGCGGCCAATCCCGAAAAACCGCTGATCCTCTGCCCCTCGTTCGGTTTCCTGACCGCTTTCCGGCGCGAGGTGGGCGCCTCGCCCGGCGGAGTGACGGCCAACAACCCCGGGTTGGTCTTCTACGACGGCTGGAAGGATTTCTGCAAGCGCTACGTCCAGGAGGTACTCGCACCTTACAAGAACGACCCGAACACCATCGGTTTCTTCTCCGACAACGAGATCGGGTTTACCGACAACGGCGACGACGTCTACCTGGCCAAACGTTTCCTCGACATCCCGGATCCCAACAACCCGGCCCGCAAAGCGGTCGAAAAATGGATGCAGGATAACAACATCAGCGGCCCCGACAAGATTTACTTCGCCACCAACGGCCAGTTCGCCGGTATCATGGCCGAAAAATACTATGAAGGCGTGCGCGCGGCCCTGGACGAGCTGGGCATCAAGACCCTCTATTTCGGCTCGCGCCTGCACGGCAACCCGAAAGGGATCGAAAGCATCATCAAGGCCGCAGGCCGTTATTGCGACGTGATCTCGATCAACCTGTACGGTTACTGGGACATCACCAACAAACAGATCTCGGGCGAGAACTCCCGCGTGTACGACTGGCACCAGTGGACGGACACGCCGTTTTTCATCAGCGAGTTCTACACGCGCGCCGTGGAGTCCGACCTGCCGAACACGTCGGGCGGCGGCTACCTGGTCAAAACCCAGAAAGACCGCGCTTACGTCTACCAGCACGTCGCCCTGGGGCTGATCGAGTCGCCGCACTGCGTGGGCTGGACGTGGTTCAAGTACCAGGACGACGACGGCACCGACAACGACAACCGTCCCGCCAACAAAGGCCTTTACGACAACTATTACAACATGTACCCCTGGTTGGCGCGCTACATGAAAGGTGTGAACGTCAATGCGTTCGAACTTATCGAATACTTCGACGGGCAGACCTATTAATCGGTCGGCCGCACGGATGAAGAGAGGGCCGGTGCATTTGGGAAGACCGAATGCGCCGGCTTTTTTGCCGGGCGGCCAAGCGATAAAACGCTTGTTTCTTCGTAAAGAAAATTTCATACCTTGTGTGTCAATTCTGCGCGGGCAGGAACTGCTAAACCACATGGAATCGCTTGTTATGAGATGGATTGCAATATTATGCCTCGCTCTCGCACCGGCACTGCGCTGCCCGGCCGGCGACGTCAAAGATATAAGCGTATTGCGGATCGGGGTCGACGACGGCCTGTCGCAATACATGGTCAACACCATTTACCAGGATGAATTCGATTTCATCTGGATCGGCACGCTGGACGGCCTGAACCGGTATGACGGCAGCCGCATGGAGATCTTCCGCCCCTCGAAGAGCGACACGCTCAGCCTGCGCGAGAACAACATCCGCTACATTTGCGGCGACCGCAACGGCCACCTTTATATAAAGGGGCTGGAAAGCGTATCGGAGTACGATATGCGCGCCAACACATTCCGGGTCATCCTCGACCGCGGGGTGCGTGCGATCTGCTGGAAAGGGGGACGCCTTTGGCTGGCGGTGGGCAACGAGATCTTCATCTACGACGACGCCCGGCGCCAAACGATCCAGTATTTCTCTTTTCCGGACGACGACCGCCGGGTGAGCATCTCCTCCTTCCTGGCCACGGAGACGGGCGACCTTTACATCTCGACCGTCCTGCACGGTTTCTACCGCGTCAACCCGCACGGGGAGGTGATCCGGCACATTCCCATGGCGGAAGCCAATTCCCTCACCGAAGATTCGCACGGCAACATCTGGGTGGCCAGCCGCAGCGAAGGGCTCTACCGCATCGCTCCTTCAGGCGATGTGAAACATTTCACCAGCCGCCCCGGCGTGCCGGGGACACTGCTCAACAACAACGTGCGGCATGTGTGCGAGGACGAGGGGGGCAATTTCTTCGTGGGCACCTACAACGGCCTGTGCTACCTGGAGACCGCCACCGAACGTTTTACGGAATACCGGTACGAATTCTTTTACGCCCCCCGTTACAACAAGTCGATCCTCACGATGATGCGCGACCGCCAGGGGACGCTCTGGATCGGGACTTTCTACGACGGGCTGCAGCGCTACAACAAACGTTTCGATATTTACCGCCACCATCGGATCGAAGCCGAAGGGGAAGACTCCCAACCCGTTTCGCTGGTCAACGCGATCACCGAGGACAGCGCGGGACGGTTGTGGCTGGGAACCGAGGGCGGGGGATTGAACGCCTACGACCCTCGCTCGGGCGCATTCACTTCCGTGGACACCGGCAAGGGCCTATCGTCGAACGTGGTCAAGTCGCTGCTCTACGAGCCTAAAGATAATGTGCTGTGGATCGCCACGCTGTACCACGGCATCAACCGCATGGATCTCTCCTCGGGCGCCATCCGGCGTATCCACAACCCGGTCTACTACAACGGGGAGGACATCGGCTACCCGCAAAACATCGTGCGGATCATCCCGTACGGCGACTCGCTGCTGCTGGGTACCAACAAAGGCGCCGTGGTGATGGATAAGCGCACGCTGCGCATGACGCGCCTGGAAACGGGTTTCGTTTCGCCGCGCCGCGCACAGATCTGGGATATCTGCTCCGATCCGCAGGATAACATGTGGCTCACCTCCTCGACCGACCTGTACTGCATTCGCCCGGGCAGCCACCTGGTCAAGCGCTATCCTTTCCGGGAGATCGCGGGGTCGCACGCCAATAACCACATGAAATGCATTCTGCGGGACAGCCGGGGCCGAATGTGGTTCGGGTCGAGCGGCTCGGGGATATTCCTCTACGATCCGGCCAGCGATCGCTTCCGCAACTGGGACTCTTCGGACGGGCTGGCCAACGATTTCATCACCGCGATGATCGAACACCGCGACGGCTCGGGACTCTACATCGCCACCAACTCGGGCCTCAGCTTCTTCGATCCCGATGCCGAAACGTTCGTCAACTACGGCTACAAGACCGGATTCCCGGTCAACGCCATCCACGAGGGGGGACTTTACATGACCGTCGGCGGCGAGATCTTCGCCAGCGGGCACAACGGCCTGGTCTCCATCCGCCACGACAGTCTTTCGGTCGCCCCGCGCGATTACCGGGTCTACATTACGGGCATCTCGGTGAACAACGCCGTGGTGAACCCGGCCGACGAAAGCAACGGCATCCTGCACGGAAGCACCCTCTACCAGGATCGGATCACCCTGCGTGCACGGCATTCGGTCATCTCCTTCCATTTCACGGGAACCGATTTCCTGGGCCACCTGCGGCCGGATCTGGAATACAAACTCGAGGGGATCGACCAGGGGTTCATCCATGCGCCCGACAATTCGAGCGCCACCTACACCAACCTCAGCCCCGGCCGATACACCTTCATCGTCCGGGCCGAAGGAGCCGGAAACACGGGGCCGGGCGCGCGCCTGCAGGTCACCGTACTGCCGCCTTTCCACAAAAGCGTCTGGTTCGTGCTGCTGTGCCTGGCCGTTACCGCGTCCATCACCTTTTTCCTGATCCGTTCCTATGCCCACGGGCTGAAGCTACGCGCTTCCCTCGAATCGGAAAAACGGGAAAACAAACATATCGAGGAGGTCAACCAGTCCAAGTTCCGTTTCTTCACCAATATATCGCACGAATTCCGCACCCCGCTCACGCTCATCGACGCCCAACTGGAGATGCTGCTGCGCAGGCGCGACATCAAGCCCACCGTCTACTCGGGCATCCTGAACGTCTACAAGAACTCGCGCCGCATGCGCCGCCTGGTGGACGAAATCATCGACCTGCGCCGCCAGGAACAAGGGGCGATGAAGCTCCGGATAGCCTGTACGGACATGGTGGAATTCCTGCGCGAGGTCTATCTGTCGTTCGAGGATTACGCCAAACACAACGACATTGCCTATGACTTTTCGACCGCCGCCGAATCGCTCCCGGTGTGGTTCGACGCCAACCAGATGGAAAAAGTGGTTTACAACCTGCTTTCCAACGCCTTCAAATACGTCACCCCGGGCGGGATGGTCTCCCTGGCCCTGAAAGAGGCCGGGGAGCAGGTCGAGATCACGGTCACGGACAACGGCACGGGGATTTCCGCAGCACATATCAGCAACATTTTCGACCGCTTCTACCAGGTCGACGCCGCCAACGAGAACCTGCCCACGAAAGGTTCGGGCGTGGGCCTGGCCCTTTCCAAATCGATCGTGGAGATGCACGGCGGGCGGATCGGTGCGGTGAGCGTTCCGGGAGAGCAGACCCGTTTCACGGTGGTGCTCGACAAGGATCCCGGGCCGGACGCCACCCGGATCCGCGTGACCGGGCATGACATGCGCGAGCGGTATATCCTGCGGGATGCGTCCGAGGCGCCCTCCTTGCCGCCTGATATGCCCGCCGCGCCGGAAATGGCCGGAACCAAGGAGCAGGAAGACAAAAGCGTGCGGATTTTGATCGTGGACGACAACCACGAGATGTGCGACGTGCTTTCGCAGATCTTTTCGCCCGTCTATTCGGTTTCGGTCGCTTACGACGGGACGCAGGGGATCGAGATGGCGCGCGAGCTCCTTCCCGATATCATCCTGAGCGACGTGATGATGCCGGGCATTTCGGGCATCGAGATGTGCCGCAGGCTGAAGGGGGATTTCCAGACCTGCCACATTCCCATCGTGCTGCTCACCGCCCGCAGCGCCGACGAGCACAAGATCGAGGGGTTGCTCACCGGGGCGGACGACTATGTGGTCAAGCCCTTCGGCGTAGAACTGCTGGTGGCGCGCTGCAACAACCTTGTGATGGGGCGCAAGCGGCTGCAACAGAAGTACCGCAAGGAGCCCGACGCCCCGGTCGAGATGCTTTCGTCCAACCCCATGGACAGCGACCTGCTGCGCAAGGCGATGGCCGTCGTGGAGCGCAACCTCGAAAACCCGAATTTCGACATCCGCATCTTCGCCCGCGACATGGGCCTGAGCCGCACCTACCTCTTCTCGAAGATCAAGGGACTGGTGGGCCAGACCCCGAATGAATTCATCACCAACATCCGGCTTAAGAAAGCGGCGGCCATGCTGATGTCCGACCCTGCGTCGAGCGTGTCGGATATCGCTTTCCGACTCGGGTTCAACTCGCTGAGCTATTTCATCAAATGCTTCAAGGACATGTACGGCCGTTCGCCGAGCGCCTACCGCAAGGATCACCTCGCATAAATGGCGGACAGGCTCTGCCAAAGAACGCGCGCAGGTGGTTTGTTGTATTATTTTGATAGTAATTTGTACTCCTCTGATGCCCGGTAAAGACAAAATTCAGTCACTTTGTCTTCGCCGGGCTCTTCAAACGGGGCCGTGCAGGAGTGTTAACCCAAACTTTTATTATACCTATGAGAACGCAATTCGGCTTACTGACTCTAACCCTCTTTCTGGCGACGATGCTCTCGACGGCCTGCGCCGACGACAAGGAAAACAGTTACCAGCCCAGCTTTATCTCCGGGCCCGTCCCGGGCGAAGAGGAGGATGACGGATTCATCGAGAACCTTCCCCCAATGCTCTCTCCCGAGAACTATACCCCGTCATTGCGCCCCAGGCTGTACAAACCGATCCTGGTGGAATATTCCACCGCCTCTTCGGGGACGTGGCGGACGATGAAAACGCGCGTACTGACCGGTCTGGCCGATTTCATGCCCGACTACCGCAGCGCGGTCTACAAACAGTCCGTAAATAAATACGGCAGCGCCCTGAACCGTCCCCGGCAGGCCGCCACGGGCCATTTCTACGTCAAGCAGATCGACGGCCGCTGGTGGGTCATCGACCCGGAAGGCTACCAGCGTTACGAACGCTCGGTGACCTCGGTGCGCAAGGGCGATTCGGCCCGCAACATCTCGGCATGGAACACCAAGTACGGCACCGACGCCAAATGGATGGCTGACATCCAGGCCGAAATGGCCGCTTTGGGCATCCACGGCACGGGCGCCTTCTGTTCGAATACCTACACGACCATCCAGGCGCATAACGCCGCGCATCCCGAGGCGCCGATGTCGCTCTCGCCCTCGTTCGGTGTCATCAACAATTTCAGGGTACAGAAAGGGCTGGCCTACCCCGGCGGAGTAAGCACCAATGTGATCGGGTTGGTTTTCTACGACGGTTGGGAGCAATTCTGCAAGGACTACCTCAACTATGAGCTCACTCCTTATAAGACAGACCCCAATATCCTGGGCTTCTATTCCGACAACGAGATCGACTTCAGTTCGCTCAACGTGCGGATGCTGGACCGTTTCCTGGCCATCGCCGACCATAACGACCCGGCCTATCTGGCGGCCAAAGGGTTCATGGACGGCAAAGGGGCCACGACCGTCACCGACGACCTGAACAGCCAGTTCTCCGGCGTGGTGGCCGAGAAGTATTACAAGGCCGTCAAAGAGGCCCGCGACCAGATCGCCCCGGGAATCATGTACCTCGGCTCGCGACTCCACGGCACGCCCAAGTACCTGGAAGGCGTGATCCGCGCGGCCGGCAAATACTGCGACGTGATCTCGATCAACTACTACTCGCGCTGGAGTCCGGAGCTCACGGATTGGATCCCGAAATGGGCAGAGTGGGCCCCCAACGCCCCTTTCCTGGTGACCGAATTCTACACCAAGGCGCTGGACAACGACCTCTCGAACGCTTCGGGCGCGGGGTTCGCCGTGCGCACCGAGCGCGATAAAGCCTACGCATTCCAGCATTTCGCACTGGGCCTGCTCGAAGCCCGCAACTGCATCGGCTGGCAATGGTTCCGCTACCAGGACGAGGATTATCCCGACGCGAGCAACGAGCCTTCCAACAAGGGCCTCTATGACAACTACTACGAACTGTATCCTTACCTGTCGGTCTACATGAAACGCTTCAATTACAACGTCTACCGCCTGGCCGACCATTTCGACGGTAAATAACACGACCTAAAACCATACAGCGATGAAACAACTTTTCCTTTGCTTACTCTCCCTGGCGCTGGCCGCAGGTCCGCTGACCTCGTGCAACGAAGAGGCCGTGCCGATCGACTACGAAGACCCCAACTACGGCAACGAGGAGGAGCAACCCTCCCCGGCCAAACCGGCCGAAATCCTGCTGACGTCCGACGTGGTCGCGATCTCGGCCGTCGCGGGCAAGATCAAGAACGTGGTGCTGGTCAGCAACCAGAGCGAGTTTTCGATCTCTCCCGCCGACGCGAGCTGGTACTCCACCCAATTCGTGGGCAAGGCGCTCATCATCACGCCTAAAACCACCAACAACGAACTGGTGAACCGCACGGCCGACGTGACCATCACGGCCGGCGTGGGAGATAACACAGCCACGTTCCCGCTGCGGATCAAGCAGAACACCATGCTCGAAGAGCCGGCCGAGGTGTCGGTGGCCCAGAGCGAGTTCACCGTCAGCGGGAAGCAGGGCGAGGTGACCAACATCCCGCTGGTATCCAACAAACTGGCCTTTACCATCTCGCCCGCGGAAACCTCGTGGTACACCACTTCGTTCACGGGGACGACCCTGGTGGTCACCTCGATCGAGGCCAACACTTCGGGCAGCATACGCCGCCAGGAGGTGACCGTCACCGCAGGCGTGGCGCCCAACTCGGCTACCGTGACCTTCACCCTGGCCCAGGCGCTCAAACCCGAACTGGATCCGATGATGGGCCGCGTGATCGACGGAGGCGTCGTCTTCTGGGTCAGCCGGAGCACAGGTAAATACAAAGCGGTCGCGTTGGTCGACAACAACCCCAACTTCACCGTCTACTGGCAGGCCAGCAACACCACACGCGTGACCACAGGCGCTACCAACACCACCGACGGCCGCATCAACGTGCTGACTTACAAAGCGCAATCCAACTACGCGACCGCCTACACCGCCATCCGGCTGTGCGACGAAAAGACGCCCGCCGGGAGCTGGTACCTGCCGGCTAACGCCGAGTTGAACGCCTTGTACGATGGGATCGAGGAGTACGGCCGCGAGCTGTTCAACGGCATCGTGGGAAGCAACGGGGGGACGCTGTTCGAATACGCGGGCAAGACCTACTGGAGCAGCACCGAGTCGAGCGACGTGAACGCCTACTGCCTGCGCTTCTCGGACAACAAGTGGCTCACCCAGAGCAAGACCAGTGCGGCCCGCCACATCCGCTGCATCACGGAGCGCGACATTCCTTAACCTTCCCCAACCATCCTGATCCGCCCCTCCCCGGCAGGCGCCCTGAAAGCGCCTGCCGGGAACAGGGAGCCTTTTTTCCGGGCGTGCCGGCTGAGCATTTCCGGGACACATTACAAACCGACCCAAACGATGAAACGACTCTTTTCCGCATTATCCCTTACTATCCTGCTGGCCGCTCCCGCGGTCGGGGCGACCCCCCAACCCGGCATGAAAAAAACCGTCGACCATGCCCTGACCGTATCGGTGGATCAGTCGATGCGCATGTACGGCGAACTGAAAGACCGCGACGGCCTGCTGCCGCGTACCGCGGACAACGGCGAATTGGTCACCTGCAACGCCAAATGGTGGACAAGCGGCTTCTTTCCCGGCACGCTGTGGTACCTGTACGAATACAAAGGTGGTGAAGATGTGCTCGCCGCCGCCGAACAGATGACCTCCCGGGTGCTCAGCGAGCAATTCACCACCACCAGCCACGACGTGGGCTTCCAGATCAACTGTAGCGCGGGCAACGGCTACCGCCTCACGGGCCGCGAAGAGTACCGCACGGCGATGGTCAACGCCGCGGGTTCTCTCGCCACGCGTTTCGATCCCACGGTGGGCTCGATCCGCTCGTGGAATAGCCGCCGGTACCAGTTCTCGGTGATCATCGACAACATGATGAACCTCGAACTGCTCACCGCCGCCTCGTCCCTGACGGGCGGGAACACCTGGTACGACATGGCCCGTTCGCACGCCGACAAAACGATGAAGAACCACTGCCGCCCGGACGGGAGCACCTACCAGGTGATCAGCTACGACACGGTGACCACGGCCGTCATCAACCGCATCACCCACCAGGGCGTTTCGGACGAGACCACCTGGTCGCGCGGCCAGGCGTGGGCCCTGTACGGCTTCACGATGATGTACCGCCAGACGGGCGATCAGCGTTACCTCGACCAGGCGGTCAAGGCCGGCCGGTTCATCATGAACCACCCGCGCCTGCCCAAGGATAAGATCCCCTATTGGGATTTCGAAGCGCCGAATATCCCGAAAGAGACCCGCGACGCCTCGGCGGGAGCCATCATGGCCTCCGCGTTCGTGGAGTTGAGCACCTACGTCGCGGGGCAGCCCGGGGAGGAATTCCTGCGCATGGCCGAAGCGCAGATCCGCTCGCTCGCCTCGCCCGCCTACATGGCCAAGCCCGGTAAGAACAACCATTTCATCCTGATGCACAGCACGGGATTCACGGCCAAAAATTACGAGATCGACGAACCGATCGCCTACACCGATTACTATTTCGTCGAGGCGCTGATGCGCTACCGCCGCCTGCTGGAAGGGCGCCCGGTGGTCGACGTGCGCACCGCATGGTCGGAATTGCCCGACCGCGCGCGCTGGATGAGCGCCATGGAGCGCATCGCACGGCCCGTGCTGGAGAACATGTCGCGCGGCGAACTGAAGAAAAACATGCCCGTGGAGTCCAACGCCGAGAACATGGCCTCGCGCCATGCGGTCACCCACCTCGAAGCGATCGGCCGCCTGCTGGTGGGCATCTCCCCGTGGCTCGAACTGGGCCCCGATAATACTCCTGAAGGACGCCTGCGCGCCACGTTCATCGAGTGGGCCGCACGTTCGGTGGCCAACGGGGTCGACCCCGCTTCGCCGGACTACCTGAATTTCAACCAGGGCCGCCAGCCGCTGGTCGACGCGGCCTTCCTGGCCCACGCCCTTCTGCGCGCTCCCACGCAGTTATGGGGCCGGCTCGACGCCGTTACTCAGCAGCGGCTATTGGCCGAACTGCGCTCCTCGCGCGTGATCCAGCCTTCGGAATCGAACTGGGTCTTCTTCGCCGCCATGGTGGAATGCGCCCTGAAAGAGTACTCCGGCGAGTGGGATTACGGGCGGGTAAGCTATGCGATCGACCGCTACGGCAGCGAGTGGTACAAGGGCGACGGCTGGTACGGCGACGGGAAGGATTTCCACATGGACTACTACAACAGTTTCGTGATCCAGCCGATGATGACGCAGGTGCTCGAAACGATGAAAAAACACGGCGCGGGCGATGTGGATGCCCTGCTGGCCACCCACCGCGTGCGTTATGCCCGCTTTGCGCAGCAACAGGAGCGTTTCATCTCGCCCGAAGGGACCTACCCGGCCGTAGGGCGCTCGCTGGCCTACCGTTTCGGGGCTTTCCAGGCGCTCTCCGACGTAGCCTACCGTAAATTGTTACCGGCGGGGGTTACCCCGGCCCAGGTGCGTTGCGCGATGAGCGCCATGATCGCCCGCCAGGTCGACGCGTCCGGCACGTTCGACGCGCACGGCTGGCTGCGTCCGGGCTTTGCCGGCCACCAGCCCGATATGGGTGAAACATACATCTCCACCGGCAGCCTTTACCTGTGCTGCGCCGGGTTCGTCGCGCTCGGGCTGCCGCCGCGGGATCGCTTCTGGAGCTCCCCTTACGCCCCCTGGACCAACCTGAAGGCATGGCACGGGATAGACATCGGGCTGGATAAAGCCATCAAAGAATAAAAACGAAAAATATCATAAAAATGTCCCATATGAAAAATTTTACGTTCAAGGCGATGGCACTGGCCATCCTCCTGTGTGCGGGAACCCTTTCGGCCCATTCCCAGGCCAGGCAGGTATCCGGGGTGGTCTCCGATGCTTCGGGCCCCATGGCCGGGGTCTCCGTGGTGGTCAAAGGCACTACGGCCGGAACGGTTACGGGGATCGACGGCAGTTTCCGGATCCAGGCCGAGCCCTCGCAGACGCTGGTGTTCTCGTTCCTGAGCTATGTGACCCAAGAGGTGCCGGCGACCGGCGCGACCCTCAACGTCCAGCTCAAGGAAGACGCCAACAAGCTGGAAGAGGTCGTGGTGGTCGGCTACGGGACGATGGCCCGCAAGGATGTGACGGGCGCCATTGCCCAGGTGAACGCAGAGGATCTGCAAGCCACCCCTTCGGGCAACATCTCGGAGATGCTGCGCGGACGCGTGACGGGGATGCAGGTGGTGACCAACAGCGGTCGTCCCGGTGCGGCGTCGCAGATATTCATCCGCGGCAAGCGCTCGTTCGGCTCGGATAGCGCCAGCGAACCGCTGTATGTGATCGACGGGGTGACCACCACCTCCACCGAGTTCAACACGATCAACCCGGCGGATGTGGTTTCGATCGACGTGTTCAAGGATGCCGCCGCACAGGCCATCTACGGGACGCGGGCCGCCACCGGGGTAGTCGTGGTGACCACCAAGCGCGGTACGGCCGGAGCTCCGGTGGTACGGCTGGACGCCCAGTTGGGCTTCCAGACCCTCACCCGCAATTTCGACTTTTACAGCGCGGACGAGTGGTATGCACTGCGCGCCCACGCCAAAGCCAACGACGACTCGTCGGGCCGCATTTATTCCGACCCCGGCGACGTGCTCAACGACAAGATCATGGAGGGCAACTGGGCGAACCGGACCTTCACCGACTGGGAAAAGGCGATGTTCCACACGGCCATGTCGCAAAAATACGACCTGAGCGTGAGCGGGGGGAGCGAAAAACTGAAGATCTTCGCCGGCATGGGTTACGTGGATCAGGACGGGATGCTGCGGTACAACTCGGGCTACCGGCGCGGCAACGTCAGGCTCAACGTCGATTACCAGGTCTACAACTGGCTCAAGGTGGGCTTCAGCAATGCCTTCATGAAATCGACGGAGAACCGCGAGGACGGCAATTTCAGCAGTTTCATCACCCGCAGTCCCCTGGGGTCGATCTACGACGAATCGGGCCAGGTGAGCGAGTTCATCGACAACGCCGACACCCGCAACCCGGTCTACAACATTTCCCATTCGAGCCGTGAGATCACCACGAGCGACGCCCGCGTGAGCGGTTACATCGAGATCCGGCCTTTCCGCGACTTCACGTACAAGTTCAACGCCTCGTGGCGCAACCGTTTCGCCGAGGACGGCGTCTACAAGGATTCGCACTATCTGAGCGGCGCCACAGGGTCGATCAACGAATCGAAGCGCGACGACTACCTGATCGATAACATCTTCACCTACAACGCGTCATTCTGCGGAAAGCAGCACAAACTGACCGCGACTTTCGTACAGAGCTGGGATTCGCGCGTGACCCGGAGCCTCGGCCTGGACGCCAATAAGTTCACGGTCGACCGCGACTGGAACATGATCGGCGACGCCACGGTCACCTCCCATTCCAGGGGTTTCAACAACAACGACGTGATCCTTTCGTTCGTCGGCCGCGTGAATTACAGCCTGCTGGATCGCTACCTGTTCTCGGCCTCGCTGCGCCGCGACGGTTCGTCGCGCTTCGGGCAGAACAACAAATGGGCCTCTTTCCCGGCCGCATCGTTCGCCTGGCGCGTCGACCAGGAGCCGTTCCTGAAAAACGTGAAGGCGATCGACAACCTCAAACTGCGCCTGAGCTACGGGTCGGTGGGTAACCAGAACTCGATCAGCAACTTCAACAGCCTCAGCCTGGCCACCTCCTACATGTACGAATTCGGTGACGAACTGGTCGTCGGTTACCTCCCCAGCGGGAAACTTCCCAACCCGCGGATTCGCTGGGAAACGAGCACCACGGCCAACATCGGCCTCGACTTCGGTCTGTTGGGCAACCGCCTCTCGGGTACGCTCGAACTCTACGACACGCGTGTGACCGACATGTTGGTCAATCGCGAGATCAACGCCGCGCTGGGTTATACCAGCATCACGGACAACCTGGGCGAACTGGGCACCAAGGGGGTGGAAGTTTCGCTGACCGGCGAGATCCTCCGCAAACGGAATTTCAACTGGTCGGCCACGGTCAACGTCACCAAATTCAAACAGCGCATCATCAAGGTCAACGATCTGCGCAACCCGGACGGCTCACGCGTCGACGACGTGGCCAATAACTGGTTCATCGGCTACCCCGGGAAAGTATATAACGACTACAAATTCGACGGAATCTTCCAGGAAAAGGATTTCGACGTGATCGGCAACGAGTATTTCCTCAAGCCGACGATCGATACGGACGGCGACGGAATTCCCGACACCATCCTGCAATATCCCCACACCGTGAAGCCCGGCATGATCAAGGTCAGGGATATGAACGGCGACGGGGTGATCAACGCCGACGACCGCACCAAGTTCCCGCGGGAACACGACTTCATGTTCTCGTTCAACACGAAGATCGAATTCTGGGGCTTCGACCTCTATGCCGACCTGTTCGCCACTACGGGGGCTTACGTGCGCAACGCCTATCTGCACGACTCCAACAGCGGCGGTTCGTTGCAGGGCAAACTGAACGGGGTGAGGGTGCATTACTACACCGACGAGAACCCGTCGAACACCTTCCCGAAGCCTTCGCACTCCAACCTGCCCGTCTACGCGGGGGTTCCGGCCATGCAGAAAGCCGATTACATCCGCCTGCGTACCCTCACGCTGGGGTATACCCTTCCAAAGAAGATCTCCTCCAAGGCCAGGATCCAAACGGCCCGTATCTATGCCACCGGCACCAACCTGTGGACTAAGACCGATTTCCTGAGCTACAGCCCCGAACTCGAGGTCGGCGACTATCCAGAGCCCCGGATGTGGATATTCGGCATCAACCTCACTTTCTAACCGATGAAAAAACAAGAGATCATGAAAAGCATATATTTCATCGCCGCGCTGGCTTGCGCATTGCCCTTCAGCGCATGTACCGACATGCTTCAGGAAGACAATAAGGTCAAAATCGATTCGGATTACGTTTACAACTCACCCGAAGGACTCGGCAAAGGCGTGGTCGCCCTCTATGACCGCGAGCGCAGTTTCGTGCGCGCCGAAACGGAAGGGGAGGCTTTCGTCACCATGAACTGCGACGGGGCGACCGACATCATCCTCTACCGCGGGGGTACCGCCGCCGCGCTCAACCGCCTCTCGTCCGCCTTCACCGAGACCAGCCATCCGGTGCGGCACCTGTGGGAAAACCGGTACCAGGTCATCGGCAAGGCCAATGAGATCATCGACGGGGCCGAAAACAATGTGGGGCTCGACCATCCGGATCCGCGCGTGAAAATCGCCTGGGGCGAGGCCAAACTGTTGCGTGCGCGCAGTTATTTCGAGCTTTGGCGCCGTTTCGACCGCCTCTACCTCAACACCCGTCCCACCCATCTGGGGAACATCGACCGCATCTATAAGCCCGCCTCCACGGAAAAGATCCTCGCGCTGATCACTTCCGACCTGGACGACGCCATCGAGGTGCTCGACTGGACGACCACCCAGCCCGGGCGCGGCACGAAGGCCGTCGCCAAACACGTGCGTGCCCAGGTGGCCATGTGGCAAAAGGATTGGGACCGCGCGATCAAAGAGTGCGAGGATATCTTCGAACGAACCGAATACGGCATGATGCCCCAGGGGATCGATTGCTTCAACGGGGCCAACGTAAACTGCAAAGAGGTGCTGTATGCCTACCAGTTCTCGGCCAACCCGGGCGGAGGCAATTCGGTCACGGACGGTAAGGTCGCGGGACACCGCCTGGCCCTGAACGTGACCCCTTCGTACAGCAAACTGGAAGGGTTCACCGTGACGAGCGAATACGGGGGCTACGGCTGGGGACGTTTCTATCCCAACAGCTATCTGCTCAGCCTTTACGACAAGATCAAGGACAAGCGTTACGAGAATATGTTCATGCGTAACCTGCGCTACAACACCCTGGTGCCGAGCAACCCCTCGATCGTGGTGGGCGAATTGCCCGCCGTGGCGAAGAACGACTACCTGGAAAAATACCATTGCGCATCGCTCAAGATGATGGACAAATGGACCAACATCGACGATCCGGCCCGTACCACCAGTTTCAAGGACGTGGTAGTCTACCGCCTCGCGGAGACCTACCTGATGGCTGCCGAGGCGCGCCTGATGAAGCACGGGGGAGGAGATGCCCTGTCCATCGATTATTACAACAAGACTTGGGAGCGTGCGGGTAACGACCGTTTCCAGGGGCCGCTCACCATCGAGGATATCGTCGACGAGCATGCGCGCGAACTCCATTTCGAGGGGCTCCGCTGGTCCTTCCTCAAGCGCTTGGGCATCATGATCTCGCGGGTGAAACTCTACTACGGCGACACGACCACCGACGACCCGATGCTTCCCAAGAACGAGATCGACGCCCGCGGCACGATCAGCGACAAATTCACCCGCTGGCCCATCCCGGGCACCGCGCTGGACCAGATGGGACGCGATAATTTCCCGCAGAATCCAGGTTGGTAGATAGTTATATAAATTCCAGAATTACCTTTGGCAGGAGAGTCCCCAGGATTCTCCTGCCGTTAAAAAAGACGATCCGACACCATGAATAAATTCATCGCCGGGGCAGCCTGCGCCCTCCTGTTTCCCATCCTGGCCCAGGCGCAGGCAACCATCACGCATCTGCGTCCCGTCGCCACGGACACTTCCGTGCAGCTCGAAATCGGGCTTACCGCACCCAACCGGCAATCCGTGAGGCTGCATGCCACCATCGCCGCCTGCAACGGCGGGGCGGTGGTATGGGAAGGCGAACTGCAGGCCGCACGCCTCACCCCGGGCGACACGCTGACGGTGAATACCGCCATCGAAGGGATCAAGGCGCAGCTGTGGAACCCTGCCGAGCCGGTGCTCTATAACCTGACCGTGCGGGCCGGGGAGAGTTCGGCGACCAAACGGATCGGTTTCCGCCGTTTCGAGATGCGCGACGGGCGTTTCTACCTCAACGGCAAGCCCATTTTCCTGCGCGGCAACGCGATCAACCCTCCCGGACGCGGCATCCCCACCGCCCTGGAGGAGAGCAAAGCCTTCGCCCGCGACTACGTCCGTTTCCTGAAAGGAATGAACATCAACCTGATCCGCATCCGCAACAACCAGGATTGGCTCGACGTGTGCGACGAGGAGGGGATGATGGTCTTCGGCGGCCGTTACGGCCGTCCGCACGGGGGGACGGAAGCCGCTCCGCCCAAAGACTTCGCCGCTTCGGTGGCGCATTACAAACAGGTCGAACTGGGCCCGCTGGCCTGGCACCCTTCCGTGGTGATCTTCGTGCTTTCGAACGAGCAGGCCTACGCGGGCGCCGCCGGTGCGGCATGGGACGGGTTCCTGCAAAAGGCCTACGACGAGTTGCGCCAATGGGATCACACACGTCCCTACATCGGCAACGCCGGGTACGGCCTGGGGCGTACGGCGGACATTTACGACGTGCACCGCTATTGGGGATGGTATTACAACACGTTCCTCACCTTCCTCAACCTGCGCGACATGCAGGCCTGGCAGAATGAAGGCCGGCAGCAGGCGATCACCTTCACCGAGTGCGTGGGCAACTACACGGGCATCGACGGCCGTTACAACCTCTGCTCGCGCACCAAGCAGCCCTATTCCCAACTCTGCTGGACGGGCCACACGCCCGACGAGGAGCAGGGCGCGGCCGCGTTGCGCTACCAGGCCTTCGTACTGAAGAACACCACCGAAATGTTCCGGCGCATGCGTTCGCAGAACCCGCGCCTGGCCGGGGTGATGCCTTTCACGATCATGTTCCATAACTGGGACGGCATCCGTACCTTTGCCGAGATGCGCCCCAAGCCGGCCGCCTACCAATACGGGGTCAGCTACCAGCCCGTGCTGCTCAGTTGGGAGATGTGGGCCAGCAACGTCTACGCAGGAAAATCCTTCAGCGGCTTTGCGCACATCGTCAACGACGACGACCGGATGCAGGATCTGCAGGGCGCCCGCGTGGAATGGGCCCTGGAAGACATCAACCGCATCGCGGTGACCTCGGGCAGGGTCGATCTGCCCGTGGTGCCCTATTACGGCACATACCGTTTCCCGCTCACGGTGGAGATCCCCGCCAACGCTCCGGGGGGATCTTACCGCCTGCGCGGCACGATCATGCGCGGGGAGAGTGTGGTGGGTGAAAACACGGCCGAGCTCTTTGTGGCGGGCCGGGAGTGGAAGTCCGCCCAAAAAACGGGCCGCAAGGTGGCCCTGTACGATACGAAAGGAGTGACTGCCGCGGCTTTCGACCGCCTGGGGATCGCATACGACCGGGTGAAGGCCATCGCTCCCCTGTCCGGGGAGACGACCCTGGTGATCGGCGAACTGACGTGGGATAAAACGCTCGACGGGATGCAGGAACAACTGAAAGCCTTCGTCGCGCGCGGCGGGAGGATCGTCTGCCTGCGCCAGGACGGGAAGACGTTCCCCACCGGCTGGATTCCCGCCAGCGTGCGCATGCTGCACGACAGCAACAACCCGATGGGCTACCTGGAAGCCGAATTCATGTACATGGACGGCATGAACGTCAATATGGAACGCCCCTCGCACGCTATATTCAAAGGGATCGAACGCGACCACCTGCGCCTGTGGACGGACTATACGGGATTCGACGAATCGAAGCCGGGCTTCCCGGCGATCTATCCCGTCACCCAGGGATTCGACCTGGCCGGCAGCGATTTCAGCCGGGTGGCGGTCTTTGCCAATTACAGCCGCGGGCTGGCGGCCACGGCCCTGTGCGAGATCCTCGCGGGCAAAGGTTCGGTGATCCTGTCGGGATTCGACCTCTCGGCGCGCGCAGGGATCGACCCGGTGGCGGACAGGCTGCTGGTCAACCTGATGGAGCATGCCTGCGGTGCCGGGCAGGGCGATCCTTACACCCTGGTCACCGCACCGATCACGTGGGGCGATTTCGCTTCGGAGAACGGCATCGTATCATTGGGCAATAACAGCATGATCCTCAACACCGTTCCCGTGGTTCCCGTCGACCAGCGCGAACAGATGCCCACGACCGTCGACCGGATGGGATACTGGTACGCGGGCGAACACGCCGGGGGATGGAACACCCGTCCCGGCGTGCAGTACATGCCCCACGGCCGGCGCCCTTTCGCCCCCTTCACCTACTCGCGGGGCGGCAACGTGATCGCCCAGGGCGACGACCGCCAGGCCGGCGGCGAATTCTTCGCCGAAGTGCCCGCGGGCAGGAGCCGGATGGTGACCACGGTCGAGAACCCTTCAAAAGAGAGCATCGAACTTCAGATCGCCGTCAACGGACGGGGCAGCCGCCACACGATTGCCGCGGGCAGCGTCACGGAGCTGGTCACAGCGTTGGAGGGCCAGACGCGCCTGCATGTGGCGTTCACGGGCGACCGCAGGGCCGTCCTGCTTCAAACCGATTTCCAATAATCCCACTAAAGCCGTATGATACGTAGAACTCTTTTTTTTGCCCTCGTGGCCACCGTGGCCGTTTCGTGCGGCGGCAAGCAACCCGCCGCGCAGACCGATCCCGCCTATTGCAACCCCATGGATCTGGATTACGGTTGGGGAGCGTTCAAGCAGACGCTTTCCCGGGCATCGGCCGATCCGGTGATCGTGCTTTTCAAGGATCGCTACTACCTCTTTTCCACGCACGACACGGGGGGCTACCGCGTTTCGGACGACCTGGTCACCTGGCGCGACATCGCTTTCTGCCCCGCGATCCGCCCGGCGGCGCTCAACGACGGGCGTTACGTCGCCCCCGCCGTGGCGACCGACGGGGAGTACATCTATTTCATCAAACTCAACCGCGTGCGCACGGATAAGACCACCGCGGTGATCCGCACGGCCGACCCCGACAGCGGCGTGTGGGAGGAGTGCGGCCAGGTGCGCCGCGTGGAAGACCCGACGCTGTTCATCGACGAAGGCCGTTTTTTCATCTATCACGGGCTGGGGGCCAAACAGTCGATCCGCTGTTTCGAGGTCGATCCGGCGACCTTCGCCGAGATTCCCGATTCGGAGCGCCTGTTGCTGCCGATCATCGAGGATGTGAAGGAGTGCCAGGCGGGCTACCATTTCGGCCGCCGCGAACTGACGGACGAGATCGACGGACGCGAATGGACGGGGCGATTCAACTACATGCCCTGCCCGGAAGGGTCGTGGATCGTGCGCCACGGCGACAAATATTACCTGCAATTCGCCACGCCCGGCACGATCGGCATCTGGTACTGCGACGTGGTGATGGTCAGCGATTCGCCGACGGGGCCCTTCGAGATCGCCCCCTACAACCCCGTATCGATGAAAGTGGGCGGGTTCATCGGCAGCGCGGGACACAGCTGCGTCTTTCAGGATCGCTACGATAACTGGTGGGAGGTGACCACCATGTGGGTAGGCAACGCCGATCCTTTCGAGCGGCGGCTGGGCCTGTTCCCCGTGAGCTTCGACGGGGAAGGCCGCATGCGGGTGCACACGCTTTTCGGCGATTACCCGATGCGCGTGCCCCTGCGTAAGTTCGATCCGGCGACCGAATCGCTCGCGGGCTGGAACCTGCTTTCGCGCGGCAAGGCCTGCACGGCCTCCTCATCGCTCGAAGGACACGATCCGGCACTGGGCGGCGATGAGAATATCCGCACGTGGTGGTCTGCCGCCAGCGGCGACGCGGGGGAATGGTTCGCCATGGATCTGGGGGCTGAGATGCGCATCGACGCCCTGCAGCTCCATTTCGCCGAGCAGGATTGCGACACCACGCTCGTCAGCGCCGGACAGGACTATACCGCCTACAAAATTTACGTATCGAACAACGGGCGCCGCTGGCGCAAACTGATCGACCAGAGCGCCAACACCACGACCAACCCGCATCCCTATTTCCAACTGGACGAAAGCGTTCACGCCCGCCACGTGAAAGTGGTCTGCGACAAGGCGATGCTCGCCGGGCGTTTCGCCATCCGCGACCTGCGCCTTTTCGGCTCGGCCGAAGGCAGCGCCCCCGAGCAGGTCACCCAGGCCGCCGCCGTGCGCAACCGCCAGGACGAACGCTTCGCCATGGCGACGTGGAGCCGGGTCGGGAACGCCGACGGATACATCGTCCGTTTCGGCTACGACCCCGGATTCCTCAACCTGGCCGTGCAGGTCAAAGGCAACGACACCAACTCGCTGCAGCTGCATATCCTGACCAAAGGCGTGCCCTATTACTACTGCATCGACTCCTACAACGAAAGCGGGGTGACCCCCGGGAAAGTCTTTGCTGAAGAATAACCGTATAAAACCCGGATCATGAAACGATTTATTATCATCCTGCTGGCCTCGGCTGCCGCCTTGCCCGGCGCCAGGGCCGCCGCCCCCGAAGGGCAATACTGGAACGTGGGGCTGCAGATCAGCTCTTTCCGCCTGCCCCCTCCCCCGCCGGGGTTTAAGCCCGAGTACCTCGACCTGAACGGCGACGGCCGCCCCGACGCCATCAAAAGCGTCACCTGGGGCGACCGGCCCGTATTGTGGCTCGACGACGACGGCAATATGAAACCCGGCGACACGGAGGGCGACATGGTCAACGACTGCCTGCTCATCGACCGCTACAAGACGGGACAGTATGACCTGGTCATCAAGTGGGCCGACACGGACGGCGACGGTAAAGCGGATCTGCAACTGATCGCCGAATATCCGCAGAAAAAAAGCGACGCCGTATGGCCCGTCGGGCACTACATGATCGTGCTCGACGCCGACCGCGACAACGTGTTCAACTACATCGACTGGAATACCTTCACGCTCGAGTGCTGGGAGCGTACCGGCCTGTGCGATTACTTCACCGATTACAGCGGGCGCACGGCCTTTCTGAAGATGCACGCCTCCACGGACAACATCGGCGACCTGCGCCTGAACTGGGAAAATCCGTTCCTGTTCTACGACCCGGACAACGACGGATTGAGCGAGATGGCCATCCGCCTGCTCGATTCGCCCGCCCGGCTGAAAGACAAGTCGTTGCCCAACGTCTATGAGAATATGCAGCTCACCGGGCGTATCGACTGGGTGTCGATCGCCGTCGACCTGGACAACGACAACCGTCCCGGCGGCGAGTTCGACTTCGATTTCACCCTCGGCCTCGGGGGGCCGGGCTTCGACTACATGGATCAGGTGCACCCGCTGCGCAACATGCGCGGATTGCCCGAGGCGGACAAGTTCTTCATCGATCCCCGCTTCCGGCAACTGACGGAGCTGATCTATCCCGACCACGACCAGGCGCAGAAATTGATCTTCAAAAAAGGCGAATGGACGCGCGCCTGGTTCGTCTTCGATGAGGACGACGACTGCAACCGCTGGGAGCGGGTGGAATTCTGCTACGACCTCGACCCGTTCAAGGTGGGCAAGAACAAGGGCGGCTTCGACAACCACAGCCAGAGCGACCCGGCAGGCGACCGCGGCGAGTGGGATGCCGACTGCTCGGGGGGCGGCAAACTCTACATCGGCCGCTTCGACGGCCGCCTACACCTGCACGGCGCCGAAAAAGGGATCTGGCGCATCGACCAGAACACCCGTTGGTACCAGGGTTGGGATCGCCGTTTCCAGGCCATGGATCCCGAGAAATTCGCGACCGTACGCTACACGGACAGCAACGACAACGGTTTTTTCGACAAACTCGAGTATGACCTGGACGGTGACCACGTCTTCGAAACGGTCGTCGACCTGCAGGCCCTGGGGCTGGATGACCGGTGCGAGCTGATCGACGTGTCGCAGTTCACCTATGACGATTACACCGCCCTGATGCAGCGCATGGCCACCGACATGTGGGCGAAAGCCGGGCAGGCCGTAGCGAAGGCCGAAGCGCTGGGTTACCCCACGGGATGGTACGCCAAGTTGATGCAACCCCTGTCGATCCATGAGAAGTACCATAAAGGCTACTGGCTGCAATATTACCTCTACCGCGACCTGCAACACCTGCTCATGCAGCGCGGCCAGACGGCGAAACTGGCCCTGCTGGAAAAGGCCTATTGGTCGGGGGATTGGAATATCCTGGAGACCAGCTCCGAAGAAACAAAACCGGCTGTCGAAAGAAGGCGCAAATAACCTTCTGTAAAATCAAGTCGTCCAGTCAGATGTTTCAAACAGGATACCGAAAGACTGTTGCGCCGACAGGGAAACAGCTAATTTGGAGATAAGACCCATCAGATGCCCCCGATAAATTTTCGATAAAAGGACGCAGGGCAAAAATACCGACCCGAAAAAGTTGCACACACAATTTGCACACAAATACGGAGATTCGGAGATAAACAGCGAAACAAGAAGAAAAATGTTTTTATGTTTATCATTGATTTTAAAGATCTTATAAGCATAACGAAACCCAGCGAAAATCACGGAAACTCCAACTCGTTTGACTACGGATCAGAAGGTTTCAGGTTTGAGTCCTGATGGTGTCACTAAGGAAATCAGAGGGTTATGACGGTTGTCATAACCCTCTTGCTTTTCCATTTGCACACAATCTGTACACAACCCGGCGATCGTTGTCTCTTTGGCATCATTACCAATAAGGTTACAGGATTAGGCATTAAAAAAACGTTAGGGAGGTCGCTATGTTCATAGCGACCTCCCTTCATGTAATCCCCTGAACGGCTACTTCAGTTTAACTTCCAGCCACTCCTGCGGGTAATCGCTGCTTTCGCCGGCCATGTATTCCAAGGTCGACAGCGGTTTTTCGGTCGAGCGGGCCTTGTAGCAATGCCTGAGGTGGGCGCGAAAACGATCTCCGGGGGCGGGTTTGCCACCCAGCAGGTCCCAGGGCACCGAAACTTTGGCGGCGAAGCCCAGGTCGGTGTCCCCGTCGTCATTGACCGTACCCACCACTTCGAGATCCGGGGTGGTTCCCTTATCGACCAGCACCCACGAATAGCGCTCCTCCTTGTAGACGGTGTATTTGCCGTCGGCGTTGACCGCGATCTTGTAGCTGCGCGAGTCACCCTTCGATCCGGTGCGGTTGAGCAGCAGCACCGAAGCGTCCGAGTTCTCGGTGGTGAAGGCCGACAGGGAGTCGTCGAACAGGTAGGTACAGAACTGGAACACGGCGTCGGTATAGCCGAAATCGGTGAACACGGCCGAGGGGGTCGTCTTGCCCAGAAACCAGCAGTCGTTGGCGTTGCGGTCGAACTGGCGGATCGGGGTCATCGCCCGGTCGCCCTTGGCGACGGTCTTGGCGTAGTTCAGCCGGCCTTTCATCACGCGCACCTTGCCGCGCTCCTCGCCGTCCTTGTTGTACCGTACCGTACCCGTGGCGATCACTTCGTTGTTCCCGATGAAATCGATCGAACCCCAGTAGCCGGTGAAGGGCGAGGTGGCGAAGCGGAAATTATCGGCTTTCTTGTCGCCGATGAGCGTCCAGATGCCCTCTTCGCCTTTGTACGTCCCGTTGCAGAGCACCACCATTTCGCCCGTACCGAGTTTGGTCGAGTAGGGTCCGTAGCCCCACAGATCCTTGTTGATCTGCTTCTTGTAGGGGTAGTCGGGACCTCCTTCGTCGAGGATCTTCTGCTGGTCGATGCGCCAGTTCTCCCCGGCAGGGGTCTTGACCACGATGGGGGTCTGGTCGACGACGAATTTGCTGTGCCAGACTTCGAGCGGGACGGCGATGCCGTTGTTATCGTCGAGCCACACGCCGGAGGGCATGCCGTCGAAGGCGTAACGGTCGTCGATCGTGCGCGAAATGGCCTCGTTGTCGAGCCAGGTGCAGAGCACCTTGTCCTGCCACGTTTTACCGCCGTCGAACGAGCGGATGACGATGGTGCGCGGGTAGGACACATTGTCGACCACGTCCTGGCTCGATGTAATGTACATCTGGATCTCGCCCGAGGGGAGTTGCAGCATGGCCGGCTCCCAGCAGCGGCCGCGGTAGACCTCCCTCGGCTCACTGAAGGTCAACCCGTTGTCCTCGCTCAGCATGATCTCGATGCCGCAGTTGTTGTTGGTATTGGGAATGTCGCCGTAGCCGAGCTTGTAGCGCCACTGGTAGGCGAGCAGGATGCGCCCGTCCCGGAGCTGGATGAAATCGGAGTTGACGAACACCTTGTCATCGGAGCCCACCGAGGAGACCTCCTTATGGTTCTCCCGGAGCAGGCGGGCGTCGCTCCACGTTTTACCGTTGTCCTCGCTGTGGCGCACGTAGACGTTCCAGCCGTAGTGGTGGTTATTGAACGACATGAAAAGCATTCCGTTCGCCAGCCGTTTGATGCGCGGGTAGTAGAGGTTCTTCTCCACGAAACCGGCGTCGGGGACGTTCACTTCGGTCATCTCTTGGTAGGTCGCGTTGTCCCACGATATACGGACGGTGCATTCGTCGCTGCCTGCGCTTGGGGAACAGCATCCCGTTATCGCTCCGCCCATCATGAACAGGACGGTCAGTGTTATCAGTTTTTTCATTGTAAGCATGTATTTAATCAATTCGTTTGGGAGAGCATCTCCTTCGACCAGAGGTTGTAGGGATTCAGCCCGACCGATTTTTCGAAGCACCTGGCCGCTTCCGCCTTATTGCCCAGCCCGAGTTCGCCCAGGCCGAGGGTGTAGTAAGCCTTCGTGTTGACCGACTCAACGCTGTCGCCGGTGGTGCCCTCCGCGCCGTAGAAACTGATCACATGGTCGACCATACGGGCTTTACCCGCGTCGACCAGCGCCCTGAACAGCGCGTCGGCCTCGGCCTTTTTGCCGAGTTTCCGGAGCGCGAGGGCCTGCCAGTAGCGGTAATCGGTCTTTTTAACGTTCACTTCGGCGGCCTTTTTGTAATTGAGCTGCGCCTTGGAACGGTTGCCCGACTGCTCGTAGGCGTCGGCGATCATCCAGTATATCTGGGCGTCCCTCGGCACACGGGTATCGACGTAGAAGACCTGGTGGTTCTCGGGGTATCTGAACGCCTCCTCATAGAGCGCGATCGCCTCTTTGGCCTTGCCCTCGGAGAGTTTCTGTTTTCCGGCCAGCAGCAGCGCGTCGACGTAGACGTCGTGGAAACTGGCCACGCCCTCGCGGGTGGGGAAGTAACAGTTGCGCAGCAAACCGAGCACGTAATCGTAATCCCCGACCATCGTTCCGGTGATCACCTCCGCGGCGAGCGGGTAGTAGCGCTTCACGCACACCTCGTGGCGGCTCCGGAGCAGTTCGTAACGCGTCTTCACATCCTCCCCGTTGGCTGCGAAGACCTGGTCGGCCTCCTCCAGCAGCAGGACGTTCTGCGGGGCCAGGTCGATCGCCTTGCGGTAGTAAGAAGCGGCCTGCGGGTAGTTCCGGTAATATTTCCAGTCCGACCAGCCCAAATTGCGCCATGCCATGGCGAAGGAGGGGTTGATCTGCACACATTTTTTCCATTCGGTCACCGCGCGCCCGGGTTGCTTGTCGTAGAACAGGTTGCCGAGGTAGTAGTGGAGTTTGTCGCTTCCGGGGGCGTATTCGAAGCCCTTTTCGAGCACGGGAACGGTCTCCAGGCGGAACGGGTTGCAATAGTCGACGGGCAGGGCCAGGGCGGCCTTGTAATAATCCGCCGCCCGGCACTTGTCGCCGGCCTTATCGGCCAGGTAACCGAGCCACATCTTGACCGTCGGATAGGGCTGCACGCCGTCGATGTAGTTCAGCAGGGTGAGGGCCTGCTCCCCGAAGCCGTTGTGCAGGTAAGCGATGGCAAGTTCGAGGTACGATTCGGTATTGTCGCGCATCAGCATTCGCAGCGCGGATCCGTCGCCGGACAACAGAGAGGCCTCGCACGTTGCGTAGGCGTTGACCGGATCGAAGGCCAGCACGCGGTCGATGCAGGCGCGGGCCTCCTCCTTTTTACCCAGCGACCGCAGCACCGAGCACTTCAGGTTAAGCGCGCTGAGGTTGTCGCCGTTGCGCGTGATCGCCTCGTCGAGCCTTTCAAGGGCCATGCAGGGATCTTCCAGGCCCACGTAGATCTGCGCCAACTGGTAGTTCGCACCCGAATTGTAGGTGTAGTTCCATACCGAGCGGTACAGGGTGTCGATGGCGTCGTTGATCCGGCCCTCATCCTTGAGGATCAGGCCGAGGTTGTACATCGCCTCGCAATCCTTCGGGCGGGTGTAGTCCTTGGTCTGGCGCCTGATGGCCGCACGCAGGTAGGAGGCGGCCTTGGGATAATCGCCCCTCAGCCTCCAGTAGACGCCCATCTGGGTGTTGGCGCGGGTGTCGCCCGGATCGCGGCGGAGCACCTCCATAAAGTAATCCGTCGGTTGGATGAACGGATTGTGGAATTGCAGGTTGCGCAGCCCGACCAGGTAGCACTCCTCGCTGTTTTCGATCTGCGAAGGCAACAACGGCGGCTCCACGATCGCGGGCAGCGGCTTGGACGGATCCTTCTTCACGGGGGTATAAACGAGCATCTGTTTGCCGTCCTTTCCGGTCAGGGTGGCCGTCAGGTCATATTCGCTGGTGGAGGCGTCCACCGGCACGGTTTTGACGAACGCCTTGGCGGGTGAAACGTCAAACGTCTCCGAGAAGATCGTTTTATCTCCCTTGGTCACCTTCAGGGTCAGCCCGCTGAGTTTTTCCGTCCCGTTCACCCCCAAAAGCAATTTACCGCCCGTGAGTTCCATATTCAGCGCGGCCAGCGGGGAACCCTTCTTCACACCGCCGATATCCCGCAAACTGTACCAGTATTGCGAGAAGGTCTTGGTTTCGTAGGGCGACGACCAGTTGTAGTCGGGCTGGTTGTCGGAGTAGGCCCCGGCCATCAGTTCGATGTAGTGGCCCGCGTTGTCGGTCAGGATCTTCGTGTCCCAGCCCGAGTTGGGGCCCCATGACCAGAACTTGCCGCCCTTGATGATGTTGTGGTTGCCGACCAGCATGGTACCCGCTTTCCTGCCGTGGTCGTACCCGGCGATGAAGTCGTCCTGCAGGTCGTGCACGAAGATCGAGTTACCCACCGGGTGGTTCTTCCACCAGGAGGCCTCGATGCCGTTCTTATACTCTTCGGTGCCGGTGTAGGCCTCGGTCGTCACGGGCCAGTGGCAAAAATACTCCTTGCAGTGGAAGGTTCCGAATTCGGTATTCTGGGGAAAGATGATCTGGTAGTTCTCATCCACACCCGTCGCCACGTTCGACCAGTAGAGCATCGAGTTGTCGTTGCGGGTCGAGTTGATCAGCCTGCCGCTGATCTCCATTACCGAACTTCCCGGGCGGAGCGTCACGCCGATGGCCCACGACATGCGGTGGCGTAGTTCGGTCTCACCCACCCAGATGGTCTTGCTACCGTCCTTATTCTCAACCAGCTTGTAGTCGAGCGGGGTGTGGGAAGTGGCGCGGTGGTGGTGGAAGACATTCCACTCCACTCCGCCCGAGATCCAGGCGCCGAGCATGCCCACGTTGGCGGGTTTGACCACGTCGTTATGATAGAAGATGTCATAGCCGTTGGTCTTGTCGATGGCGTAGAACAACCGCCCGCCGATCTCGGGCAGGATGCACAGTTCGACATACTCGTTCTCCAGGTAGAGCGCCTTGTAGTCCACCTCTTTCCGGTTGCGGGTCATGTTGTCGTTCAGCACGTAGGGGTAGACCGAACGGCGGGCGCGCTGGTAAGACCAATCGCAGTCGAATATGGGGGCGGACTCCGGGGCGGCCAACTCATACGAGGGCAGCCTGAGGGTCCCTTCCCATATCTTCACCGGGGAAACCTGCGCCCCCGCACCCCAGGCGATCCCCATCAGGGCGCCGAGCATCAATAAAATCTTTTTTCTCATCGTTATCGTTTTTTTTGTTTTACATGTTATCCGGAAGGTCCACGGAAGGCCTCAGGTATTGCGAATCCGGCCGAAAATCGCAACACCCGCCATACCGTCGGCGAACCGTTTCTTGTATCGTGTTACAAACCACTTACGGGCAGCCACCCTGCCATGTTTTTGGAAGAGGTGCTCCAGACGGCGTCCTCGCCGCCCACGGTGTCGAAGATCGCGAAGTTGACCAGCAACCTGCCCGAGGCAATGCCGAGTTGCGACTTCGGGATGGCCACTTCGACCAGGTACCCGTCGGTCGCGGCATCGCCCGATGTGTCGTAGGCGCCCTTCGCCGTCGCGCTCATCGCCGTCTCCTTCCATCCTCCGGCGTAGTGGTCGGTGCTCTTCACTCCGGCATAGGAGACCCTTACCCGGCGGGCCTGGGAGCCGACCGTGTTGTTCTCCACCTCGGGCGAGAGGTAAATGACCGCGTAATCGTCCTTGGAGACCGCCGCGTCGAGCACCTCTACCAGGAAATAGACGTTCTGGGCATCGGCTGCGCACCGCAGCGTCCCCTGCGCCTGGGATTTTCCCCCGACGAAGATGGCCTCGTCCGTAGGAAGCCACTCCCGGTTGTCGCCGTCCACGGCGACCGTCCGGTTAGAGGCCCTGATGCCGTGGTTGAGATTGAATCGCGCCATCATAATGGCCCCGGAGGTGTGCATCGAGCCGATGATCCGGTGAGCGTCGATGGGTTCGAGCGTCCCCCAGTAGCCCGTTTTTGGGAAAGGGGTATACATCTCCCCGAAGTTGCGGGCGCCCTCGTCGCCCAGACGGAGCGTGAAGCGCGAGGACTGGTTATAGGAGAGCACGGTCTCACCCGAGGGGAACTGGGCCAGGCTCGGCGCGGCTCCCAGGTAGATGTAATTGTTGCGGTCGGCGGGGCCTTGCTGGTCATCGTTCAGATGGGCCCACTCGCCTGCGGAATCGGAATAGGCCAGCGAAAGGTAGTAGTTGGCCGATGCGGGGTTGTGCGATTCGAGCGCGGCGACCAGTTGCCTGCTGTTATTGAGCTTGATCACACCCGGCATCTGGTCGGTGAACAGGCCGACGCCGGCATCCGTCTGGCCGTACCGAAGGCGGATCACCTTGTAAGGCTGGTTGCCGAACGAAGGGGTCCAGGTCGCGCCATTATCGGTCGAAACGATCATCGAGGTGCCCGAGTCGTATGTATGTGGAGCGTCGCCCACGTTGGCCGAGTTGGTGAAGTAGCAGTGGATCTCGCCAGAGGGGAGTTGCAGCAGGTGGGGTTCCCAATTGGTGCCCCGGTAGATCTCGACCGCCGTGCTCCACGTCTCGCCGTTGTCGGTACTGCGGCGCATGATCAGGCCGTTATCCATGGGCAAGTTCCGGAAATTGGTGTTCGCCCGGTAGGAGGCCACCGCCAGGATATCGCCGTTGGAGAGCACCACCGCGTTGCAGGTCGCGAAGCGCCGTTCGTTGGTCGCCCCCGAAGAGTCGGTGATGGAGTGGCGGGCGAACAACCGCTCCCCTCCCGTCCAGGTAACCAGGTCGGAGCTGCGCACGTAGTAGATATCGGCGCCGATCTGGTTGTTGTGGTAGAAGAGGATATATTGCCCGTTGGCCATCTTCTTAACGCGCGGATAGACCGGTGCGTCCACTCTGACCTGGTTTCTGCCGATCTCGGTGTAGCTGCGGAAATCCATCATCAGCGACGACCGGCCGGTCATGCCCGCATGGGAGTTGACCGACGGGGTTCCCTGGTTGAGTTGCCCGAACGGCGTGAGGGTCAGTTCCCGCGGTTCGATGGTTCCGCCGCCGGAGCCGCCGCCGTTTCCGGGGCCGGATTCCGATTTGCCGCAGCATAAGGTGGCGCAGCATAACACAGGCAGGGTAAAGAGGATCATTATTCGCTTCATAACTTTCATTTTACGTAGAACCTGAATTCGGTGGCCGACGTGTACCGCTCCCCCGGCCGGAGCTCGGTGGAGGGGTACTCCGGATGGTTGGGCGAATCGGGATAGTGGAGCGTTTCGAGCAGCATCCCGCCGAACTTCCCGAGCGGACGGCCCTCCTTGCCCACGATCTTTTCGGAGAACCCGCGGCCGGTGTAGGTCAACAACCCCGGCTCGGTGGTCCACGCCTCGACCCCGCGGCCGCAGCGCGGCTCCCACAGGTCGGCCGCGCGGGCCAGTTCGCCGGTCTGGTTGCGCAGCACCCACGTCACGGAGAATCCGCGCATGGTGCGCAGGTGCTCGTTGGGCGTGTCGATCGCGTAGTCGACCCGGTGCGCCTCGCGCATATCGAACGGGGTGCCGTCGACCGGCTCGACCGGCCCGACGGGAACGAAACGATCCGTGTTGGGCAGATAGGCGTCCGCTTCGACCCGGATGATGTGGTCCATCACATAGCCCCCTTCGCTCCCTTTGAGGTTGAAGAAGGTGTGGTTGGAGAGGTTGACAACGGTCGGTTTATCGGTCGTAGCGGCGTATTCGATCCTTAACACGTTGTCCCGGCTCCACCAGTAGGTCACGCTGCAATCCAGATTGCCCGGGTAGCCCTCCTCGCCGTCGGGACTGAGGCGCGTGAACCGCACCCCCACCCGGTCCTTTTCGCGAAGCGGATCGCCTTTCCACATCACCCTATCGAAGCCCTTTTCGCCTCCGTGGACATGGCCGCTGTAGTCGCCGAAGCGTTCGTTGCGGGTAAGCTGCACCGGTTTGCCGTCCAGCATGAAGCGTCCGCCGGTGATCCGGTTGCCGTAGCGGCCGATCACACAGCCGAAGAAGCGCTCCCGGCCCGTTTCAAAATCCTCGATGCGGCCGTAACCCGGCACCACATCGTCGACCACGCCCCTGCGGTCGGGCACGCAGATGCGCACCACCCGGCACCCGTAGTCGATCACTTCCACCCTGGAGCCGTTACCGCTTTCGAGGCGGTAGAGCGTCACTTCCTCCCCGGTCGACAACCGTCCGAAAGGGACGGTCGTGACCGAAGGGCTCTTCGCCCCGGCGACCGGCGCGCACGCTGCCAGCATCAAGGCGATCATTAAATACAGTCGCATAAAACCTTTACTTTTCCGTTATTTACAGCCAGCCGTCGTTCTGGACGAGGTTCTTGTTCTTCTCGCACTCGGAAGAGGGGAGCGCCCATTTCAGGTAGGCCGACCCGCCCCAGTTATAGTTGTAGACCGGTGCGCCCCAGACTTCGAGCAATCCGTTGCCGTTGTCGAACTTGTCGGCCTTCCACGTTCCCCACCGCAGCTCGTCGAAATAGAGCTGCATTTCGCCGGCGAGTTCCCATTTGCGCTCGTTGCGGATGCGGGGGCGCAGTTGGGTTGAACTGCTGACGGACACATAGGTATTGCCCGCCTCGTTGAGCGGAGCGACCCCGGCCCGGTTGCGTACCATGTTGACGAACGGGATGGCTTCCAGGTATTTGCCCTGCTCGTTGAGCGCTTCGGCCAGCGAGAGCAACACGTCGGCATAGCGGAACACCGGAACGTCGACGGGATTGAAATAGACGTTGGTGAACTCGCGGCCCGAGGTGACGAACTTGCGGATCGAATAGAGCATGTGACTGTTCGAGTTGGTCTGCAAATCGTAGGGCGCGGAGCCGCTGCTGCGGAAGGGCCACCGGGTCGCATAGTTGATCGCGGCACCGGAGAAACCGCCCGAATAGATCGCGTAAGGCGTGATGGCGGTGGCGGCCAGCCTCGGGTCGCGCCCGGTGTAGGCGGCCACGATGCGCGCCTCGTTGCCCGAAGCGAGGTACTTGCTCATGTCGGCCCCGTAGGTCTCCATGACCACCTGCTCGGCCGAGGTGATGCCGTCGCGCAGGAAATAGACGCTGCGGGCCTTGGGGGCCATGGCGTTATAACCGGGGATCACGTCGTTCCAGTCGAACGGCTTGCCGTCGGCCCACTCGTACGACTCGACGAAGCGCGTGTTCATAAAGAACGACGAGTTGCCCCCGCCCGCGGTCATACGGTTTCCGTAGGTGGAGCTGAACGTGTTGCCGCCGCCGGAGATCTCCTCCATCTGGATACTGAAGATCATCTCGTTGCACCTCTCCTGGGCCAGTTTGAACAGGTCGGCGTAGGAGCCCGTGTAGAGCGCGTAACCCAGTTCGCCCACCTTGCGGAAATCGGCTTCGGCCAGATCGTACCGCTGGAGCCACATATAGACCTTCCCGCGGAGCGTGTAGGCGGCCCCTTTGGTGATGCGGCCGTAATCGGCGCTCGTGGAGGCGATCTTGCCGGGTAGAGCCTCGGTGTTGATGCAGTCGGTCAGGTCGCCGACGATGACGCCCCATACGTCCTGTTGCGAAGTCCGCCCGCGGGTGTACTCGGGAATGTTCAGGTTTTCCATATAGACTGGAACACCGCCCCAGAGGCAGTTGAGGTAGTAATACTGGTAGGCGCGGATGAATTTGCACTCGGCGATCCGCTGCGCTTTCACCGCATCGCTCAGCCCGGGGGTCTGCCCGATGTTGTTGATCACGTCGTTGGCGCGGTTGATCCCCTCATAGAAGCGTTTCCAATAGGTCAGGAACGAAGCGTCGTTGGGCTGGATCGTGCCGGTCAGGTAGGAATAGTTGAGGAAAATGTGGGCGTCGGTGGGATCGATCACCGAAGAGAAGGCGTCCCAGTTGAGGATTTCGCGCCCGTAGTTGGTGTAGTGATACCTCAGGTTGCTGTACGCGCCCACCACGGTCGCTTCGGCCTCGGCGGCCTGTTCGAATACGGTGCCCGAGCTTACTTCGTCGTAGGGATTGCGGTTGAGGAAATCTTCACAGCCAAACCCCGTCGCAACGACCGTCAATAAAAATATAAGTTTTTTCATGATTCGCCCGTTTTTAGAATTTGATATTGATACCCATCGAGATCTGCATCAGGTTGGCGTAAAACTCCATCGAGTCGAGGATTTCGGGATCCATCCCCGGATAGTCGGTGATGGTCAGCAGGTTGTCGCCGCTCACGAACAGGCGCACATCCTGGATGCCCACCTTGCGGAGCCATCTCTTGGGCAGCGTATAGCCGAGGGTCACATTCTTCAGTTTCAGGTAGTCGGCCTTGTAGAGCCAATGGGTCGAGTAGTTCGTTCCGCCGTTCTGCTCGGTACCGTAGTTCATGGTCAGGCGGCCGTGCTTCGAGTCGATGTTGGTACGGGGATCGGTGGGATTCTCCGGATCGTAGAAGTAGTGGTCGTAGGCGATCTCCCTACCGATGCTCAGGTCGGCGCGCGTCGAGTAGGAGTTGAAGCCCCCGTGGCGCCAGTAGAGCGCGCTGCCACCCGCACCGGCCCACAGCATCGAGAAGTCGAAGCCCTTCCACGAGGCGTTCAGGTTGAAGCCGTAGTAGAATTTGGGGGTCCTCGAGACGTTCTGGAAGGTGTAGTCGTCCTCGCCGCCGTAGATCCCGTCGCCGTTGGTGTCGGCATAGATCATGTCGCCGTACCAGATCCCCTTCTTACCGATCTCCTTGTTGGGCAGGAAGCTGTTGCCCGCGGCGACCATCGCCTTGATCCACTCCATGTCCTGCGGGGTGCGGATCATACCGTCTTTGGGCCCGCCCTGGGGATTGACCGAGCCGTCGGCGAAGAAATGACTGCCGTTACCCGAGTAAGTGTTCAGAAGGAAGAACTCGTTGAGCAGTTTGCCCTCCATGATGCGCAGTGTACCGGTGCCGGTGGTCACGTCGCCGATGTTGGTCTGGTAACTGCGGAAACCGTTGGCGTCGGTCACCCAGCCGGCCTGGAGCGAGCCTTTGTAACTGGTCACCTCGTTGTAGTTGCGGGTGAAGTTGGCCGAGACGCCGTAACTGAATCCGTTCTTGAGCTTGTCGCGCCAGCCTATGGTCAATTCCACGCCGTTGTTGGCCATCTCGCAGATGTTCTGGACGGGGGGCGACTTGGCGCCGATCGTGGCGTAGATGGGGGCCGCATAAAGGATGCCGCTGGTGTACCGGTTGTAATAGTCGGCCTCCACGGTCAGGCGGTTCCGAAGGATGCCCACCTCGACGCCCACGTCGGTCGTGGCGGTTTCCTCCCAGTGGAGCAGCGTGTTGGACAGGGTGCCGACCAGGCCGGAGACCTGCTTGCCCCCGAAGGAGTACTCGGACCCGGCGGCGTAGGTGGCCTGGTACGGGTAGTCACCCATGCTGTTGTTACCCAGCTTACCCCACGAGGCGCGCAGCTTGAGGTTATCGAAGCCCGATCCCTTCATGAATGCCTCCTGCGAAACGCGCCAGCCGGCCGAGACCGAGGGGAAGAAACCCCAGCGGAAGTCGGGACCGAAACGCGACGAGGCGTCGTAGCGGAGGTTCCCCTCCAGCAGATAGCGGTTGTCGTAGGCATAGGTGACGCGTCCGAAGACCGAGGCGGAGGAGTTGTCGGTCTGGGTGCCGGTGATCGCCACCATATTGGTGACCGTGTTGAGTTCCACCTGGCTGTCGTTCATCAGGCCGTTCTTCTCGGTGTTGGCGTTGTTCATATTGTAGTACATCGCCTCGAAACCGGCCAGGGCCGTTATATCGTGCTTGCAGTAGCTCCCGGCCCAGTCCAGGGTATTCAGGAAGGTCCAGCGCATCCGGTGCGAATTGTTCACCCTGAGCAGCAGCTTGCTCAGGTCCTGGTACTTGTACGCCCATTCGCCGGTGCGGAACGAGAATGCGTCGAGGCGGCGCGAGTTGTACTTGTACTCGTTGGCCTGGCGGATGTAGTTGAAGGAGGTGGTGTTCTTGATGTTGTAGGGCAACTTGACGTTGGCGAAGACCGTCGCGTTACTGTAATGGATCTTCTCATGCCCCTCCACACGATCGGTAAAATAGAGGTTGTTGCGCGAGTTAGTGCTCTGCTCGGGGTTCTCCATCCAGCCGTATTTGCCATCGTAGTAGGGATAGATGCCGGGTACCGCCCGGGACATGTAGGAGAAAGCGCCGGCCAGGTCGTTCAGCTCGCGGGAGTTTTCGTACCCGTATATCTTGGTTCCGAGTTCCAGCCATTTATTGACCCTGGCGGTTATGTTGCCCCTCAGGGAGAACTGTTCCAGGCCCGACTTCATCATCACCCCCGGGTTGTCCATGTAGGACATCGAGATCAGGTAGGTCACGTCGCCGGTCGAACCGTTGGCCGTAAGGTTGTACTTCTGGTATACCTTGGTGTCGAACACGGCGTCCATCCAGTCGACGTTGGGATAGGCCACGTAGTTGGGGTAGCCCGAATCGGCGATCCCGTTGGGATCCTTGGACTTCTCACGCCACAGGTCGATCATGGCCTGGGAAAAGGGGAGCGAGGGGAGGTCGATGTTCTCGGCCGACTCGTTCATCAGCTCCATGTAATCGGCGTAGTTGCTGATCAGGCCGATCTTGTGCTGGGGCTTATTGAACGCGAGCATACCGCTCAGGGAGACCGTCGCGTGCCCCTTCTTAGCGGTCTTGGTGGTGATCAGCACCACGCCGTTGGCGCCCCGGGTACCGTAGATGGCGCAGGAAGCGGCGTCCTTAAGGATCGAGACGGTCTCGATATCGTCGGGGTTGACGTTGCCCAGGGCCGTCTCGAAACCGTCGACGATGATCAGCGGCGCCGAATCGTTGAGCGTGCCGATGCCGCGGATGCGCATCACCACACCCTCCGCCCCGGGCTTGCCCGAAGGCTGGTAGACGTTCAGGCCGGCGCTGGTGCCGGTAAGGGCCTGGGCGGCCGTGGTCAGGGGACGGGAAGCGGCCTCCTTGGCGTAATTGACCGTCGAGACGGCGCCCGTCACGTTGACACGTTTCTGGGTGCCGTAACCGACCACCACCACGTCGTCCATTTCAAGTACCTCGGCCATCAGCGTCACCTCTATATAGGTACGCTTTCCGATCGCGACACTCTGGGTCGCCTTACCCGGGGCGCTCACGGTGAGCGTCGCGCCGGGGGCGCATTCAATTTCAAAATGACCTTTCGCATCGGTGCTCACGCTCCGGTGCGTATCGGCGTTGTTCACCGACGCTCCGACAATAGGCTGTTGCGCCTCGTCGAAGACCCTTCCCTGGATCCTGGTCGGTTGTTGTGCAAGGACCGCATGGGCGGCCAGCAGGAAAACAACCAAAACGAACCGTTGTTTAAATAGAGCCATAAGACATTGGTTAAAAGTTAGTAGATCCGTTAGTATTCGGTGCGACCTGCGAAAGTCCGTGGTTATGCGGCCGGCATGGCGCCGGGCCCGTACTCCAAAATTCGTGTTTTAAGACGGTCCGGAGTAGAACAAAAATGTCAATTGAGGGAACAGCCGCTCAGTTTTGGCCCAAATCGGCCTCAGGACGCTTCTCCATGTACTCGGCGGGGAGCATCCCGTAGTGTTTCCGGAAACATTTCGCGAAATAGGAGGGCGTATTGAAGCCCACCGAGTAGCAAACCTCGTTGATGCGGTGCTGTCCGTTGGATAGCATCTGCGCAGCGACCATCAGCCGTTTGTTGCGGATGTAATCGTTGGGGGTAGTATCCAGAAGACCCTTTATTTTGCGGATCAGGGTCGATTTACTCAGGTAGAACGCCTTGGCCAGCTGGTCGTTCGACAGATCGGGATCGCTCAGGTTGGCCATGATGAACGAATCGAGCTGGCGCAGGAACTCGGCGTCGCTGCCCGGCGGGTTATAGAGGTGCGGAGCCAGCGGCAGGGGGCTGTTCTGAAAAGCGCCCTTCACGACGACCCGCTTGTCGAGCAGGTTCTTGATGCATGTTTGCAGGTACTCCAGGTTGAACGGCTTCTCGATGAACAGGCTCGCCCCGTACTCCATCGCCGTGATCTTCGATTTGGGCGTCGAGAACCCGGAAAGGACGATCACCGGGATGTGGGACAGTTCGAAATCGGAGCAGACCGCCTTGCAAAGCTCCAGGCCGTTCATCTTCCCGAGCGCGATATCGGTCACGACCAGGTCCACCTCGTGCCGGCGAAGCAGTTCGAGGGCACGTTCGGCGGTCGGGGCGACCAGCACCCGGTAGTCGGGTTGCAGCTTGCGCTTCATGTAAGCCGACAGTTCGGCGTTGTCCTCGACCACCAGCACCCGGGGGATATGCTGCCCCTCGCCCGGGATCTCCTCCGCATCGGCGTCGGGCTCTCCGGCCTGGCTCTGTTTCAGGGGGAGGGTCAGGATGAATTCGGTGCAGTCGGTCCGCTCGGACAGGGTGAGGGTCCCACCGTGGAGTTCGGCGATCGTGCGGGCCAGCGAAAGACCGATCCCCACCCCCTTGTTGTTATAGCGTTTGGCGTCGGCGCCGTACTGGACGAACGGTTTGAAGATATCCTCGCGGTAACGTTGGGGGATCGCATTCCCGTCGTTGCGGAAACTGACCACCACATGTTCGCCGTCGCACTTCATCTCCACCTCGATGTACGAGCCGGCGTACTTGACCGCGTTGTGCAGCAGGTTGTAGAGGATCTTCATCAGGCCCGATTCATCGGCGCTGATCATCACCTGCTCGTCGGCGTGGAGGAACGAGAGGGCGATGCGGTTGCCCTTGGCCGTCTCCGAGAAATTGAAACCGAGAAAGTCTATCTTCTCGACCAGGTCGATGTCGCACCGGTCGAGGATGTAACCGTGGCGCTCCAGACGCACGTAGTCCAACAGTTCGTTGACCAGTTTGGTCAGGTAATCGGTGCTGTTCCCGATGATCTTCAGGTCGTCCCGGATGCCCTCGCCGCACTCCTCCGAGGCGAGTATGTTCTGCATCGGGGCGCGAATCAGCGTCAACGGGGTCTTGATCTCGTGGACGACGTTGGAGAAAAAGGCCATCTTTTCATCGAAAAGTTCGATCTCCCGGTCGCGCGCGTATTCCTCCTGCCGGGTCTGTTCGCGTTTGAGGGCTTTGCGGTAGAGGTAGTGCACGCACAGCGCCACCAGGATCATCGTCAGCACGACGTAGGCCAGTATCGCCGCCGTGGATTTGTAGAATTTCTGCGCCACGGTGATCACCACCGGGGGATGGGTGTCGTTCCACAGGCCGTTGCCGCTGACCCCTTTGACGCGGAGCGTGTAACGGCCGGCGGGGATATTGGAATAAAAGACCGTGTTGTCGTCCGACGCCTTCACCCACTCCTTGTCGTACCCCTCCAGCATACAGAGCACCGTATTGCCGGCCGGGGAGGCCGAGCCCAACAACGCGAAACCGAAGCCGAACGAGTTCTGCCGGGCGGACAGGGCCACCGAGCGCGTCCGGTCGATCCGGCAGTTGAGCGGCGAATCCTTCCCGCCGGGGCGCTGCACCCGATCGCCGATATAGAGGTCGGTGACCACAATGCCGGGGATCTTCTTGTCGGCGTAGAATTTCTTCGGGTCGAACATGATAAAGCCGTCGGCCGACCCGAAATAGATCGTGCCGTCCTCGGTCCGCAGGCTCGAGTGGTTGTCGAACTCACTGTTAAGCAGCCCGTCCACCGTCGTGTAGACCTTCGCCTGCTGGGTTTCGGGCGTAAAGCAGACCAGACCCCGGCTCGACGGCACCCACAACTTGCCCTCGTCGTCCTCGATGATGCGGTAACAGATATTGCTCAGCGGCATATCGAGCGTGGAGCGGTTGTAGACGCTGAAATCGTCGCTCTGCTTGTCGAACAGGCAGAATCCGCCCCCGAACGTGGTCGTCCAAATCCTGCCGATCCGGTCCTCGGAGACCGAGCGCACCTTGTCGGAAGGAAGCGACCGGGAGTCGCCAGGACGGTTGACGTAGTGTTTGGTGACCAGTTCCCGCTGCGGATCGTAGCGCATCAGCCCGTTGCCGTAAGTGCCCACCCAGAAGTCGCCGCCCGAGTCCTCGATCAGGTCGGTCACGAAGACCCCGTCGAGCAGGGGCAGTGCCGTGAAGCGGTCGCCCAGACGGTCATATTGCATCACGCCCAGCGTGGTGCCCACCAGCAGGTTGCCCCGCGAGGTGCGGCGCAGGACGCATATGTTGTTATAACGCGGAGGCGAGAGCCGCTCATCGTGGCTGTACGATCGGACCTGCCCTGTGCGCACGTCGAGCCGGAAGAGCCCGTTGATCGACCCGAGCCAGAATTTCCCGTCGCCGTCGTAGCAGATGCGGTGGCAGCCGCCGGTCAGGCGGTCGTTGCGGTAGCGCTGCAATTCCCGGGTCCTGGGGTCAAAGGTCAGGAGTCCGGCGTTGTCCGTGAGCACCCACACGCGGCCCGTTTCGTCCTCGGCGAAGCCGCGGGCCATGCAGTCGGTGAGCGGGGCGCCCTGTTCGCTGTAATATTTGTCGAAATTTTTCTGGAACGCCCCCGCATAGCTTACACCGCCGGTGTGGGTACCCACCCAGACCCCGTCGGCGTTGTCTATGAAGACGGTGTGGATACGGTTGTCCGAGAGCGAGAACTGATCGCGTTTATCCATGCACAGGTAACGCTGGCGGCCGCTGATGGTGTTGTAAACATAGACCCCGCGCATGGTGGAGATCCACAGGTCGCAGTTGCGGTCGAGGAACATCTTTTCCGGCGTGAAGCGGGTGTCGCTGTTGGAAATGAGCACCTTCATCCGGTCCCGCTGGGGGGAGATCTCGCACACCCCCAGATTGGCGGTTGCCACGTAGAGTGCGTTGTTGTGTCCCTCGACGATCTTGACCACGTTGTCCCCGCGGAAAGCCTCGCCGCCCGAAGGAAAACTGACCGGAGTGATGGTTTTCATCTCTTTGTCGGCGCGGTAAAGGTTCGAAAAGTAGGCCGAGATCCAGCAAACCCCGTCGCTGTCGAAACAGATCGCCGAGATGTTCGACGGCAGCGTCTGCCCTTCACGGTCGACGAAGTAGTTTTTCAGTTCGTCACTCTCCCTGCAATAGGAGAACAGGCCCTGGCCGCTGACCGCCATCCAGATGGTGCCCTCGCGGTCTTTGCTAATGGAGATCACCTTGCCGCTAACGGAGGTCCGCTGGTCGCTCAGCCGGTCGAACGGAATGAAACGGCCGGTATGCGCGTCACAGATCGACACGCCGCAGTCGGTGCCCACCCACAAATCGCCCCGGTCATCCTCGCACAGCGAGATCACGAAGTCCGTGTTCAACCCGGTCTCCTCTTTGCGGTAAGTCCTGAAACGGGAGCCGTCGTAGCGGTTCAGCCCGTCGGGGGTCGCCATCCAGATGAATCCCTGCGCGTCCTGGATGATGTCGTAGACGCAATCGTAGCTCAGTCCGCTGTTCGAGGCCTTCAGGTGGTTGAAGTAGAGCCGGTCGGTATGGGAGGCCCGGATTTCCCGCGCCGTGAACACAAAAAGGGTCAGCAGGCACAGTAAAATGCCTGCCGACCTTTTCATATAAAGATGCTCTGCCTTCATCAGCCGCGGCGAACGGGTCAGTTGACGGAGAACGTGAGCGCGTTGACGTTCGACCCCACCGCATAGAAGTAGAACGTGGCGTCGTATGCCGTTGCGCTTTTGTGCGGGGTGGTAACCGTAACCACTTTCGGGGGTTTGGTAGCCCCGCCGTCATCCTCGGTGCAGAGCGAACCGTCGACGCATTTGAGGCGTATCTTCAGATAACCGCTCTTGACGGCATTGGTGTAGGTCATCGTATGTTCGATCACATGGCCGACGTTATATAGCGCGGGATTGACCGTGCAGGTCGCCTCGCGTGTGGTGCCGTTGAAATCGATCGGCGTTTTGTTGCACTTCCACACCTCGCCGTCGAGGTACTCGATGTTCCAGAAGATAGGTCCCCAACGCGAATGCAGCGGGAATTTCATGGTCAGGGCGCTGCCCGCGGCGAATTTGCGTACCGGGATCACGAACTCCAGGTAGTCGCCCGTCCAGATACCTTTGATGCCCGGGGTACTGATCAGGACTCCGCTGTTGATCGTCTCGGTGAACGGCACCGGGGTCGGATTGTCCGTCCAATAGGATGAAGCCCTCGTCCACTGGCCGTATGCCTGCGGCTGGGAAATGCACTTCCAGTAACCGGTTCCCGTATTGGTGCCGTTCGAGGGCCATTCCGGATAGTAGACCGCCGTGAAGTTACCCGTCCCGGCAGCTCCCGTGAACGTGTTCAGGGGGAAGGTGACCGGGAAGGTGACCGGGATCACCCCGTCGTCCACGGTGGACATATGCAGCGCGAGCGTCTCGCCCGCGGCCAGCACGGTGCCTGCGTCCTCCGCCTTGGAGAGAACGGGCACCGTCGTTTCGTATCCGTCCACATCGGTGAAGACGACGCTCATGCCGCCCTCGGGAACCGTGAACGGCGTCACGGCAAGCGAAACGAGGGTGGACGCGCCGGTCAACAGCAGTCCCTGCGAGCCGAAATCGATCTCGACCTTACCGGATCTGGCGCTGTTGTCCGAGGTAAACGTCCCCGTTTCAAAATCATAGGTACCCTTGTCGGCCAGAACGCCGGAAAAGTTCGCGGGGACGGCCGGCGCAAGCGTCAGCTTTCGGATGACCGAGCCGCCGTCCTCATCGACGATATCGTCGGGCAGATAGAGGTCGATCGCGCTGAACACTCCTTTGAATTCGAGGTCGATCGTGGGCACGACGGTGGTCGCGCCCCGGCTCGCCACATAAACGCCGTAGCTCATCACCCCGGCGGCGTAACTCTGGACGGCGGGAACTCCGACGGGAAGCGCCGCGGCGCCGGTCACCGAACCCGAATAGGGATAGTAGGCATGGAATCGGATGTTGTGGTCGGAAGATTCGGCGATGACGGCGTCGGAATCGGTAGCTTTGGTCAACCGGGAAGTCTCTCCTCCGGAAACGGTGTACAGCGCGTTGGCGTTGGAACTCATCCGGACATCCTGCTCGTCATGGCGGGTGCACGACGCAAAGATCCCGATCCGGTCCCCCTCGCTCCATGATCTGCCCGAAAGCGTACCTTCAAAATTAACATCAAGGACGGCGTAATCCAATCCATGATTGTTGTCTGAAGAGTTTTTGCATCCGGACAGGAACAAGGCAAGCATACACACTGTAAAAGTTGTCTTTTTCATGTACGTTTGATTTTAGGTTTTGGTTGACTTTCGCATGCAACACAGTACAAATATAAGATCGTCGACCCCGAAACGATACAACAATAATTGCAACGGATGCAACTCCGCCGAAAATAACACAAATATAAGCGGTAAATCGACGGTGTTCCTAACTTAGCCCGCACAAAAAGCCAGGATTATTAAACATATTAAGCCTAATCCAGGAGCTCCGGTTAGCGGCGATCAGGCGGATTCTCAGAAATAAGTTCTTATATTTGTGGAAAACCCGGGGAAAAATGAAGACGTTCCTTACCTGCCTGTGCTGTTCAGCCCTGGTCGCTTTAACGGCATGCGACGCCTCGCGTCCGGTCGTTACGACGGAAGATTTCGGGGCTTTGTCCAGCGGCGAACCCGTCACCCTTTACCGTTTATCGAACGGCACGGGGGCCTGTATGGAAGTCATCGACTACGGCTGCCGGATCGTGCGCATCTGTGTGCCGGACCGCGACGGTGTGATCGGCGACGTGGTGTGCGGGTACGGCGACATCGAATCGTTCGAAGGCGGTAAAGAACGCTTTTTCGGCGCGTTGATCGGACGCTACGGCAACCGCATCAGCGGCGCGTCGTTCCCCCTGGACGGGGAGACGGTCAGCCTGACCGCGAACGAGACGCTCGGAGGAAAGCCGGTACACCTGCACGGGGGGACCAAAGGTTTCGACCGGGTAATGTGGCAGGGCGAACCACTCGTGGAAGAAGATCGCGCCGGGGTGCGTTTCACCCGGCTCAGTCCCGACGGGGAGGAGGGCTATCCGGGCAACCTGCAATGCGCGGTGACCTACTGGTGGACCCGGGAGAACACCTGCAAGATCGAATACGAAGCCCAGACCGACCGCCCCACGGTGGTCAATCTGTCCAACCATACCTATTTCAACCTCAAGGGTGACCAGGGTGGCTACGTGATGGACCATATCCTGTGGGTAAACGCCGATTCATGTCTGCAAAACAACGCGCAGTTCGTGCCTGACGGCCCGGCCGTGCCCGTGGAGCAGACGCCTTTCGATATGCGCGAGCCGCACCGCGTGGATTATGCGGTGGACGTGCCGAACGAACATTTCCGTCTGATGCGGGGCTTTTCCGCATGCTGGGTGCTGCGCGACTGGGACGGGACGCTGGCCCGGGCAGCCGACCTGTGGGAACCCCGCTCGGGACGCGGCGTGGAGACCTGGACCACCGAGCCGGGGCTGCTTACCTACACCGGGCGGGGGCTGAACGAAAAAATGATCGGTAAGAACGGCGTACCGCTGGAAAAATTCGGGGGAATGCTGCTCGAAACGCTCCATTTCGCGGACTCGCCCAACCGGCCCGATTTCCCGTCGACCGTCCTGCGGCCCGGGGAGCGGTACTATTCTTCGACCGAATTCCGGTTCTACGCAAAATAAAGGCAGGTCTGTAATGCAGATGATAATCAGCCGAATACATGTTGCATGCCGCAGGCTGGCCTGGTCTGTCGTGTGCCTGGCGGCGACGGTCTTCCCGGCGGGGGCGGCCGAGGCGCCCGTGGCGGCGAACAATTTCTATTTCACCCATTTCACCTCGGCCAACAGCGGGCTGCCCTACGATTCGGTCAACGAGATCATCCAGGATAAGCAGGGATTCATCTGGTTCGGCACCTCGTCCGGGCTGAGCCGCTTCGACGGCACCAATTTCCGCAACTACACCAAAGAGGATTTCGGGCTCAAATCGGCCTGGGTGATCTCGCTTTGCACCGACGAGCGGGGCAACGTGTGGGTGGGGACGGACAGCGGCCTGGCCGTCTACGACACCCGTATGGACCGTTTCGAGCCGTTCACGCGCAAAAGCGATATAGGCACCTCCATCGCCAACAAGACCAACGTGGTCTGCAAAGGCCCCGACGGGGTGCTGTGGATGTCGGTCAACAACCAGGGGCTTTTCTGTTTCGACCCCGTTTCGGGCGAGTTCAGGAATTATTTTTTCGAGCAGGGCCGGCAAACCCTGCCGGTGAACATCCGCACCATCCACGTCGACGCGGACAACGGGCTGTGGATCGCCCTGTACAACCATGAATTGTTCCGCGTGGACAAGCGGCGCGATATGCGTCCGCTGACCAACCCGGCCGCGGACGGCGGGTATGAATTCTTCCGCAACGACGACGTGGTGGCCGTCCAGACCATTCCCGGGGAGTGGAGCAAGGCCTATGTGGCCAGCGTGGCCAAGGGGTTGTGCGAGCTGGACGTGGCGAACCGGTCGGTGAAGGTGCTCATCCCCTCGTCGCTCGGGTTCACCCCCGAGAGCCTGCTGATCGACGACGAGTGGCGCGTGTGGATGGCTACCGCCGAGGGGGTCTATATTTACGACACCCGTAGCGGGGCGGTACGCCGCCTGACGGAGAACAAGCGCGACCGCTTCTCGCTCTCGGACAGCCACGCCTTCTCGGTCTATATCGACTCCTCGGACGGGCTGTGGATCGGCACCAACGTGGGCGGGGTGAACTATTCGGGAGCCGTCCAACAGAATTTCGAGAAATACTACTCCATCGGCGGCCTCTCGCTCGACGACTGCCTGGTGCGCGGATTCGCCGACGATCGCGCGGGCCATATCTGGATCACCACCGAAAAACAAGGATTACTGCTCTACGACGCCGTGCAACGCTCGCTTAAACCCTACACGAACCCCCGCCTGCCCACCACCATGTTCGCGGCGTGCTACGAGGAAGGGATGCTCTGGCTGGGGACGCTCAAGGGCCTTTACCGGCTCGACACGCGCAGCGGCGCGGTCAAGATTTACGAGACGCTCGAACCCTCGTCGCAAATGCTCGACCGGCGGGTCTACTCCATTTTCCGGACAGCCTCGGGCAGCGTGCTGGTCGGCACGACGGTCGGGCTGCTACGCTACGACCGCCCCACCGACACGTTCGACCCGGTGCACGGCTTCGAAGGGGTCTTCGTCACCGGCATGGACGAGGATAAGGAGGGGACCCTGTGGGTGTCGACCTACGCAGACGGCCTGATGAGCTACGACCTGCACCGGGGCCAGGTCACGGGGCATTACGCCAACGAGCCGGACAACCCCGCCTCGATGCCTTCGAACAAGTTGTTCTCGGTATGCGCCGATTCCCGGGGCGGGGTGTGGACCACCAGCTTCAACGGGGGGTTCTGCCGGCTGGACAAGACGACCGGACAACTGGATATATACGACATGGCCCACCTGAACCTGCTGTCGACCAACATCTACTTCAAGATCATGGAGGACAACGACGGGGTGATGTGGGTCAGTTCGGACAAGGGGCTGCTGTCGTTGGATCCCGCCACGCGCGAGATCCGCAAGTTCTCGGTCTACGAGGGGCTGCTCAACAACGATTTCAAGAACTGCGGGGTGCGCACGGCCGACGGGGACCTCTATTTCGGGTCGCGCAACGGGTTCATCCGCTTCAATCCGCGCAAATTCATCGTCGACACCGGTGCGCTGAGCATGGCCATCACCGATTTCAAGATCGGCGATCAACGCGTAGTCCCTTCCGAAGAGGACGGCGCGGTGCTGGCATGCAACGTGGACGAGGCCTCGCAGATCCATCTGCAGCCCCGGCAGAACTCTTTCGGTTTCGGTTTCGCGATCCTCGGGTCGTGCTCGCCGGGGCTGAACACCATCCTGTGCAAACTGGAGGGCTATGACAGCGATTGGCGCAGGGTGGCCGCGGACAACACGATCTCGTACTACAACGTCCCGGCCGGGACCTACACCCTGCGGGTGAAAGGGGTGAACGGCGACGGGATGCAGGACGTGACGCATGCCGGGTTACAGGTGATCGTCGCCCAGAAATTTTATAAAAGCACGGCCGCCGTGCTGCTCTACGTGGTGGCGCTGCTGGGTTTGTTCTCCGGGCTGTTCGTGGTGCTTTACCGGCGGGCGGTCACCCGCGAGCAACGCAAGCACGAGGAGTATAAACGCCGCCGGGAGGAGGAGGAGTTCCAGGAGAAACTGTCGTTCTTCTCGAACGTGGTGCACGAGATCAAAACGCCGCTCACCACCATCCACGCCCCGCTGCAGAACATCATGGTCTCGGCCAACCTCGATCGAACGAACCGTGAGGATATCGAGGTGATCCACAACAGCGCCAAATACCTGGACAACCTGGTGCGCGAACTGCTCGATTTCGTGCGCATCGAAAAACACGGGTACACACTAACCCGCAAGCCGTTGGACATAGCCGAGCGCATCGGCTTCCTGCGCTTCAACTTCGCGGAGACCGCCAAGGACTGCAACCTCGGCTTCACCTTCACGCACGAGCCCGACCGCATCTGGGTGGACGCCGACGAGGCGGCGATGAACAAGGTGCTCAACAACCTGCTGCACAACGCGGTCAAATACGCCGAGTCTTATATAAAGGTACGCGCCGCGCGCGAGGGGGATCGCGTGGTGGTTTCGATCAGCAACGACGGGGTGCCCATCCGGCCCGAACGGCGCGAGGAGATCTTCAAGCCGTTCGTGCAGTACGGCAACGGCGACGGGCAGAGTTTCGGCATCGGCCTGTCGCTGGCGCGCACGCTGACCGAAATGCACGGCGGAGAGCTCACGCTGGGCGACGAACGGGACTGCACGACCTTCCTGCTGACGCTTCCGGCCATCGACGTGACGGACGAGAAAGCGGCTGCCGACGACGCCCCGGCCGGGGATACGACCCGCCCGCTGATGCTGCTGGTGGAGGACAACCGCGACCTGTCGGCTTACCTGAAACGCAAATTCGACGCCGACTACCGCGTTCTGACCGCCCATACGGCCGAGGCGGCCGCCGAGCTGCTGCATCGGCACGAAATGGACGTCATCGTCACGGACATCGCCCTGCCGGGGATGAGCGGCATCGAGTTCTGCCGCTCGGTGACCTCGGATTTCGACCTGTCGCACATTCCCGTGATCGTGGTCTCGGCCATCTCCTCGACCGACACCAAGATCAGTTGCATGAAGGCCGGGGCAAGTATGTATATCGAAAAACCGTTCAGCGTGGAGTACCTGCACGCGTGCATCGGCGGCATCCTGGAAAAAAGGGCCAGCCTGCGCAAAGCGTACAAAGACTCCCAGGGGCAGATCGACCCGCAGCAATTCAACCTGCAGGGTGCCGACGAGGAGTTCCTGCGCCGTATCGACGAGGTGATCATGCAACAGATGCGCAATCCCGATTTTTCGAGCAAGCAGATGGAAGAGGCGCTGTTCCTGAGCCGCTCGACGCTGCTGCGCAAGGTCCGGGCGCTGCTCGACACGACCCCGAACGATTACCTGCGCTACAAGCGGCTGTCGGTCGCGGCCCAACTGCTCGCACAGAATAAATGCCGCATCAGCGAAGTCTGTTTTGCCGTCGGCTTCCACTCCCCCTCCTACTTCGCCAAATGTTTCAAAGAGCAGTTCGGGGTGCTGCCGACCGAATATCAAAAGAAGCTATAACGGCTCTCGTGGCTGCACATATAGCACAGCAAAAGTTCTTACGGTGGTTTTACTAATAATGCGAATGAAGCGTTGAAAAACAAACGTTCATTTTTGGCCAACGGTCGCAGGGCCGTTTTCGCCTACGGGCGACCGTACTTTTTTGCTTGACCAAAAAAGTAGGCAAAAAAGTCAAGGCGCCGCGCTCCCGGCTTACCCGCTTACGGATTTTTTGGGGAGTCGGCCGGAAATTCCGCTGCGCACAGGCCACATCGCACGCCTCCGCTGGCGCTCCGGCCTCCCGCTACAGTTTCCGCCCTTGGTCCCCAAAAAATCCTGGCGGGTCCCAACCGACGAACGCAGTGAGAGCAGAAGCCAAGCGTCTTTTTGCTTGGATTATGCCGAACAAGGAGGAGGAAGCCGAACATCTTTTTGTTCGGCAACGAAAAACCTCCCGCTTAATGGCGCCGGGCCCACGCACTTTGGCTGCCGCTCAGGCCTACGCGCCCCCGCCTACGGCTACCTTCGGTCTTCCCGTCATGTCGAGCGGCAAGTCGAGACATCTCAAACAGACTGTCCGAATCCGTAGGGGCACCCTTTATGGGTGCCCTATGAAAATAAACATTTATTTTCAACGCTTCATTCGCTATTTTAGTTCCTCTGATTGTAGCACAATAATGGCTCGCTCTGCGAGGATTTCTTCAACCGATACAACGATTTTCCCATTCTGAGGAGCGGCTGTTTTTTCATAAGCCGCTTCTTCTACTTTTGTAGTGACCCGGATCGAACGGCCACTCCTGCCGGGGCGAACCAACTACTATTAATCTAACAATCGAAGCTTATGAAAAACTTCACTCTCAGATTTGTCCTCATTTTCGCTTTAGGCCTCGGGCTGGCGTCCGCCGCCCAGGCCGGCGGCGTGAAGGGCAAAGTGCTGGGGCCTGACGGGCAACCCGTCGCCGGGGCCGCCGTGGTGGTCCGCGGTAAGACTGCCGCCACGAGCACCGGTGCGGACGGCGCTTTCGCGCTGGACGTTCCCGACCCCGCAAAAGACGTATTGGTCATTACCTTCGCGGGCCTGAAAGACCGGCTGGTGGCGGTCAACGGCCGCAGCGTGATCGAAGTGCGGATGGAAGAGGGCGCGACCGACCTCGACGAAGTGGTCGTGGTCGGCTACGGCGTGCAACGCAAACGCGACCTCTCCGGAGCCGTGGCCCAGGTCAAAGGGGACGTACTGAACGAATACGCCAACATCTCGGTGGCGACCGCCCTCCAGGGCCGCGTATCGGGCGTGCAGGTCAACCAGCTCAACGGCCAGCCCGGGGCGGGGATCCAGGTACGCATACGCGGGGCCAACTCGATCAAGGGGAGCAACGACCCGCTTTGGGTGATCGACGGCTTCCCGGGCGACATCAACATGATCAACACCGCCGACATCGAGTCGGTCGAAGTGCTCAAGGACGCCTCGGCCACGGCGATCTACGGTTCGCGCGGCGCCAACGGCGTGGTGATCGTCACCACCAAACGGCCGCAGGACGGCCAGGTGAAAGTCCACTACGACGGCAGCGTCGGCGTGCAGGCCCTGGCCAAGCAGATCGAAATGCTCACGGGCGACGAATACATGGCCTACCTGAACAAAAAGGCAGCGATCAACAACCAACCCGCGGTCTTCACCGACCAGCAGATCGCCGACAACATCTGGAACACCAACTGGCAGGACGAGGTCTTCCATCCGGCCGTAATCACCAACCACGCCGTGGACGTCACCGGCGGCAGCAAAGCCCTCCAGGGCTCGATGGGCCTGAGTTACTTCGACCAGCAGGGGATCGTCCGGGAGAGCGGTTACAGCCGCCTTTCGTTGCGCACCAACATGAACTACAACATCTCGAAAATCGTGTCGGCCTCTGCCGGCGTCATATTCAGCCGCTCCGACCACGACCAGATGAACTCCCAGGGCGGGGGACGCGCCACGTCGGTGATCGGCGCGACACTCACCTCCTCGCCCCTGGCCACGCCCCACTACGACGACGGTTCATGGAACGACTTCATCACCCAGCCCGCCGCAGGGCTCAACCCGCTGGCCTACCTGAACGAGATCAAGAACCAATGGTACGCCAACCGGGTGACGGCCACCGCCGGACTGACCATCAAACCCGTCGAAGGGCTTTCGATCCAGCTCACGGGCAACGTGCTCAACAGCCAGAGCCGCAGCGATTACACCAAATCGCTGAAATACCCCAACTCCAGCGGCGCAGCCTCGATCTCGCTGGGCGAGACGGTCGGCATCACCAGCAACAACATCGTCACCTACGCCCGCAGCTGCGGCAAGCACAGTTTCAACGTGATGGGCGGGATGACGTACGAGGAGAGCACCACCAAATCGGTCGGCACCGGCACCGGTACCGGCTTCCTGAGCGACGTGGTCGAATCGTACGACATGGACGCGGCGGACGTGAAAGGCCTGCCCACCTCGGGTTATTCGGACTGGAAACTCCTCTCGTTCCTGGGACGCGTGAACTACAACTATGCTGACCGTTACCTGCTGACCGTGAACTTCCGCGCGGACGGTTCGTCGCGTTATAGCCAGGGCAACAAATGGGGTTACTTCCCCTCGGCGGCCTTCGCGTGGCGCGCCTCGCAGGAGAATTTCATGAAGAACGTCCGGTGGATCTCCGACCTCAAACTGCGTGTGGGATACGGCAAGACCGGCAGCACGGCCATCTCGCCCTACTCGACCCAGAACACGCTGAGCTCGGTGAACGTGGTGTTCGACAAGACCACGGTGGTCGGCTACGCCCCCAAGGACACCTACCTGGGTGACCTGAAATGGGAAACCACTGCCCAGTGGAACACGGGGATCGATGTGGCCCTGTTCCGAAACCGCCTGCGCATGACGGCGGACTTCTACTATAAGAAGACCTACGACCTGCTGAACGACGTGGAGATGCCCCGTTCGAGCGGTTATACCACCTCGCTGAGCAACGTCGGCTCGATCCGCAACTCGGGTTTCGAATTGCAGTTCGACAGCCGCATCATCGACCGCGCCGTGAAATGGGACCTGGGCGCCAACTTCTCCCTGAACCGCAGCAAGGTGCTCTCGCTCTCGGAAGGGAAGGATATCTTCGGCGGCACGGTCTCCAACTCGCTGATCAGCGACCAGCTCAACCTGATGCGCGTCGGCCAGCCGATGTACATGTTCTACGGCTACGTCGAAGAGGGCTATGACGACAACGGCCAGATCCTCTACAAAGACCTGGACGGCGTGGCGGGCATCTCGACGGCCGACAAACGGATCATCGGCAACCCCAACCCCGATTTCCTGCTCAACTTCAACACTTCGGTCAGTTACAAGAGGTTCACCCTGAGCGCATTCCTGCAGGGATCGTTCGGCAACGACATCTATTCGCTCAGCATGGTCTCCGTGGCCTACGACTACGGCTACAACGCCAACGCCTTCCGCGAGGTGACCTACAACCACTGGACGCCGGAAAACCCCAACGCGAAGTATCCCAACCTGTTGCAGAACATCGCCCTGAAGATGTCCGACCGTTTCGTCTACGACGGCACCTACATGCGCCTGAAGAACCTGGAACTGAGCTACGACGTTCCCTGCAAGAACGGGCGCTTCATCAGCAAGGCCCGCGTCTACGTCAGCGCACAGAACCTGCTCACCTTCACCTCGTTCCCGTTCTGGGACCCGGACGTGAACGCCTCGGGCGGCGGCAATTCGCTTATCCAGGGCGTCGACTCGAGCAACTACCCGAGCGCCCGAACTTTCACCGTGGGATGCAAGATCGTTTTTTAACCGTTAAATCCAGACAACTATGAAAAGGTTCATCATATACCTCACCGTTTTAGCGGGTTTGGTCTTCGGCATCTGCGCGTGCGAGAACATGGCGCTTCTGGAAGAGCATCCCAAGCGGGTGGACGCGACCACGTTCATGTCCAACGAGCAGGAGGTGCAAAGCGTCATCAACTCGATCTACTACCAACTGCGCCGGCAGCCCGCCTTCGGGCGTTACCTCTCCGTGCTGAGCGAAGGGCTGGCGGACTACTGCTACGGCCGCGGCAACTACGGCACCTCCTTCTCCACGGGCCTCTCCACCGGCGGGGTGACCTTTACCAAAGACACCTGGGCCGTCCTCTACCGCGCCATCCGCTTCTCGAACGAGATCATGACCCAGATCGGCGACGCCGACCTCACCCGGTTGCAATACGACCACCTGACGGGCGAGACCCGCTACCTGCGCGCGTTCAGCTACGCGCACCTGGTCCGCTACTTCGGGGCGGTGCCGTTTTTCGACGAGTACAACATGACCGACTTCAACAAGCCGCGCACGCCCGAACGCACCATCTGGGAATACATCTACACGGAGGCGGACGCGGCGGCCAACCTGCTGCCCGAGGCGGTCTCCATGGCCGGGCACCCCACCCGCTATGCAGCCCTGATGCTCAAGACCGAAGCCGCCCTCTACCTGGAGCGTTGGTCGGACGCCGAGAGCGCTGTGCAGCAGGTCGTCACTTCGGGTAAGTTCTCGCTGGTGGAGGTGGCCCGGGCGGACGACTTCGATAACCTGTACGGCTACAAGGCCAACGCGACCAAAGAGGAGATCTTCTACATCAAATACAACCGCGACGAGGGCAACGAGTTCACCTGGATGTACCTGTGCAAGCCCAATCCGGTCTTCGACACCGGCGCGCTGGGCGTCTACACGGACTGGGTGAACAACAAATTCGTCGCCGGCTGGGACACCAACGACCTGCGCTATCAATACAGCCTCTACAAGCAGACCGAGAACGGAACGCTCAACGGCCTGACCCGCACGGGTATGATCTGCCTCAAATACCGCGACCCGGAGACCAACGGATCGGTGATGGCCAACGACTTCCCGGTCTACCGCTATGCAGATGCACTGCTCTATTACGCCGAAGCGATCTGCCGCAACGCCGGGCAGCCCAACGCGACGGCCATGGAGATGGTCAACCAGGTGCGCCGCCGCGCCTACGGCCTGAGCCCGACCCGCACCTACGCCTCGGACTACGCGCTGGCCAACTACTCCACGCAGGATAAATTCCTGGAACTGGTGCTCAAGGAACGCGGTTACGAAACGGTCTTCGAAGGCAAGCGTTACTGCGACCTGAAACGTTGCGGCAAACTGGCGGAATATGCCGTCAAGGCGGGCCGCATCACTGCCGAATCCGAGGTGGGGCCGGCAGCCTACTGGTGGCCCATCCCGACCGACGAATTCAACTACAACACCGCCCTCAACCCCGCAACCGATCAAAACCCCGGATATTAATCGACTATGAAAAAGCTGTTTATTTGCTTTACCGCAATACTATTTGCCGCTTGCTGCGGCGCGAACGACACTCCTGCGGCCCGCTGGAGCGAACAACGCGCCAACGAGTGGTATTACGCACAGGAGTGGCCCGTCGGATTCAACTACGTCGCGGGCACGGCCATCAACCAGTTCGAAATGTGGCAGGGGGATTCGTTCGATCCCGCGACGATCGAACAGGAGATGGGGATGGCCGAAGGCCTGGGCTTCAACACGGTGCGCATTTTCCTGCACGACCTGGTCTGGGAAGCCGATCCCGAGGGGTTCAAGCAACGCGTCGGCGAGTTCCTGTCGATCTGCGAGCGGCACGGCCTGAAAGCCATCGTGACCTTCTTCACCAACGGGGGCCGCTTCGAGGATCCGCAGTTGGGCAAGCAACCCGATGCGGTGCAGGGCGTCCACAATTCGCAGTGGATCCAGAGCCCCGGCGCCCCGGCGGTGAACGACCCCGCGCAGTGGCCCCGCCTGGAACGCTACGTAAAGGACATCATGACCACGTTCAAGGATGATCCGCGCGTCTACATGTGGTGCCTGTACAACGAGCCGGAGAGCTCGAAGCAGGGGGCGCAAAGCCTGCCCCTGCTGCGCGAGGTGTTCAAATGGGGCCGCGAGGTCGACCCTTCGCAGCCGCTCACCTCGCCGATCTGGATCTGCCCCGGCCTGCACGCCACGCGCAACAACTTCCCCATCGTCGGTTTCCTGGGCGAGAACTGCGACGTGATGACCTTCCACTGCTATTACGAGCCCGAGGAGATGGAAACCTTCATCTCTATTATGAAGCAGTACGGCCGGCCGATGGTCTGCCAGGAATACATGGGCCGTCCGCGGTCGACCTTCGAGCAGATCCTGCCCATCCTCAAACGCGAGAACGCGGGGGCGATCAGCTGGGGCCTGACCGCCGGCAAGTGCAACTTCCACCTGCAATGGTCCAGCAAGGCGGGCGATCCCGAGCCCGAGGTCTGGTTCCACGACATCTACCGCATGGACGGCACGCCGTACAGCCAGCAGGAAGTGGATTTCATCCGCTCCATGACCGCCGATAAACGCATGACAAACACCAATTAACCAGCCGATATGAAACCAATCCATAAAATCACAGCCATTTTGTTGGTCCTCGCTCTGGCGGCGTGCACGAAGCCCTCGGCGGACGAGCATCCCAACCCTAAACCGAGGTCCGGCGATCAGACCCCCGTCGACACCGACATCACCTCGATCCACCAGCTCAACGCCGAGCAGGGGTACGTCAACTCGCACTCGGCCGAGTGGCAGAACAGCTCCGTGGAGATGGATTTTCGCTCCTTCCAAACGGTGGGCAATCCGCTGCTCACGGCCGTCAATGCCCGCTACCCGCGCTTCAAGAAGCTCGCCGACGGGTCGTTCCTGCTGATCTACCAGCAGGGGCCCACCGCCCACGACGTCTATTACGCGCGCAGCTACAACTTCGTCACATGGCAGAATTCCGAAACGCAGCTCTTCGCCAAGACGGACATGAACCAGTACGAGAGCAACGTATCCGACCGGGTGCTCTTCTCCTCGCCCGACGCCATCGTGCTCGACAACGGCGACGTGCTGGCCTTCGCTTCGTTCCGCCTCAACCAGGGCTACCGCCTCAATAACCTCAACAACGGGATCATGATGCGCCGCTCAACGGACAACGGCAACACGTGGAGCGACACGCAGGTGATCTACCGCGGCACCACCTGGGAACCGTCGGCGTTGCAGCTCGCCTCGGGCGAAGTGCACGTCTACTTCACCGGTTCGGATCCCAACAAGGGGGATTCCGGCACGGCCCTGCTGCGCTCCACCGACCGGGGACAGAACTGGGAGAACGTCGGCAAGGTCATCCGCCAGGCGGCCGGCGTGGCCGAGGACGGCTCGGGCGATCCGATCTACACGGATCAGATGCCGGTGGCCATCCAGCTCAACAATTCGGAGCGGATCGCCGTGGCGTTCGAATCCCGTTTCGGGCGCTCGGGCACGGGCGACCAGTACCACCTCGGGATGGCCTATTCGGGCGACAACTGGGCTGCGGGCGGGCTGACCGGCACGCAGGTGGGCCCCGCCGAGCGACAGAACAACCTCTTTTTGAACCAGGCCGCGCCCTACCTGCGGCAGTTCCGTTCGGGCGAGACGCTCCATTCGTGCAACATCAGCCAACTGTTCAACGTCCGCCTGGGCGATGCGAAGGCGTGGGAATTCGGCGCCCCGGTGCAACTCTTCCCCGACCGCGGGGTCATGGGTTCGGTCGAGATCATCGACAACCACACCTTCGTGGGGGTGTTCCCTTCGGTCTTCACCCAGATGATCGGCGGGTCGACCACCGATTGCGCCAACATCCAGATGGCTAAGTTCGTGCTCAACCACCGGATCAACGCCGCACAGTTCACCCCCGACCTGGAGGGGAGCAGCAAAGGCTGGACGAGCGTCCAGGACGCCCTGTTCATCGGCAGCCAATCGCAGGCCCAGGCCGTCTTCCGCTTCGCCTACGACGCGACGAACCTCTATTGCATGGTCGAGCGGCTGGACAAAAACCTGGCGTTCACGGACGGCGTGAAACTGATGATCCAGAGCGGCAACGCCAGCGGCGATCCGCTGGCCCTGACCGTGATGCCCGAGGCGGCGACCGGCAAACTGGTCTGCGATAACGCCGGGGTGCAATGTTTCCCCACCGTGCTGGGTACTTTCAACGACGTGGAGGACGACCGGGGGTACATCTTTCTGCTGGTCATCCCGCGCACGTTGATCTCGGTGATCGGCGAACGGGTGCTGTTCAACGCGGTGCTCTATGACGCGGGCGGCGAGGACACCTTCACCGGCCTGACGGCGACCAACTACGCCAAATGGCTACCCGTCGAGCTGCGCGTGCCGCTCGAACCGGAGCCCGAACCCGATCCGGGCGACGGCGACGGCGGACAGGGTCCCCAGTGGGGCAACGGCGATCAGCAAGACCCGTGGAAATAACCGATTTAACCATTAAAAAACGGAAAAAACCATGAAAACACACCATATACCGGCGATCCTTCTGGCCGCAGCCTGCCTTTTGAGCGCCTGCGCGCAGCATGAAGAGTTCGGCATCAGCCCCGACCCGCAGCCCGCGACAGCGGACGCTCACGCCATCATCGCACAGATCCAGGAGCCCCCGGCGCGCACGACGCTCGACATGTCGCTCAACGTCGTATGGCAATCGGGCGACCAGATCCGCCTGTTCGGGGCCACCAGCACCTCGGGCGCGGTCTACATCACCACCTCGAACAACACCCGCCTGGGGATTTTCAATCCTGCGGGCAGCCAGACGGTCGGCGACGAGACCCGCTACGCGGTCTACCCCGCTTCGGCGGCAGCCTCGGCGACCCTTTCCGGCTCGTCCCTGACGGTCGACCTGTCGGGGCTGGCCAACCAGCCGTACGTGTCGGCGCTCGGCGCGGGCAGCGACGTGGCTGCGCTGCCGATGGTCGCCGCATCGACCGACCAGACGTTCGCCTTCAAGAACCTCTGCGGCGGCGTCCAGTTCCAGCTCAACGACTACCAGGGGCTCGGCCTGAAGGTCAAATCGGTGGTCGTGACCGCCCTGGGTAACGAGCAGATCGCCGGAACCGCGACGGTCGACGCCACCACCGGGACGGCCGTCGTGCCGAAAGCCGCCGGGTCGAACAGCGTGACCATCGACTGCGGCGCGGGAGCGAACATCTCCTCGGGCGGCGACATGACCAAAGCCTCCGGTTTCATCGCCTTCCTACCCGCGGGCGTCTACGACGACGGGTTCTCGTTCACCGTCACCGACACCGACGGGCGGGTCTACACGCTCTCCACCCGGCAGGCCGTGACCGTCACGGCGGGCATCGTCACCCCGCTCGCGCCGCTTCCCGTGACGCTCTATTACGGCTCGACGAACTGCTACCGTACCGCGGCGGCCGGGAACGTGCAGATCGACATCACGCCTTACTACACCCTCTCGCGCGACTACATCCACGAGAACCTCAAGTGCCTCAGCGCAAGCGGCGCCGCAGTCGGCGCGGCCACGAAAGCCAAGATCGTATGGCAACAGGCCGCCACCGGCCAGTCGGGCGACGTGGTCTCCACCCCTTCGGTCGGCGGGATGACGCTCACGGTTCCCGCGACGGGCACGCAGGGCAACGCCGTGGTGGCGATCTGCAACGCCGCCGACGTGGTGCTATGGTCCTACCACATCTGGGTGAGCGCGGCCGAGGATGTGCCGTACAACAACACGGAGATCGGCAATTACACAATGCAGGATCGTAACCTGGGCGCCACCTCGAAGAGCGTCAAGGACCGCAACGCCTACGGCCTGTTCTACCAGTGGGGGCGCAAAGACCCCTTCCCGCGCAACCTGACCGGAGCGAGGCCCGCAGGCACGCCCTATGAGACCGAATCCAGCACACTGGTCAGTTCGCAGGACGCCACGGCCACGACGGGTACGATCGCCTACGCCACGCAGAATCCCGGTGTGCGCCTGCTCTCCGCCGTCGACTGGCACCTGGCCAGCCGCAACGATGCGCTGTGGGGCTGGGTCAGCGCTTCGGGCGGCGTGAAGACCGTCTACGATCCCTGTCCCGCCGGATACCGCGTGCCCGATTACAACAGCCTGGCCCTGCTGCCCGGCGACGACAAGGGCAACAGCGACGCCCAGTACGGGCTGAACATCAAGACGGGCGTGGGTGAGACCGCCTCGTACTACCCCACGGCCGGATACCTGTTCCAGAGCCGGGAGATCATGCAATACCTGGAATACCGCGGCTACATGTGGAACAACCAACCCTCCACGGGCCCGAACACCGCCAGCCCCGCGTCGCCCAACCGGTTCTACTACAACAACGCCGGGACGAACATCATCCGCAGCGAATACCGCTCGGCGGGCATGTCGCTGCGCTGCGTGAAAGTCGTGTAACGGCATCCGCCTGAAGTTAAATAACGTGTTATTTGTCATTCTGAACGAAGTGAAGAACCTCAGACAGCCATTCTGAGATCCTTCACCTCGTTCAGGATGACAAAACGACAAAACAAGTTCGAAAAACAATAACGACGAAATATGAGAATCACTAAAATTGCCATGACGATCCTCATCACCCTTCTGGGCGGCCGCGCGGCCGCTCAGAACGGGGAGGTGAAGATGCGGGAAGGAGTCCTCGAAATTCCCACCTACCGGGTGGACGCACCGGAAAAAGCCCCTTTATTTTCGCGCGATTTCGCCTACCAGCGGGCCAAGCGGGGCGTGTATCCTTACGCGATGAACGACAACCCCACCTACGACAAGGTGGACAGCACCCACAAGGCCCTCTACCTGGAGAACGACTACATCGAGCTGTGCGTGTTGCCCGGCATCGGGGGAAGGCTGTTCTACGCCATCGACAAGACCAACGGCTACGACATCTTCTACCACCAGCATGTGATCAAACCCTCGAACGTGGGGATGCTCGGGGCATGGATCTCGGGCGGCGTGGAATGGAACGTGTTCCACCACCACCGCGCCTCGTCGCAGTTCCCGGTGGATTACAAACTGGTGGACAACGGCGACGGCAGCAAGACCATCTGGGTCGGCGAGGTCGAACCGCGCCAGCGTATGTCGTGGGCCATCGGGATGACGCTCTATCCAGACAAGTCCTACATCGAGATCACCGGGCGGATGATCAACAACACGATGGACCGCAACTCGATCCTCTACTGGTCGAACGTGGCCACGCACGCCAACAAGGATTACCAGATCATCTTCCCCGAGAACACCGATTTCGGGGTCTACCACGCCAAGAACAGCTACATCCGCTGGCCCCTCTCCGACGCGCCCTACTGCGGGCATGAGGAGTTCGCCGAGGGCATCGACGCCAGCTGGTGGAAGAACCAGCCCGCCTCGGCCTCGATCTTCGTGCACGACCTGCAGGACGATTTCATCGGGGGCTACGACCACGGCCGTGACGCCGGTACGATGCTCGTGGGCAACCACAACATCAACAAAGGCGGCAAATTCTGGCTCTGGGGCCCGAAGGCCTATGGCCACATGTGGGAATGCGTATCGCTCACGGACGACGACGGACCCTACGTCGAGCTGATGACCGCCGCCTACTCGGACAACCAGCCCGATTACAGCTGGATCAACCCCTACGAGGTGAAGGAGTTCACCAGCTACTGGTACGGCATCCGCGACCTGGATCAGGTCAACCGCGGCAACCGCCTGGCTACGGTCAACATGGATATCAGACCCAAAGGCAAAGTCCACCTGGCCGCCAACGTGACCCAGATCCGCAAGGACGCCCGCGTCGTGGTGACGGGACGGGACGGTCGGGTGCTCTACCAGACCACGGCCGATATGGCCCCGGACAAGCCCTTCGCCGCCGACATCACGATCCCCGGGCAGGAGCTTACGGATCCCCCCCAGGTGCGGATGACCCTCTACGCCGCCTCGGGCGAGGAGCTGATCAGCTACGGGCCTTACAAAAAAGACCCCGCGAAGCCCTATCCGGCGCTGGTCGCCCCGCCGCGCAAGCCCTCCGAGATCGAAAACCAGGAGGAATTGTACTACACCGGCATGCGCAACCTGCAGTTCCATCAGGCGCACGTCGAGCCGACGGACTATTTCCTCGAAGCGCTGCGTCGCGACCCGGGCGACGTGCGGTGCAACACCCAGATGGGCATCCACTACCGCAAACGGGGCGATTACCCGAAGGCCAAGCAGTACCTGCGCCGTGCGCTCGTGCGGCAGACCTTCGACTTCACCCGCCCCTCGGACGCCGAGGCGATGTACAACATGGGCCTCATCCTGAAGGCCGAGGGCGACTGGGAAGCGGCCGTAGACACGCTCTACCGCTCGGCCTGGGACTACGCCTACGCCTCGCCCTCCTATTTCCAGTTAGCTGAAATTTCGGCCCTACAGGGCGATCTCGAAGCGGCCGAGCAGCAGGTACAAATGGCGATCCGCTACAACGGCATGAACTTCGATGCCAAAAATCTCTACACCACCCTGCTGCGCCACGACGGGCGGACGCAGAAAGCGAAAGCGCTCGCCGAAGAGGTGCTCGAACTGGACCCGCTCAACTATTACGCCACCTACGAGATGGTGCTGCTGGGCGGCCGCAACGCTGCGGATTTCAAGGCCCTGCTGCGCGACCAGCCCGAATCGTACCTCGAACTGGCGATCTACTACCTGCACAACGCCGCCGAAAAAGAGGCCCTCGACCTGCTCGAAGCCTCCGACGCCCTGGCCCCCTACCCGACCGTGAAATACTACCTGGGATACCTGGCCGACCGGCGCGGCGACAAGGCGGCCGCTGCTGCCTGGTTCAAGCAGGCCGAAACGCTCTCCACGGACTACTGCTTCCCCTACCGGCTCGAAACCATCGCCGTTTATGACAAAGCGCTGGAATATAACCCGCAGAGTTACGTGACCTGTTACTACCTGGGCAACCTGCTCTTCGACAAGCAGCCCGAGGCCGCCATGAAGGCGTGGAAACGCTGCCTGGCGATCCATCCCGAGTACGCAATGGCCTGGCGCAATATGGGCTGGGGACACCGGTTCTTCACGCAGCGTTACGACGAGTCGATCGCCTGCTACGAGAACGCCGTGAAGTACGACAAAGCCGGCTCGGGGCTCTTCCTGACGGAGCTCGACGAGATGTACGAGTTCGTGAACGCGCCCCTCGAAAAGCGGTACCGGATGCTTACCTCGCACCATGACCGGGCGCTGAAGCGTTATGATTCGCTGGTGCGCGAGATCCGCATGCGCATCCTGCACGGCGAACAGGATGTGGCGCTCGACGAGTTGCTCGACAACTTCTTCTGCCGCCGCGAGCACATCGAGGATCTGCACGACATCTACGTGGACGCATGCCTGCTGGCCGGCCTGCGGGCGATGGAGGCGAACGATGCGGCCAAAGCGGTCAAATACTGCCTGATGGCGGACGAGTACCCGGAGATGCACTTCTACGCCCGCCTGGAATATTACGCGCGCAATTCGCAGGTCTGGTACCTCACGGGGCTGGCCTACGAGAAGGCGGGCAATAAGTCGCTCGCCCGCAAATACTACAAGATGGCGGCGGACAACGCCACCAAGGATAGCGATTTCAACTACGAGAAGGCGCTCGCCATGCTCAAACTCGACCCGCGCGCCGACGTGCGCCCGATGTACGAGGCGCTCGTAGCCAAAGGCAAGGCCTCGGTGACGGATTATGTCGAGCGGTTCTTCGAGTCGTTCGATTACGGCGAGTATCCCCGCGACGTGAACAGCCGGGCCTACTACACCACGGCCATCGGCTATCTCGGCCTGGGCGACAAGGCCTCTGCCGACACGTATTTCGGCAAAGCCCTTGAACAGCGCAATGACAACGTCTGGGCGAATTACTACACCGGAAAGATCAAATAATTTTATTCCTTTGTCATCCTGAACGCCAGTGAAGGATCTCAGACAGCCGTTTTGAGATTCTTCACTACGTTCAGAATGACAAGTCACAAATCAAGTGTCCTATGCGACTTCTGCTTATCGCCCTTCTTTTGTTATCCCCGGCGGGCCTGTCGGCCAAAAAGCCCGTCCTGCTCCACACCGTCGACCAGATGAACCTGCTGCCGCAGGCCCCTGGCTCGCACGCCGGGCAGGAGCGCCACAGCGTGCTCGAACCGATTTTCGAAAGCCTGCAACTGATCCCGGCCGAAACGCTCAAAACGGATAAGACGGCGATCTATCCGCGTATCAAAAAGATGGCCGACGGCCGCTACATCCTCTTCTGCCAGGGCGGGCAGATCGCCTCGCGGATCTACTACTACCTGAGCGACGATTTGCTCCGTTGGAGCGAGGGGCAACTGCTGTTCGAACCCTATGACGTGACCACCCCGGAAGGCGGCGACGTGCGGTGCTTCTCGACCGTCGACGCAGTGGTGCTCAGCAACGGCGACATCCTGGCCGTATGCTCCTACCGCGCCTCGGCAGGCTACAAGAACAACGTCGGCTGCGGGCTGATGCTGCGCCGCAGCACGGACAACGGCGCCACGTGGAGCGACGAGCAGTCGATCTTCGAAGGGGCCAACTGGGAGCCCTACCTGCTGCAACTGCCCGACGGGCGCGTGCAGTGCTACTTCACCGACTGCCTGCCCAAGGATCGCAATTCGGGCACGTCGGTGATCACTTCATCCGACGACGGACACTCCTGGCAGGGACACATGCGTGTGTGCCGCCAGTACAAATACGACAACAACGGGGTGAAGATCTTCACCGACCAGATGCCCTGCTTCCGGCTGCTGGCGGACGGCAAAACGCTGTTAGGCTTCATGGAGGCGAGGTTGGAACCCGACGGGCCGCAGGGCAAAAGCAAATACATGATGTCCGTGGTGCGCAATCCCGGTTTCGACTGGCGGCCGCTCGGCGAGACGGGTGAGGGCCCCGACGACCGCGACACGAACCTATTCGACGGGTGCGCCGGTTACGTGGCGGTCTTTCCCTCGGGCGAGACGCTCCTCTCGTGCAACATCGACCGGATCTTCAGCCTGAAGATCGGCGACGCGGCGGGACGCACGTTCAACGGGCGCTCATGGACGGAAGATTGGCTGCGCCCCTTCCCTGGCCTCGGTTTCTGGGGAAGCACCGAGCTGATCGACGCCCACCGCGTGATCGGCACGATGCATTGCAACGAGGGGATCCAACTCGGCGTGTTCTACCTCAATCACCGCATCGACGCTCCGCAGACGCGCGTAAAAGTGGACGGTGACGGTGCGGAATGGATTACCGACCAGGCGTTTTTCATCGGCGGCGATTCGCAGGCCCAGGCCATTTTCAGGGCCAGCCATGACGACCGCTACCTCTACCTGCTGGCCGAGCGGCGAGACAGCTTGCTATCCGCCAAGTCGATGATCGAAATGTCCGTCGGCAAGGCGGGTGCGACGGTCACGGCCGAGGTCGCTCCCGATGGCATGCTCCACTGCACGACGGACAAGGGTGCGCCTGTCCCGGGCGCCCGTGGCGTATGCCGAGCGGCGCGGAGCGTGTCGGGCGAGGCGGGCTATGTGGCCGAGATCGCCATTCCGCTCTCTTCGCTGCAGGCCACACCGGGCGACACCTTATGCTTCAACGCAGTCGTGAAAGGCGCAGGCCTGAACGACACCTTTACTTTCGCTAAAAAGGACGATCCGTCGACCTGGATGCGCATTACACTAAAATAACAAAGCGATGAACAAACGACTGTTTTGCCTGCCCCTTGCGGCGGCGGCCGTAGCCTGCGGCCAGAGTGCTCCGCAGCAGAAACCGAACGTGATCATCATTTTCGCCGACGACCTGGGTTACGCCGAATTGGGCTGCTACGGCAACACGTTCAACGAAACGCCCGTGCTGGACAGCCTGGCACGGTGCGGGGTCCGCTTCACGGACGGCTATGCCTCGGGGCCTATCTCCTCCCCCTCGCGGGCCGGGCTGATGTCGGGGCTTTACCCCGCACGGGTAGGCATCAACGACTACATCAAACCCGATTCGCCGATACACCTCAGTCCGGACCGTCCGGCGCTGCCCGAGGCGCTGGCCCGCAACGGCTACCACACCGGCATCATCGGCAAATGGCACCTGTCCGGCTACCGGGCCAATGGCGCGCCGGTGGAGACGCGCCCCGATCAATACGGATTCGCGGAGGTGCTCCTCTCTGCGGAAGAGAGCATCGGCAACGGTTCCTATTTTTACCCCTACCACCACCTCAAATCAGTCCGTCCGGCCTCCGCCGACCCGCATGAGTTCATCGTGGACCGGATGAACGACGAGGCCGTCCGCTTCATCGAGCGCAACCGCGAGCGTCCGTTCTTTCTCTACCTGAGCCACTACGCCGTGCACAGTATGGTCCACGGGCAACCCGAATTGGTCGATCATTTCCGTGCCAAACCGGGATGCGGCCACAGCGCACCCTCGTCCAAAAACCCGGAAAACGACCCCTACAAAAAGTGGCCGGCCGACTTTCTGGGCAAACCCAACAATCCGCACCTGGCCGCCCAACTGAAGGTCATCGACACGGGGGTGGGGATGATCATGGAGAAGCTCAACGAACTGGGCCTGGCCGAAAACACGATCCTGATCTTCACCAGCGACAACGGAGGATCGTTGCAGGTGACCGTAAACGGCCCGTTGCGCGACGGTAAAGGTTCGCTGTACGAGGGCGGGACGCGCGAACCGCTGATCGTCTACCAGCCTGGCAAGATCTGCGGAGGCATCGTCTCTGCGCTTCCGGTGTCGAATTACGACCTTTACCCGACGGTCTGCGAGTTGACGGGCACGCCCCTGCCGCCGCAGGTGCAACCGGACGGACGCAGCATCGCAGCCGAACTGCACGGCGGCCATTGCGACCCCGAGCGCCCGCTGTACTGGTATTTCCAGTTGCAGGAGCGCACTTCGGGCGGGCGTTGGTCGAGTTCCGTGCGTCAGGGCGACTGGAAACTGATCGAGTTCCACGACACGGGCGAGAGCGAATTGTACGACCTGCGAAACGATCCGGGCGAAATCCGCAACCTGGCCGAAGCCCATCCGGACAAAGCGAAACAACTTACCCGTCTGCTCGCCGAATGGCGCGCCGACGTCGGTGCAGAGGTCTCCCGGTAGATTTCTATTGCATGGGCAGGGAATCACAACCCGATGGGGCCCCGGATGTAATCTACGCAAAGAGGATTCCGGGGGCTTCACATCCGGCTATGCCATCGTTCGAATAATTAAAGATGACCCGAATATATCATTCCGGAAAAACCGCACACACAATTTGCACACAAATACGGGGATTTCGGGACAAACAGCGAAACAAACAGAAAGATGATTTTGTGTTTGTCGTTGATTTTAAAGCCATTATAGCCATCCCGAAACCCGGCGAAAATCACGGAAAACCCAACCCGTTTGACTACGGATCAGAAGGTTTCAGGTTTGAGTCCTGATGGTGTCACTAAGAGAATCAGAGGGTTATGACGATGGTCATAACCCTCTCTCTTTTTCATTTGCACACAACTCGGCAATAGTTGGATTTTGGGATCAGTCTGATTACGATCCGCAGAAAGTACGCGACGTGGAATTTGACCTTTCGATTACAGAGAGCACTACATCCCGCCGTTCTGCCAAAGGCGATAACATACGATAAATGTAAGGCATTGTTCCACAAAACAAATTAATTTACCACACAAAAAACACGGGCAGAAAATATCGTGTCCTTTACCGGGTGTTCGGCAAATTAAATCACAATAATTTTTTCTGCCTCGGCTTTCATAATATCAACCGAATAAGACGGCACTTTTATTTTCATGTTAATAATCTGAATAGCATTCTGTTTCGCTTTATATTCATCGCCGGTTTCCCGATAAATTTGCATCATCTTGTAAAGGGGAGAAAAACGTGAAGGCACCATATAATGGGCCAGTTTATACCTCTGTACAGCCTGGTTAAATTGTCGCAAATTATTATAATTGTCGGCCAGGAGCATCTGGACATCGTAGTCATTTAGATATTGCTCACATTCCAAAAGGACGGACAAACTTTCCCGATATTTTTTTTTTGGTATTTAGTACGGCTCCGTAATTGTACAGAAAGAACGGGTCTCCGTTCCAATGTTCATATAGCTTTCCATAATCCGGGAGGATTTTCTGCGGTTGTCCTAATACCGCATTGCCTGTCAATTGTTTCCATCTGCGCTCAAAAGTAAAATCCTTCACAGTAAACCAACAACAAGCCACTGTTAAGGCAATTGATAAAATGCTGAATAATGATCCGGATTTGAATTCAAAGACCGGCTTCCCGGTGGAGAATTTCGCTAAACAATAAGTACATAAAACAGCCACATAGGCGTACCGAAACGGATAAGAATACAGGGAGAATACCCCCACCGCGATAAAGCACAAGAAATATGGATTGGAGATATCCTTTACCCGGGCGGCGACAACGCAAAGCACAACGATAAGCAAGATAAGGCCGGCCAATCCGTATTCCACGGCCAAAGACAGGTATTCGTTAAACGGGTGCGTCACATTATCCGCAAGCATTGTGAACGGGCTATCGGGATGAGCCTCGAAATAACTCGCCTGGTGCGGCATGTAGCCGGCCCGGAACGAGCCGCTTCCAGAGCCGAATACAGGTGCTTCCGCCACCATTCCGGCCGCCACCCGCCAAATGAGCAATCGCCCGACGGCAGAGTCTTTTTTGGCGAAGAATAGTACCGAAAATATGGCTATGGATATGACGGCGGTCGCCAGGATGGCTATCCGGCGTTTGCGAACCCGCATGTGACCGAACTGTTTATAGATCAGAATTGCCGTTATGGCGCCGGCGGCAACGATTCCGGCGCGGGATCCGGACAGCAGAATGCACGTCCATAGAAACCCCGCCGCTACTACACGCAATACCATTTCACGCCTGCCTGTCGCCGCCGCTGTGAAACAAAACGGCAGACTTGCAGCCAGGCAGGCGGCATAACCCGCCGGATTGTCGAAGCTTCCCACCATCCGGAACCCGGAGTAACCGGCGGCTATGCCGAAAAATTGCAGCAAACCGTATGCCCCTTGCGCTATTGCGGCGATAACGATAACGTTATCGAAAAATCGTGAGTTATCCGGGCCTGTATGCCTGAATATATAAAACAGGAATAGAAAACATGTCAATACCAATACCTTGAATAGGTCTGGCCGGGGCCATAGCGACCTGGCGATCAGACAGCAAACGAGGACTGACACCCAGACAGCCAATTTATCGATGTGGATCGGTTTTCCTTTTGTAAAAACCATAAATAAGAAAAACCCCGAAACGGCCATGCAGATCATTGCGTACCATTTCGGGAGTATTTCCTTCTCCACCACAAACCCCGTCGAAAGAAACAGGGTCGAACAAAACAGAAGCATTACGAACAAGCGTGCTTTCGCTTCTTTCATGGTTCAGCCAATTTACGAAGATATTTGCCTGCATGTTCAATATCTCCCCGGAAGACCATGTCTCCGTCGGGATCAATGATAAGCACCGTCGGGAAAACATTGATCCCGATTTCTTTGAGCATAGGGTCATTGATATCGGCCGACAAACAGGGGAATGAGTATCCTTCTTCTCTTAAAATATCCGCTCCGGTACGGCAACTTTCCATCTCTTTTTCAATGCGGCAGTGGATGCTGTATAAACAGTAATATGTATATAATCCATATGCAAACAATGAAACAAATCCGGATAAACTTAGGCTATATCCTCTTAATGGAACGAAACACACTTCAAGTAATATCGACCCAAGAGCAATACCGGTTACAATCAACCAATTCGCTGCATTCATTTTATTTACAATGAAAAGGCTCAGGATTTCTCTTGAGCCTTGGTGTAAGTTATTATCATTTTTTTCACTTCCGAGATACTGCCCTTAAAAATAATTTCGCCATTTACATTGCATATTACGGCTTTGGGATATTTGTCAATGCCAATCTTCTCCATTTCGACACTTCCTTTAGGCGTTGATAAACATGGGATCGTATATTTTTTTAAAGCAATAATTCTCTGCCCGGATAGACACGTTTCACTGGCCTCCCTGCAGAAAACGGCATATAATATAACTTTAGATCCATTCTTTATTTCATTGTATAGCGATTCAATTAAAGGAAATTCATCATCACATAATGCGCAACCACTTGTCCAAAAATATAAAACCACAGCGCTTCCTTTAAATCGATCAAGGGTGACCGTATTACATTCATTATCCTGAAAAGAAATGGTTGTTTTAACGGGAGGGTCGAGCAATCCTGCCGAAATATCATTAAAAGTAACTTTGAACCACCATCCGACGCCCCACAATGAAACGAATATAATAAATGACACAGCCAATAGTGACAATGTTATTCGGGGCCATTTTGTTTTCGCTCTAAAAATTAAGTATGCGAATACTATACTCGATATTTTACAGCATAAATCAGGAAGTGTGATAATAAAATTATGAAGGAATATTTTTAAAGGGAACTCGACTATTAGTAGGCCTGCGATCAATGCGCCCAATACCTTTAATGCGCTTGCCGCATTATTTAACGCATGCAGGCATAATAATGCGATAATAAGATATGTAAAGAAAATAATGACCAGGGTAAAAGCGTACAGCCCTGGAGACATGAAATAAGTAACTACAATAGAGGTGATTGAACAAAGAGATGAAGCCAATGCAGCCCGGAAAAATTTTGACATAGGACGGAAGATGTTAAAATCATTGTTTGAGTTTTTAACGGGGGGGTGCCAGCTATCAGCCATTCTCATTTAAGTGAGAATGGCTGATAGCCGGGGGGCTATGTCCATGTTTCATCTATACTATGCCAATCATGTGTTTCATTTAGTGAAGAATATTTCAGGGAGCATTCTTTTGCAATTCCCTTTCTTTCTTCGCTCTTTCAAGATCTTCCTTAAGGTCAATGCGCAGGCCGCTCTCCTTTTCCCACCTGTCCAGGCCATCATTCATTTCCTCCACGCTGGTCTGACATATATCGAAATAGGACGGCGGTATGCCACGCTCGATAAAGACAGCCCTGTCGGCAGTAAGTACAAGCCTGTTGTTTTTGACAATCATGTATTCCCAAACTATGTCGCCCAGAGCTTGTTTCAATGCAAGTTGTTCCGGTGTGGCAACGCTGTCGGGGACAGCCAGCACGGATTCCAATATGTGTTGCGGCCCGTCCCATTGAACCGATTCCTGTTTCTCCTGCGGATTTATACATCCGGACATACCCGATATGAGGATGACGAATGGAATGATTATTTTTTTCATGGCTAAACAAATTATTATGTTGAACTTCCTGACCAGGAACATATTCCTCCATATGAGTCCATGGTTCTATAGGTAATTTGACAACTGGTATTGGACGCAGCCAAACCTACAGAGACCCACCCACTCCCAATTCTTGAGCCTAATGTGGGAGTTGCTTGTGTTGTGGTTGTAACAAAATGAGAAGCAAGGGGAGCTACGCGAGAGAAACAATGACAATTGATTTTTATCATCTCATAAGGAGCCCAGCAATTGTCAGTGCCTACCTCCTGACCGTTAGTTGAAATTGACCCTGAAGGTAATTGTGCCTCTGATCGTGTTTTTAGTTTAGGATAATTATAATCATCCTGCTTTCCCCGATAAGTATGGTCTTCAATAATGAAAGAAGTAATAGAAGGGTCAGCCTTAAATTCCTCAATCATTTCTCTTAATTGTTTGTTCCCTGCTTCAATTTCGGCACAAACCTGACGATAAGTTTCCGGAGAAACGCCTAATTCAAGCACTTCCGATTCAGATAATGTAATTGTGTATTGATTATCAATCATCTGAATGCATTCTGCTTCGAGCATTCTATCAAATTCGCTTAATTGTTCTTGCACCGTTTTTAACAATGTCGCATCCGTATTGGCTGTGGTTGTCATAACCGGCGGTGGATTCGAAGGCTTTGAACATGAACAAAACAGAGTAGATCCTAAAAAAATCACACACACAAACCGCAAAAAATGTTTTGTTTTCATAGCAATGAGATTTTTAAAATTAAACGTCAGGTGATGTTTAAGGTTAGTGAAGAATATTTCAGGGAGCATTCTTTCGATATGATTCCATTTCCTTCTTCGATTTTTCAAAAGCATCGTTAAGGTCAACGTACCAGTTGTCCTCCCTTTCCGACCTGTCCAGCGCATTGTTCGTTTCCTCCAGGTCGGCCAGGAGTAAGTCGAAATAGGACGGCGGTATGCCGCGTTCGATAAAGACAGCCCTGTCGGAAGTGAATACAAACCTGTTGTTTTTGACAATCAGGTAATCCAACATTATGCCGGCTAGAGCTCGTTTCAACGCAAGTTGTTCGGGTGTTGCGACACTGTCGGGAACAACCACTACGGATTCCAATATGTGTTGCGGCCCATCCCATTGAACCGATTCCGGTTTCTCCTGCGGATTTATACATCCGGCCATACCTGATATTAGTATGACAAGTGGAATGATTATTTTTTTCATATCATTAAGATTTTAGGTTAAAATTTAACAAAGGAGCGGATTTCCCATAAGTTTAAGATTGAGATTCGGCTTAAACGCTACACCAAGTTACCGACAGTAAAAATCCTTTCAAAACAAAAGCAGAAATTTGCTAATTTTTGAAAGGATTTTTACATTTCGCGGAAAGCGGAAGATCGATCGGGTCATTATCGGTCGGCGGGAACGCTATTTTTGTTCGCTTTCGGGTAGTGCCTGGGGGTGGACGCCGAACTGAAAAAGGAAGCATTTGGTGAAGCGGGAGGGGCTGGCGAAGCCCGTTTGCCCGGCCGCTTCATTGACCCAGAAATGCGGTTCCCGAATAGGGCCGCGGGCTTTTTGACAGTAGTTTTAGGTATTCCGTTTCATTTAATTTGCCGTTTTCTGCATCTTCAATGATCTTAAGGCAAAGGTCTGACAGTTGCATGGCACTTTTTTGTGGCTCACGAATGCGTAAGGACCATAACTCGTCGCCGACCACACAGCGGAAAATCACGGTCGTACCGTCGGCAAAGGTGTCAAACCCGCCTTCCGCTCTGAAATTGGCAATTAGTGCGACCATCTTGGCATACAAACTGTCGCCAAGATGGTAGAGTGGGAAAGTGAGGGTTCGGATATCGCAAAGATCGAGGCGTTCTTCCCTTATTTTTTGAAACATCGCCCTGTTGTGTTGAGCAATCTGTTCCTGCTCCTCAGCAGGCATGGAGTAGATGTCTCCCACAGTTATGCCGCGCGAAGGATATTTTTCCTCCAACTCCTTCATAATTTCCAACCAGTTTGTAATGTATTTCACTTCGAGGATATATGGCGCATCCGACGATAAATCTCTGACCAGACGAATCCCCGACGCTCCTGCAAAGGGTGGTGAACAAAAAAACTCGACAGGCGCATTGAAATCACCGAAAAACAGCTTCTCCAACCGCGATTTGCCATCCATATTATAACCTGGACTTTCGTTTCCATTTTCATCGACGGTAACGATGGAAGACGAGGTATTATATTCTACCGTTTTTGAAAACGGCCCACCATTGACATGATTCGCCTCTTGGGAGAATGCCGGTTGAAAGCAAAGTCCTATCAATAGTAAAAACACAGTATGTTTCATATATGGTCTTATTTGTCAATACCCTCTAAATGCTCCGTCATAATAAATAGAGTGTGATATGCCAGGGTATGTATTCTTTAAATCATAATCCTCAGGATAAGTAGGGGTGCCATAATAAGTATGTGTATGAGCTATAATCTTATGTCGTTTGGGTATAGCATAATCCATTACAAGGATCTCCCCAAAACCAACCGCACCCTCTGCCTGTGTATGCACAATTCCCCGTTATACAATCATATTCTCCTTGAGGGCATGCAAAATAATGAGCTGACTCCGGATTATTACAATCACATTTCATGCTACCTCCTGATTCAGATCTAGTTTTAGCTATTCTCCCCTTAGAGGATGATGACACTTACCTCCGTTTGATTGTTTTTTACCCACCTATCGACATCTTTGTCGCAACTATAATAAATATCTTCCTTTTGGCAGGAAGAAGCCAGTATGCAGCAGATAATTGCTGCGATTAAAAGTAGTTTTGTTTTCATAATCCAATATTTAGTTTATGAATAGTATTAACTGCAGATTCCCAACTACCTCGATGTATTACATTAGAGTCTTTATCAATGATTAAAACAGTAGGATAGGCTTTTATATTTAACAATTCCATAGTATAGCCATCAATGGGAGCGCTGATGCATGGGAATGAATACCCCCTTTTTTGCAGTATATCCGCACCCGTTTTATATGTTTCCTCTTTATTCATATGAAAGCAATGTACTGAATAAAGAGAGATACCATCAATGTTCCTGATTTCGTCGTAGAGTTTTTGTACTTCAGGAAACTCTTGATAACAAACGCCACAGTATGAATTCCAGAAATCGAAAACAACGTATTCTTTCACTAAAGAAATTAATTTAATACTCTCGTTATTCCGATCACTAAATACTATTGGGGATATAATGTATTCTTTTGTCCGTCCATTAAAAGTTCCAAAATTTAACTTATGTACAAACATCCGGTAACCGGGGCCACAACACCACGAAACAACGATTAACGATAGTATAATTAGACAAACACGAGCAATAATATTCTTCAATATGGCATATATGAACCCAATTAATATGCCTAACCACCATATCACTATATTAGGAAACGAAATGAGTGAGGAGGAAAAATGAAAAAATCGGGGAATTAGATCTAAAATAGAGACTCCTAACCAGATCGCAAGAATTATATAACCCGGTTTAATTTTCGTTTTACATTTTATGACACACCATGCCGTCCCTATTCCTATAAGGATGAATCCCACCAAAGAACTGAGGGGAAATCCAGTCATTCCCCAAACAGTCAAATATCCACCTCTGAGTGAGGCAAGGGCAATCGAAAGTAAAAGGGATATCACTACTGGTGCGTTAAGTTTTACTCGAACAAATTAGGCTGTTCTTTGAAATTTTGATTTGAATGGGATTCTGTAAGGAGTTCACGGATGGGCGTTTTATCAAAGGCGGAGATGCTTATGATTTGCAGCACCTCATAAA
>JAVBPS010000072.1:0-22120 GCA_031549495.1 Rikenellaceae bacterium | reverse complement strand
GAACAGGGCCTTGATGCCGTTCAACTCGGCCGGGTCGCCCGCGGGGGTCGACGTGCCGTGGGTGTTGATATAGTCGATATCCTCGGCTTTGATGCCCGCGTCGCGCAGCGCGTTGTTCATCGCCAGGCGGTTGCCTTTCCCTTCGGGATGGGGGGCGGTCAGGTGGTAGGCATCGGCGCTCATGCCGCCGCCGGCTACCTCGGCGTAGATCCTGGCCCCGCGTTTGACGGCGTGCTCATACTCTTCGAAGATCAGCGCCCCGGCGCCTTCGCCGATGACGAAGCCGTCGCGGTCCTTATCGAAGGGCCTTGAAGCCGTTTTGGGGTCGTCGTTACGGGTGGAGAGGGCCTGCATGGCGTTGAATCCGCCCACCCCGGGTTCGTTGACCGCAGCCTCCGAGCCGCCCACGATCATCACGTCGGCATTTCCCAGGCGGATGTGCATCAGCGAGTCGATGATGGCATGGTTGGCCGAAGCGCAGGCCGACACGGTGCAATAGTTCGGGCCCATGAAGCCGTACTTCATCGAGATGTGCCCTGCGGCCAGGTCGGCGATCATTTTAGGTATGAAGAAAGGGTTGTAGCGGGGGATGAATCCGCCCTCTACAAACCCCTTGACTTCCTGGTAGAACGTTTCCAGTCCACCTATACCTGAGGCCCAGATCACTCCGGCGCGTTCGAGGTCGATTTTTTCCACGTCTATCCCCGAGTCCTCCATCGCCTGCGTAGCGGCGACGAGGGCATACTGCGAGAAAAGGTCGTATTTACGCACCTCCTTACGGTCGAAATGGTCGGCCGACTTGTAACCTTTTACTTCACACGCAAAGGTGGGCTTGAAATTCGTAGCGTCGAAACGGGTGATCTCGCCGGCTCCGCTGACACCTTTCTCGAGGTTGTCGAAATACTCCTGGATGCTGTTGCCCAGCGGGTTGATGGTGCCCAGACCGGTTATAACTACTCTTCTTGCCATAAATTACGGTATTGCGTTGATTAGACTCGTTTTGCGGGTGATGCCGTGAGGCAGGATGTTACTTTTTCTTAGCTTCGATGTAGGTGATCGCGTCGCCTACGGTGGTGATTTTTTCAGCGTCTTCGTCCGGGATCGAAATCTCGAATTCTTTTTCGAACTCCATGATCAGCTCGACGGTGTCGAGAGAATCGGCGCCGAGGTCATTGGTAAAGCTTGCTGCAGGCACTACTTCAGCTGCATCCACACCAAGTTTATCTACGATAATCTCGGTTACTTTTGAAGATACTTCAGACATAATTTTAAAATTTAGGTTTAACGTATAATGCTTTTGCGTTTCTTTTTCAAAGGCAATTTGCTGCAAAAGTAACACTTTTTTCATTACTTTTGACAATTCCAAAACAATTTTACCCTCCGGCGGCCGACTGCCGGCCGCAATTACGTGATTATGAGAAAAATAGCCGTATTCGCCTCGGGTTCGGGCACCAACGCACAGAAAATTATCGAACATTTCGCCGCATCGGAACTGGCGCGGGTGGCGGTAGTGCTGTCTAACAATCCCGACGCCTATGTGCTTGAGCGTGCGCGCAACGCAGGCATCCCCACCGTCGTCTTCGACCGCGGGCAAATGAACAATACCGAGGCGATCCGGAAGATCCTCAAGGGATACGCCGTCGACTACATCGTGCTGGCGGGATTCCTGTGGCTGCTGCCCGCCGGGCTGATCGACGCCTACCGCGGCCGCATCGCCAACATCCACCCGGCGCTGCTGCCCGCCTACGGGGGCAAGGGCATGTACGGCGACCGTGTCCACCGGGCCGTGATCGAAGCCGGGGAGCATAAGTCGGGCATCACGATCCACCACGTCAACGAGGTCTACGACAGCGGCGACATCATCGAACAGCACGTGCTCGAAGTCTTTCCGGACGACACCCCGGAAACCCTCGCCGCCCGCATCCACGACCTCGAACACCGCTTTTTTCCCCTGGCCATAGAGAAGGAGATCGGAAAACTTCAGTAACGTTTTGAGGGATAAACCGATCGCCCGTGCCGAGATCCCCGTATGGGGATTATTTGCCGTACTGCTGTTCGGCGCCGCATTCTTCGGCTTCATGACGTGGCTGACGCTTAGGGGAGCGTTCGACGGGCCTTATCCCCAATTGCCGGAACTCATCATCGGGGGCTTTTTCATCTGCTTCGGGCTGGTGTGCCTCGGGGGCATCTTCTTCCTCGACCGGGCGGTGGTCTACGGCGACCGCATCGAGGTGCGCTCGCCGTTCGGCTATACGCGCCGCACGATCATGCGGCGCCGGATCAGTTCGTGGCGCGAAATTCACCGCTCCGGCCGGCCTTTCCTCATTTTGCGTACCGACACAGGCGAATACTGCCTTTCATCCGAATTTTGCAATAACTATGTGCAGCTGAAATTACTGATTACGAAAGGTATCCCCGGAGAGCCGGAGGTGAAGCGCCAGGCAAGGTGATGTACGGTATCCTGGCGGCTGCATTGTTCGCCCTGGCCGCGTATTGCTATACTATCAGGTATCGCACGGCGGATGCGGACGCTTTGGTGGAAGTGACGGGCGTGATCGGCCATCCGGCCGTGATCGATGCCGGCGGCAAAGGACATAAATATGCACACATCGAGCTGCGGGAGTATCCGGATTTTACATTCAGCATCAAACGCGTCCAGGCCCTCCGGTCGGGGGATTACCTGCGCGGTGTGGCTGCGGGCGACACGCTCACCTTGACTGTCGGGCGCAGGGACTACGCCGCGAAACTGGCCCGCACCGAGGCGCCCGGTTTCATGATGCGTTCAGTCAACTACCGTTTCATCGGGATTTATGTCCTGCGGTACAAAAAAAATTCGTACCTTTCGCTGGGTGATTTAGACGAAAGGCACACGGACGACTGCCTGCTTTGGGCATTGGTCCTCGCAGGATTTGGCGTGGCGTGCCTGTACCTTATGTGTAAAACCAAAAACAATAAAAAATGAGACTTCTTCTGATCAGCAACTCCACCAATGCAGGTGAGGAATACCTGAAATACCCTCTGGCGGACATCGACCGGTTCCTCGGTCCGGTGCGCGAACTGCTTTTCGTGCCTTATGCCGCCGTCACGTTCTCCTACGACGCCTACCGCGAAAAAGTGCAGAAACGCCTCGACGAAATAGGCGTCACGGTGCGCTCGGTGCATGAATCCGCCGACCCGGCCGGGGAGATCGCCCGCGCCAAAGCCATCGCCGTCGGCGGCGGCAACACCTTCGCCCTGCTCAAAAAGATGCAGGAACAGGGTCTGGTCGAAGCCATACGCGCCCGCGCACAAGCCGGCATACCTTATATAGGATGGAGCGCCGGCAGCAACGTCGCCACCCCCACCATCTGCACCACCAACGACATGCCCATCGTCGAGCCCGCATCGTTCAAATCCCTCAACCTCGTGCCGTTCCAGATCAATCCCCACTACCTGGATACCCATCCCGCGGGCCATGCCGGCGAAACCCGCGAGCAACGCATCGAAGAATACATCGAGGCCAATCCGGGCGTCTGGGTGGCCGGGCTGCGCGAAGGCTGCATGTTCCTGCTCGAAGGCGACCGGCTCTCCCTGATCGGCCCCCGCCCCCTGCGCGTATTCCGCCGCGGCGACACCCCCCGAGAGTTCAACGCCGGCGACGACCTCGCCTTCCTGCTCCAATGACGGGATTGTTCGTATAATCCGTAAGCTGCTGGACAGGCAGGGCATGAACAGATCCGGCCTGCATATCCGAGCCCTGCCCTTGCGGGCAGGGCTTTTTATGTGCGGTTACGATCCGTAACCGCCGCAAACCGCCCGTTTCCGGAATATTAGATAAAAATTCACCGGGGCGGAATCAATTCTAAAGAAAAATCATAACTTTGTTCGTCGCTGAAAAATGCGGCCGTACGCCCCGGATAAACGCAAACCTCGCTATAGTTGTTTAAAAACCTAAAATTTATGGGCAAAAACATCTCCACCAATGAAGTGATCCAATGGGTCGAAACCCTCCACTCCGAGTGTGAAACCACCATCACGGGGGCCGAACGCAAAGAACAGCACAAGTACGCCACGCTGATCCTCAAGCCCCAGGACAAGGTTTTCCTGTCGAAGGTGCTGGACGAGTCGAGCCAGATCCGCAACGACTGGAAACTCTCCAGGCGCGTCAAAAACCTGATCGATACGTACGGCATTCCCGAATTTTTCTCGCCCTGGTACCGGTTCCTGATGCGTGCATTCCAGTGGGGCGGTTGGATTTTCGCCCCCGTAGCGATGCCCATTTTCAAAAAAGTGCTGCGCAAGGAAACCTCGACGGTGATCATCGACGAAAAGCCCTCCAAACTGACCCACCACCTCGAAGAACGCAGCCGCGAGCATATCGGCCAGAACGTCAACCTGCTGGGCGAAGTGGTGCTGGGCAACGCCGAGGCCGACGGACGCTACCACCACTACCTGGAAGCCCTCGAAAACCCCGATATCAACTATATCTCGATCAAACTGTCGGGCATCTACGCCCAGATGCACGCCCTGAATTTCCACCACAGCCGTCCGGAGCTGATCGACCGCGTGGCGGCGATCTACCGCAAGGCGATGGCCTTCCCCTATGTGGATGAAAACGGCGGGAAACACGACAAATTCATCAACCTCGACATGGAGGAGTATAAGGACGCCCACCTGACGCTGGACGTGTTCATCGACGTGCTCTCCCAGCCCGAATTCAAGAACTACCGCGCGGGGATCGTGGTGCAGGCCTACCTGCACGACGCGTGGGACTTCCAGACCCGTCTGCTGGAATTCGCCAGGAAGCGTGTCGCCGAAGGCGGCGCCCCGGTGAAGATGCGCCTGGTGAAAGGCGCCAACCTGCAGATGGAGAGCGTGATTTCGTCGCTGCGCGGCTGGCCCAACCCGGTGCGCGATTCGAAAACCGAGGTCGACGCCAACTACCTGCACCTGCTGGACCGTGCGATGGAGCCCGGGAACGCCGAAGCCTGCCATGTGGGCGTGGCGTCGCATAACCTCTACACCATTTCCTACGCCCACCTGCTGAGCACGCGGAACGCGGTGGAGGAATACGTCACCTTCGAGATGCTGGAAGGCATGGCCAACCACCTGTGGCGCGCGATGAAACACCTGGGCAAGCGCGTGATCCTCTATACGCCCGTCGTTTCGGACAAGAACTTCCTCAACGCCGTATCGTACCTGGTGCGCCGCCTGGATGAGAACACCGGGCCCGAGAACTTCCTGTCGTATTCGTTCAACCTGCAGCCCGATACCGAGCAGTGGGCGTTCCTGCGGAAGCAATTCGAGGAGGCCTACGCGATGAAGGATACGGTCGTGAACGAAATGGTGCGCACCCAGGACCGCAACCAGCCGTACAAGGCGCTGGGTACGCAGGCCGGATTCCACAATGAGCCCGACACCGATTTCGACCTGGAACCCAACAAAAGATGGGCGGAAAAGATCGTGGCGGAGTGGAAAAAATCGCCGTCGGACGCCCCGGTCGCCATTCCGCTGCAGGTGGGCGCCGAGGAGCGCACCACCGAAAAGCGCCAGCGCTATATCGACCACAACCAACAGGATGCCGAAGTATGCGTCTATGAAATGTCGAAAGCCTCGCTGGAGGACATCGAGCGCATCATCGCCATCTCGGACGAGGACCCGGCGGGCTGGGCGAAAAAGAGCGTCGCCGAGCGCAAGGAGATCCTGCACCGTGCGGCCGACCTGATGAGCGACCGCCGCGGCGACCTGATCGGCTCGATGTGCGCCGTGACCGGAAAAACGATCACCGAAGGCGACGTAGAGGTGAGCGAAGCAGTCGATTTCTGCCGCTTCTACCCCGTCACGATGGAAAATTTCGGCAAGTACGACAACGTTGAGATCACGCCTAAAGGCGTGGTGGTGGTGATCTCGCCGTGGAACTTCCCGCTGGCGATCCCGTGCGGGGGCGTGGTGTCGGCCCTTTCCGGCGGCAACCGCGCCATCCTCAAGCCGGCGACCGTGGCCGCTCCCGTGGCATGGGAATTCGCCAAGTCGCTCTGGGCCGCAGGCGTACCGAAAGAGGCCCTGCATGTGGTGATCTGCGACGGCTCGGCGCCGCTGAACCTGCTCACGACCTCGCCCAAGGTGCGCCATACGATCCTCACGGGCGGTACGGACACGGCGCAGAACATCCTCAAAGCCAATCCGCGCACGCCGCTTTCGGCCGAAACCGGGGGCAAGAACGCCATCATCCTCACCTCGTCGGGCGACCGCGACAAGGCGATCATGAATGTGGTCGCTTCGGCCTTCGGCAACGCGGGCCAGAAATGCTCGGCCTGCTCGCTGTTCCTGGTGGCGGCCGACGTGTATGACGACCCGTCGTTCAAAGGCAAGATGCGCGACTGCGCCGCCAGCCTCAAGGTGGGCTTCAACTGGGAGATCGGCAACGTCGTGGGCTCGATGATCGACAACCGCAACGACAAGATGGAGCACGCCTTCGCCCACCTCGAGGACGGACAGCACTGGCTGCTCGAACCGCGCTATACCGACGCACAGAAATATATCCTCGCCCCGACCATCCTGTGGGGCGTCAAACCGTCGCATTTCATCTTCCGCACGGAACTGTTCGCCCCGGTGCTGGCCGTGGTGCGCGTGGCCGACCTCGAAGAGGCCATCGCCCTGGTCAACTCGCTGGAATACGGCCTCACCTCGGGCCTGCAATCGCTCGACGAGCGCGAGCAGAAACTCTGGCAGGATTCGGTCGAAGCGGGAAACCTCTACATCAACCGCGGCGTCACGGGCGCCATCGTCAACCGCCAGCCGTTCGGGGGGATGAAACTCTCGGCCTTCGGCGGCGGCATCAAGGCCGGCGGCGTGAACTATGTGAGCTGCTTCACTGAGATCAGGGACACGCGCGAGGTGTCGCTGGCCGAAGCCCGCAAAAGCTATGAAAAAGCTGCCGAAGCCGAATTCCGGCACGGCCGCGACGTGAACAACCTCTATGGAGAGCAGAACGTGTTCCGCTACCTGCCGATCCGCAGTGCGGCGATCCGCGTGCTTGAAGGCGACCGCCCGGAGGACGTGCTCAAAACGTGGTTTGCGGCGAAGGCCGTGGGCGTCGACCCGGTGATCAGCGCCGGGGAGGGCTATCCCACGGACGCATTCGCCAAAGAGGGCTGCAAGGTGAAATCGGAAACCCTCGCGCAGTTCCTCGAAAGCATCCCCGCGTACGAGCGTATCCGCACCGTGTCGGCTGCGGTACCCACGGAGGTATTCCAGGCCGTTGCACGCGCCAATAAATACGTCGCCTGCCAGCCGGTGGTTTCGGAAGGGCGTTTCGAACTGCTGCACTACGTCAAGGAGCAGAGCATCGCCAACGAGTACCACCGCTACGGCAGCATCACCACCATTCCGCCCATCGAATAACCGGGCGGTCAATACGAACGAAAGTCCCGGCCGCAAGCCGGGACTTCTCAATTTTTACGATCATGGACGAAAAATTCACACCCATACGCCGCCAGGACAGGCTGTTGGACGATGGGCGGGCTTACGAATTATTGGAAAATTCACTTTACGGGTTCCTGAGCCTGGGCGAGGACGGCAACGGCTACAATTACGGCGTGCCGATGAGTTATGCATGGGACCCCGGGGAGCAATGTCTGTGGTTCCACTGCGCCCCGGAAGGCGTGAAACTCGATTGCCTGCGGCTCAACCCGGACGTATCGTTCTGCGTGGTCGGCGGCGTGGAGACCGTACCCGAGAAGTTCACCACACGCTATGAAAGCGTCATCGCTTTCGGCCGCGCCGAGATCGCTTCCGCGGACGAGGAGCGTCGCGCGGCCTGCCGCCGGATCGTGGCCAAATACTGCCCCGGGCACGAGGCGATCGGCGAAACCTACATGGAACGCTCGCTCCCGCGCACCCTCGCCTTCCGCATCCGCATCGACCACATCAGCGCCAAAAGCAAAAAATAGATCCACGTGGATGCAGAATAAATTTCCGGATCGCTTTCGGACGGTCGGCTTGCAGGCCCACAACAAACCCGCTCCCTGGCAAGGAGAGGGTTGGAATAGGGTTATCAGCAATAAAGAATCCCGCCGCAAGCAATAGGGTATGACAAGGGCGCAGTTGCCTGCGGCGACTGCCATATCCCGCGGCCCGACGCAAAGTCGAACTTCGCGCTGTTTATCCGCTGAGGCTCGTGAGCCCGCCCGGCCTTGGGTCGGCCCCGGTTCTTACGCCCGGCAAAACCCGTTTGCGGGTTTTGCCGGGCGTAATTTGAAATGTTCGCATCGCCCCGCAGCCGTAGCTGCGAATCGTGGCAACGCCGCAACCGGCGATACGGGCGGGGCAGAACCGGTTTTTCCTGGATTATGCCGGGCCGCGAAGAGAAAATCCATGCCATGCAGAGGCAACCGGAGCGGCGGGGATTGAACCCATGGAGATCAAACAACCCCGCCGCAACCGGTGATACGGGCGGGGCAGAACCGGTTTTTCCTGGATTATGCCGGGCCGCGGGGAGGAAACCCATGTGCAGCATGGGTAACTGAAACTACGGGGCATGGCAAGGGCGCAGTCGCCGCAGGCAACTGCCAACCGACGCCAAGCCGGGCGCCCATCAAACTTGTTTGAATGGCCGGGGCGCGAAACAGGAAAAGCCTCCAATGCAGGCTTACATCCCGCGGCCCACGCCGATGGCACGTCCCCGCAGCCGCGGGATGTAATTGCAAAACGCTGTAAACTGCAGGGGAATTGAACCCTTAGAGAATAAACAACCCCGCAGCAAGCCACGGGGTATTGTAAAGGCTGCGATTGCCTGGGGCAATCCCCATCTCCCGCGGCTCGAAACCTCCGACCCCCCAGCCGCGGGAGATGGGGAGAGGATCGCCGCAACCGACGCTGCGGGCGAGGGCAGAAGTCGCTTGCGAACTATGCCGGACCGCGAGCAGGAAACCCATGCATCGCATGGGTAACCAAACCGGCGGGGAATCGAACCCTTAGAGATTGAATCCCCGGAGATTGAAACCGCCCCCTTTCAAAGCCGATCACATGAGCCCGGGGAAATGTATTCTGATACGAAAGCATTAGCCGATGCGCCTTATCCCGGGCCCACGTTAAATCCATAAAAAACGGGAGGGGCTCGATACCCCTCCCGTTTTTTATGGATGTTCCCGGCCTTAGCTGTTCAATATCTCCAGGATGCGGATCGCAGCGGTCGACACCGGCGTGCCGGGACCGAAGATGGCCGCGGCGCCGTCCTTGTAGAGCTGGCCGTAGTCCTGCGCGGGGATCACACCGCCCACGATCACCACGATGTCCTCGCGGCCCAGTTTCTTGAGCTCGGCGATGATCTGCGGCACGAGGGTCTTGTGGCCTGCAGCCAGCGACGACACGCCCACCACATGCACGTCGTTCTCGACGGCTTGTTTGGCGGCTTCGGCCGGAGTCTGGAACAGCGGACCCATGTCCACGTCGAAACCTATGTCGGCATAGCCCGTGGCGACGACCGTGGCGCCGCGGTCATGGCCGTCCTGGCCCAGTTTGGCGATCATGATGCGCGGCTGGCGGCCTTCGCGCCTGGCGAAATCGGCGGCCATCGTGCGCGCTTTTTCGAAATCGGGATCGTTTTTCACTTCTGAACTATATACGCCTGATATTGAACGGATAACTGCTTTATAGCGGCCTGCGACGGCTTCGCACGCATCGGAGATCTCACCCAGCGACGCACGCACCCGGGCGGCCTGGACGGCCAGTTCCAACAGGTTTCCTTTGCCCGTCCTGGCGCACTCGGTAATCGCGGCCAGGGCTGCCTGCACTGCTTTTTCGTCACGCGACGCGCGGAGTTGCCCGAGGCGTTTGATCTGCTGCTCGCGCACGGCCGTGTTGTCCACGTCGAGGATGTCGATCGGATCCTCCTTTTCGAGGCGGAATTTATTCAACCCGACGATCACGTCGTTGTTCGAGTCGATCCGCGCCTGTTTGCGGGCCGCGGCCTCCTCGATGCGCATCTTCGGAATGCCCGTTTCGATCGCCTTGGCCATACCGCCCAGTTTTTCGACCTCCTCGATCAGCGCCCATGCGCGGTCGGCGATCTGTTGGGTGAGGTATTCCACATAGTAGGAACCCGCCCACGGGTCGACCTCGCGGCAAATCTCGGTTTCCTCCTGGATGTAGATCTGGGTGTTGCGGGCGATACGCGCCGAGAAGTCGGTCGGCAGGGCGATCGCCTCGTCCAACGCGTTGGTGTGCAGCGACTGGGTGTGGCCCAGGGCCGCACCCATCGCCTCGATAGCCGTGCGGGCCACGTTGTTGAAGGGGTCCTGTTCCGTAAGCGACCAACCCGAAGTCTGCGAGTGGGTACGCAGGGCCAGCGATTTGCTGCTCTTGGGGTTGAACGTCGCGACGATCTTCGCCCACAGCATACGCGCGGCACGCATCTTGGCGATCTCCATGAAGTGGTTCATGCCGATCGCCCAGAAGAACGACAGGCGGGGAGCGAAAGCGTCGATGCTCATCCCCGCGTTGACGCCCGTGCGCAGGTACTCCCAACCGTCGGCCAGCGTGTACGCCAGCTCGATGTCGGCCGTGGCGCCCGCCTCCTGCATGTGGTAGCCCGAGATCGAGATCGAGTTGAATTTGGGCATGTTCTTCGAGGTGTATTCGAAGATGTCGGCGATGATCTTCATCGAGAATTCGGGCGGGTAGATATAGGTGTTGCGCACCATGAATTCCTTGAGGATGTCGTTCTGGATCGTGCCGCTGAGTTGTTCGAGCGTGGCGCCCTGCTCCAGCCCGGCCACGATGTAGAACGCCAGCACCGGCAGCACCGCGCCGTTCATGGTCATCGACACGGACCTCTGGTTCAGCGGAATGCCGTCGAAGAGGACTTTCATATCCTCCACCGAGCAGATCGACACCCCGGCCTTGCCCACGTCGCCCACCACGCGCGGGTGGTCGGCGTTGTAGCCGCGGTGCGTGGCCAGGTCGAAGGCGACCGAGAGGCCCTTCTGGCCCGAGGCCAGGTTGCGGCGGTAGAAGGCGTTCGACTCTTCGGCGGTCGAGAAACCGGCGTACTGGCGGATCGTCCAGGGACGCATCACGTACATCGTGCTGTAAGGGCCGCGCAGGAAGGGCGCGATGCCCGCCGCGTAGTTCAGGTGCTCCATCCCCTCCAGGTCGGCGGCCGAATAGGCGCCGCGCACGGGGATCTGTTCGGGGGTGAGCCAGGTCTGCTCTTCGCAGCAGCCGGCCTTCTTCTCGCAGCAGGATTTCGCAGCCTGCCCGTCGTATGCTATATCAGAAAATTTTGCTCTCATAACGGTTTTTTTAATTATGAATTATGAATTATGGATTATGAATGCAGCGCATCCGGAATCGTCATTCATAATTCATAATCCATAATTCATAATTTTCTAAATGCCCAATTCTTTGAGGTAATATTTCAAGGTTTCGAGCACGTTGCTGCGCACGCTGATGAAGTTGTGGATGCCTTCGGCTTCCAGTTCGGGCTGCGAGGCGGGGGCTCCGGCCACCACCAGGATGGCTTTGTCGCCGAGCAGGTGCTTGACCTTCGGGGCGAGGGTGGCGTAATCGTCGTCCGCGGCGCAGACCACCACGATCTCGGCGCCCGAGGCGAGGGCCGCTTTCGCGCCTTCCTCGACCGAGGCGAAGTAGGTGTTGTCGACCACCTCGATCCCGGCGCAGGCGAAGAAATTGCAGGCGAACTGGGCGCGGGCGCGGGCGAAGGCCAGGGCGCCGCAGGTGAGCATGAACGCTTTGGGGCGCTTTCCGCTACGGTCGGTGCGCAGGCGCAGCTGTTCGAACTGCATCGCCCCGCGGAACGGTCGCAGCGGCGTCACACCACCTTCTTGCTTCTCGCAAGAGCAACTTACCGCGCCGCCCGGGATGACCGTGTCGGCGGTGACGGCCGCATCGGCTTTCTCGGTAAAGTTGGGATACTGGTTGGTGCCCAGCAGGGTGCGGCGGCGGGTGGCGATCTCCTGCTCTTTCTTGGTAGCGGAGGCCTCGACCTGCTCCTGGATCCAGCCGGCTTTGAACGCGGCCTGGTAGCCGCCTTTCTCCTCGACCTGCTTGAAAAGCGACCAGGCCTGCTCGGCGATGCTTTGCGTGAGGTTCTCTACATAGTAGGAACCGCCCGCCGGGTCTACCACCTGGTCGATATGCGATTCGTGTTTGAGCAACAATTGTACGTTGCGGGCGATGCGCGCGGAGAACTCCGTGGCCGGGCGGAACGCGGCGTCGAACGGCAGCACCTCCAGCGAGTGCACCCCGGCGATGGCGGCGCTCATCCCCTCGGTCGTGCCGCGCAGCATGTTCACGTAGGGGTCGTAGGCCGTGAGGTTCCAGCGCGAGGTGACGGCGTGCAGCTTCATCTTCTCGGCGCAAGCGCTCTCGGGCTGGTAGGCCCGCACGATGTTGGCCCACAGCATGCGCGCGGCGCGCACTTTTGCGATCTCCATGAAGTAGTTGGCCCCAATGGACATCGAGAAACGGATCGCTTTGGCGGCCTTGTCGACCGGGATCCCGGCCTCGATCAGGCGCGAAAGGTACTCGTGCCCCACAGCGAGTGTGAAGGCCAGTTCCTGCACGACGGTCGAGCCGCAGTTGTTGAACTGCTGGCCGTTCACGCCTACGAAGCGCATTTTCAGCCCTTCGGCTTCCTTAATGAGGCCCGCCATCTTGTCGATGCACTTGCCGCCGTCCTGCGAGCAGCCGAAAGCACCTTTCAGCGTCAGGCAGTTGATATAGGGGTCGATGATAAACGAGGCGTGCACTTTCTTACCCGCTTCGCCCATCCCTTTCACCTTGTCGATCATCAGTTTGGCGAGGGACGAGGCGACGTGGTTGCCGCAGAAAACGACGGGGACCGCCGCAAGGTCGATGCCTGCGAGCAGCGTGTCGAGCTCGGCAGCCGAAAAATCCTCCTTGCCGATCTTGAAACCGAGCGACTCGGTGCCGGCGGCCAGGGCCTTCAGGGCCTCGGCGTTGGCCTGCGCGGGGGTCTCCACGGTCAGGGTCTGGTGGATCTTCCAGCGGTTGCAGTTCCTCGTTCCGCGCACGTAGGGGAATTCACCGGCGGCCGCCCCGAGGTACTTCAAAGAGGCGAGGTCTTCGGCGCGATAGTACGGACGGACCTCGAATCCTTCGCCCGTCTGCCAGATCAATTTTTTGCGGTAATCCGCTCCTTTGAGGTCGGCCGTGATCACCTCTTCCCACTGGGCCGTCGGCACCGGCGGGAATTGCGAAAACAGCTTCTGCTCTTGTTGATTTGCCATAAAATATGAGGTTTTGATTTGTATCCGGAAGGAATTCCGCAAAGTTACTGTTTTTTTATTAACAAGCTGCCAAAACGGGATAAATATGATACAAAAAGGTTATTTTGATCCCGGCCCCACCCGATGGTATAATTTTCGCGGCAAATTTATTAAGGATTTTAACCGACGGGCGATGAAAAAGCGTATATTTGTGATCGTGGCGGTTGGATTGGCCCTGGCCCTCGCGCTGGGCTATTGCTGCTCCCCGAACCGGGCCGTGCAACCGGAAGAGTTGCCGGAAGAGGCGCGGCTGTTCCTTGCGGCGCATTACTCCGACAACCCGGTCTCTTACATCATCAAGGTGGGAGGCTGCCGGGGTATCTATTCCGTGATGCTCAGGGACGGAACGGACGTGGACTTTTCCCACAGGGGAGAGGTGGTCAGCATCGAGGCTGCAAGGGGGAACGCGCTGCCGCCCTGCGTCTGGGGGCTCCTGCCCGATGCGGCGGTCGTCCACCTGCGAACGGTCGACGCGCAACCACGGATACATGCCGTCGAGGTGGGAAGGGATTTTTACAAAGTGGAACTGGTCGGCTGCGAGGATCGCAGGATATTCGACCGGGACGGCGTGCTGACCGGGATGGAAAAACGATGCCGGAAACATTGACAACCATGGCACGCTTTCTGTCACATGTTTTACAATAGCAACTGCCGGCCGCCGGAAAAACCGGAATCCGGCAGGAAATTTAAAATTAAACGATGATGAAAAAAACTTTAACACGCGGACTGACCCTGCTGTTGGCAGCGCTTCCGCTCGCGATGTTCGCGAACCTCGATTTCCCGACCAAACTCGTCCCCGCCGACAAACTGCCGGCCCCGGCGCAGCAATTCCTGAAGGCCCATTTCGCCTCGCAGGAGGTGATCTCCGTCGAGCAGGACCGGGTGCTGGGTAATTTCGAAGCGCTGCTCAAAGACGGCACTCAGGTCGATTTCGCCAAAAGCGGCAGCCTGATGAGCGCCGACGCCCCAAAAGGCAAGACCCTGCCCAAAAGCATCACGGGCGCCATGCCCGATCCCGTCGCCGCCTACCTGGCCAAGAACTATCCCGGGGCGGGCCTGACCGAGATCACATTCGAAAAGAAACGCTGGGAAGTCAAGGTCGAAAATGTAAAATACGAACTGCTGTTCGACAAACAGGGGAATTACCTTGGCGCAGACGACTAACCGTTACCACAGCCTTACCGAATACATAAAACGGCTCGACGCCGCGGGCGAACTGCATCGCATCGCGGCGCCGGCCGATCCCGTATTGGAAATCGCCGAGATCACCGACCGCGTCTCGAAAAGCGCGGGCGGGGGCCGTGCGTTGCTGTTCGAGAATACGGGCACGCCCTTCCCCGTGCTGATGAACATGACCGGGTCGGCGCGGCGCATCGCGCTGGCGCTGGGGGTGGAAGAGCTTTCCGAAATCGCGGCGCGCATCGACGCGCTCATCGCTCAGGTCACCTCGCCGCCGGGGAGCATGGCGGATAAACTGCGGATGCTGCCGTTGCTCGCGGGCATGTCGCGCTGGCTGCCCGTCACGGGGCGGGGACGCGGGGAGTGCCAGCAGGTGGTGCACCGCGGGGAGCAGGCGCGGCTGTCGATGCTGCCGGTGCTGAAGTGCTGGCCGGCGGACGGGGGGCGTTTCGTGACGCTGCCGATCGTCTGCACGGTCGATCCCGACACGGGTGCGCGCAACGCGGGGATGTACCGTATGCAGCTTTTTTCCGAAAACACGACCGGGATGCACTGGCATATGCATAAGACCGGCGAGCGCCATTACCGTGCCTACAAGGCGCGCGGAGAGCGGATGCCCGTGAGTGTCTGCCTCGGGGGCGACCCGGCCTACACCTATGCCGCCACGGCGCCTATGCCGGACAATATGGACGAGTGGCTGTTAGCGGGGTTCCTGCGGCAGCGGCCTGTCAAACTCATCAAATGCCTGACCAACGACCTTTACGTCCCCGCGGATTGCGATTTCGTGATCGAGGGGTGGGTCGACCCGGCGGAAGAGAAGGTGGTCGAGGGGCCTTTCGGGGACCATACCGGATTCTATTCTTTGGAGGACCGCTATCCGGTTTTCCATGTCGAGGCGATCACCCACCGGCTGGGCGCGGTCTACCCGGCCACGATCGTCGGGGTGCCGCCCCAGGAGGACGCCTACATCGCGCAGGCGACCGAGATGATCTTCCTTGCACCGATCCGCATGGCGCTGCAGCCCGAGGTGCGTGACCTGTGGATGCCCGCCGAGGGGGTGGCGCATAACCTGGCGGTGGTCAACATCGAGCCGTCCTATCCCGGACAGCCGTTCAAGGTGGCCTCGGGGCTCTGGGGGGCGGGGCAGATGATGTTCAACAAGATGCTGCTCGTTACGGCCACGGATCAGAATATCCGCGATCCGCGGACGCTTGCCGCGCTGCTGCGCGGGGTGCGTGTGCCGCAGGACGTGACCTTTTCGAAAGGCATCCTCGACGTGCTCGACCATACCACGGCCACGATGGGCACGGGGGGGAAGGTCGCCATCGACGCCACTTCGCCGGGGGTGCCGCGCACGGCCATAGTGCCCGCGCAGGTGGAATTTTGCTTTGGCGTGGACGGGGCCGACCTATCGTTGGCCGCGGAGTGGAGCGCGCTGATCCTGCATGCCGCGCCGGGGGCCGACCCGGATGTCGCGGCCTTCATGGAGCGCAATGAAATATCGGGGGTCAACTTCGTGCTGCTGGCCGATTCGGCGGCGGCGGGGCTCACGTCCTCCGAAATCCTCTGGCTTGTGGCAGGCAACTGCGACCCGGGGCGGGACATCGCCTTCCGGGGCGAAACGCTCGTCGCGGACGGGCGCAGCAAACTGCCCGGATTGCGGCCCGGATACCCGGCCCGATGGCCCAACGTGGTCACCTCGTCGCCGGAAACGATCCTGCTTGTCGACCGCCGCTGGCCCGAGTACGGCCTCGGGGAGTTCATCCCCTCGCCGTCGATCCGGTACGCGCCACTGCTCTTTTCCGATGGTGCGGAAGCGTAACCCGTAGGGGCACCCCAAGCGGGGGGCCGAAATTGATAGGGCCCCCGCCACGGGGGCCCCGACAATAAGCCCACGGGCGCGCGACATCCCGACAGAGCGACGCGACGAGGGATCTACCTTTTATATGGGGTAGAGCCCTCGTCGCTTCGCTCTGTCGGGATGACGTTATTTGAGGCTCAAATTTCGGACAACTTCCACTCCCACCGCCCGGTTAAGGGCTTCTTTTAGCGCAGTACGGCGCATGGCCAGCTCGCTGCGCACCACGGACGAGGTGAGGTGGACGTAGAACGTACCGCCTTTCATTTCCGTAGAGGCCGTGCAGCGCGCCGCCGCCGGGCCCGCCACCGCGGGCCAGCAATCCGCGACCTTCGCCTCGGCGATTTTGCGGGCGATGGTCGGGGAGTCGCGCAGCCAGTCGCCGACCAGATCGCCTACGCGTGTGGGGATCGTGCGCCTCATGGCTTCAACGCTATTTTACCGTTGGCCACTTCGAAGAGCGTGTAAGGCTCGCCGCTGCGTTCGAGGATCGACTCTAACCGCAGTTTATTGCAATCCGTGATGAACACCTGCCCAAAGCCGCCGCCCGACACCAGGTCGATCAGCCTCCCGACGCGCTGCACGTCCAGTTTGTCGAACAGGTCGTCCAGCAGCAGGATCGGTTTCTCACCCGTCGCCTCGGCCACCAGCCGGAATTGCGCCAGTTTGAGCGCCACCAGGAACGATTTCTGCTGCCCCTGCGAGCCGTATTTTTTCAGTGGCAGGCCCCCGATCTTCATCACTAAATCGTCCCGGTGTACCCCGCAGGTCGAAAACCGGTTCACCCGGTCGCGTTCCCGCGCGGCGGCGAGCAACTGCATGAAAGGTGTCTCGGAAAGCTCCGAGCGGTAGATCAGTTCCACCTGTTCGCGGTCGTCCGAGAGGGCGGCATAATATTCGGCCACCAGCGGGGCCATCTGCGCCACAACCCGCTCCCGGCCGCGGAACACCTGTTCGCCATATTCGACCATCTGCATGTCGAGCACTTCGAGCGTCTCCGCCAGGTGCAGGCTGTCATATTCTTTGAGCAGGCGGTTGCGCTGCGAAAGGATCTGGTTATAGCGGATGATGGACTCCAGATAAGGGCGGTCCAGCTGCGAAATGAAGCTATTCAGGTACCGGCGCCGCTCCTCCGCGGCATCGCTCACCAGAAAAACATCCGAGGGAAAAACCACCACCAACGGCACCAGGCCGATATGGTCCGAAAGGCGCTCATACTCCTTCGCCCCGCGCCGGAGCACCTTCCCCCCGTCGCGTTTATAGGAGCACGTAACCTGCTCGGCCTTACCCTCATCCGAGGTGTAAGACCCCTCGACCATGAAAAAATCCTCGCCGTGGCGGACGCTCTGCGCATCGGTCAGCCCCATCGCCCCGCGCCCTACCGAAAGGTAGTGCAGCGCCTCGAGCACATTGGTCTTGCCCGCCCCGTTGTCGCCCACCAGGCAGTTGATCCGCGAAGGGAAAAGCACCTCATCCTGCGCGAGGTTTTTGAAGTTCAGTAATGTCAGTTTTTCAAGCCTCATAATTAACACGGGCCCGTTACGGAAACCCTTATGTATGTATCCTAAATTTCACCGTTTCCACTTCGGGCTCCCGTAACGGACCCGTGTTAGCGGTTATGCTAACCGCAGGATTCCGATCACCCCACCCAAACCCGCCCCTGCCGTAGGGGCGGGCTTTGCAGCCGCCTTCGCCGGCTTGCCCAATGGTGTCCGCAAGCGGACTACTTATTAGCCTCAAAGGTATAAAAAACAGGCCAAAAATAAAATAATTGCCCCGCAGGGTTTTGTAATCCGCAAATTAGGTGTATTTTTGCGTACAAAATTTAACCATCATCATGGCCAACACCACCAAATCGCAACACGAAGATCCCGAAGTAGTGATCCAATCCGCCATCGGCCGGACCGAGGATTTCATCGAGCGCAACTCCAAAATGCTTTCCGGCGTCCTGATCGCCATCGTCGTCATCGCCGCCGGATATTTCGGATACAAATACCTCTACGCACTCCCCCAGGAGGGCAAAGCCGCCGACGCGATGTTCGTGGCCGAGCAGCTGTTCCAGCAGGGCGACTACGCCGCGGCCCTCGAAGGCGACGGCAACAACGCCGGTTTCCTCGAGGTGGCCGACTCCTTCGGCTCGACCCCGCAGGGTAACCTGGCGCGCCACTACGCCGGTATCTGCTACATCAAGGAAGGCAAGCAGGACGAAGCGTTGGAGATCCTTGCCAAATACCGCGCCTCGACGGGCGCGCCCAACGCGATCATCAACGCCCAGAACTTCGGTCTGCGCGGCGACATCCTGGTGCAGAAAGAGCAGTACAAAGAGGCTCTGGGGATGTTCCGCAAGGCGATCGACGCCTCTTCGAACGTCATGACCACCCCTTATTTCCTTAAGAAAGCGGGCGTGGTGAGCGAGAAACTCGGCCAGAACGCCGAAGCCCTCGCCTTCTACCAGCGCATCAGCGACGAGTACGGCGCGAGCATGGAAGCCCGCGACATCGAACGCAGCATAGGCCGGGTAAAGCAACTCTAAAACCGATCCGACATGGCGACCAAACACCGTAACCTCTCCGTGCAGGGGGGCAGGACTCCGTCTGCCGAGGACATGAAGTTCGGGATCGTCGTTTCCGAATGGAACGATCAGGTCACCGACAGCCTGCTGGCCGGATGCGTGAAAACGCTGCGCGCCAACGGCTGCGCCGAACACAACATCCAGATCAAATATGTGCCGGGCAGCTTCGAGCTGCCGCTCGGGGCGCAGTTCTTCGCCGAGTACACGGACGTGGACGCGGTGATCGTGCTGGGCTGCGTGATCCAGGGCGAGACGAAGCATTTCGACTATGTTTGCCAGGGGGTGACCAACGGCATCACGCGCCTGTCGATCGACTGGAACATGCCGATCGCCTTCGGGGTGCTAACTACCGAGAACCTGCAGCAGGCGCTCGACCGCGCGGGCGGCAAATATGGCAACAAAGGCGACGAGGCAGCCGTCACGGCGATCAAGATGGTCAGGATCCAATTGGAAATGGAGGCCGTGGCGATCAATGAGGATCGCAATATGGTCAATTGACAGGCATTACTATATATATATATGAAGGCGTCCTCTTCAAGGACGCCTTTCTTATTTGAATGCATCTCTTTTGATCTGTCATTCTGAGCGCAGTGAAGAATCTTGGTCGGGCTGTGTATTGCAAACACTTCCGACCAAGATTCTTCACTGCGTTCAGAATGACAAAAATAGCGTATCCGGCACGAGTGGCATCGTTCTGTTTTTATTCCGGAATATCCTGAAACGGTTGTGGAATTTTCGTATTTTTGTCATCTATTGGATAAATTCTTTTATCATGAAAAAACTGATTGTATTGGCAATGGCCCTTTGCACGCTGACCGCGGGAGCGCAGGGAGGTAAGACGGCGCCCTCGAAACTGACGGAGGCCACGGTATTTTTTAGGGGTGCGGAACTCGTGCATACCGCTTCGGCGGCATTGGCGCGGGGTGAGAATGAGGTCTCCGTGGAGGGGCTCAGCCCTGTGATCGACGCGGCGAGTCTGAAAATAGCGGCGACGGGCAGTGTGGTCGTGTCGTCCTATGAATTTTCGGTCGATTTCCTCTCCTCGGGCAAAGAACCCTCGGCCGTCGTGAAGAAACTGGAAGATTCCGTGGCGATCTATAAAGCGTCGATCGAGAAGAACGAGATCGACCTGAAGGTGAACACCAATATGATCGCCTACCTGCAGGCGGGCATTTCGAAGAACGTTTCGGGCTCGGAAAAGGGCCTTGCGACCGAGGAGCTGGTCAAGACGATGGACTATTACAAGACCAAGTCGATCGAGTTGGAGACCCAGCAGGGGACACTCACGCGCAAGAAGGAACAGTTGAACACCTCGCTCCGCCGGGTGCAGTCGCAGCTCTCGCAGGAGACGCGCAAGGGGAGCAAGAACACGGGGGTGCTCAAGCTGATCCTCTCGTCGCCCTCGGCGCTGACCTCGAATTTCACGATCACCTACTATACCCCCTCGGCGGGTTGGACTCCTTACTACGACATCAACGTCGCGGCGGCTGACAAACCCATCGTCATCGCGGCCAAATCGAAAGTGCAGCAAACCACCGGCCTGGATTGGGAAAAAGTGCGCCTGACGCTCTCCACCGCCACGCCGAGCAATGGCAAGACCGCACCGCTGTTCGAAGCGTGGATGCTGCGCCCCTGGCAGCCTCAGCCCCTCGCCCTGGCGGATGCGAAATTGATGCAGAACTCTGTTTCGTATGCCGCGGCCCCGCAACTCGATGAGGCGGTAGTCGTTGGTTACGGCACTATGCGGAAAACAGATCTAACGGGAAGCATCCGAGGCGTCGCAACCACCCCGGCCGCAACGAAGCCCCAGCTCCCCCTCTACATCATTGACGGAAAACCCGCGACCGAGGCCGACCTCACGGCGCTCGACTCTTCGGCTATCAAGAGCATAGACGTGCTCAAAGATGCGAACGCGACCGCCATCTACGGTTCGCGCGGGGCGAACGGCGTGATCGTTGTGACGCTCAAGAGCGGCATGGACGACTACGTGACCACGGCGGACAACGCCATCAGCATGGTCTACAACATCGACCTTCCCTACACCATCCCCGGCAACGGCAAGGCCCAGAACATCGACCTGGGCGTCAAACAGGCCGACGCCGAATACAAATACTACTGCGCCCCGAAGCTCGACCCGGCGGTCTACCTGCTGGCCGAGATCCCGGGCTGGGAACAGTTGGGCCTGCTCACGGGCAAGGCCAACGTCACCTACGAGGGTACCTACGTGGGTGAGACGCTGATCGACGCCTCGTCCACCCAGGAGAAACTGGCCCTGACGCTCGGCACGGACAAGCGCGTGAGCGTGAAGCGCGAAAAATTGCAGGAATTCAGTAGTTCGAAGCTGTTGGGCAGCGACGTGCAGAAGGTCTTCACCTATCGCCTGACGGTGAAGAACAACCGCACCGCCCCCGTGAAAATGGTGCTCAAAGACCAATACCCGATCTCCACGCAGAAAAATATCGAGGTGGTCCTGCGCAAGGAGAACACCACTCCCTGGACAGCCAACAAGGAAGATGTGGGCGTGGTCACCTGGGAAGAAGAGATCGGCGCGGGCGCAACCAAGACCTACCAGTTGAGCTACGGCGTGAAATATCCGCAAAGCCTGACGCTTAACCTGTAACGGCGGTTTACATGAAAAACGGGAGCCCGGCGGTATGCCGGGCTCCCGTTTTTTTCGTATATTCGTATCCTAAGTCCTTTCTAAAACCGTCCGCCATGAAAAAAACCGCCTTGTTGTTACTGGCCTTCGCCCTGTTGCATGTCCAGGACATGCGCGGGCAGTCGCCCTCCACCGAGACCCTCCAAAGGGAGATGACAGACCTGAAAACCAAATTCAAGAGCTATTCGGAAGAGATGGACCGGCTCATGAAATCCTACAAAAGCTACTCCTTCACCTACAGCACGGATGCGACCGTGCCCGACATGGACAAACGGATCAAGGAGTTGGAAACGACCGCCAAAATCCTCGACAAAAAGCTCGGCGAGGCGGAAAGGAAATTGTCCGACATGGATTCCCGCATGCGCAATGCGGAAAAGAAACTGAGCGAGTTAGCCAATAAAATCCGCTAAACCGCATTATTTGTCATTCAGAGCGAAGCGAAGAATCTTGGTCGGGCTGTGCCGGAACAATGGATCAATGTAAAAACCGGGTGGGGCATCCCTGAAGTTTATCTTTAATCAAACCAACGTGCGCGCGTCATGTCGAGCGTTAGCCGAGAC
>JAVBPS010000103.1:0-13509 GCA_031549495.1 Rikenellaceae bacterium | reverse complement strand
TGCTGCGGCATTTTGTTGTCATGTCGAGCGCTAGTCGAGACATCTCAGACAGACGGTTTGAGATGTCTCGACTAACGCTCGACATGACGAAAAAGAATTCATTCTTTCAAATAAACCCATGCATTTTAATGCATGGGTAATTTATCTATTATCTGATTTGTTACGATCTTCCGACCAGAGCTGCCTGTGAAGGGCGCCCTTACTCGGAAACTGCGTTATGGAGTGCCCTTTTGGGCGCTCTTTTTTTCGAAGTGCATGTAGTCTTTCAGGCTGGTCCAGCTTCCTCCCCATTCCCAGCCGAAACGGCGGAACAATTTTACCACGGGGGAATCCGCAGTGAGGGTTCCCGGAGCCGAGGGGTTGAAAGCCGCTCCTTCGGGCAGGATGCGTCCGTCGCGCAGGATGGCGGGGTTTTGGAAGGGGTTGATGTCGATGCTGGTGCCGTAGGAGTGGTTCGACAGTTTGGTGCTGCGGGTGATCTCGACCACGCGGTAGTGGAAGCCGTAGGTGTTGTTCATCGTCTCCATCGTGGTGCGGTTGTCGGGCAGGTCGAACCGCACGGGGATCACGCTTTCCACCGGGAAACGCCACTGGAACAGGCTGTCGAAAATGGTCTGCACATCGGCCTGCAGGTCGGCGCGCACCACGATCTGGCCCCGGTGGGGCAGCGAGTCGAAGCCCCAGTAGGCGACTGGCACCAGCGTCAGCGAACGCAGGAGGGAGTCGGGGGCCGAGGAGCCCTCCAGGGCCGCTTCCAGCGTTGTGTTCGAATCGGTTTGCCAGGCGGCGGTGTCGCCCGTGGGCGGAGGGGCTGACCAGAGGATCAGGCTTGCTAATATGGTTATTATCATTTGTTTTTGATCGTTGTGTAATTTCGTCACTCTTCTCCGGCTGAAGGCACGAGTCTGTTTTGGCCGACGGTCGCAGGGCCGGTATCGCCTACGGGCGACTTACTTTTTTGCTTGATCAAAAAAGTAAGCAAAAAAATCAAGGCGCCGCGCTCCCGGCTTACCCGCTTACGGGTTTTCGGGGCAGTCGGCCGGAAATTCCACAAGCGCAGGGCCCCCGCGCCGCACAGGCCCTCTGCACACGCTTCGCTTCCACAGTTCCAGTTTCCGCCCTTTGTCCCCCGAAAACCCTGGCGGGGCCCAAGCCTCCCGCTTCATGGCGCCGGGCCACCCCGCATTGGCGTCCGCTCGGGGCCATCGCACAATCCAACGCACTTTGGCCGCCGCTCATCCCTTCTCACCCCGCCTTCGGCTACCACCGTTCTCTGCGCGTCATGTCGAGCGTTAGCCGAGACATCTCAGACAGCCCGTTTGAGATGTCTCGACTAACGCTCGACATGACGAAGCGTGTCTGAGGCCGTGTAGAGCAAAGGGTGCGTTGGCCGGGCGCACCCCCCTTTTCCAAAGGGGGGCAGGGGGGAACCGACGCTCGCAGCGGGAACAGAGGCCAAACGTCTTTTTGTTTGGACTATGTCCCGCCAGGAGGAGGAAAACGGGCGGTCTTTTTCGCCCGTTAATATGCCAGCGCAGCGGAACGGCTATTTTGTGCAATAAGATGAGGGACTCATCTTATTGCACAAAATAGCCCACCGGATGGTTGAGGATTAATTTTTTGCTCTCATCCAGCTTGAGCGCTTTTTTCAACGCCTCGTGGTTCATGTTTGCGCGGGGGACCGTCGCCAGGCCTACGCCGGCGCAGAAGATCGAGATGTTCTGCGAGACGATGCCGGCGTCGACGTCCGTGAAGCGGAAATCCACGGGGCCGGCGATCACCAGGTTCACGGGCGCTTTGTCCAGCGGGCGGGCGTCGCCTTCGGTCAGCGGGAGCAGCTTGTGTCCTTTTACGTCGTAAAAGTAGCTTCCCCGGGCCGTGCAGACGTAGACTTCGATCTCCTGCTTGTTCATGGCCGTGGGGTTGGTGCGCCTGCCGTCGGGGCGGTTGATGCCGGTGGCGGCCCATAACAGGTCGGACAGGTCGGCTTGCGAGAGATCTTTAGCGGCGAACTCCCGGGTGGATTTCCGTTCGTTGAGGGCCTGCATGACCGTCTTGCCGCGCTCGAGGTCCGGCTTGTCCAACACGATGGGTTGCAGGGCGGTTTGGGCGCTGAGCATTCCCGCAAGGGAGAGTGCGACCCATAAAAGAATCGGTTTTTTCATAATGGCAGCGAATTTGCGTTAAAAATAGGGCTTATTTGTGGGAAATAAAACTCCGGGGGTAGATTATTCCGCGGAAAGGTGTACCTTTGTAGTCCCACAAAAATTTCCGTCCATGAAAAAATTGTTTACTATCATATTTATGGCGATGACCGGTGCGGGCCTGATGTTCTGTTCGGGCGACAAAAAAGCGAATGACGACGGCTTCAAATGGATCGTCGACCGTTTCGACGATGTGAAGGTGCTGCACTATAAAGTGCCCGGATTCGAAAATATGTCGCTGGAAGATAAGATGCTGATCTATTACCTCAATGAGGCGGCGCTCTCGGGGCGCGATATCATCTTCGACCAGAATTTCCGTTACAACCTGCCCATCCGCCGCACGCTCGAGGCCATTTACGAGCACGCCAAGGCCGACCACGGCGACCGCCGTTGGGCCTCGTTCGAGAAATACCTCAAGAAAGTGTGGTTCGCCAACGGCATCCACCACCACTATTCGGGCGATAAATTCGTGCCCGAATTCACCTCCGCCTATTTCGATTCGCTCGTCGCCGTTACCCCGGCCGAGTCGTTCCCGGACGGATTCGGATCGCTCAAAGGGTTGCTGTCGGTGGTCAAGCCCGCCATTTTCGATCCCAAGCTCTATGCCAAAAGGGTCGACCAGCGCGAGGGGATCGACATGCTCGCCCGCTCGGCGATGAACTATTACGAGGGCGTCACCCAGGCCGAGGCTGAGGATTTCTATGCCCGCATGGCCAATCCGGCCGACACGACCCCCATCTCCTACGGGCTGAACAGCAAGCTGGTCAAGCGCGGCGGTAAGCTCACCGAGCGCGTGTGGTGTGTGGGCGGCATGTACTCGCCCGCCATCGAGAAGGTGGTGCTCTGGCTGGAAAAGGCGTTGCCGCTGGCCTCGGGGCCGCAGCAGCAGAGTATCAAAAGCCTGATCGCCTATTACCGTTCGGGCGACCTGCGCGAGTTCGACCGCTTCAATATCAACTGGTTGCAGGATACGGTCTCGCATATCGACTTTGTGAACGGGTTTACGGAGACGTATGGCGATCCGCTCGGCTACAAAGCCTCGTGGGAGGCGATCGTGAACTACAAGGATCCCGAGGCGACCAAGCGCACCGAGGCCATCAGCGCCGAGGCGCAGTGGTTCGAGGACAACAGCCCGGTGGACAGCATCTACAAGAAGAAAAAGGTGAAAGGCGTGTCGGCCAAGGTGATCAACGTGACCATCCTGGGCGGCGACTGCTACCCGGCCACGCCCATCGGGATCAACCTGCCGAATGCCGACTGGATCCGCCGCGACTACGGTTCGAAATCGGTGACCATACAGAACATTACGGATGCCTATGACGAGGTGGCGCGCGGCAGCGGGCTGCTCGAGGAGTTCATGCTGCGCGACGACGACCGCCAGCGGGTGAAGCGTTACGGCGCGTTGGCCGGGGCGTTGCACACCGACCTGCACGAGTGCCTGGGCCACGGCTCGGGACAGCTTGCGGAAGGGGTCAAGGGCGACGAAATGAAGAATTACGGCTCGGCCATCGAGGAGTCGCGCGCGGACCTTTTCGCGCTCTACTACCTGGCCGACCCGAAGCTGATCAAGATGGGGATCGTCCCCTCGCAGGATGTCTACAAGGCGGAGTATGCCAATTACATCATGAACGGGTTGCAGACCCAGTTGGTGCGCATCGAGCCGGGGAAGAACGTCGAGCAGGCGCACATGCGCAACCGCAAGCTGATCGCCACGTGGTGCTACGAGCACGGGCGCGAGGGGAATGTGATCGAGATCGTCAGCAAGAACGGGAAGGATTACGTGGTGGTCAACGACTACGAGGCGTTGCGCTCGCTGTTCGGCCAGTTGCTGCGCGAGATCCAGCGCATCAAGTCCACGGGCGACTACGAAGCCGGCAAGGCCCTCGTGGAGACCTACGCCGTGAAGATCGACCCCGCATGGCATGCGCAGGTGCTGGAGCGTTACGCCAAGCTCAATATCGAGCCCTACGCCGGGTTCGTCAATCCGGAATACAAGCCCGTCATGGAAGGCGGCCGCATCATCGATATCAAGATCGAGTATCCGGAAAATTATCCGGCCCAGATGATGGGGTATTCGAAGAATTATTCCTTCCTGCCGCTGGTGAACTGATCTGAAGGGGGGAAAAAGAAGGGGAAGTCATTATTTGACTTCCCCTTCTTTTTCCCCCCTTCGGATCAGTTGTTTGGCCGCTTTTTGAAAAAAGCGGCGCCAAAAACTTTTGTGGAAACTGCGTTTCCAATGATTTAGTTTGCTCGGAAGATGGCTGCCTACAGGTTTTTGGTATGCCTCTCCGTCTTTTTAGGATAGATGTCCTCGATCGTGATCAGGATGCCGGTCTCCTCGACGTCGCCGAAATCCGGATTGCAGACCGTGCCGAAAACGCGCATCGAGGGCGAGAGGCTCATGTAGGAGTTGATCAGCGGGGGGATGTTCTCGTTGCGGGAGCGGATCTCGCGGATCAGCGTTTTGGAGTCCTCCTCGTAGGTGGCGCCGTTGAACAGGGCGGCCATCCCGGCGCGGTCCATGTTCAGCTCGATCGGGTAGATCGGATCGACCAGGTGGTCGCGGTCGGGGAAATATTTTTGGAGGAAGTAGACCAGGATGTTGCGTGCCGCGCTGTTGTAGTCGCCGTACATGGTGACTTTACCCAGGAAATAGCGCATATCGGGGTTGCGCACGATCAGCGCGCCCAGGCCGTCCCAGAGGTTATCCAGCGCGTAAATGCCCTTCGGGCTCAGGCGCGTGCCCTGGTAGGCGGGCTGCACGAACGAACGGCCCAGCTCGATGGTCCAGGGGAGGAATTCGGTGCGGAAACGGTCGCTGAAACGGAAGTAATGTTCGGTCGACAGGTGCTTGGGATGGGTCGTGCGGCAGATGATGAAGCGGTAGCCGCCGACGATCTCTCTTGCTGTGGGGTCCCAGACGATCAGTTGGTTATAGCCGTCTGCGGCCAGGTCGTGCTCGTCGATGTCCACCGCCTGGCCGGTGCCGCCGCCCGCGTCGCGGAACGAGAGTTCGCGCAGGCGGCCGATCTCCTGCATGGTGTGCGGGCAGTCGGGCGCGGCGACCACGTAGATAATGTTTCCGGCGTTATTGGTGTAACGCAGCAACCGGTCGGGAGTCAGTTCGCTCTCGATCAGTTCTCTGGGGACGGGATCTATTATCGGGTGGGTCATTTTTGCGTTGGACTCACAAAAGTAACGATTTTAGCATAAAAACAAAACCGGTGCCGCGGTTTAATGTTTTTGTGATCGTTCTCTGCGGCTTTTTGTCATGCAGAGCGAAGCGAAGAATCTTGGTCCGAATTGTTCTGCACACAGCCCGACCAAGATTCTTCGCTTCGCTCTGAATGACAAAAAATTTAAAATCGGCGCTATCGCATCGCGTAGACGCGGCGGCGGATATCCTCGCACCAGATCGCGGGGCGGCGGCCGTCGGTGAAGCTCTGCCAGGGGACGCTCTCGCCGATGCTGATGCGGAAGTCGCGGCCCGACTGGCGGAACATTTCGTCCACCAGGTAGAGCATTTCGATGTTGGCTTTGATCCCCACGGCGTTGCGCAGGGAGTGGATGCGGTAGAACCGGTTCGAGAGTTCGCCTTCGAAGTAGACCGGCACCACGTCGCGGCGGTCGGCCACGGCGCGGCGGATGAAGTTGGGTTTCCAGGGAAGGTCGGTGACCACCCCTTTGATGCGGCGTGAGCAGAGGCCCGCCGGGAAGGTGATGATCGGCACCTCGGAGGCGAAGGCGTCGCTGAACAGGCGGGCGTACTCGGGATTCTGGCGGCCGTGCTTGTTGACCGGCACGAAGATCGGGGCCAGCGGGGTGAGGTTCATCAGGATGTCGTTGACCACCACGCGCACCTCGCCGAAGCGCTTCGACACCTCGTCCGCCAGCATCAGGCCGTCCGCCCCACCGAAGGGGTGGTTCGAGGCGAAGATATAGCGCCCGGCGGGGTCTAAGCGCTCCATGCCCTCGGCGTGGTAGGTGATGTGCATCTCTTTCAGGCAGGCGCGCACGAACTCGATGGTCGGCAGGTCGCCGAACTCGGCCAGGTAGCGGTTGACCTCTTTCAGGTGCACCACGCGGCTCAGGTAGTTGACCGCGCACCGGGGCACCCAGCGGGCGGCGGCGGGGTTTTTGTCTTTCAATACCTGGGCCAGGTCGACTTGCATCGTTTTGTGCGAATTTGGTTCTTTGCGTGGACAAATATAATAAAATGCGGGCTTTCTGCAACCGTCCGGACGCATTGTTAATAGAATGAAACGGAATGCACTTGAAAAGGGAACGAAAAAAATATATCTTTACGACCGATTAGATGACCCTTGCCCGGATGAGCGGATACCATGTGCCTGTGTTGCTGGAGGAATCTATGCAACTTCTTGATATTAAGCCCGACGGGGTTTATGCCGACCTGACTTTCGGGGGTGGCGGGCATTCGCGTGCAATCCTGGAGAGGCTCGGGAAGAAGGGGCGGCTCGCGGGATTCGACCAGGATGCCGACGCGGCGGGGAATGTGCCGGATGACAAGCGGTTTACTTTTATCCGGTCCAATTTCCGCTTTATGCGCGGGGCTTTGCGCGAGGCGGGGTTCGGGCCGCTGGATGGGGTGCTGGCCGACCTGGGGGTTTCGTCGCACCATTTCGATACGCCGGGGCGGGGGTTTTCGTTCCGGTACGAAGAAGGGCCGCTGGATATGCGGATGAACCGGGGCGGGGAGTTGACGGCGGCGAAGGTCGTGAATACCTATACGAACGCCGAGTTGCAGCGGGTGCTCAGGGATTGGGGGGAGATCGACACGCCCTATAAAACGGCGAATTGCATCGAGCGGGCGCGGGAAGTGCGGCCGCTGGAGACGATCGCTCAACTGGTTGAGGCAGTGAAGCCGTGTACGCCGAAGGCGGATGCGAATAAATACCTTTCGAAGTTGTTCCAGGCGTTGCGCATCGAGGTGAACGGGGAGATGGAGGCGTTGAAGATGGCGCTGGAGCAGAGTTTGAAGGTATTGAAGCCGGGCGGGCGGCTGGTGGTCATTTCGTACCACTCGCTCGAGGACCGGCTGGTGAAGAATTTTATGCGTGGCGGGACGTTCTCGTCCGAGGTGGAGAAGGATTTTTTCGGACGGGTGCAGACGCCGTTCGAAATTGTTACGCGCAAGGCCGTCGTGCCCTCGGCTGAGGAGGAAGAGCGCAATCCGCGGTCGCGGAGCGCGAAACTGCGGGCGGCGATGAAATTGTGATGGATTGCCATAATGCTGTTTGTCATTCTGAACGCCAGTGAAGAATCTTGGTCGGAATTGGGCTGGACTGGGCTGGACACAGCCCGACCAAGATTCTTCACTTCGTTCAGAATGACAACGGCGGAAAAAGGGATATGTCGAAGGAAGTTATCATAGATCCCGAGTGGGAAAAGGAAGAGGACGCGCGCGAAATGCCGCGGTCCCGGCCCCGCCGTGTCGACTCTTTCGATCCCGATCCGTTCGGGGTGGAACGGGTTGAGGCGGTCGCGGAGCATGATCCCGACAGCGATCCCCCGTTCGATCCGGATGAGCAGTTCGAGGATAGGAAGCCGGCCGCGAAGGCGCGCCGGGAGCCGTTGCGGGCGGCGCAACCCGAGCCCGAGCCGCAGCCGGAAGAGCCCGATTCGTTTGCCGAACCGGAGGAGCGGCTGGTCTCGCGCACCAAGCAATATATCGGCATGCTGCTTTCGGGCAGCATCCTGACGCGGGCGGAGGTCAGGCGCGCGTACCCCTACATGATCCTGGTGGCGTTCCTGATGCTGCTTTACATATCGAGCGTCTTCCGCATGCAGCAGTTGCACCGCCGCGAGGCCGAGTTGCAGCGGGAGGTCAAGGCGTTGCGCGCCAAGGCGCTGGAGACCTCCTCGCGCCGCATGAGCTACACGCGCCAGAGCCACATCATCGAGCAGTTGCGTGAGCGCGGGATCGTGCTCGAAGAAGCCCTCACACCCCCTAAGATCATCGACAAATAATGGCCAAGCAACCTTCACCCATCAAGCGTGACATCCTGATCAGGGTGCGGTGGCTCTATGTGCTGTTCGTGCTGATGGGGGTGGGCGTCTTCTGCAAGATCCTTTACACGCAGTACGGGCCGGGCAGCGCCGATCTGCGCCGCCGGGCGGCCGAGGTGGTCTACAAGCGGGTCGATATTCCCGCCCTGAGGGGCGATATCGTGGCGCGCGACGGGCGGACGCTGGCCACCACCATCCCGATGTTCGACGTGCGGATCGACTTCGCCGCCGAGATCATCGACACCACCATGAAGAACATGGCGCGCAGTGAGATCCGGGCTGCGGCGCTCGCTGAAAAGAAGCTCCACCCCAAGGAGCGGAAGCTCAATAAGGCCATCGACGAGCAGACGAAAGCGCGCCTGAAAAACCATGCGGCGCTGAACGCCCGCGCGCTGGAAATTTTTAACGCCCAGGCCGATACGCTTGCCCGGGGGTTGGCGGATATTTTCGGCGACCGTTCGGCGGCGGCTTATAAAAAGATGATCATGGACGCGCGGGCCGACCGCCGGCGCAACCGCAACCTGAGGATCAACCCGCGGCTGGCGAGTTATACGGAACTTGAGAAGATGATGCGGTTGCCGCTTCTGAATATCAAGCGGTTGGACAAGAGAGGCAAGAAGGTGGCCGTGATCCTGCATATCCCCGTGCGCGGCTGCTCGAAGATCGAGGAGGTCAACGTGCGCAGCCACCCCAACGGGTCGCTGGCCGAACGCACCATCGGGCGGCTGAACCGCGACACGACCATCCAGTTGCGCGGCATCGAGGGGGCGTTCGACCAATACTTGCGCGGCACGGACGGCAACACGCTGATGCAGAGTATCTCGGGGATCGCGGCGGTGCCGGTGCAGGATCCCGAGAACCGCGAACCGGTCAACGGAATCGACGTGATCACCACGCTCGACGTGGATTTGCAGGACGTGGCCGAGCGCGAGTTGCGCCGCCAGTTGGAGACGATGAACGCCGAGTGGGGGGCCGTGGTGCTGATGGAGGTCGCCACGGGTGAGATCCATGCCATCAGCAACCTCACGCGCCATCGCGATGGGTCGATCTCGGACGATATGAACTATGCCATCGGGCGCAATATGGAACCCGGGTCGACATTTAAGCTCGCCACGCTCATCACATTACTCGATGACGGGGGGATGTCGCTCGACGACGTGATCGACACGGAGGGCGGCAAGGCGTGGGTCGGCAAGGCGTGGGTGGTGGACGACCATGCGATGCCGGCGCCGATCACCCTCAGGCGGGTGTTCGAGGTCTCTTCCAATATCGGGTTTTCGAAGTCGGTGCACCGGCTTTATGGGAATGATCCCAAGCGGTTCGTCGACCATGTGTGTAAGATCGGGCTGGACAAGCCTTTGCAGGTGCAGATACAGGGGAGCGTCGCGCCCGTGATCCGCCATCCGGGGGATACGTATTGGACGAAGAACCTGACGCTGGAGAAGATGGCTTACGGCTATTCGTTCGAGATCACGCCGATGCGCACGCTGGCGTTGTACAATGCCATCGCGAACGGGGGGAAGATGGTCAGTCCGTTGCTGGTGAAAGAGTTGAGGCAGTACGGGGAGACGATCCGTACGTTCCGTTCGCAGACGATCGTCGACCAGGTTTGCACGCCGCGGACGCTGGATTTCGTGCGCGAGTCGCTGGAAAAAGTCGTGGACGAGGGGACGGCCGGGGTGCTCAAGAATAAATACTATAAGGTGGCGGCCAAGACCGGCACGGCGCAGGTGGCGTTCGGCACCCGCGGGTATGTCGGGCCGAGCGGCGAGCGGCGCTATATCGCCACGATGGTGGGGTATTTTCCGGCGGATAAGCCGAAATACAGTTGCATCGTGGTGATGCAGACGGTTTACGGGCTCGGGAATTACAAGACGTTCTACGGGGCGACGCTCTCGGGGCCGGTGTTCCGGGCGGTGGCCGACCGGGTGTTCGCCTCGCAGGCCGCCTGGCATGAGAAGGTCTCCGAAGGGGTCGAGCCTGCCACGGGCATGGTGCCGGTCAAGGGCGGGCGCGTGGAGGATGTGAAGGCTGTGGCTTCGAAATTGTCGCTGCCGCTCATGGCCGAAAAAGGGTCGAAGGAGTGGGGTGTGGTGAAGGCGGACAGCGCTTCGCTGCAGTTTGCGCCGGTAGGGATCGAGGCGGGACGGATTCCGTCCGTGGTCGGCATGGGACTCAAAGAGGCGGTCTATCTGTTGGAACGCACGGGGGTCAAGGTGAGTTTTTCGGGGCGCGGACGCGTGGTGTCGCAGTCGGCCTCGCCGGGAACGGTGGCCGTAAGGGGGCAGGTGGTCGGGATTCGTTTGGAATAGGCCTTTTATTTTTCTATAAGGTAATTCCCTTGCATGCGTTTGGGATGACGTTTATAGGGCACCCGCGAGGGGTGCCCCTACGAATGGTTTGTCATTCAGAGCGCAGCGAAGAATCTTGGTCAAAATTGTTCTGTACACAGCCCAACCAAGATTCTTCGCTTCGCTCTGAATGACAAAACCCCAAAACTTCTCAACTTCATAAAATATTTACAAGCGGTGTTCGTCATCAATAATAGCAATCATAAAAATCAAATATCATGAAAGCGCACCGTTTTAAATTCTTTTTAGTCTGCATAGTGGGTCTGGCCGCCCTCGGCCTGGCTACGATGCTGTTGTGGAACTGGCTGATCCCCGCGATCTTCACCCTGGGGACGATCACTTACTGGCAGGCGTTGGGCCTGATGGCGTTGGGCCGCCTGCTGGTCGGCGGCTTCGGTAAGGGCGGCCATGGCGGCCACCACGGCGGCCGCCGGATGCGTAAAAAGTGGATGAGCATGACCGCCGAGCAGCGCGCCGAGTTCATGCGTTCGCACCACCCGTTCTGCCGTCCGGCCACCCCGCCGCAACAACCGCAGCAAGAGTAGTGACCAGCGCCGCAGCGACATACTACGACCGCCTGAAGGCGTTCATCCGCAAGCGCGTATCCTCGGCCGAAGAGGCCGAGGATATCGTGCAGGAGGTCTTTTACCAATACGCGCGGCTGGACGAGGTGCTCAATCCGATCGAGAACGTGGCCGCCTGGCTCTACCGCGTGGCGCGCAACCGCATCGTCGACACCCGCCGAAAGAAACGCGAGGAGCAACTGCCCTCGTGGACTTCGGAGGAGGGCGAGGTGTTGGGCGCGCTGGGTGAACTGCTGGCCGGCGACGGGACCACGCCCGAGGACGATTATATGAAGACGTTGGTCTGGGAGCGGTTGGAAGAGGCGCTCTCGGAACTGCCCGTCCCGCAACGCGAGGTGTTCGAGCAGACTGAAATGCAGGGCAAGAGCATCCGCGAGATCGAGGCGGAGACGGGCGTGGGGCAGGCTACGCTGCTTTCGCGTAAGCATTACGCGGTGCTGCATCTGCGCGAACGGATGGAGGACCTGTACGAGGAGATGTTGGTCGTCGGGTAATTTTTCTGTCTGGACATGCAACGTACGGCCCTTTTCGTGCATCTTACGATTAAATACCCGGATTATGAAAAAAATCATTTTTGCCGTTGCGGGGGCGTTGGCTTTTTTGGTGTACGGCTGTGCGCAGGATGAAATGCCTTCGCGCGAGATCACTTACCGGTTCCGGGCCACGCAGACGGTGACGGTCGCCTCGGAAGAGGGGGTTTATATCGGTGTGATCTCGGTGCCGGGGCCTTGCATGATGATGCGTACGGACGCGGGGAGTAACTGGAATGCCTGCCGGGGGATCGAAGGATTCGAATATGAACCGGGATATGAATATGTGCTCAGGCTGGATGTTTACGATATTATATTCCCTTCGGATATCCTGGTATGCTATGATGGCCCCGGGCAGAAATACGTACTGAAAAATGTAGTTTCCAAAACGGCGAAAACGACGGAGGATATCCGTTGGGGGCAGCCCTGCTACGATTCATGGCCCGGGAAACCTTCGCAGTGGAACAACGTGGAGCCGAACGTGCTGCACGTGATCCGCACGCCGGATGATTTCATGCGATTTGCGGCGTGGGGCGAAGAGCAGGAGCGTTACCTCGACCTGGAGCACTACTCGATCCTGCTGGTGGCCGGGGTGAGCAATCAGGGCATTCGCTGTGCCGGGAAAAGCCTGACTTATACGGGCGGCGGGCGGTATGAATACAAGGTTGAAATGCAGTTGCTGGCAACCCATGACGCACCCCGCTGGCAAGTGGCCGTGCTGGTGCCCGCGATCCCGGAAGATGCCGATGTGCAGTTTACGTTGGATATAAAATAGCCTGTCCCGGCAAGCATAGGCCCGCCCTTGTGGCGGGCTTTTTATTTGTATAGAAAATCGCTACCTTTGCGCATTAAAAATCCGCACGCTGATGTTCGAGAATTTAACAGACAAGTTAGAAAGGTCATTCAAAATACTCAAGGGCGAGGGACGCATCACCGAGATCAACGTCGCCGAGACCCTCAAGGAGATCCGCCGCGCGCTGATCGACGCCGACGTCAACTACAAGGTCGCCAAGACTTTTACGGACGAGGTGAAGGTCAAGGCGTTGGGCTCCGACGTGCTCAAGGCCGTCAAGCCGGGGCAGATGATGACCAAGATCGTGCGCGACGAGCTGGCCGCGCTGATGGGTGGCACGGCGACGGACATCAAACTGGAAGGCAATCCCGCGGTGATCCTGATCGCCGGTCTGCAAGGGTCGGGTAAGACCACGTTCACCGGGAAGCTCGCGCAGATGATCAAAAGCAAGCGCGGGCGCGGGGTGTTGCTGGTGGCGGGGGACGTCTATCGTCCGGCGGCCATCGAGCAATTGAAAGTGCTCGCGGAGCAGGTCGGCGTGGAGGTTTATACCGAGGATGGAAATAAAAATCCCGTGCAGATCGCCGAGAACGGGATCAAATATGCCCGTTCGAAGGGGCTCAGCACGGTGATCGTCGATACCGCGGGCCGCCTGGCCGTGGACGAGGCGATGATGCAGGAGATCGCGGCGATCAAGAAGGCAGTGAAACCCTCGGAAACGCTCTTCGTGGTCGACTCGATGACCGGCCAGGATGCGGTGAACACCGCGCGCGAGTTCAACGAGCGGCTGGATTTCGACGGGGTGGTGCTGACCAAGCTGGACGGCGATACGCGCGGCGGGGCGGCCATTTCGATCCGCTCGGTGGTCCGAAAGCCGATCAAGTTCATGAGCATGGGCGAGAAGATGGACGCCCTGCAGGTGTTCCATCCCGAGCGCATGGCCGACCGGATCCTCGGCATGGGCGACGTGGTCTCCCTGGTGGAGCGCGCCCAGGAGCAATATGACGAGCAGGAGGC
>JAVBPS010000064.1:0-21287 GCA_031549495.1 Rikenellaceae bacterium | reverse complement strand
CGGCCGCATCCTGTGTTCAGATGTGTTAGAATAACCCACCCACCCAAATAAATCGCGCGCCGGCATGTTATGGCCGGCGCTCGTCTTTTTTAACGTCATCCCGAGCGAGCGAAGCGACGAGGGATCTTCCGATTACAAAATAACGAAGATCCCTCGTCGATACGCTCGCACGGGATGACGTGTGGACGTTGGCCGAATCGTTATTGCCGGTCTGCGCGATGGCCCGGAGCGGACGCCAAAGCGGGTTGGCCCGGCGCCTTGACTTTTTTGCCTACTTTTTTGGTCAAGCAAAAAAGTACGGTCGCCCGTAGGCGATCCCGGCCCTGCGCTCGTCGGCCAAAACAGCCAAAAACAATAGGGCACCCACAAGGGGTGCCCCTACAACGGCCACAACGGCCGATACATCTTTACTGCCCCGTAGCCGGAAAGTCGATCGGAGGTGCCTGTTGCGCCGGCGCCTCATGCGTCCGCTCCACCTTGTCCACCACATAATTACTCATCCCGCGCCAGGGCAAACGGCCGAGATACTCCTTATAATGCAGGTCCATCACCATCCCGCTTTTAGTCTGCAACTCCTCGGCCACGGCCTTATCCGTAACGGAAAACTCGAATTCATTGGACTGGATCGTCCCCTGGTCGGACTTGTACCCCACCTGGATCATACGCCCCTCATACGTCTTGAAAACATACCCTTTGCGCACGATAAAATTCAACTGTCCCGACTTAACCCCCTCGCCGAAAACGAAGTAGAACCGCACATAAACGAATATGGCGAAGGCCACAACGACGATCCCCACGAACCAGTAAAGTATCTTGCGCGCCACGCTTCCGGCGCTTTTCGTTTTTTCCATGATCAATATCTTTAATCTTTGGCAAATATATACAAAAAGCATGCAGCCTCTTCAGCCGCTCGGAAAAATTTCGTACTTTTGCCGGATAAGGCACAAAAACGTCCGCTATGAATAATTTCCGCAAGCTGAACCTCATCGTAGGCTGGCTGGCATTCGCCGTAAGCGCATTCACATACCTGATGACCATCGAGCCCACGGCGAGCCTGTGGGACTGCGGCGAGTTCATCGCCACCTCCTATAAGCTGGAGGTCGGCCACCCCCCCGGGGCGCCGCTGTTCATGATGATCGCGCGCATCTTCACGATCTTCGGGGTGACGGGAGCCAACGCGGGGATCATGGTGAACGCCATGTCGGCCCTGTGCAGCGCCTTTACGATCCTGTTCCTGTTCTGGACGATCACCCACCTGGCGCGCCGCCTCTACGGCCGCACGGAGGAGGAGCTGACCCCTTACCAGACCTGGGCCATCCTGGGCGCGGGATTGATCGGTTCGCTGGCCTACACGTTTACCGACACGTTCTGGTTCTCGGCCGTCGAGGGCGAGGTCTACGCCATGTCGTCGCTTTTCACGGCGGTGGTCTTCTGGGCGATCCTCAAGTGGGAAAACGTGGCGGACGAGCCGCGCAGCAACCGCTGGCTGATCCTGATCGCCTACCTGATGGGCCTTTCGATCGGGGTGCACATCCTCAACCTGCTGGCCATCCCGGCCATCGTGATGGTCTACTATTTCCGCAAATACCCGACCGTCACGGCCTGGGGCGTGGTCAAGGCGCTGCTGGTCGCCGCCGTCATCCTGACCGCGATCAACGGCATCATCATCCCTTACTCGGTGCTGATCGGCGCCTGGTTCGACCGGATGATGAACGGCATGGGCATGCCGATCAACGCCGGGATCACGATCTACGTCTTCCTGCTGTTCGGCCTGCTGATCTGGAGCGTGTGGTATACCCACAAACGCGGCAAGGTGCTGCTGAATACTATATTGCTTTGCTGCTCGGTGATCATGCTCGGCTACGGCAGCTACGCCTCGGTGCTCATCCGCGCCTCGGCCAACCCCCCCATGAACAGCAACAACCCGGATAACCCTTACGCCCTCTACTCGCTGCTGAACCGCGACCAGTACGGCAGCCGCCCGCTGATCAAAGGTCCCTACTATTCCTCGCCCCCGGTGGAGATGGTGGAGGGCAGCAGTTACTTCGTGGGCGACGACGGTAAATATCACAAAATCAAAACGATCACCGGACATAAGTACGCCCCCGGCTTCGAATTCCTCTTCCCGCGCATGTGGTCTTCGCGCGAGGAACACATCGAGGGGTACAAACGCTGGGTGGATATCGAGGGCCGCAAGGTCCTCTTCAAGGATAGGGACGAGGGCGAGAACCGGATGGTCACCGTGCCCACTTTCGGGGAGAACCTGCAGTATTTCTTCTCGTACCAGGTCAATTTCATGTTCGTCCGCTACTTCATGTGGAACTTCGTCGGCCGCCAGAGCGACGTGCAATCCTTCGGCGAGATCACCGACGGCAACTGGCTTTCGGGCATAAAAGTTATCGATCAGTTCCACCTCGGCCCGCAGGACAACCTCCCGGACGAGATGGCCAACAACAAGGCGCGCAACACCTACTATTTCTTACCCTTTATATTGGGCCTGATCGGCCTTTTGTACCACCTGGGCCGCGATACGAAGAATTTCACCGTGGTGCTGATGCTCTTCATCCTGATGGGCGTTGCGCTGGTGGTCTACTTCAATACCAACCCCTCGGAGCCGCGCGAGAGGGACTACGTCTTCGCGGGGGCGTTCTACGCCTTCTGCATCTGGATCGGCTTCGGGGTGATGTGGCTCGGGGACACGCTTGCGCAACTCTTCAAGAAAGAGTCGCCCGCGCTGGCCGGTGTGGCCACGCTGGTGTGCGCCTGCGTGCCGGTGATCCTGTGCGCCCAGAACTGGGACGACCACGACCGCTCGCACCGCTACGTCTGCCGCGACATCGGCTGGAACTACCTCGAATCGTGCCTGCCCAATTCGATCATCATGAACTACGGCGACAACGACACCTTCCCGCTGTGGTATAACCAGGAGGTCGAGGACACCCGTCCCGACGTGCGCATCATGAACATGAGCTACCTGATGGGCGACTGGTACATCGACGAGATGCGCGTGCGTTCGAACGAATCCGACGCCGTGCCCTTCTCGCTGCCGCGCAGCAAGTATGTCAACGCCAACGACTACATCATCGTGCACGATGTGTTCAGCGGCAAGGCGGTCGACCTGCGCCAGGCGATCGACTTCATCCGCAGCGACGACCCGCGCACACGCATCGAGTTGGCCTCCAGCACGACGGTGGACTTCCTGCCCGCCAAGCGCCTGGCCCTGACGGTGAACAAACAGAACGTCCTGGCCTCGGGCATCGTGGCGGAGAAAGACGCCGAGCTGATCGTGGACACGGTCTTTTTGAATATCAACAAGAGCACGCTGGACAAGGGCGAGATGATGTTCCTCGACCTGCTGGCCACCTTCGACTGGAAACGCCCGTTGTACTTCACCCAGACGCAGAGCCTTCAGGCGCTGGGTCTGCGCGACTACCTGCAGTTCGACGGCTACGCCTACCGCCTGGTGCCGATCCACACCCCGGTCAAGAGCATGGCCAACATCGGCCGCATCGACCCGGATTACGTCTATCCGCTGCTGATGGAGAAATTCCGCTACGGCAATGTGAAAGACCCGAGGGTCTATTGCGACTATTTCACGCGCTATAACTTCACCGTTTCGCAGACGCGCAACGCTTTCGCCCGCCTGGCCGTGGCGTTGGTGGACCGCGGCGACTCGCTGCGCGCCGTGGAGGTGCTGGACCGCGGGATGGCGGAGATGCCTACCCGCCAGATCGGCAACAGTTACGTGCAGACCATCCCGGTGATCGAGGCGTACTACACGGCCGGCGCCATGGATAAGGGCGACGCCATGCTCTCGGACTACGCCACCGAACTGGAACAATACATCGCCTACTATTTCCAATTCAAGGGGCGCAAGGCCGATCTGGTGGCCGACGCGTTTGACGATAAACTCCAGCACCTGGGCGTGCTCTACTCGATCGCCCGCGACTACCGCCGCGACGAACTCCTTTCGCGTATCGAGGCGATCTTCGACCGCTACACGCCCGAGGTCGCGACCGCGGCCCCTCCCGCACCGGGGAAATAAAAACTTCTGAAAGGCATCCGCGAGGATGCCTTTCTTCTCTTTGTCATTCTGAACGCAGTGAAGAATCTTGGTCGGACTGTGTTCAGTCAACTGTTCCGACCAAGATTCTTCACTGCGTTCAGAATGACAAAGAGAAAAAATATCATAACTTCCCGAATATATTGCGAATAACCATTCCCTTTTTTTATAACTTTGTGAGCGGCAAAAAAATATAAAAATGGATCAGGCGGAAAAATTCACATTACCTGCCGGCGAGGTGCTGGCGTTGCTCCACGCCAACGGGATAGGGATACGCGAGCTTGCCGGCGGCGCGCTCCGTTTTTCGGACGGCTATTTCAGCGTGCTCGGCCTCGAAGGGGTCGGGATCACGGGTGCCGCGGACATGAACGCCTACCGCGGCCTGATCCACCCGGATGACCGCCAGGCCTTCTCGGTCGCCTTCACCACGGCACGTACCTGCGACACAGGCGCCTGTACGGTGCGCTACCGCCTGGTCGGCGACGGCGGCACGGTCTGGCTGCGCGACCATTTCTTCGCCGCCGGCCTGGACAGGGTGCTCTGCATGACGGAGAACTGCCAGGAGCGGGTCGAACAGGAAGAGAAACTGAAAGGCGTCGAGGTCCAGTACCGCAAACTGGTCAACACGCTTCCGAATTTCGTCTTCGTCTTCGACGCCGACTTCAATTTCCGCGACATCATCATGCCCGACGCGATGACCTTGCTGCACCCGCGCGAGGAGTTGTTGCGCTCGAACGGCCGCCTGATCTTTACGGAGGAGGTGAGCGAGCTCTATATCAGCAATATCCGCGAGTGCCTGCGCAGCGGCCACATGAAGGAGATCGAGTATTTCCTGGACATCAACAGTGTACGCTACTATTTCCAGGCCCGCATCGTCCCCTTCGAGGACGGCAAGGTGTTCGCGCTGATCCAGGACATCGGCGACCGCGTGCGCCGCATGGAGGAATTGCTGGCCGCCCGCCGCCGCGCCGAGGAGGCCGACCGGATGAAATCGGCCTTCCTGGCCAACATGAGCCACGAGATCCGTACGCCGCTCAACGCCATCGTCGGTTTCGCCGAGGTGCTGGCGATGGAGGACGACCCGGCCGTGCGCGCCGAGTACCTCGACGTGATCCGCAGCAACAACGATATCATGCTGCAACTGATCAACGACATCCTCGATTTGTCGCGCATCGAATCCGGCAAATTGGAGATGAACTTCGAACAGACCGACATCAACATGCTGGTGCAGGAGGTCTGGCGCAGCAACGAGATGAAGGTCAAACCGGGCGTGGTGCTGCGCGCCGAGCCGATGCCGGACAACATCAAGGTCTTCACGGACCGCACGCGCGTGATGCAGGTGCTCTTCAACTTCATCTCGAACGCCATCAAAAACACGACCAGTGGCAGCATCGCCATAAAGGTCGAGGAGCAGGGTAACCACCTGCGTTTCTCGGTCACGGACACCGGCCGCGGCATCCCGGCCGCGAAGCTCTCCACGATCTTCGGCCGTTTCGAAAAGGTCGACGACTTCGCGCAGGGCACGGGCCTGGGCCTTTCGATCAGCGAGAACCTGATCGAGCGCCTGGGCGGCGAGATCGGCGTGGAATCCGAGGTGGGGAAGGGCAGTACCTTCTATTTCACGTTGCCTTACCGCATCGAGTCCGGGCAGACGAAGATCGGCAACGTGAAGGACGCCATGCTGCGCCGCAAGAAGGTGCTGGTGGCCGAGGATTCGGACGAAAGCTACAAGATCGTGGAGGGGGTGCTGGGCGGTACCTACGACCTGGTGCGCGCCCGCGACGGCGAGCAGGCCGTGAGCGCCTACGTGCTGGAAGCGCCCGACCTGGTGCTGATGAACATCCAGCTGCCGGTGATGAGCGGCATCGAAGCCACCCAGAAGATCCGCGCCATGTCCACCCGCGTGCCCATCATCGGCGTGACGGCCAACTCGTTCTACATGGAGCGCCAGTGGGCGCGCGAGAGCGGCTGCAACGAGATCATTTCCAAGCCCTATTCCCCATCCAAAGTCGAAGAGGTAGTTTTAGCTTTTGCTTAACGACGGAAGTAGAGCAAACTAAAATAACGTCATCCCGACGGAGCGAAGCGACGAGGGAACTTCCTTATAATTATGTGGAAGTTCCCTCGTCGCTTCGCTCCGTCGGGATGACGCACACGTTGGCGCGGATCGTAGGGGCAACCCTCGCGGTTGCCCTTCTTCGTGACTGGTCTCCATCCCGCACATGCGCGTTTGTAACCAAATGTAGCATTTCAGCACCATTTTTCGCTGCCTGGCCCCTCGCGCGTATCGTGGCATGATAATAATACATATATTTAATGCCGCATTAACCTGCTCATAATGCGATGAAAAAAATCCTTACGGCGGCATCGCTTTTGGCTGCCCTGCACACGGGTGCAACGACCATCGACGAACTGGTCGCCACCCAACTCAAGGCACACGGCATGACCTGGTCGGCCCCATGCAGCGACGCCCGTTTCGTGCGCCGCGCCTGCCTGGTCGCCACCGACCGCATACCCACCGCCGCCCAAGCCTACGGCTACATCCAGAGTCCCGAAAAGGCGCGCCTGGTGGACAGCCTGCTGGCCAGCGAGGGCTTCGTGGAGATGCTCACGCTCAAATGGGGCGACCTGCTGCGCATCAAGTCCGAATTCCCGAGCAACCTGTGGCCCAACGCCGTGCAGGCCTACAACAAATGGCTGACGGATCACTTCCGCGCCAATACCCCTTACGACGCTTTCGTACGCGAACTGCTGACCGGCACCGGCAGCAACTTCCGCATCCCGCAAACCAACTTTTACCGCACCGGCTTGGACCGCACCCCGGCCGCCTACGCCGACAACATCGCCCTGCTTTTCCTGGGCGAACGCCGATCGCCCATCGCCTGGCGCCAATGCTTCACCCAGGTGAAATTCAAGGCGACCTCCGAATGGAAGGAGGAGATCCTGTGGCTCGACACGGATACCCCGCCCCCTTTCTCTGCCGTGAAGCTGGACGCAGGTAAAGAGCTCGTGCTCGGTAAGGGCACCGACTTCCGCGCCCCTTTCGCCGCCTGGCTCACCTCGGACGCGAACCGCCAGTTCGCCCGCGCGATGGCCAACCGCATGTGGTTCTGGTTCATGGGCCGCGGGATCACCGAGCCGTGCGACGATCTGCGCGCGGACAACCCCTGCACGAACGCCCCCCTGCTGGAATACCTGACCGACGTACTGATCAAAAGCCGCTACGACCTGCGCGCCCTGGCCCGCGAAATCCTGATGAGCGACACCTTCGCCGCCAGCAGCCTCTCCACGCCGAAAAACCGCGCCGACACCCTCTGGTTTTCGCACTACCCGGTGCGCCGCCTGACGGCCGAGCAACTCTCGGACGCGCTGTGCGACGTGACCGGCGTGCCCGACAAATACGCCTCCCGCGCCCCCGAGCCCTTCACGAACTACCCCGAGGGCACGCGCGCCACGCAGATCGGCGACGGCACCGTGACCACCGCCCAGTTGGACCTTTTCGGCCGTCCATCGCGCGACCTGGCCCTGGAAAGCAACCGGGACAACTCGCTCGATTCGAAGCAGGAACTCTTCCTGCTCAATTCGAAGGTCGTCTACGATAAACTGCGGCAAAGCCCCCTGATCGCCGCCCAGATCAAACAGGCGCAGGGACCGCGCAAAGTGATCACGATGGCCTACCTCTCGGTGCTGGGCCGCCTGCCCTCGCCCAAGGAGGTGAACGCGGTGATCGCCGCCGGGGGATTTGGCGAGGGCAAACGCTCGCGCGAGGCGGTGGAAACGCTCTACTGGGCCCTGTTGAACAGCAACGAATTCTTATTCATCAACTGATATGAACGGGAAAAAAACACGCAGGGAGTTCCTGCGCGACGCCTTCGCGCTTGGGCTGGGCCTGGTGATGGCCGACCGGTTGTGGGCCGCGGCAGCCACCCCGGTCGATCATAAGATGCTGGCAGAGGCCGCCGCGGCCGCGAAAATTTCCGCAGGGATGAAGCGCTACGCCCGTTCGGTGATCTACGTCTCGCTGGACGGCGGCTCGTCCCAGACCGACACCTTCGACCCGAAGCCCGACGCCGGCCGCGACTACTTCGGCAACTATAAGAACCCGCTGGACACCAACGTCCCCGGCACGATCATCGGCGAAAAACTGCCCCGCCTGGCGAAGATCGCCGACCGCTACTCGATCCTGCGCGGCATGACCATCGCCACGAACGCCCACGAGACGGCCCACTACCGCATGCTGACGGGCGACATGACCGGCGGCGAGGTGGTCTACCCTTCGTTCGGGGCGATGCTCTCGTACCTGCGCGAGGCCGAGTACGACAACCCGCTCTTCCCCTACATGACCCTGACGGCCTCCTCGACGCGCTTCAACGAAGCGGGTTTTCTGGCCCCGAAATACAAGCCCTACGACACGGGCGGCGACCCCTCGCTCAAATTCTTCGACGTGGACGGCATCTACGATCACACGCTCTCGGACGACGAGTTGCAACGCCGCCGCTCCCTGCTCGATACGCTCTCCGACCTCGGTGAAAAGACCGAACAGACCTCCCAGACCGAAGCCCTCTCGCGTTTTCGCGACCAGGACTATCGCCTCATCCTGGGCGACGCCCGCCGGGCATTCGACCTGTCCGGCGAACCGCAGGAGTTGCGCGACCAGTACGGCATGACCTCCGTGGGCCAATCCTGCCTGGTGGCCCGCAAACTGGTGCAGCACGGCGTGCTGATGACCGTGGTGCGCTTCCGCGGCTGGGACACCCACAAGGAGCATTTCAAACGCATGGATCAACGCCTGGAAGAGTTGGACAAAGGCGTAGCCTCGCTGATCCTCGACCTGGAACGCAATAACCTGCTGGACAGCACGATCGTGATCGTGGGCGGCGAATTCGGCCGTACCCCCCGCATCGCCTGGGGCCCGCCCTGGAACGGCGGCCGCGGCCACTGGGGCGACGCGTTCTCCTACCTGGTCGCCGGCGGCGGCTTCGCCGGCGGTAAGGTTGTCGGGGTGACCGATCCCAAAAGCGAGAAAGTCGTCGACCGCAAGATCTACCCCGCCGACCTGTGGGCCTCGGTCTACACGTTGATGGGCATCGACCCCCGCGGCACGGTGCGCCACCCCTCGCTGGGCGAGATCCCGCTGCTGCCCTCCCTGGGGAAGGAAAACCAAAGCAACGGAATGCTTACGGAAATTATGCCTAAATCATGAAGCATATCCTGACCTTCGCCGCGCTCCTTTGCGCGCTCGCCGTCACGGCCCAGAAAGGCAACGTCGGCTTCGTCTACCCCTGCGGCGCCCAGCGCGGCACGACGGTCGAGGTAGCCGTGGGCGGCCAAAACCTCAGCAAAGCCGAGACGCTCGTCTTTTCCGGGGAGGGCATCAGCGTGGAGCGCATCGAAAGCGACGCCAAAAAGACCGCTAAGAAAAAGAACATCGGCGAAGAAGACAACATGCAGCTCGCCGACCAGGTCCGTTTCCGCGTCACGATAGCCCCCGACGCCACGCCCGGCATGCGCGACGTGCGTGCGAAAACCCCCGGCGGCCTGACGAACCGCCTCTTTTTCGAGGTGGGCCAACTGCCCGACGTGCTGGAAAAAGAGCCCAACGACAAGGTCCCGAACCGGGTAGACAGACTTCCCGCCACGGTCAACGGCCAGGTGATGCGCTCCGACGCCGACCGCTTCTCATTCCCTGCGAAAAAAGGCCAGGACCTGGTGCTCAACGTGCGCGCCCGCGCCTTCATCCCCTACATCGCCGACGCCGTCCCCGGCTGGTTCCAGCCTGTGCTGCGGCTGTTCGACGCAACCGGCAGGGAGATCGCCTACCAGGACGACTACGGCTTCCGCCCCGACCCGGTGCTGCTGTTCAAGGTGCCCGCGGACGGCGATTACGCGCTGGAAATCCGCGACGCCCTCTTCCGCGGCCGCGAGGATTTCGTCTACCGCATCGACGTGGGCCAACTGCCCTTCATCACCTCGATCTTCCCGTTGGGCGGCCCCTCGGGCAAGAAAACCGAGGTCACCCTGCGCGGCGTGAACCTCCCTGCGTCCACGGTGAGCGTGAAACCCGACCCGAAAGGCGATGAGCGTATTCCCGTGCAGGTCACCTCACGGGATGGCTGCCTCTCGAACACGCTCTTCTTCGAACAGGGCAAATTCAACGAAAAAATCGTCGCCAAACCCGCGAACACCTCCGCGCAGAAAGCCCTCCCCGTAGCTGTGGGCGACGCCGTCGAGTCGATCATCCTGCAGCCCATGCAGGAGCACTGGTACGCGCTGGCGGTCGACGCACCCTCGCGCCGCCCCCTGGTCTTCGAAGTGATCGCCCGCCGCCTGGGCTCCGAGGCCGACATGAAGATGACCCTCTATGACCCGCAGGGCAAGGTGCTGGTCGAGAAAGACGACGTGGACGACCCCGAGGAGCCGATCCTCACCCACCATGCCGACCCGGTGATCCTGCAACGCATCGACCGCGCGGGAACCTACCTGATCCGCCTGGTCGAAACGCAGAGCCGCGGCGGCGAGCAGTACGCCTACCGCTTCAAAATATACGAATCCGAACCCGATTTCGCGCTGAATATCGAGCCTCCCTCGATCACCATCCCCCGCGGCGGCAGCGCCCAGGTCAACGTGGTGGTGGTGCGCAAGCAAAATTTCATGGGCAAAATAGACCTCAGCGTGACGGGCCTGCCGCCCGGTTTTGCATTGAGCGACACCGAGATAACGATGGGCGCCAAACGCCACACGATGACCGTCACCGCCCCACAGGACGCCGAAGAAGGCGTGCTCGACCTGGACGTCTGGGGCAGCGCCACGCGCGACGGGGTGACCGTGAAGCGCCACGCCGACCCCGTGGAGAGCATGATGCAGGCGTTCTATTACACCCACATGTTGCCGATCGGGGACTTCCGTGCCGAGGTCGTCGAAGCGCAGCCATTCCGCCTGGAACTGGAAAAAATGGCGCAACCGGTCGCCCTCACGCCCGGCAAGCCCACGTATGTCAAGATCAGAGTGATCCGCAAGGAAGGCTTTGCGGAACCTGTAACCCTGATGCTGCGTTCCCCGGACAGGGCGATCAAAGCCGAAGCCGTGATCGTGGAACCCGACCAACCGGAAGGCATCCTGGAGATCACCTGCGCCGAAGGCGGCAACGGCGATCCGATCCCGGTGGTGGTGAGCGGCGTGACCCGCAGCACGACCCAGCGCCTGGCCGGACAGAACCGGCAGGCTTTCGCCTCGGCCGTGACCGCCCTGGCCCCCTCGTTCACCGTGCGCAACACCTCGGGCCGCACGGCCGAGGAGCGCCTGAGGGCCATGCAGGCCGCACAAGCCAAGGGGAAAGGCAAACCACAACAAAACGCGAATAAAAAGTAATGGGGCCGCATTATTTCTGCCGCACATTCCGGAATGTCGCGGCCACCGATATAGAAAAAACGTTTGAAACCGCCGAGCAAGCCGCTCCTGGCGCGTTGCTGCTGCGCATGGTCTTCTTCACGGATGCCGTAACGGCAGAAATGTACACCGCTCAGGCAGAACGGATCGCCCGGGCCGTGGGACTGCGATTCGCTTCGCGCCCGCCCGTCTGGTCGCTCGTGGCCCAGGCCCCCGTGGGGGGCGGCATGGCCGCCGAAGCGCACTATTACGTGCTCTCGCCCGGTCAGCAGGTGAGTTACAAAGGATACGCCGGAATCCCTTACGTCATGATCGAGGGTGGGGGAGTGCGTGAGTTGTTCCTCTCGGCCGGGGGGCACAACATGTCCCTGCCCGCAGATGTTCCTGCCCAGTCGCGTCCCGTTTTCGCCGCCGTGGCCGACGTGATGCGCCACGAGGGCATGGCCGCCGACACGATCCAGCGCCAATGGAACTACGTCGACGGGATCACCCTTTCGACCGGATGCTGTCAGCACTACCAGTCGATGAACGACGCCCGCAGCGACTTCTACGCCACCGTCCCCTGGCCGGGCGGCTACCCGGCTGCCTCGGGCATCGGCGCCGACGCGGGCGGCATCCTGGTCGAGGTCAACGCCGCCTACGCCTTGCGCTCGCATGCGGTGGACAACCCCCTGCAACGCGCCGCCCACGTCTACACCCGGCGCGTGCTGCTGGCCGGGGACCATGCCCAACCCTCGACCCCGAAATTCGAGCGGGCCAGGGTCGTGGAATACCCCTGGGGCGCGTTAGGCTACATTTCCGGCACGGCCGCCATCCGCCGGGAAGACTCCCTGGCCGACATGGACGCCGCGGACCAGACGCGCGCCACGCTGGAAAACATCGACGCCCTGCTGGCTCAGATGCCTGGCAGTCGTGTGGATTCGGCGCGGGTCTACCTGAAAACCCTCGCCTCGTACGAGGCTGTGCGCCCCGTGGTCGAATCGCACTACCCGGACGCGCAGATTCTCTACCTGAAAGCCGAGGTTTGCCGCCCCGAACTGTTGGTGGAGATCGAGGCCCTGGCCTCGTCCGGAAAATAAAGGCTATATTTGTCCTTCAGAGCGAATAACCATGTGTAAAACAAATAAGTGATGAAAACCAGTATGTTGACATTAACCCCCCTCGTGGCCCTCGCCGCCTTCACGGGATGTAAGGAGCAAAAGGCCCCCGAGCGTCCCAACATCATCGTCATCCTGGCCGACGACCTCGGCTTCGGCGACGTGAGCGCCTACGGCTCGACCACCATCTCGACGCCCAACATCGACCGCCTGGCCCGGGGCGGCGTCTGCTTCAACAACGGCTACGCCACCTCGGCCACCTCGACCCCCAGCCGTTACGCCCTGATGACGGGCATGTACCCCTGGCGCAACAAGGACGCGAAGATCCTGCCCGGCGACGCCCCGCTGATCATCGACCCGGCGCAATACACGATGCCCAAGATGATGCAGCAGAGCGGTTACTACACCGGCGCGATCGGTAAATGGCACCTGGGCATGGGCGACGGCAACGTGAACTGGAACGAGCAGGTCACCCCCGGCGCGATGCAGGTCGGCTTCGACTACTCATGCATCATCGCCGCCACGAACGACCGCGTGCCGACGGTCTACGTCGAGAACGGCAATGTGGTCGGTATGGACGCGGGCGACCCGATCCAGGTGAGCTACGAGCAGAACTTCGAAGGCGAACCCACCGCCCTGACGAACCCCGAAATGCTCAAAATGCAGTGGGCCCACGGCCATAACAACTCGATCGTCAACGGCATCCCCCGCATCGGCTTCATGAAAGGCGGCCAGAAAGCGCGCTGGGTGGACGAAGAGATGGCCGACTACTTCGTGGACAAAGTGAAAGCGTTCATCGGGAGCCACAAGAGCGAGCCCTTCTTCCTCTACTACGGCCTGCACCAGCCCCACGTGCCCCGCGCCCCGCACTCGCGTTTCGTAGGCAGCACGACGATGGGCCCGCGCGGCGATGCGATCATGGAGGCTGACTGGTGCGTGGGCGAACTGCTCGCCTGCCTGGAGCGCGAAGGCCTGCTGGAAAACACGATGATCATCTTCTCGTCGGACAACGGCCCCGTGCTGAACGACGGTTATAAGGACGGCGCCGCCGAAATGGTCGGCGACCACAAACCCGCAGGCGGCCTGCGCGGCGGCAAATACAGCCTCTTCGACGCCGGCACCCACGTGCCCCTGTTCGTCTACTGGAAAGGCCGCATCCAGCCCGTGGTCTCGGACGCGATGGTCTGCCACCTCGACCTGGCCGCCTCGCTGGGCGCGCTGACCGGTGGCGTGGTACCCGAGGGCCTCGACAGCCAGAACCTGCTGCCCGCCTTCATGGGCGAGAGCAAAGAGGGCCGCAAAGACCTGGTGCTCGAAGCCCAGGGCCGCCTGGCGCTGCGCGAGGGCGACTGGGCCCTGCTGCCCCCCTACAAAGGCAAAGAGCGCAACGAAACCGGCAACGAACTGGGCAACCTGCCCGAGTGGAGCCTGTTCAACCTGCGCGAGCACCCCGACCAGCAGACCAATGTGGCCGCCGACCACCCCGAGCGGACCGAAGAGATGAAAGCCCGCTTCCTCGACCTGACCAAAGGTTTTTATAAGGAGAAAGTGGCTGAAGAACCGTTGAAATAAGGAAAAGGAGGGCAATTGCCCTCCTTTTCCTTATTCCTTCGTTCCGCTGCCCCCCCCCTCTCTTTGGGAAAAGGGGGCGCCAGGCTAACGCACCCTTTGCCCGGCACAGTATCGTAGGGGCACCCCTTGTGGGTGCCCTTTTTTGAGAATCAGGCCCTCCTGTGTAGCTTTGTCATTCTGAACGAAGTGAAGAATCTTGGCCTGGCTGTGGTGCAGAACGATTCCGACCAAGATTCTTCACTTCGTTCAGAATGACAAAAAATCAGGTCCATTTTTCGCAGAACAGAACGACCGCCATGCAAGCGCTCACCCGGGATGACAAAAAAAACGCGCGTCAAACCTGACGCGCGCCTTATCGTATTGACCTGCCGATCCTTTAATCACTCGTTGTCGTGGTCGTCGTCGTCGGCTTCACATAAGGCTCGATGAAGAACTCGAAATAGAGCGGTTCGTAAGGGTCGATCACCGAGCCCGCAGTATCCGTGGGCGTTTGGCCCGTACTGCCGTAGCCATAGGTCGAGGTGAAGACCATCCTTCCCCACGAGTTGTATTTCATCGTCAACACCGCGTCATAGAAAGCCTGGATCCTCCCTCCGGCAGAAGGCTTGTAAGAGATCGCCGTGTGCGTCGAGGCGTCGTTGAACACACGCAGGGCGATCGAGTCGATGTTCGTGTCGAACACGAACCCGTCCAGGAATTTCCCTACATAATAGATCGAAAGGGTCGAGTCCTCCTTGATATCCACCTGCAACGGGTCATCGTCATAGCCGGGCAGGTAATCGGGAATCTTTTTCAGGTAAAGACCCTCCTTGTCCGTGACCTCGGGCAGAGTGTCCGCCGCAAAATTTTTCGCCTGGGCCAGCTCCCACACCGAGATATCGGGAATCACCTCGACCAGCTCGATGTCCATGTAGGAGGGCACGCTCGCCGGGAGGGCGCTTTGCCCCTGGTAGCCGTACGTGTACGACGACCCGTAGCTGCCATACGTGAGCGCCGAAGGGGCGTAGTAACGCCAGACGGCACCTTCGCCCATCTGGAGCAGGGTGGCATACATCGCCTCCGTAAGCCCGTAGCCGGGTTGCATCCAGAGTTTATGGGGAACGTAATGGGTACGGTAGGTGTTGCTGGCCAGGGCGCGGGCGGATTTATCCGCGTCGCGCGTGACGAACAGGTTGCCCGTGGGGTTTACCGCCCCATCGGGCATCGAATAGCCGTCGTAGTTGACCAGCACCCAGTAGTTCTGTTTGGGCTCGGCCGCACCGGCCGCAGCCGGAGTCCGCACGACAGTGTACATACCGTTGGAATATCCCTTCAGGGTGGGGTCGCTGATGTGGGACGACACCCAGGCGTCGAGCGACTCCTGTTCCAGCACGCCCGCGTTTACGGTTTCCTGTTTGGCGCACGAGGCCGCCACGAACACGACCGCCGCCGCGAGGAGAGTCTGCCGTACTATCTTCATTCTGTTATAATTTTTTAACTGTTTCAATATCGAGCACCATCATCACCGCGCTGTTGGCCGGGATCAGCCCCGCGGACTTGTTGCCGTAGGCCACTTCCGAGGTCAGGATCAGCACCAGTGAATCCCCCTGCGTGCAGTAGGGCAGGCCGAGCGCCATCCCCCGGAGCATGGGCGTCGCGCCGAGTTGCACCCCTATGGGGTCTAACGGCCAGAACTGCGTATTTATTATGGTGTCGCGTTTAATTATGTACTCTTTGTTCGTGTAGGTCATCAGCGTGTCGCCCTTGGTGCCGAAAGCGTACTGCGTGAACTTGTAGTAGATCGAGTCGCCCGGCTCCGCGACGGGCTCATCGCCCTGCAGCGTCCGCGAAGCGTTGGCCACATAGCGGTAAACCCCTTCGACGTAGGTGTACTCCGTGCCTTTAAGGTAGTTCTGTATCGCTTTATGTTGGTTCTCGACCACGTCCTTCTCAGCCCCGTCGCATGCCGCGAGCATGCAAAAAGCCAGGATAACGGATATGAAGCGCAATGCCATAGAGGGTCGGGATTAAACCTTGCAAAGGTATGCAATTTCTGCGGAAAATCAAAAACCGGCGCGGATAATCCGATGTGCAGGTTCCGTAGGGGCGCTCCCCGCGGGCGCCCTTTTTGTTCTTCACTGCATTTTGTCATTCTTCACTTCGTTCAGAACGACAAAACATTGGATTAGTCTGAAAAATAGGTTGGCGGAGATCAACCCATAAATACTACTATGCCCATTTCGTCATGTCGAGCGTTAGCCGAGACATCTCAGACAGATTGGTTGAGATGTCTCGGCTAACGCTCGACATGACGGGAATGCTTCGCTTGTAATTTTTACCAACCTGTTTCTCCGACTGACCCAAAACATTTGGTGCCCGCCGGCCCGCCATAAAAAACTCCCGGGGAACACGTTCCCCGGGAGCACCCAACTTAATGTATTGATTATGAAAAAACTAATCACCTCCAAACCTCAGTTTCACAACTCTGTCCGAAGATTCACATATATAACGCACAGATGACGATCTTTATTTTATAGTATTTGAAAAATCATAATTAATATTTATAACTAACATAGTAAGAACGTATCCGCTGACTATTTTCATATCTTTGTCCGAATAAGGTAAAATCTCCGGGTGCCGGGCGGCACTCACGAAAAAGAACGCGATATGAACGACCAAGAATTCGATCCCGACGGCATAGGCATTGCCAACGGCAACTATTTCGGTCTCCCGATGACCCCCCAGCAATCGCGCCTGGTGCTGGTTTCGGTGCCCTGGGACGTGACGACTTCTTACGGCGGCGGGGCCTGCTTCGCCCCGGACGCCATCATCGAGGCCTCGATGCAGGTCGACCTGTACGACGAACATAACCCGGACGGCTGGCGCGAGGGGATCGGCACGGTGGGCATCGACTACTCGATCCAGGACCGCAGCGCCTTCCTGCGCCCCGACGCCCGCCGGGTGATCGACCACCTGGAGGAGGGCGCCGACCCCGCGTCGGACTACATGCGCCGCAAACTGACGCGTATCAACGAAGCCTCCGAGACGCTTTGCGCGGAGGTCTACGCCGAGTGCAAACGGTGGTTGGATGAGGGCAAGATCGTCGGCCTGGTGGGCGGCGACCACAGCACGCCGTTCGGCCTGATCCGCGCCGTGGCCGAGCGGGAAGGCCCGGTGGGCATCCTGCACGTCGACGCCCACGCCGACCTGAGGGAGTGCTACGAAGGCTTCGACAATTCCCACGCCTCGATCATGTACAACGTGATGACCCGCGTGGAAGGGATCGCCCGGCTGGTGCAGGTGGCCGTGCGCGACATGTGCGACGCCGAATACCGTTTCTCGGCCGCCGACGCCCGCATCGCCCGCTTCACGGACCGCGAATTGAGCGAAGGGATGTTCTCCGGCCGCACATGGCACGAAATGTGCGAGCAGATCGTGGCGTTGCTTCCTGAAAAGGTATACGTGAGCTTCGATATCGACGGCCTTTCGCCCGACCTCTGCCCCCACACGGGCACGCCGGTGCCGGGCGGCCTGGGCTTCCAGCAGGCGGTCTATTTGCTGGACGCGGTGGCCCGCTCGGGACGCAGGATCGTGGGTTTCGACCTGACGGAAGTATCCCCCTCGAAGGAAAGCGAATGGGACGCCAACGTCGGAGCGCGCATGCTTTATAAACTTTGCAACATCGCTTTGAAGAGCAATCCTCGCGGGTGACGTTGTTCCATATAGTCGGACAATCGTCCCGTTTGCAGGAAAATAGGGTAAAAAAAGCGCACTGGGAGTGATAAATCCAAGAAAAATGTTTAAGTTTGCGCCTTGAAACGCCGCATCGAAAAAACACGAAACAAAATAACTTTCAAATCAAACCAATCAATGAAAAAATTACTTGTTCTCGCCGCAGCTGCCGCCATGGTGCTCAGCTCCTGCTGCAACTCGGGTTCGCGTAACCTGAAAAACGAAGACGACTCGCTGGCCTACTGCGTGGGTGTCGACCTGGGTTCCTACGTTAAGAATATGGACAGCACGATCAACATCGATATCGTGACCGCCGCCATCAGGGACGTAATGGCCGGCAAACAGAAGATCAAGCAGGAGGAATACATGGCTTTCCTGCAGGAGTACTTCACCGTTCGCAAGCCCGCCAAAGACAAAGCCAAATCGCAGGCTTTCCTGGACAAGATCGAGAAAGACACCAAAGGCATCCAGAAAACCGCCAGCGGTCTGCTCTACGTGGTCGAAAACCCCGGTAACGACGTGATGGCCACCAGTGATAACGACCAGGTGCGCGTGCTGTACAAAGGCATGCTGCCTAACGGCACCGTGTTCGACTCTTCGGAGATGCACGGCGACACGGCTCAGTTCGCCCTCAATGGGGTGATCCGCGGCTGGACGGAAGGCATGAAGCTGGTCGGCGAAGGCGGCAAGATCAAACTGTGGGTTCCTTCGGACCTCGCTTACGGCGACCGTGGCATGGGCCAGATTCCCCCCAGCCAGGCTCTCGTATTCGAAGTGGAGCTGGTTAAGGTGATCCCCGCTGCTGACGAAGCGGCCGAGTAATCCGGACAGGTTTTAAATAAAGGACCGGGCGCTGCAAAGTGTCCGGTTTCTTTATGCCGTTTTGTCATTCAGAGCGAGCGCGAGGGAACTTCCTTTTATTCATTTTGTGCCCTTTGTGTCTCTTTTCTTTGTGTCCTTTGTGGTTAAATTTTGTATCTTTGTCCGGCAAACCATCCAGATAACAACATTTCGAACATGAAATACGCACTGATCTCGACCGAGAAAGGGGACATGAAGGTGGAACTCTACGAACAAGAGACCCCCGGCACGGTCGCCAACTTCGTTAAACTGGCCGAAAAAGGATTCTACGACGGCCTGACGTTCCACCGGGTGATCCCCGGCTTCGTCATCCAGGGCGGCTGCCCGGACGGCACGGGTGCCGGAGGCCCCGGCTACACCATCAAATGCGAAACCACGGCCCCCCGCCAGTACCACGACCGCGGCGTGCTGTCGATGGCCCACCGCGGCCCCGACACCGGCGGTTCGCAATTTTTCATCTGCCACAACCGTGAAAACACCGCCCATCTCGACGGCAAGCATACTGCCTTCGGTATCGTAGTGGAAGGGCTCGACGTGGTGGACGCTATCCGTCCCGGAGATTTGATTTTAAGCATTAAGATAACGGAAGAGTAACGTGATTCCGGTGCATCCCGTAGGACGCGTTGTTCTAAGGGATGGCAGGAATGCATTTTCGCTCATTAGATTCACGTTACTCTTTTTTCCGCTGCGCTGACACATTCCCCCCTGCCCCCCTTTGGAAAAGGGGGATGCGCCAGGCCAACGCACTCTTAGCGAAAAATGATTAATTGTAATTTTTTTGACTTGATATTATGGAATTGGAAGGAACGGTTTACCGCGTACTGCCCGTCGTGAAGGGCCAGGGTGCGCGTGGCGAATGGACCAAGCAGGAGGTTATCCTGGAACAACCCGGCGAATTTTCGCGCAAGGTGTGCGTGGCTTTCTGGGGCGACAAGGCGCAGGACGCCGCCTCGCTCAAGGAAGGCGACCAGATCACCGTCTCGATCAACCTCGAATCGAGGGAACACAACGGCCGCTGGTTTACCGAGGCGCGCGCCTGGCGCGTAGCCCGCAAGGATGCCGGGAGCGCCCCGCAGTATGGTGAACCGCAATACGGAGCGCCCTACGCCGCCGCCCCGCAGGCCGCCGCCCCCGTCTCGGAACTCCCCCCGATGCCCACGAAGGCCGACGAGGTGGATGACCTCCCGTTTTAGACGACTTGTCCGTCGGAAACCCGTCAATTAAACGTCATCCCGATCCGACGAACGCAGCGAGAGCAGAGACTAAACGTCTTTTTGTTTAGGCTATGCCGAGCAAGGAGGAGGAAAACGAGCGAGTCCCTCTTCGCTCGTTAACAATACGCATGTGAGGGATCTACCTTATATATGAATAAGCGGTAGATCCCTCAATGCGTTCGGGATGACGCAAAACGATAGCCCCGGAAGTAGTCTGCATAAACTCATTGTGCCCTTTGTGTAAAGATCTTTTTTGTGCCCTTTGTGGAGAAAAAATAGAAACAATATGAAAACCTTATTCGCTCTCTGCCTGCTTATGTGTAGCGCCCGCCTGTTTGCCGCCGACCCGCTGATCCTCCCCCTCTATCCGAACGGCGCCCCCGACGACAACGGCATCACCGCCCCCGAAACCTGGGTCAACAACAACGTGTCCGTCCGCCAGGTCTCCGTGGCCCAGATCCACCTCTACCGCGCCGAAAACCCCAACGGCCGCGCCGTGGTGATCTGCCCCGGCGGCGGCTACGGCGCCCTGGCGATGCACCACGAGGGCGAGGACGTGGCCCGCTGGATGAACGGGCGCGGCATCACCGCCGTGGTGCTCAAATACCGCATGCCCAACGGCCACGACCAGATCCCCATCGGCGACCTGCACGAGGCGATCCGCACCGTGCGCACCCGCGCCGCGGAGTGGCGGATCGACCCCGCGAAGGTCGGCGTCATGGGCTTCTCGGCCGGGGGGCACCTGGCCGCCACCGGCTCGGTGATGTGGGACGAGGCGACCCGCCCCGCTTTCTCGATCCTGATCTACCCCGTGACCTCTTTCGACGAGAGTTTCGGCCACATCGGCTCGCGCAACAACCTGGTAGGGCAGCCCGGCACCCGGGACCCGGCGCAATACGCCGCCCTGATCGAAAAATACTCCCCCTGCCTCCACGTGGACGAGCGCACGCCCACCACGTTCCTGGCCCTGAGCGACGACGACAAAACGGTCAACCCGCTGCAAAGCACCCTCTACTACAACGCCCTGAACAAGCATAAGGTCCCCGCCGAGATGCACATCTACCCGAAAGGCGGCCACGGCTGGGGCTGGCGCACCACGTTCGCTTACCACGACGAGCTGTGCACGAGCCTCTCGCGCTGGTTGGGTGAGCTGGATCAGTAATCAGATTTATCTCTTTCTGCGTTTCTTTGTCATTCTTAATGAAGTGAAGAATCTCAAAAAGGCTGTCTGAGATTCTTCACTTCATTCAGAATGACAAAGCAGCAAGAAAGGACATACCCGGTAAATAATTAATCGCGATGGAAAAATTCATCATGGCGGGCGACTGCGCCCTGCGCATACGCGACTCGGTGAAAGGCGAGCCTGCGATCGTGCTGTTGCAC
>JAVBPS010000047.1:0-25071 GCA_031549495.1 Rikenellaceae bacterium | reverse complement strand
TGTCTGAGATGTCTCGGCTAACGCTCGACATGACGGGAATGCCTCGCTTGTAATTTTCACCAACCTGTTTCTCGGACTGACCCGAAGAATCTTAGCCGGAAGCATTTTGGACACAGCCCGACCAAGATTCTTCGCTACGCTCTGAATGACAAAGCAACCCTGGGTTTTCATTAGGCATATATACATATTAAAGGGCCGGACTGATGATCAGTCCGGCCCCGGTCATTTATGCGCGCCCGGCCTTTACGGCATCGGGGTCGCTTTCAGTTGCGGGTAGGCGTAACCGGCCTTGATCTCCCAGTCGGTGGAGGTGAAGGCCGCGGTGTAATTCGACAGGCTCTTCATCTTATCGTCGGTGAGCGTGTAGCAAGTCGCACGCGTGATGCCTGAGTAGTCGGTATTCGCCTGGTAGCCCCATACCCCGTCGTTGGTTGCGGCGCCGCCGGTGTAGGTCGATTGCGCGAGGCAGACCAGGTCGGCCAGTTTGGAGTTGGTCTGGCTGCCGCCTTTACCGCCGACGCAGCCGCCGATGTAGATATTCTTGCCCACATCGTCACCGGTCACGGCATCCACATAGCTGATCGTCCCGACGTTGTAGCATACCGACGTCTCATTCTGGTTGGCATTGGCCCAGTTCACCACCCCGCCTGCGTATTTGGTCACTGTCGTGGTCGTATTGCGCACCACGGTAATATTGCCATAGTTATAGCAATATTTAGTGGTCGCGAAGTGTACCCGGCCCATGACGCCGCCGGCGGAGTTTTCGGTACGGATCGTCCCGCCATTATAACAATAAAGGAGGTTGACGCGGTTATTTCCGGTCCCGATGGAGGTCCCCATGATGCCGGCCGCCCCCATGATGTCGGCGTAGGCCACCGTTTCCGGCTCGATCGTGATGCCCATCGGCAGGCTCACGCCCGGACCGGGGTTACCCATATAGACATCGGCCAGGTTGTAGCAGTTCTGGATATTGCCGTGCACCTTGCCGATGAGCGGGGAGTTGTTGATACCGCCCGCGATACCGGCGGCGATATAGCGCGAAACCACCGGGCAACCGAGGTTCTTGCAGCGGTAAATATCCCGCTCGCTGACCCCGGCGATGCCGCCCGTATAGGCGTAATAGTTGGCCACGTCCTGCCCTGCGCCGGAAACCGTGCGGTTGTTGCCGTACACGGCGGCGTCCGAGCCGTATTTGTTCACCGTGCAATCGAGGATCTGGCCCATGTTCACCCCAACGATACCGCCGACAGCGGCAGCCTGCGCGGTATTGCCCCAGGTCGAAGCGCGGCCCTCGATATAGTTCACGTAGACGTTCATGTTCTTCACCGTGGCCTTCGCGCCATCCTCCGTGCCGTCGCCCAGCTGGCCGAAGATGCCCACGTAGGCGGCCGAGGAGATGATATAGACGTTCTGGAACTTGTAGTTGCCGCCGTCGTAGGTCCCCATGAACCAATCGGCCTTGCTGCCGACGATGGAAACGTTGCCGCCGATGTCGGTCCCGTTGGTCGGGGCGGGGAAGGTGATATCGGCCGTCTGTTTGAAATTGAGTTTCATCGTCGTCAGATCGCCGCTGACCTTTCCGCTGCGTCCATAGATGCCGAACACGACCATGATGTTGTTGAAATGGCGCGCACAGTTGATCTCGTAGGGACTCGCGGCGGTACCCGCGCCGGTGTAGTTGGCGAAGTGCGAGTGGGCCTGCTGCGTGATGGTCTCGCCCAGGATCGAGGCGGACTCCGCGGAGGCTTTACCCGAAACGGTGATGGCCAGCACGCCGAAGTAGGTGTTGTTCTTCATGAAAGCCATCGTGTCGATCAGGGCGGATGTTTTGCCCGAAACGTTGTAGGAGGCCAGCGTGGCCGGGGTGTCCTTGCCGTCGGTGACGGTCAGCGTGTAATAGGCGATCTGGGCGTTGGCGCTGGGCGTCCAGTCGACCTTGAAGGCGGTGGCGTCGTTGGTGACCGAGCCGGCGAAGGTCTCCATCTTGTATTTCTGGGTCACGTAGATCGTGTCGGCCATCAGCCGGTCGTTCGTTTCGCCGATGATCACCACCTTCGCCTTGCGGTCCTCGATGGTCTCGTTGGTCGTCTTGGTATTGATGTCGCACGAATATTCGTAGATCGAAGCCCCGGGGGTCATCACGGCGCCGAGCCACGACGAAGCCGTCGCGGGAAGGATCTCCGTGGTGAGGTTTTTCAGGTTGGAGGCCACGGCGCTGCTCACGGACTGGATCTCATAAGTCAGCGGGAATGAGGTCGCGCCCTGGATCACCAGGTTGCCGCCCGTGCCGAACTGGGTGCACGAGATGGGATAGGTCGCGCCGTTGCTCAGTTTGAAGACGATATCGCCCTGGCGATAGTCGATGCTCTCGTTGTGCAGGATCTTGGTCTTGACGAGCATCGGGCTGCCGTCGGAGCCTTCCGGGGTGAGCGACACCCACTCGGGCTTGCTCTCCACCGTCCATTCCAGGGGCGAGGTGACCACCACGTTGAGCGTGGTGTCCGCACCCGCAAGGGCGTTCACCGTGATGCTGTTACCCGTGGAAAGGCCGAAACCGGCAGCAGGGTCTTCGTCCTGCTGGCAGGCGTTCAGCAAAAAAACCGAAGCCGCGACGGCGGAAAACGCGAGGGAAAATTTTTGTAAAGACTTGGATTTCATAAGCATTATGACTGTTTTACGTTCACATGGTCAGTGTCGCGCCGTGGAGGGGCGCCAATTCATTCACGAAAATAGTGCATTTGCGGCGATACCCGCTGGCCTGCCTGTAACAGATTATACAACATTTGTATCAACCGCTGTTTTTTGCCATTCAGAGCGGTGCCGGGATCATTTTAGCTTGTCATTCTGAACGAAGTGAAGAATCTTGGTCGGACTGTGCCGCATAACAATTCCGGCCAAGATTCTTCACTTCGTTCAGAATGACAAACATTCCCGGTTCGGGATGGCATCCTATCCGTTCTTTTTGCGCGCGAATTCCGAAGGAGTGATGCCGTAGGTGGCCTTGAAGGTCTTCGAGAAGTGGGAGTTGCTCTTGAAGCCCACTTTATAAACGGTTTCCGAGACGTTGTAATTGCCCGACTCGATCAACTCGCGGGCGCGGGCCATCTTCACGTCGCGGATGAACTCGGAGGTGGTCTTGCCCACCAGCGCGGTCAGTTTGCGGTGCAGCTGCATGCGGCTCACGCCGAAGTCGCGGCAGATGTCCTCCACGCTGTAATCGGCGTCCTCCATATTCCGATCGATCAGCGCGATGAGCTTATCCATGAATTTCTGCTCGCGTTCGTTGAGCGCCGGGGCGGCCTCGGGCTCGGCGGCGGAGGCGGCCACCTTCGCCTGGCGGCGGCTGTAGGTGATGATGTTGGTCACCTTGAGCAGCAGTTGCTCGCTGTCGAAGGGTTTGGTCAGGTAGTTCTCTGCTCCGGTGCGCAGCCCTTCGGTGACGTCCCGCGGGTCGGATTTGGCCGTGAGGATGATGATCGGGATGTGGCTGGTCCGGAAGTCCGATTTGAGTTGCTCGCACAACTCGAATCCGCTCATGCCGGCCATCATCACGTCGGTGATGATCAGATCGGGCATGTAGCGCAGGGCGGTCTCGCGTCCGGCGGGGGCGTTGCTTTCGGCCAGCACGTCGAACTGCGCGCCCAGGCTCTGTTCCAGGTAGCGGCGCATGTCGTCGTCGTCCTCGACCACCAGCACGATCGGTTTCTCCTTGCCCTGGCGGGGCAGCGGATCGGATTGGGGTTTCGGGGTGGCGATCTCGGCCTTCGGGTAGACGGCCGGATTGAGCGGCAGGGTGACTGAGAAACGGGATCCCCGGCCGACGACACTCGTCACCCCTACCCTGCCGTGATGCAGCTCGACGAGCTTGCGCACCAGCGACAGGCCGATGCCCGTGCCCGAGGCCGAAGTCCCGGGCGCCTGGTAGAAGCGGTCGAAGATCCGTTCGAGGTCGGCCCCGGGGATGCCGCAGCCGGTGTCCTCGACGTCGATCGTAAGCGTCTCTTCCTGCGGGGAGAGGATCACCGAGATGCTGCCCCCGTCGGGGGTGAATTTCACGGCGTTCGAAATGAGGTTGAACAGGATCTTGTTCACCTTGTCCTGGTCGAACAGGCCCATGATGGGCGAAAATTCGCTCACCTTCGCCAGGTTGATATTTTTTTGGCGGGCGAGCAGGCGGAAATCGTCCACCACCTTGCCGGCCAGCAGGTCGACGTCCACCTCGCGCACGTTGAGCTGCATGTTGTCCGAGTCGATCTTGTTCATGTCCAGGAACTGGTTGACCAGCAGCAGCAGGCGGCGGGTGTTGTTGCCGATCAGCTCCAGGCGCGAGGCCACCCACTCGTCGTCGGCCAGGCGGGTCGCGAGGTCTTTCAGGGGCGAGGAGATCAGCGTGAGCGGGGTGCGCAACTCGTGGGTGATGTTGGCATGGAAGCGTTCGCGCTGCTCGCTCATCTGGCGGTCGTGCTTGTGCTTGAGTTGTTCGATGTAGAGGTTGTTGCGCAGCAGCTGCTGGCGGCGGTAGTAGTTGAAGACCACGTAGACGGCCCCGAACAGCACCAGGGCGTAGATCGCGTAGGCCCACCAGGTCAGCCAGGGGGCTTTGCCGATCTCCACCCACAGCGAGGCGTCCCGTTCGCTCCACAACCCGTCGCTGTTGGCCGCGCGCACCAGGAAACGGTAACGGCCGGCCGGAAGGTTGTTGTACGAGGCCGAAAGGTCGCGGGGCGGGCCGGTGACCCACTCCTTGTCGTAGCCCTCCAATTTATAGGAATACAGGCTGCGGGCGGAATTGCCGAAATGCAGGCCCACGAAGAGGACGGTGAAGTTGTTCTGGTTGTAGCGCAGGCGGATCCCTTCGGTCTCCAGGATCGAGTGTTTCAGGATTACGCGGCCGTTCACCTTTTCGCCCACGCCGACCTCCTTGTTGAAGATCCTCAGGCCGGTGATGCGGGCCAGGGGGGCGTAGGGGTCGGGGCGGATCTCGCGGGGGTCGAACCAGGTCACCCCGTTGATGGTCGGGACGTATATGAAACCGTCGGGGCCTATGGTGATCCCCTCCGTAAGGCCGCTGCTCGACAGGCCGTCGCGGGCGTTGTACTGCCGCATCGTCCCCCCGGCGGGCGAGTAGCGCAGCAGGCCGTCCGAGGTGCTCAGCCACAGGTCGCCCGCGGCGTCCTGGCAGATCCCCAGGATCTTGTCGCTCATCAGGCGCTCGGGCAGGCCGTTGCGCCTCACCTTCGCCTGGCCGTCGGGCAGTTCGATGCTGTTCAGTCCGGTGTCCGTGCCGACCCACACCACGCCGTCCGAGGCGCGCAGCACGCTCCATACGTGGTTGCTGCTCAATTGTTTCTCCTGCGGGCCGTGGAGTGAGAAGAGCGTGTAGCCCGTGATATTGTCTTGCGCGTCGAGGTCGACCATCACCAGGCCGTAGTTGCGCGAGCAGGCCCACAGTTTGCCGTGTTCGCGGTCGCAGAAGATGTTCACGACACCTATGTCGTTCTTCTGGAAATCGAAGTTGTCGTAGAACATATACCGATCGCCGGGCGCGCCCGCGGGGCGGATGCGCAGCAGGCCGTTCCACACGCCCACCCACACCGTTCCCCGGTCGTCCGAGGCGATCGAGTGGAAGGTCAGCACGCGCGGGGCGATGTCGCGGGCGAAAACCGGGTCGGCGTCCAGGCCGCGCGGACGGCGGGCGTCGCTGCCGGCCGGGACTTCGAAGATCCTGCGCCCCGAGCAGAACCAGACGTTGCGCCGGGGGTCTTCCGTAATGCCGACCACCATGTTGTCCTCGACCGTCGGGCTCCCCGGGTCGATCAGCGACTCGGCGCCGTCAGGCAACACCACGCGGAAAAGCGACTGGCGGGTCTGGATCCACATGCGGTCATAACTATCTTTCAGGAAGGCGCGCACGAACGAGCCCCCGTCGTTGGAGGCGTTGAAAATGCGGTAGAAACGGTCGGCGGCCAGGTTCACGCGGAACACGCCGTTGGTGCCCGTGCCGATCCAGAGGTTTTCCATGCGATCCACCACGAGCGCCTTGATGATCGAGCGGTTGAGCAACAAGCTGCTCTCCACGTACAGCGGAGTCAGTTCGTAGCCACCCTCCTTGCCCGTCAGCGTCATCACCCCGTCGCGGGCCGTGCCGACCAGCAGGCGGTCGCGATCCAGGCGCAGGATGGCGCGCACGCCGTCGTTGAGCGGTTTGAGGTCGACTTTCGTGCACGCGCCGTACAGGTCGCTCAGGTAAAGTCCTGCGTCGCAGCCGATCAACACCTTGTTCTCCCCCGCGTCGGCGATGCGGTAGACCATCTGATGTTGAATGGCGGCCACGGGGCGGTGTCCGCCACGCGGGTTGGAAGCGTCGTTCAGGATCGAGGCGCCGCGCTCAGAGCCCAGGAAGATGCTGCCCGAGGGGAGGACGGCGACCGCGTGGATGCCGGGCGGGGAGTCGTAGCGCTCGTAGGAGAATGCGTCATCCGGCCCGATCACGGCGCGGTAGAGGCCGCTGCTCGACCCGATCCAGAGCGCGCCCGAGGGGTCTTCGGTAATGCAGTAGATGTTGTTGTCCACCGGGTTGTCGCCGAAGCGGAAGGTGGTGAACAGGTCGGTGTCGTAGTCGTAGAGGTTCAGCCCGCCCCCCTCGGTGGCGATCAGCAGGCGCGAGCGGGAGTCCTCCATCACGAACAGGATGCGGTTGTCGCTGATCGTGCCGGGGTCGTCGTAGCGGTGCTTGAAGATGCGGAATTCGTAGCCGTCGTAGCGGTGCAGGCCGTTGTAGGTGGCGATCCAGAGGAAGCCGTAGCGATCCTGCGTGATGGAACTCACGTCGTGCTGCGCCAGGCCGCGGTTGAGCGAGATGTTGTCCATCCGGTAGCGGAAATCGCCGCCGTTGCCCGGCGCCGCGAGAAGGGTCGAGCAAAGGAGGATTTGCAGGGAAAGCAGGAGTATTTTTCTGATCATGCGGTTTCGGTAATGGACCAACCGGCGCATCTTGTCATTCTGAACGAAGTGAAGAATCTTGGTCGGAATTGGTCTGAACACAGCCCGACCAAGATTCTTCACTTCGTTCAGAATGACAGGCACGCATAAACGGTACGGTCCGTAATTTTTTCGAAAATTAAAGGAAGTTTTTCACAAAATCAAAACCGGCGCCGGGGCATGTTACCCGCGGGACACTGTTTGATACGGCAGTGCCAATTTTATTGCGCGCGACACAAGGCAAACCGGATTTATGTGCGCTATATTTGTTCTTTGTAAGTAAACCATCACGATTATGGATAACAGACTCAAAAACGCCCTTTGCTCGGGGCTCGCGGCCACGGCGATCATCCCGTCGGCACTGGCCGCCGATAAAACGAAGCCCAACATTATTTTCGTATTCGCCGACCAGTGGCGCAAACAGGCGCTCGGGTTCAAGGGCGAAGACCCCGTGCAGACGCCCAACCTCGACCGGTTCGCCTCGTGGGGTTTCTCGTTCGACAACGCCACCTCGTGCCGTCCCGTGTCGGGCCCCAACCGCGCCTGCCTGATGACGGGCCGCTACCCGATCAACAACGGCGTGTTCGCCAACAGCGTGCCCCTCGACCCGGCGACCCCGACGCTGGGCGACGCGTGCAAAGCGGCCGGGTACGCCACCGCCTACATCGGTAAATGGCACCTGAACGGACTGAACGACCATGCCGCCACGGCCGACCGCCGCCACGGGTTCGATGTGTGGGTGCAGTCGATGGGCCACATGCCCTTCAACCAGGGGTATTACATCGGGGACGATCCCCAGCGTGTATATAAGAAAGGTATCTGGGCCCCGACGTTCGAAACGGACACGGCCATCGAGTTCATCGACCAGAATAAGGACAAGCCGTTCTGCGTGGTGCTGTCGTACAATCCCCCGCACACCAGCGGCGGGCTGATGTTCGAAGATCGCTGGCAGCCCGGCAAGCACAATCCCGACGGGTCGATGAAATACGGCTACGGCTATGGGGGCCCCCGCGAGTACGAGGCGCTCTACACGGATGTGGATTACGAGAAGAACCCGATCCGCGGCAACGTGCAGCCGATGCGCAAAGGCAAATACCCCGACCGCAGCGAGGGCTGCATCCCCGGTTATTTCGGGGCGATCTCGGCCATCGACAACGATTTCGGGACGCTGATGGCCTATCTGGAGAAAAATAACCTATTGGAAAACACGATCATCGTCTTCACGGCCGACCACGGCGAGAGCATGGGGTCGCAGGGGTTGATGACCAAAGGCACCTGGTTCGAGGAGTCGGTGGGCGTACCCTGCATCATCGGCTGGAAGGGCAAGACGGTCAACAAGCGCGAGAAGTGCGTATTCAACAGCATCGACCTGCTGCCCACGCTGTTGGGCGCGGCAGGGGTGGCAAAACCGGCCGGGATTGACGGGAAAGATTACTCGCCGCTGATCGAAGGCAAGAAGTTTACCGCTCCGCAGTATTCTTTCCTCTCGTTCGATTTCGGCGGGGTGGCCGAGCTGAAGGCGCCGCGCTACTGGCGGGCGGTCTATTCCGAGCGTTATACCTTCGTGCTGTGCGGAATGAATTCCAACCGGGACGAGTATACCCAGGACGGGATGGCGCTTTACGACCGTTACGAGGATCCGTTGCAACTGCGGCCCATCTTCAAGGGCATGGGGCAGGACAAGCTGATGGATGAGATGTTCAAGACGCTCGCCGCGCAGCTCAAGGCAACGAACGATCCCTTTATCGAGGAGTATTGGAACAACCCGAATGCCGGGTTCCCGAAGCTGAACCACTACACGATGGATCTGGACGCCTATCGCAAAGACCTTGAGAACGGGAAAGTGAAGAAGGCGAAGAACGGCGACGATTAGCGTAACGTGCGGCCTATGTAGGGGCACTCCTTGCGGGTGCCCTTTTTTATGGTTTTGTCATTCAGAGCGAAGCGAACCGACGCAGTCAGCGAGCACAGAGGCCAAACGTATTTTTGTTTGGGCTATGCCGAGCGACAAGGAGGACAACGAATGAGTCTTTTTTCGTTCGTTAACAAAAGAATCTTGGTCGGACTGTGTTCTGCACAGTATAGGCCAAGATTCTTCGCTTCGCTCTGAATGACAAATATTCTCCGAGTGCCGGGCGGCACTTACCAGGAATCGGTGCGGAAGACGCGCGGGGTCTGGCCGAACTTGTTATATAAGGAGACCTCGCGGTAGTTGTGGAAGGCGTAGCGCAGGGCCACGGGGGCGGGGACTTCGGCGCATTGCACTTCGACCTTGCTGCCGGCGATCTTCGCTTCGGCGGGGTAGAATTTCTGATCCGCGCCGGCCAGTTCGAAAGCCAGGACACGATCGCCCTTGCAAACCATGCCGCCCTCGGCGTTGGAGAAGGTCACGGTCGCTTTGCCGCCACGGAAATCGACCTTTTCGAAGTCGGGGGCGTCGGCGTGCAGGCCCTTCATGCCGTAGACGTGCTGCAGGGCCAGCAGGGCCATGCGTTCACCGTTGACGGGCTTTTGCGGGTGGTGGGGTTCGTTCTCGTCGCCCGTGTCGGTCGAGGTGGCGATCCAATAATTCGGGATCACGCCGCGCACGGCGAATTGCTGCTCGACGATCATCGGCAGGGTCGTCTTATCTTTCGACCCGTCCCAGGGGAACATGGGGTCCTGGACGTTGATGAAGGGCATCGAGTCGTCGCCCCACAGCGCGCGCCAGGATTTCACGAGCGTGGTGAGCAGGACGGCGTAGTTCTTCACGTCGTGGCGGTTGGCGGGGAGCTGGAACCAGGTGAAACCGCGGGCCGTGTAGTGGCGCAGGGGGTAGATCATGCCGTTGTAAGCGAGGTAAGGGCGCTTTTGCACTTGTTTCTCCTGCGAGAGTTTTTCGACGTTCACGCCGCCCGCTTCGGCGACCGCCCCGGGCGACATGAAGCCTTCCGCACGGGCCGAGCCCCAGGCGGTCTGGATGATGCCGATGGGGATGTGCAGGCGCTGGTAGAGGCTGCGGGCGAAGAAATAGGCCGTCGCGGCGATACCGGCCACCGATTCGGGGCTGCTCGGCTGCCAGACTCCTTCGCAATCTTCCTGCGGGCTCTCTTTGGCGGCGAGCGTGAGGCGGAACATGTGGATATCGGAATATTTCGACGCTTCGGCGATGGTCTCCGCGGAGGTGTCCACGGGTTGCTTGGCGTAGCCGCGCACGGGGTGCACCATGTTCGACTGGCCCGAGCAGATCCAGACTTCGCCGATGTAGACGTTCTGCACGGTCGTTTTATCGCCGCCGCGGGCGGTCGTGAAGGTGATCGTGTAGGGGCCTCCGGCTCCGGGGGTATTGACCTTCATCAGCCAGCGCCCGTCCTCGACGACGCCGGCGTCATACTTGCTGCCGTCCCAGGAACAGAGGGCGGTCACTTTGTCGCCGGGCGAGGCTTTGCCCCACAGGTTCACCTGCGTGTGGCGTTGCAACACCATTTGGTCGGCGATCAGCGCGGGGAGTTTAAGGGTCGCAAAAGCGGTCTGGGCGGCGAAGAGAAACAGGAAGGCGGAAAGGATCTTTTTCATATTCGGGTTTGCTATATCTGCAAAAGTATGCATAATAACCGCGGCCGGGGGCGGCCAAGGGGAGGAAATAATGGCCGGGGTGTAACACGCTTCTGTCGTTTCGTAACACAAGACGGGCACATACACATCCATCTAATTGATAAACAAACATATAAATGAAATTATCACATAGATATCATGTATGGAAACGGCAAAAATTTATATTAATATTGTAAAAACATAAAACCCATCCACAGACATGACCGCAAAACACACCCTGCTTCCGCTGGCCCTCCTCTCGGCCGCGGGCATCGTACCCGCCGAGGGCAAACCCAAACCCAACCTGGTCTTCGTGCTGGTCGACGATATGGGCTGGGGCGCGCTGGCGCTCAACAAATCCATGTACGATTACAGCCAGCTCAACCAGGAGTTCATCAAGGCGCTCGTCAAGGACTACACCCCCGAGCAGGCGCAGGCCGCCGCCGAGCAGGCCATCCCCACCCTGGCGAAGCTGAGTGAGAACGGCACCCGTTTCACGAGCGCCTACGCCACGGCCAACGTCAGCAGCCCCTCGCGCGCCGGGCTCATGACCTCGCGCTACCAGGAACGGTTCGGCTATTATACCAACAACGAACAGAGCCAGGGCGTGCCCCTCACGGAAACGTTCATGCCCAAATACCTCAAGGACGCGGGCTATGCCACCGCCTGCATCGGCAAATTCCACCTCTCGCCCAACCCGAAGGACGACCCGGGCGGTTGCGTCGCGGGGTACAACCCGCTGGATCGCGGATTCGACTTCTATTGGGGGTTCAACTCGCACGGGACCACCTACTACGAGTCCGACATGCTGTACAACGGACGCGAAAAAGTGGCGGCCACGGGCTACACGACCGACGAATTCACCCGCGAAGCGGTCGATTTCATCGGACGCAGCAAAGGGGATCCGTTCATGATCTATCTGGCTTACAACGCCTTGCACGGACCTTTGGGCGCACCCGCGCCGCAGCAATACCTGGAGCCGTTCAAATTCGCCTCGAAGCAACTCAATAATTTCTACGCCTACCTCTATGCCGTCGACCAGGGCGTGGCCCGGATCATGGAAAAACTGAAAGAGACGGGGCAACTGGATAACACGATGATCGTCTTCTGCGCGGACAACGGCGCTCCGGGCGGGGCGGTCAACGTGCTGCCGAAGAACGGCCCGCTGCGCGGCTTCAAGGGGCAGACCTGGGAGGGCGGCGTGCGCATCCCGATGTTCTTCCACGTCCCGGGGATGAAGGGCGGGATCGTGAGCGACAACATCGTCAGCACGATGGATGTTTTCCCGACGTTCATGGATTGGGCGGGCATTCCGCTGCCGGCGAACATAGACGGGCGCAGCCTGCTGCCGGTGCTGAGCGGCAAGAGCGCCGCACCCGTGCGCGACGAACTGGTCTGGGTGGGCCAGATGGCCGAAAACTGGGGCATGTACAACATCAAGGACCAGATGGTCGCCCCCGGCGGCTGGATGGTGCGCAAGGGCGACTGGGTGCTGCGCTACGACATCGCGGCCCGGCAGTTCGGGCTCTACAACCTGAAGACGGACATCGGCGAACAAAACGACCTTTCGGCCGCCGAGCCCGCGAAAACGGAGGAATTGAAAAAGGTCTTCCGCAAGTGGTACAGCGAAATGAAACCGCCCATGGCCTGGAAGCCGGAGCTCTGGCAAGGAATCGAATACTGGAACAAGGCCAATATTTACGAGGCCCCTCAACCTCAAAAACCGATCAATAAAAAACGAATATGAAAAGACTGACCGCCCTGCTCGCCGCCAGCCTCATCCTCGGTACGGCCCTCGCGCAGAACACCGTCGACGTGGGCAAACTCATCAAAGACAAGGACGCCGACATGACCCCCGTGGTGCTCGGCGTGCTGGACAAAGCCTCGCGCAAGGATGTGGTGATCTCCTTTCCCAAGGGAACGTACCACTTCTATCCCGAAAAAGCCGTCGGAAAATACCACGCCGTCACCAACCACGACAACACCTACAAGCGTTTCGCCTTCCCGCTGATCGGTTGCAGCAATGTGACCATCGAGGGGAACGGGTCGGAATTTATTTTCCACGGGGTGATCGTGCCGGTGCTGGTGGAGAAATCGAAGGGGGTCACGCTGCGTAATTTTTCGATCGACTGGGAAGTTCCGTTCTATGTGCAGGCCACGGTGATCGCCAACGACCCGAAGAAGCCTTCGATCGACGTGGAATTCACCCCGTTCTCGCAACTGGAAATGGACGGCGACCGCCTCACGTTCACCAACAACGGTTACCGGCAGCCCGGTCTGGGGCAGGTGATGGTCTTCGATCCCAAGACGCGCGCGGTGGCCTACCGGGCCAGCGACTACCTGCTCAACAAGCCCACCAAAGCCACGCCGCTCGGCGGGATGAAATACCGCCTGGAAGGGCGGTTCGGCAAGACGCCGGCTCCCGTGGGGATGATCTACGTGTTCAAGGGGATGCAGGGCGAAAACCGCCTCGCGCCGGCCATCCACCTCTCGGACAGCGAAAATATTTTAGCCGAAAACCTCAATATCTACACCTCGGCGGGCATGGGCGTGATCGGCGAGAAAACGGCCGACATCACGCTGCGCAAAGTGGACGTGAAGCTGCGCGAAGGCACCGACCGGATCGTCTCCGCATCGGCCGACGCGACGCACTTCTGCAACTGCCGCGGGCAGCTGCTCATCGAAAACTGCCTGTTCGAAAATATGCTCGATGACGCGACCAACGTCCACGGCACCTACATGCGCATCGACCGCGTCACGGGCCCCAAGACCGTCGCAGCCAAACTGTTGCATCCCCAGCAGCAGGATTACGCTTTTTGCGCCAAGGGCGATTCGATCCAGTTCGTGGACAGCGAAACGATCCTGCCCAAAGGCGGGGGCGTAGTGGCTAACGTACGCAAGATCAACGAAGGGTACATGACGATCACCTTCACCGAGGAGCTGCCGAAAGGGGCGTTCAAACCGGGCGACGGGCTGGAAAACATCACCTGGTACCCGGAGCTCACCTTCCGCAACAACACCGTGCGCAACAACCGCGCCCGCAGCATCCTGGTCAGCACGCGCAACAAGACGGTCATCGAGGGCAACTCGCTCTCCTCGATGATGACCTCGATCCTCTTCGAAGGCGACCTCGACCACTGGCACGAGTCGGGCGCCGTGCGCGACGTGCTGATCCAGAACAACACCTTCCTGGACAACGTCTACGGCGGAGGCCGGGGCGGCAGCGTGATCTGGATCAATCCGCATGTGCGCCAGCGCGTCGCGGATCAACCTTACGAGCGCAACATCCGCATCGTCAACAACACCTTCCGCACTTTCGACAGCTCGATCCTCAACGCGATCTCCACCGGGGGGCTCGTGTTCAAGGGCAATACGATCGAGCCGTCGGGGAGTTATCCGCCGATCGCACCCGACATGCCGACCGTCAAGCTGGAAGACTGCCCCGGCACTGTGATCGAGGGCAATACCTTCAAGGGGGGTACGGGTACGATTTCGATGGACGACACATCGAAGAAAAGCGCGAAGGTTTCGGGGCAAAAAGGATTTAAGTAACGCGTCTTGCGGGTCGTACCAGAATGATTCCGGATCGGATCAGAGTTCCGACAGGAATTTTTCCGTCAGGCGGAAAAATTCCTCGACGTGCGCGCCGTCGACGAAGCCGTGGTGGCAGGCGATCGAGACAGGCATGTAAAGCCCCTCTCCGCGCCGCTCGGCCTTGCCGACCATGAACAACGGGTAATCCGAGCCGCGGGCGTGTGCCTGGGCGGGGACGAACGAAGTCATCCGCAGGCCGGGCAGCGCGCTGACCATGACCACGTCGTGGTCGGGCACCTGGCTGGCCATCCCGGGGGCCAGCAGGTCGGACTGCTCGTCCACTCCGTCGACGATCCGGCGGGCGCCCTTAAGGAATGCGGCGAAATCTTCCTGGTAAGGGATCCGGGCGATCACGAAATCCTTACCCGCGCCGGTGCGGATCGTGGCGTACACGTCCACCTTGTCATATAGCACGATGCGGTTGTCCGGGCCCCAGAAACGGTAGCGCAACTCCTCGATCCGGTTCGCCGCACGGGTGATGGCGTAGAGGTAGCCGAGGAAAAAAGAATCCCCTCGCGCACGCGCCTTTTCAAAGCCCGCGCGGCACTCCACCTGGGCGGTGAAGGAGATGAACGGGTTCGCGTAGTTTTCGAAAAAAGCGAAATTATCGCGGCGGCGCCAGGTGGTACGGTCGATAAACTGTTTCATTATTATTTGGGATTATCCCGCTGTTTTGTCATGCTGAACGAAGTGAAGAATCTTGGTCAGGCTGTACAGAAACCATTCCGACCAAGATTCTTCACTTCGCTGCCGAATGACAAAACGGACGGGGTCATTCGAAAAATCAAATCGCGCCGGTGTAATAATAAGTGTCGAAGATGTCGGTCTGGGGTTGCGTGGCCCGGATGTCGTTCGTGGAGCGCATCCAAGCGGACAATTGGCCACGCAGTTTCTTGAGCGCGGCGGCGTAGGCCGGGTCCGCGGCGACATTATGGTGCTGTCCGGGATCTTTGCGCAGGTCGTACAGCTCCTCGGCGGGGCGCATCCCGAAAGCCAGTTCGAACAGCACGGGATATTCGTTCCGGTGCCCGACCAGGAAGGATTTCGCAGGGCCGTTGTCGCAGTCGCCGTAAGGCGCGAGGCGCGAGGCGTAGTCGGGATCGCCCACGGGCCACCGTTCGCTGCGCAGGTTGCGGATGTAGATATAATCCGCCGTTTTGATCGCCCGCGAGGGGTAGCCGACGTTACCCGCGCGCACATTGGCGTGGCGCTCGCGTTCCAGGAACACCTCGCCGCGCGCGGATGCCTTCTGTTTGCCCGTCAGCACGGGGAGGATGCTGCTGCCGCGGATGGGTTCGGGCGGCGTCACGCCCGCCGCGTCGTAGAACGTGGCGGCCAGTTCCAGCAGGTTCACGAAACCGTCGAAAGCGAAGGGCTTTGGGACATGCCCGCCCCACATGACGGCCATCGGGATGTGGGAGCCCTCGTTGTAAAGGTTGGCTTTGGCGCGGGGGAAGGGATAGCCGTTGTCGCTGGTCATCACCAGCAGCGTGTTTTCCAGGCGGCCCGCCTCGCGCAGGGCGTCGATGATCTGCAGGCACTCGCTGTCGAAGCGCTGGATGTTGTAGTAATAGTCGGCCACGTCGCCGCGCACCGCGTCCGCGTCGGGCAGGTTGGGCGAAACTTCTATTTTATCGGGATCGATGCCGTTCTGTTTGCCGATCCCCACTTCGTAGGGACGGTGGGGGTGGCGGCTGCCGAACCACAGGCAGAGGGGTTGCTCTTTGGGGGCTTTGCGGATCACCTCGGCGATCCCCTCGCACGGTTTTCCCGCGGGATTATCCGTACGGCCATAGTATTTGAAATCGCCCGGCGCCCAGCCTTTGCCTTCGAGGGCGGTGAGGTAGCCGTGGCGTTCGAGCACGTCGGGATAGACCTGCAATCCGACGGGGAAGCGCGCCTGCAGGTTGCCCGCCTCGCCCAGCTCGTGCGGGTAGCGGCCCGTGAGGATCGCCGCGCGCGAGGGGGCCGACGAGGGGGCCGCGCAATAGGCGTTCGTGAAGAGCACCCCGCGGCTGATGACATAGTCGAAGGCGGGGGTTTTGACCGTTTTGTCGCCATACACCGACGCGTGGGGAAAACCCCAGTCGTCGGCGATCAGCAGCACGATGTCGGGGCGGCGGTCGTTGCCTGCGGCCGTGGCGGCGGCGGGGGATAGGGCGGCCGCCGAGCAGGCGAGTAGAAAAACGGGGTTCAGGTCGCTCATTCTTTGTGCGGTTATCATTCCCACAAATTTACCCATTTTTTATCCTGTTCCAAAAAATGCGGGATAATTATCGGCCTTATCCGGGCGAATCGTTTTGACCGTAACGGCGATTTTCTTTATCTTGTGACGACTAAAACCGACCCTATCCAGTTATGAACCGTTACCTCACGCTTTCCGCCGGGGCGCTGACCCTGCTGGCCAACGTCGCGGGGGCTTCCTCGCGGGACAAAGGCAAACCCAACATCCTGGTGATCATCACCGACGACCTGGGCTACTCCGACCCGGGCTGCTACGGCGGCGACATCCCCACCCCGAATATCGACCGGCTGGCCGCCGAGGGGATGCGGATGCTCAATTTCCACAGCAACCCGGTCAGCTCCCCCACCCGCGCCTCGCTGATGACCGGGCTCTACCCCACCCGCGCGGGTGTCGGACGCATGGGCCTGCGGACCGCCACGCCCGAATACGGCGACCACCTGCGTGAAGATTGCACGACCATCGCCGAAAACCTGCGCGCCAATGGTTACGCGACCTTCACCGCGGGTAAATGGCACCTCGGCAGCTTCGACGGCGAGCGGCCCGCGCAACGCGGGTTCGACCGCAGCTACTCGGTACTCGCCGGGGCGGGCGATTACTACCGCCCCTCGTCGCTGTGCGTGGACGACGTGCGCGTAAAGCCCGAAGAAAAGGATTACTACCTGACTTACCACATCACGGACAATGCCGTGCGGTATGTGAAGGAATCGGGCGAAAAACCGTTCTTCCTTTACCTGGCCTATTCGGCCCCGCACTGGCCGTTGCAGGCGCCCAAAGCGGAAGCGGACAAGTATTTCGACTTCTACATGCAGGGCTGGGACGTGCTGCGCCAGGGGCGTTTCGAGCGGCAGCGGGCGCTGGGGATCATCTCCCCCCAGGCCGTCATGCCGCCGCGCGACGAGCGTGTTCCCGCCTGGGATTCGTTGAACGAGGCGGACAAGCGGTTGTGGGCCGGGAAGATGGCCGTCTACGCCGCGATGGTCAATATCGTCGACCAGGGGATCGGCAAGGTGATCGGCGCGCTGGAAGAGCAGGGTGCGCTGGACAACACCGTGATCATGTTCCTCTCGGACAACGGGGCCTGCCCCCACAAATCGGCGAGCTACGTGCCGGGCACCCCGGCCGACGCCGACGCGCAGACCCCCGGATCGTCGATCTGGTACAACTACCACTGGGCCCAGGTGAGCGCCACGCCCCATTACAGCTACAAGCGTTTCACCTACCAGGGCGGGGTCGACGTGCCGCTGATCGTACGCTATCCGCGCGGAGTGAAGGCGGGGACGTTCTCCGCGGTTCACGCCCATGCGATCGACATCCTGCCCACCTGCCTGGATTACACGGGGTCGAAATTGCTCGGCGTCTTCCGGGGCAACCCAACGCAGCAGTTGGACGGGGTGAGCCTGAAAGGCGTTTTCAAAGGGTCGGCCAGGCCTGTCCACGAGATTATCGGCTGGGAGCACGGCGGCGAGCGGGGGTTATTGAAAGGCACCTGGAAGATCGTCTGGGATCGTGCCGACGGGATCAATGCCTGGCAACTGTTCGACCTCACCCGGGACGGCGGGGTCGAGTTACAGGATCTGGCCGGGCAATATCCCGGGAAACTGGACGAACTCGTACAGGAATATGACGCCTGGGCCAAACGCAATAACGTGCTTACGCCCGAAGAGGTCCGGAAACTGAAAAAGCTGGAAGCCGATCCGGGCGAGTAACCGAGCAACGGAATAAAACGCCCGACGGAATTCATCCGGTCACATCGGTCAATTTCAGCTTTTTGATCATTTAAATGATTATATTTGCCTTGTTTGAAAAGAAAGCGGATGGAAACAGAGGACGGGGCAGGGAAGAAAACCGCGATCCGCAAGGGTTGGCGGACGGTCGTCCATGCCCTGGTGGTGACCGCGCTGGTGTTCCTGGGGGTGGGACTGGTGGCCTATGATCCGCTCAGTTCGCTTTCGTTCCTGGCCCCGGTCGAGAAAAATCTCGATTTTCAGATGTCGGATATTTACAATGCGATATCCGCCCGGAGCAAAGATAAGATAGGGGACGACAGGATCGTCATCGTGAGCCTGGACTGCTGCGAAAACCGGGCGCAGATCGCCCGCGTGCTCGGCGATGTACAAAGCTGCGGCCCGCAGGCCATCGGCCTGGACGTCATGTTCTACCAACCCGGGCAGCCGGAGGGCGACAGCGTGCTGACGGCGGCCGCGGCCAGGTGCGTCGACCTGATCGTGGGGACGGTCGCGTCGGACTATGACCCGGCGGACGGATCGTTTGCCGGGACCGTGAGTTCGTTTTTCGTCCCGTATCTGCCCGCCGTGCGCGAAGGGTTCATCAACCTGCGCGCGCAGGACAGCCGGGCGCTGATCCGCGATTTCGTCCCGGCGGTCATGGCGGGCGGAGATACGGTCTACAGCTTCGCGGCCGAGCTGGCCCGCGCTTGCGGCATACGACCGGCGGGCGGCACGCAGCCCTTGCAGATCAATTTCAAACGGACCGAATTCCTGACGTTAGCCCCCCGGGAGGTGAGGGCCAACCGGGAATACCTGCACGGCAAGGTCGTCCTGCTGGGCAATATCCACGAGCCGGGCGACGTGCACAACACGCCCGTGGACCCGCAAATGAACGGGTTGTACATTCACGCCTACGCCCTTTCCACGATGTTGGAGGACAAATATATCGAACCGAAGAGCAGGGTGCACGAGGTCTTTTGGGCGGTCGTGCTTTGCTTCGGCTTCGCGTTGGCGGGGGTAGCGCTCAGGCGGCGGATGACGGCGGGGAGCGACCTGCTGTTGCGCGTGCTGCAATTTTTGATTATGTACGGCTGCCTGGTGGCGGGCTACACGATATTCGTGCGGCACAACAGCTACATGGGCTTCGGGCTGGCGCTGCTCGCCCTCGGGGCGACTACGCTCGTGCTCGACGTGTGGCTGGGGCTCGTGCGGTTCGCGCCGCAAGGGTGGACGTTGCTGCGGCGGCTCGGGGTGAAGGCGGCGGGCGGTTTGCGGCGGGCAGGACGGGCTGCGGCAGAATCGTGCGCGGCGGTTTATAAATTTCTGAAAACGAAAATAAAGAAGAAATGAGACATTGTATCCTGGTATTGGCGGCCCTATTGGCCGGCCTGGCCGTAGCGGGGCAGGCGAATTACGAAATATTCAGTTTCAGCGGCAAGGTGGAGGTGCAGAAAGGCACGCAATGGGTCCCGGCGGCGAAACTGACCCCCCTCTCCGCCGCGACGCAGATCCGCCTGGGCGCAAAATCGGGCATCGGCATCCGGGAGGCGAAAAGCGGGCTGCTCTACCAGTGGGACGCGCCGGGCGAGGCGAGCGTGATCGCGATCGTCTCCGAGGTCAAAAAACAAAAGGACGGGCTGGTCAAGCAGGTCAACGCCTACGCGGCCGACCAGTTGCGCAACACGGCGAACGCGGCGCAGGGGAATCAACTCGCCGTGCTCGGGGGATCCTCGCGCGGGAAGGAGTTGCAGGACCGGACCGACTCGGTCTATTTCGCGCTGCGGCAGGCGGTCGGGGCGTGCCGCGAGGGTACGGCGCTGCGTTCGGGGCCGCTCAGCCTGCAGTGCATCGACCAGGGGAAGAAAAAGCCGGTCGCCGGGGGTGCGCCCGCGCCTGGGACGCCGTATTACTTCCGGATCGCCAACGACGGCCAGGCACCCCTGTGCGTGAATGTCGTCAGGATTCAGCAGGAGGTTCAGCCGCAGATCTGTTTCGACCTGGGGTATACCTATGACGAGCCTTTTCTGATCATCCTGCCGGGGACGCGGCTGGATATGGACCAGTTCGTTTTCGTCAACGAGCGCAACGACGATTGCCGCTACCTGCTGTTCGGATGCCGCGCCTCGTTCGATTCGAAACAGCTCCGGCAGTTGCTTTCCAGCGATATCGACGCCCCGCAACAGGAGCGGACGATGCCCCTGGCGCTTTATTCACTACCCGGTAAATAGTCTATGGGAACGCGATTTACGATCCTGCTGACCCTGTTGCTGCTTTGCGGAGGGATGTTCGTGCATGGGCAGGACAAGGCTACGATCGCCCAACTCGAAAAGGATTTCGAGGCGGGACAGGAAGTGTTCAACGAAGGGCGGTTCGCGGAAGCGATAACCATCTTTGCTAAAATGGACGTACGGCTGAAGTCCTGTCGCGAAAAACTTCCCATCGAATATGTATATTGCCCGTTCATCATCGGCGGATGCCATTTTGCCCTGCATAACTACAAGGAGGCGCTGGTATACATCAAAACCAGCGTCGAGCGCTCCCATGAGATGAAGTTGCCGGAGGATGAGGACTACGCCGACATCATCGTTACATTATCCAATGTCTATTCACTCCTTTCGGACCACGAACGGACGTTATACTGGCTGGACAAGGCGGCTGCCATATACAAAACCCGGAAAGGGGCGGCAGACGAAGATTACCTTTCCGCCTTAAGCGGCAAAGCGCAGGTATACAAAGACCTGGGCGACTACAAAAAAGCGTTCGGTATCCATACCGAAATCGCTGAGACCTGGAGCCGCGCCAAGGGCAGGGACAACCTCTTTTACGCGGACTGCCTGCAGCAAATCGGTAGGGACTATTACTACATGGGCGACTACCCGAAGGCGATGGATTATTACAACAGAGCCTTAGCCCTTTCCACTAAACTTCGGGGAGCGGACCATGAGGAGACCGCATCGATCCTGTGTAATATAGGACAAGTCCATGGAAAACTGGGGAATTACGCGCAAGCCAAGCAATACATCGCCCAGACCCTGGCCGCTTACAAAAAGAAATTCGGCGCGGGTAGCCTGCAATACGCGATAATGCTCAGCAATATGGCCGAGCTCACCGGAGAGATGGGCGATTATCCCGGTGCGATCGAACAATTCTTGCAATCCGCAGCAATAACGAAAGCCGTGGCGGGCGACCAAAACGATCAATATAGCTCAGACCTGAACAATCTTGGGATTATGTACACAGCCCTCGACAACCATACGGAGAGCCTGAAATATTTTACTGCGGCCGCCGATATCCAACTCAAAACGAGCGGCAGGGATACCCCGGAATACGGCACCATGATGAGCAACATCGCATCGGTTTACAACAGCCTGAAAAATTATCCCAAAGCGATCGAATACGCCTCACTGGGAGTGGAGATAAAAGGAAAAACGGTCGGTACGTCCCATCCGTCCTACGCCCAGTCGCTGAACACCCTGGGGATAGCCTGCCACAACCAGAAGGATTACCCTGCCGCATTGAAGCATTACTCCCAGGCGATCGAAATTTACAAGAAACTCTACCTCGCCGGCAATCCCGAATACGCGGTCGCCCTGAAGAATATGGGCAGTGCGTATCAGAACATGGACGATTATCCCAAGGGAGTGGAGTATTTCAACAAAGCGCTCGAAATGTTTGGGAAATTTTATGCGCAGGACCACCCGCTGTATTTAGGATGCATGGAGGACATCGGTTACCTGAAGTGCCTTATGGGACAACACACCCAGGCGATGGGGTATTTTGTCCGGACGACGCAGGCCAAGATGGGTAATATCCGCAACAATTTCAACCGGATGACCGAGCAGGAGCGCAGTGCGGCCTGGGAGGAGCAGTCGTACGCGGCCGACCTGATGTTCTACGCCAACAACCGGGCGTCCACCCCGGCGACCGACCAGCTCTGCTACAACACGGCGCTGTTCACAAAGGGCCTGCTACTCAATTCGTCCGTGGAGTTCGGGAAGATCATACAGCAGTCGGGCAATAAAGAAGCCATCACGGAATACGACCGGCTGAAAGAACTACGGGCACGGATCGATATCCTCAAACAAAAACAAGGAGCCCAGGCGCTCGTCGACTCCCTCGACGCCCTGGCCGCGCAACGGGAGCGGCGGCTGATCTCCCTGTCCAAAGAGTACGGCAGCCTGACGCGCAACCTGTCGATCGACTGGAAGGCCGTGCAGGCCAAACTCGCGGATGACGACGTGGCCGTGGAGTTCGTCCGGTTCATCGACTTCGAGGAGAAGGATTACGCCGACGCCGCGCTCGTGCTGCGCAAAGGGTGGGCGGCGCCCCGGATGGTGTTCCTGTTCTACGAAGGGCCCTTCGGCAAGAAACGGTGCGGGAATGGGACCGTCTACGACGCGCTGACCTATTCCTCGATCGAGCGGATCAATCTGGTCTATTCCGATCCCGTATTCTACCAGAATATCTGGCAGCCTATCGAGAAATACCTGAAGCGGGGCGACCGGATATTCTTCGCCGCCGACGGGGCGTTCCATCATATCGGCATCGAGTACCTCTCCATCGACGGGAATGAGAAGATATCCGACCGCTACCGTCCCGTGCGGCTCAGCTCGACCAAGGTGCTGGCGATGGACGACACAGGGGGTGCGAAAAGCAATGCGGCGGTGCTCTACGGCGGGTTGGATTACAACTCGGATGCGGACATGATGCTCGCCTTCGCCTCCGGGTACGGCACCCGGGGAACGGCGCGGCCGAAATTCGACGCCGATGCCGCGACCACGCGCGGGATGGCCTGGAGCTATCTGCCCGGGACCCGCGAAGAGGTGGCGGCCATCGACGGCATCCTGAACCGACGCCAGTATAAAACGACCCTGTTTTCGGGGGAGAACGGCGTAGAAGAGTCGTTCAAAGCGCTCTCGGGCAAAGGCGTGCGGTTCCTGCATATCGCCACGCACGGTTTCTATATCTCGCAAAACGAGCAGCCCGACGCCCGCAACCCGGTCCTGCACGGCCAGGGCTCGCAGGCGGACCCCCTGCTGCGCAGCGGGCTCGTATTCGCGGGCGCCAATAACGCGTGGCTCAACAAAGCGTTGCCGGCCGGCGTGGACGACGGCATCCTGACCGCCCGCGAGATCGCCGGGCTGGACCTGCGCGGCATGGAGTTGGTCGTGCTCTCGGCGTGCCAGACCGGGTTGGGGGATATCGCTTCCGACGGGGTCTACGGCTTGCAGCGGGCGTTCAAGATCGCCGGGGCCAAGACGCTGGTCGTCAGCCTGTGGGAAGTGAGCGACCAGGCCACGCAGGTCATGATGACCGAGTTCTACAAGGCCCTCGCGGCCGGAAAGACGAAACGGGACGCGTTCAACGCCGCCCAGAAAACGCTCATGGGCCGGACCTTCGCGTCGGGCGTGGGGCAGGCCGACGGGAGCGACCCCTATTTCTGGGCGTCGTTCATCCTGCTCGATTAAGAGGTTGTTTTGAATTTCCTTTCCTTCGCGCTTTTCGCCCCTCTTCGGCATTTTTTTTAGGCCGATTATCGTCACATATTCCCGATATGCTCCTCTAATCGGCGAAAAAAACTGCTCGAAGATGAGCAAAAATCGCTTCGAATGGAAAACCAAAACAACCTCTAAAAAGGACAAAAACCATGAAAAAGATCGGATTACTGCCGCGCGTGGCGTGCGCCATCGTTCTGGGAATCGGTTTGGGGTTCGTCATGCCCGGATGGGCGGCCCGGATCTTCGTCACTTTCAACGACCTTTTCTCGCAGTTCCTGGGGTTTTGCATACCGCTGATCATCGTCGGGCTGGTCGTGCCGGGGATATCCGACATGGGCGCGCGCGCAGGGAAATTGCTGGTCGTGACCGTCGCGATCGCTTATGCGTCCACGGTGCTGGCCGGGTACCTCTCTTACGGGGTTTGCTCGGCGGTATTCCCTTCGCTGCTGGGCGGGCAGACGGCAGCCGCGGCGGCCAATCCCGAGGAAGGGCTTCTCAAACCGTTCTTCGCGCTGCAGATCGCGCCCCTGTTCGGGGTGATGACGGCGCTGGTGCTGGCCTTCGTGATGGGGACGGGGATCGCGGCGCTCAAAGCCCAACGGCTGAAAGGGGTTTTCGACGAGCTGAAGGATATCGTCGAACGGCTGATATCGGTGGCGGTCATTCCCCTGCTGCCGGTTTATATCTTCGGTATTTTCCTCAACATGTCTTACAGCGGGGAGGCGTTCTCGGTCATGGCTCTCTTCGGAAAGGTGATCGGGGTGATCTTCGTGCTGCATATCCTTTTGCTGGCGGGGCAGTTCTCGGTGGCGGGGGCCATTGCGGGGAAGAATCCGTTGAGGATGCTCTGGGGCATGTTGCCGGCTTATATGACGGCGCTGGGGACCTCCTCTTCGGCGGCGACCATTCCCGTGACGCTCGGGTGCGTGAAGAAGATGGGGATTCGCGAGGATGTGGCGGACTTTTGCGTGCCGCTGTGCGCGACCATCCATCTGTCGGGAAGCGTGCTGAAGATCACGGCCACGGCGCTGGCGATCTGCATGATGCAGGGGTTTGCGCATGACGCGCTGCTGTTCAGCGGGTTCATATTCTTGCTCAGCGTGATGATGGTGGCTGCGCCCGGCGTGCCCGGCGGGGCGATCATGGCTTCGGTGGGGGCGCTCTCTTCCGTATTGGGGTTCGGGGCGGGGGACATCGCGCTGATGATCGCGCTCTATATCGCCATCGACAGCTTCGGCACCGCCTGTAATGTGACCGGCGACGGGGCCATTTCGGCGATCGTCGATAAAATTGCACGATGACCGGCCTTTATTAACGTGAACTCTGCTTAAGAAGCAGAGTTACCTCTTCCGCAAACGGCCGTAAGGCCGTTTGCAAAGCCCTCCCCTCTCAAGGGGAGGGTTTGGGTGGGGTTATCAGCACAAAATCGGCTTCGAAGAAGCCGTTAACGCGA
>JAVBPS010000014.1:0-34274 GCA_031549495.1 Rikenellaceae bacterium | reverse complement strand
CGGCAAGTCGAGACATCTCAAGAGATGTCTCGACTTGCCGCTCGACATGACGTACAAAGAGCGGTCGGGATGACGTGATTCGATTCGGGCTATTTATGCTCGAATACCCGGTCGAAGAAGGGGCTTTTGCTGCTGCAACTGAGCAGCACGGCCAGCACGCCGTCGCAGCCGTCGATCAGGCCGAGCCGGCGGGCGGAAACCCCAGCCGAGTACATCACGCGCGTGTCGACGCGCATATCCGTGGCCAGCGAGACGGCTGAGCCCAGGGCGATGCCGATATCCACCGTGTTGAAGTAGCACGGGATGCCCGGGTGGTCGATGTTCTGCTGGCAGGTGGCGAAACCGCAGTAGCCGCAGTCGAGGCCCTGGCGGTGCACCGAGGTGCCGACCAGCAGCACGGCCTGCGATTGCTCGACATTGGCCGCGTCGCGCAGGAAGAATTTGAAGCCGAATTCGTCGCTCAACTCGCGCATCTTGTCGGCCAGGCGCGGCAAATCGTCGCCCGAGACGAGTACGATCTGCTGGATGTCCACCCCTTTGGCTTTGGGCGCGGTGCGCGCGGCGGTCATCATCATGCGGCCCACGGCGAGTACGCTCTCCGTACGGACTTGTTTTTCATCGAGTACCATAATCTATTTTTTAGCATTTCGGACAATAGTCGACCAGTTCCCGTCCGGCGGTCTTCAGCAGGTCGTAGGACCATTTGGCGATCACCACCGACCCCACGATCCCGCCCGCGCTGTCCATCCAGTGCCAGCCGAAGAAATAGCCGGCCGTGAGGGCGAGGATCGCCACCACGCTCGTCAGGCCGTCGGCCAGCACGTGCATGTAGGCCGAGCGGATGTTGGTGTCGTGGTGCTCGTGGCCGTGGTGCAGGAACACCGCGCTCAACACGTTCACCCCCAATCCGATGACCGCGACCAGGATCGCCTCGCCGAAGCGGATCGACTGCGGGTTGAAAACCCGTTCGACCGACTCGTAGGCCATCGCCAGCGCGACGACGAGCAGGATAATCGCGCTCGTAAAACCCGACAGCGAGAGCAGTTTGGCCTTGCTGAACGAGGCCCGGACGGTATCGGAATATTTGCGCGCCGCCACGTAGGCCACCCACGACAGCCCCAGGGCCAGCACATGGGAAGCCATGTGGTAACCGTCGGCGAGCAGGGCGATCGAGCCGGTCCAGTAACCGAAAAAGATCTCCACGACCATCGCCACGGCCGTCAGGTAGACCACCCAGCGGGTGCGGCGCTCGTGCGAGGCGCTGTAATCTTCCTTATTTCCGGGATTGTTTTGCATGAAGATCAATTACTTGTTTGTCATTCTGAACGCAGTGAAGAATCTTGGTCAGTATTGTTCTGTCCACAGCCCGACCAAGATTCTTCACTGCGTTCAGAATGACAAAAATATTCTCCGAGTGCCGGGCGGCACCACTGCGTTCAGAATGCAAAACAGCAAAGGTTATGCCTTGCTTTTGATATAGTTGTCGATCGCCGTGGCGGCACGCCTTCCCGCGCCCATCGCCAGGATCACCGTGGCCGCGCCGGTCACCGCGTCGCCCCCGGCGAAAACGCCCTCACGCGTGCTCTGGCCCCACTCGTCGGCGGTGATGCAGCCGCGGCGGTCGGTTTGCAACCCCGCGGTGGTCGAGGCGATCAGCGGGTTGGGCGAGGTGCCCAGCGCCATGATCACCACGTCGCACTCCATATCAAATTGCGAGCCGGGGATCTCGACCGGCGAGCGGCGGCCCGAGGCGTCCGGCTCGCCCAGCTCCATGCGTACGCAGCGCATGCCGCGCACCCAGCCCTTTTCGTCGGCGAGGATCTCCACGGGGTTGGTCAGCATATCGAAGACGATCCCCTCCTCGCGGGCATGGTGCACCTCCTCGACGCGGGCGGGCAACTCGGCCTCCGAACGGCGGTAGACGATGCGGGCCTCGGCACCGAGCCGTTTGGCCGTGCGCACGGCGTCCATCGCCACGTTGCCGCCCCCCACCACGGCCACCTTCGTGCCGACGTGGATCGGGGTGTCGTAATCCTCCCTCCATGCCTTCATCAGGTTGGCGCGCGTGAGGAATTCGTTGGCCGAGACCACGCCGTTCAGGTTCTCGCCCGGGATGCCCATGAAACGGGGCAGGCCCGCGCCGGAGCCGATAAAGACGGCGTCGAAGCCCTCTTCCTGCATCAGCGCGTCGATCGTCACGGTGCGGCCGACGATCGTGTCTGTTTCGATCTTCACGCCCAGGCGCGTCACGTTTTCGATCTCTTTGGCGACCACGCGGCTCTTGGGCAGGCGGAATTCGGGGATGCCGTATTCGAGCACGCCGCCGGGCTTGTGCAGCGCCTCGAAGATCGTCACCGCGTAGCCCATCTTCGCCAGGTCGGCGGCGCAGGCCAGGCCGGCCGGGCCGCTGCCGACGACGGCGACCTTATGGCCGTTGGAGGGGGCGGGCGTCGCCGCCGTGCCGCCGTTCTCGATGGCCCAGTCGCCGACGAAACGTTCCAGTTTGCCGATGGCGACCGGTTCGTTTTTCACGCCCAGGATGCAGGCGCCTTCGCACTGGCTCTCCTGCGGGCAGACGCGGCCGCAGACGGAGGGCAGGGAGCTGTCGGCGGCGATGATGGCTGCCGCTTGTTTTGCGTCTCCCGACTCGACGGCGGCGATGAATTGCGGGATCTGTATGAAGACCGGGCACTGCTCCACGCAGCGCGGTTTTTTGCATTGCAGGCAGCGGGAGGCTTCCAGACGGGCCTCGCGCTCGTCGTAGCCGTAGCAGACTTCTTCGAAATTCGCGGCGCGGATCACGGGGTCTTGTTCCCGAACCGGGACGCGGGGGATTTTGTTTGCCATATTTATTTGAAACTATACTGTTTTGTCACTCTTTTTCGCCTGAGGGCGACTTACTTTTGGCTTGGACCCAAAAGTAAGCAAAAACTCAGGCGCCGCGCTCCCGGCTTACCCGCTTACGGATTTTTTGGGCAGTCGGCCGGAAATTCCATTGCGCACAAGCCACATCGCACGCCTCCGCTCTGCTCCGGCCTCCCATTCCAGTTTCCGGCCTTGGTCCCCAAAAAAACCTGGCGGGTCCCAAGCCTCCCGCTTAATGGCGCCGGGCCACCTCTCGCAGGCGTCCGCTCGGGGCCACCGCACCACCGCCTGCGGCTACCGAGGCTGTGTAGAGCAAAGGGTGCGTTGGCCTGGCGCACCCCCCTTTTCCAAAGGGGGGCAGGGGGGAATGTGCCAGCGCAGCGGAACGAAACGGATTGCAAGATCGGATTGGATAAATAGCGTGCACGCTATTTATCCAATCCGATCTTGCAATTATGCCCTTCCGCGCGTTCCTCTTCCATCCGGGCGGCGCGGGATTCCAGGGTGCGGTACATGCCCTGGCGGCGCATGGCTTCGTCGAAGTCGACTTTGTGGCCGTCGAATTCGGGGCCTTCCACGCAGGTGAAACGCGTCTTGCCGTCTACCGTCACGCGGCAGGCGCCGCACATGCCGGTACCGTCGACCATCAGCGTGTTCAGGCTCACGATGGTCGGGATGCCGTAGGGCAGCGTGGCGGCGGCGAGGAATTTCATCATGATCATCGGGCCGATGGCGATCACCTCGTCGTATGTTTTGCCTTGATTGTCAATTAGGTCGCGAAGCAGGTCGGTCACCAGGCCGTGAAAACCGGCCGAGCCGTCGTCCGTGGCGATGTAGACATTCCCGGCCACGGCGCGCATCTCGTCCTGCATGATCAGCAGCTCCTTCGTTTTGGCGCCCATGATCACGTCGGCCTTCACGCCGTGCTGCGAGAGCCACTTGACCTGCGGGTAGACCGGCGCGGCGCCCAGGCCCCCGGCCACGAAAAGGAAACGCTTGCGGGTAAGCTCTTCGGGTGCGAGGTGAATGAACTCCGAGGGGCGGCCCAGCGGGCCTGCGAAATCGGTCAGCGACTCGCCCCGGTCGCGGGCGCAGATCTTGCGCGTCGACACGCCGATCGTCTGCGTGACGATGGACACCCAGCCTTCCCCGGCGTTGTAATCGCTGATCGTGAGCGGGATGCGCTCGCCCTGCTCGTTCACGCGCACGATGACGAACTGACCGGGCTGCGCCGTGCGGGCCACGCGCGGGGCGTGGATGTCCATCAGGTAGATGTTTTCGGCGAGTTGCCTTTTGCGCACTATCTCGTACATAATTTTCCTCACTTTTTATATTCTTGTTTTGTCATTCTGAACGAAGTGAAGAATCTTGGTCTGAATTGTTCCGGCACAGCCCAACCAAGATTCTTCACTGCGTTCAGAATGACAAACACGAAAAAATCATAATCCCTATTTTTTATTCGCCGCCAGCCGGATTTCGCGCACCGGCCGCAGCGGATCGTTCACAATGATCGTCACCCGTTCGTTGACGCTACCCTTCGGGTAGGCGGCCGGATCGAGGGTCACTTCGAAAGCCGCCTCCGTGCCAGGCTTGATCTGCGTCCCGGTCGCCAGAGCCACCGAAACCCCCATGCCGCACTCCACGGAACGCACCACCAGGGGTGCCTGGCCCGTATTCGCAAGGGTGAATTCCGAGGTCACTTTACGCGAGGAGATCTCCCCGAAGTCGTTGTACTGCCGGTCGAACCGCGCCCGGGGAGCGGTGTCGTAGTCGGGATCGTCGCCGAAAGCGTCCACACCGTAGGCTGTCATGACGATGCCCGTGCGCTCGCGCTTACCGTCCAGCACAGGATAAACCGTCCCTGCAAACACCCCGTAAGCATCCTTACTGCCCGAAAGGTCGATCGTAAAGGTGATCTCGCCGCGCCCGCCGGGGGGCAGGGTTTTCGGGGCGAATATCTTGAGGTACGGCACCTGTGGGTCGGCTTCCAGGGCGAACGTCACGCTGCGCGAAGAAGTGTTGACCCACCCTACCGTCGTCGAACGGGCCTCGCCCTGCGCCACGTTGCGCATCATCAGCGTACGCATATTCAACCGCACCCCGCCGCCCAGGGCGACCGGGTAGAGCTCCTCGACGGGATGCTCACGCTCGATCACATCGCCCGCGACGGAGAGCGTCGCGCGCAGCGAACGGTTGTTGGCCGTCACCGTGACCGCTTTCGTAAAGGGGCCCGGACGGCCGTAGGGGTCGTAAACCACGGTGACATGCCCCTCGCCGCCCGGCATGACCGGCTTGCGCGAGAAATCGGTGGTCGTGCAGCCGCAGCTCACCTCCACGTTCTCGATCACCACGGGCTTGTCACCGGTGTTGCTGAAGGTGAATTTATGGCTTACGGTGCCACCCGCTTCCTGTACACGGCCGAAATTCCATGCCTTCTCCGCGAAGCTGAGCGTCTGCCCGCTGCAAACCGCACAAAGTACTACGGCAGAAAACGTTATGGCGAATTTACGGAACATTCTGCATGAAATACGGTGTCAAAAATACAACTCCCTGTTTATATATGCGCTAAAACGCATGAAATTTAACTTATTTTTTTCGAAACCCGGCCTTTTCGAACATCTCCATATCCTCGGCCACACCCGACCCCAGAGTGGTGAGCATATCGCCGACGATGGCCGCGCTCACCCCCGCGCGCAGCAGCCGCCCGGTCAGGTGTTTGATCCGCACGCGGCCACCCGCCAGGCGCAGGTGCACCGTGGGGTTGACGATGCGCATCATCGCCGCGGCGATCAGCACCTCGTCGTCCGGCAACGCCGGCAGATCCGCCAGCGGCGTGCCGGGGATGGGGTTGAGCACGTTCAGCGGAATCGAGTTCACGCCCGCGTCCCGCAGCGCCACAGCCAGCTCGATGCGTTGCGCGCGGCTTTCGCCCATGCCGATGATCCCGCCGCTGCAGATTTCGAGCCCGGCGGCGCGGGCGGCTCGCAGCGTGGCGAGTTTCTGCGCGGTGGTGTGCGTCGTGCAGAGCGCGGGGAAGAACGACGGGGCGGTCTCCAGGTTGCAATGGTAGCGCACCACCCCGGCCGCTTTCAGCCGCCGCATCTGCGCTTCATCGAGCAGGCCCATCGAGGCGCAGAGTTTTATATCTGTTTTCCCGCGGATAGCTTCGTACAATCCGCACACTTTATCCAGTTCCTTATCGGACATTCCGCGCCCCGAGGTGACGAGCGAGAAACGGTTTACCCCCATTTCGGCGTTCTGCACGGCCAGATCCGCGGCTTCTGTTTCGCCTACAAGCGGGTAGACCTCCACCGTGCAGGCGTTGTGCCGTGACTGCGAGCACCATTTGCAGTCCTCGCCGCACAATCCCGACCGGGCGTTCATGATCGAGCAGGTTTCGTACCCATCGCCCGTGAAGTAGCGGCGCAGATCGTCCGCCAACGCGCAAAGCGCCTCGACGGGTGTATTTTCCGCCAGCGCGACGGCCTCGTCATACCCGATCCGGTACCCTTGTTTGATCTTTTCCGCGAGCTTTTTCAAAATTTGCAGTTTACCGGCAAAGGTACTACTTTTACCCGGAATATGGGAAAAATTGTTTTCGTAAGCGGCATCGACACCGACGCGGGCAAGAGCTACGCGACGGGCGTGCTGGCGCGCCGCATGATGGACGCCGGGCAGCGCGTGGTGACCGTCAAGATGATCCAGACGGGATGCCGTCCCGGTGCGGTTTCGGAGGACATCATCGTACACCGCCGCCTGATGGGGCTGCCGCTGTTGCCCGAGGACCTGGACGGGACGACCTGCCCCGTGCGCCTTTCGTACCCCGCCTCGCCCGACCTGGCGGCGCGCATCGACGGGGTGCGGATCGACTTGCAAGCCATTACACAGGCGGCCCGCGGGCTTGCGGAGCGTTACGATCTGGTACTGATGGAAGGTGCCGGAGGGCTGCTGGTACCCATCGAGGGGCAGTACACGATGGCGGACTATGCCGCTGAGCACGGTCTGCCCGTGATCCTTGTGACCAATCCCCGCCTGGGGAGCGTGAACCATACGCTGCTCAGCCTGGAGGCGTGCCGCAGCCGCGGGATCGAAGTCGTTACGCTGGCCTATAACCTCTGCAACGAAACCACCTCCCGCATCACGGACGACACGCGCGACTACCTGCAGGCGTACATCGCCCGCCATCATCCGGGATGCGAATTCGCCGAGATCCCCTACATCCCCCACGGGGAGTAAAAAACTGCGGAAAAAATTTGCAGAAATAAATAAATGCCTTATCTTTGCCATCCGAATTGAGGGTTTAGGCCCCGGTTTGGCAAAAAATATTCTTCAGTAGCTCAGTTGGTTAGAGCACCTGACTGTTAATCAGGGGGTCCCAGGTTCAAGTCCTGGCTGAAGAGCAGCGGCGGATAAATCGTGGAAACAAGCGGTTTGTCCGTTTTCTTTTTGCGTGTAATCAGCAGTATTACAGGCGTTTGCGGTGAAGAATCGGTTGGTATATAGAGGTTCAATATTGCCGATTTTCTTATCGTAGGTCAAACCCTCAGGATAGACCAGATTTTGCAATCGCCTTTTATTATTCAAATTTGATAAATCCCATAATTTGAATAAGTTAGAACGTAGATCGAGACCAAAATCAATGAAATTATCGAGGTTCAATATTTCTTTTTGGAGTTCCTCCAATGCAGCCTCTATCTCGGCTTTGTCGGCCATGAGTTTTGATAACGCCCTTTCGCAAATGGCTCTCGCGTTTGCGTTCGGTGCTGTGGCGTAATTCATCTCTACGGTCGCTATCTCGTTCTCCTTCTGGGTGAGGTTGCTTTTGACTATCGTATGGACGCACAGAAAACAGTGCAAAAATTCTTGCAAGAGACCCGCGCGACTGCGGCACCACGCTATAAGCTGCCCTATGACCAGCAACGCGGCGAAGAGCTGCTGACCGCATTTTACATCGAGCAGATGCAATGGCGCGGGGTAACGACGCCCCTGGACACGCACACCCGGAAGATGATCTCCAAAGCCGTAAAATGGTTGCGCGAGAGTTCAAAACCGGGGCTGTATCTCTACGGGGGTTTCGGTTGCGGTAAAAGCACCCTCGCTGATGCGATCCGTCGGATGATCGGCCGGTTGCACGATTCGTCCTATAAAAGCGAACGGAAGGTTGTCCTTAAAGTGACCGCAGTCGAATTGGCCGATATGAGGTTGAAACCGGAGGATGGTGGCTTCGAGCACTGCAAGACCACCAAGATGCTCTACATCGACGACCTTGGCGCGGAGAGCAAGATGGTAAAATCATGGGGTACGCAGTGCAAACCCATTCCGGAAGTCCTCTACTACCGGTACGACCATATGCTGTTTACGATCGTAACCTCGAACAAAACCCTGCCGGAAATCAGAGAATACGATGACGGGCGCCTGGAAGATCGCTTTTTCGAGATGTTCGAAAGGTTGGAATACACCAATCCAAGTTATCGGCAATAGCCTTCTTTAATGACCATTTAGACACGGAATTTCTCTATTCCGTGTCTATTTTTGTCTATTTATTGACGTTTTGGCGATGATGGCAAATGAAATATCATCCGGACATTTGCCTAAATTCCAAACCGATGTCCGGATGAGATAATCCATTTTCATTCATACATCCGTCTAAAAACGTCTATTTTAGACAAAATTCTTGTGCAAATGTCGTTCGCGGGATTTATCGTAATTTTTCAATGCAGCAGAAGAAAGATATGCATCCGTTGGTGCGCCTTTTATTGTAAAGCCGTAAGGGTCTTTATTAGTGCGGTCCCGCTTTTCGCATTGCGGGTCAAGCGGCTAATGAAGGCCCTTCCTCTGGAGCAATTAATGACCAGATTTCGCCAAAGTTTTGCAGGCTGCACGGGATAGTCCAATCAGATCATCCCAGCGCATTTCCTTTAGTGCCGAACTCATCATATCCGTTATCTCATCCCGGGGCAATCCGCCGGGCCGGATCAGTAACCTTATCGTTACACCCCAATCCTCAACCAACAATTCCCGAGCCACCCGAACAACTCATCCCGAAACGAACCGCTCACCGGGTGTTGGATTTCAATACCTTGAGTGAAGAAAATATCCAAAGGCACAAATAGGATTCACGAGTCAAATGCTTTTTTGACTATCTTTGACATGACCTTTTGGGAAATGACTGCTGTAAACCCCGATACATTGCTTCTGTTTCGTCTTTCCCGAGGCGAGAAGGAGGCGTATGAGGCGGTGTTTATGCGTTATTACGTGAAGGTGCGCCGCTTCATCCTCGGGATCCTCCGCGATACGGGTGCAGCCGAGGATCTCACGCAGGACGTTTTTCTAAAGATCTGGATCAACCGGGAGAAACTCCCTGCCATCGTCTCGTTCGACAACTATCTGTTCACCATTGCCCGCAACGTAGCCTGTGATTACCTCCGCCGGCAACAGAGCAGCCGCAAATATGCGCTCTCTGAACTGGACAGCGAGGATTATATCTGTCATGTACAGGTCGATTGCGACCGGGAACGCCTGGAGCGGGCCATCGGCCGATGTATCGACACAATGCCAGCCCAGCGTAAACTGGTCTACAGGCTCAGTCGCGAAGAGTTACTTTCGAATGCTGAAATCGCCGAACACCTTCAGCTTTCGAAGCGCACGGTCGACCGCCACCTCTCCCTGGCGCTGAGCGACATTCGCGCAGCGATCGGGCAGTTTGTGTCGGGCGCGGCATTATTTTTCTGTTCCCATTGGGTATGATCGCCTCATTGTGCGTCTATAAAGTAAAACGCACACGATGGATCGTACAAAATATAAAAGAATCAAAGGTTATCTGGACGGCGACCCTTCCGCGCTCCCGGAAAGCGAAGTGAAAGAGTGGTTGCGCAAGCAACCGGCCGACGCCGACGTAGAGGAAGCCTTACAGGCATTCTGGAGTGATATCCCCGAATCCGTGGGGGCGCAGGAAAGCCGGGCCGGATTCGCCCGTTTCTGGAAGCAGACCGATGTCCTCTCCTCTCCGCGCCTTCCGCTCATTCCCCGCCTGCTTCGCGTGGCCCGCAACGCGGCCGCCATCCTTTTCATTCCGCTCGTAGTTGGCTCTGTACTTCTGCTGCGGAATGCTCCCCCGGAGCCACAGTACCTCGAACTTGCCGTAGCCCCCGGGCAGCGCGATTCGCTACGCCTGTCCGACAACACGATGGTGTGGCTCAACGCGGGGTCCCGCCTGATCTATCCCGAAACATTCGGAAACGGCAGCCGTCAGGTATTCCTGTCGGGCGAAGCCTATTTCGATGTGGAGGAGGATTCCGGCCGGCCGTTCATCGTCGGGGCGGGCAATGTGCATGTGCGCGTGCTGGGGACGCAGTTCAATGTATCCTCTTATGAGAACATGCAGTCGGTTTCGGTCAGCCTGGTCGAAGGGTCGGTCAGCATGGAGGTCGAGTACGACGGCATTTCGCGCAACGCGCTGCTCGTCCCGGGCGACGTGATGCGCTTCGACAGGCAATCGGGCGAACTGGAAAAAAGCCGGATGCAGGCGGATGCCTACTGCACCTGGCTGGAGGGTGGTTTCTATTTCAACAACCAGCCGCTCGCCGAGATCGTCGCACAATTCGAGCGCGTGTTCGGGGTCAAGATCTACATCGCCGACCCGCAGCTGCGCACCACCCGCTACACGCTGGCTTTCGTCAACCGCGAAAGCCTCGGCGGGATGCTCGAGGCTATCGCGCAGGTCAATAATCTGAATGTGAACCGGAACAACGATATGATCGTCCTCTCATCCAACCCGTAAACCGAAGAGCCTATGTAAAAGAAACCTACTGACCCAGCTACAAAAAAAGAACCGGAGAGTCTCGCAGGCCTCCCCGGTTCAGTAAAGACATTAATTGAAACCTTCAACTAACTCGACAAAAGTATGAAAAAAAATCCTATCCTGAAAACGATAGGCAGGATTTTAGGTTGCTATGCGCTATGGTTGGCCGCGGGAACTTTCCCTGCTGCTCCGGCACAGGCCCAACAGGCGGCGGCAGAGTCCGGGGGCGGGATCTCGCTCTCGATGAAAAATGTCACGACGGAAGCCGTTCTCGACCGGTTGCGTAGCCGATACGGCTACTCTTTCGTCTACAAACCCTCCGATCTGGATACCCGTCGCAGGGTAACGATCGAGATCACAGACCGTCCTATCGGGGAGGTGCTGGACCGGTTGCTCGATTCACAGCCGGTGCAGTACAGCATCCGCGCCAAGATCATCCACATTACCCGCAAAACCACTACGCCCGAACCGGCACAGCCGAAAACCACCGCTGTGGTCCGGGGCACGGTCGTCGACGAGGCGGGGTTACCCCTCACCGGGGCTTCCGTGCAGTTGCAAGGCACCTCACGCGGCGTCAGCACGTCTACCGACGGCACGTTCACACTCGACAACCTGCCCGAAAACGCCGTGTTGCGCGTAACGGCGTTGGGTTACATCGATGCCGAGGTCGCGGTGGGCAACCGGACGCAGTTGCGCGTCGCCCTCCGGGAGAATGCGCAGAAACTCGATGACGTCGTGGTCGTCGGATTCGGCACGCAGCGGAAGGTCAACCTGACCGGCGCCGTCGAGAGCGTATCGACGGACCTGTTCGAAAACCGTCCGGTCGCCAACCTGACCCAGATGTTGCAGGGGGCCGTTCCCAACCTGAATATCTCGCTCGCCGACGGCAAACCCAACCAGTCGGCGTCGTACAACATCCGCGGCGGCACCTCGATCGGTGCGGGCGGCAGCGCGCTGGTGCTGATCGACGGGGTGGAAAGCGACCCGGCCATGCTCAACCCGAACGACGTGGAGAGCGTCTCCGTGCTCAAGGACGCGGCCTCGTCGGCTATATACGGGTCGCGCGCGCCCTACGGCGTGGTGCTCATCACGACCAAAGATCCTTCGAAGCTGCATAACCGTGTTTCGCTCAACTATACCGGCAATTTTTCGTTCGAGCGGCCTTTTGCCGTTCCCGACGTTGTCGACGACGGTTACGTGTGGGCCTACCTGTTCCACGAGGCCGAGTACAACTACCGCGGCACGGAACCCACCTCGATCAACAAGTCGCAACCCTTCTCGAAGGAGTGGCTGGCGACTTTCCGCCAGCGCAAACTGGCCGGCAATACGCTTGAAACGGCGGTCGGGCCGGACGGGAAGTATACCTATTACGGAAATACCGATTATTACGACGCCCTCTACCGGGACATGACTTTCGCCCAGACCCACAACATCTCCGTCAGCGGCTCGAACGACAAGATCAGCTATTACCTTTCGGGACGCATCTACGACTACGACGGGCTGTTCAACTTCACCCCCGACACTTACCTGACGATGAACATGCGTTCGAAGGTCAGCGCGCAGGTGTTCGACTGGCTGAAGATCTCCAACAATTTCGACTACACGCACGACAAGTACACGCAGCCGCTGGCCTCCTCGACTATCGCTGGCGGACTGGTCTGGCAGGGGATCAACAACGAGGGACACCCTTCGTCGCCGATCTTCAACCCGGACGGGACGCTGACCATGTCGGGCGCCCACTCGGTCGGCGGCCTGGTGACGGGCAACAACTGGATCAAGCGGACGACCGAGACGCTGAAAAACACCACGGCGCTGAATGTCACCCTGCTGAATAATAAATTGCGCCTGACGGGCGATTTTTCGTTCCGCACGAAAAATTACATAGAAGACAAGAAGCAGACAGCCGTTCCGTACAGCAACTACGAAGGCAAGATCCTTTACCTAGGTACGCCGGAAACCGACGACAAACTCGCCGAAAGGGTGCAGCAGACCAACTACATCACAACCAACGCCTATGCCGAATACGAAAATACGTTCTGTGAGAAGCATTATTTCAAGGCGCTGGCCGGCTATAACTACGAGCAACAGGATTACAAGGCTGTGAAATCCGAGCGCAACGGCCTGCTGATGCCCGGCGTGGAGAACATCAATTTCGCGCTGGGCGAAACGATGTCCATCACGGGCAGCGGCAGCCGCTGGCGTTATGTGGGCGCGTTCTTCCGCCTCAACTACATCTACGACAACCGCTATCTGCTTGAGGTGAACGGCCGTTACGACGGATCGTCGAAATTCCCCAACAATTCGCAGTGGGGTTTCTTCCCCTCCGCATCCGCCGGATGGCGCCTTTCGAAAGAGAAATTCTGGCACGTGAGCCCGAAGGTCCTCTCGAACGTCAAACTGCGCGTGTCCTACGGCGCCCTGGGCAACAGCAACGTCAATCCCTATTCCTACCTGGAAAAGTTCTCCCTGTCCACGTTCACCACCACGGGTTCGTCGTCCGACGGCCGTTACCTCGACGGATCGGCCAAGCTGCGCTACACGAAAAACCCGAACCAGATCCCCGACAACATCGGCTGGGAGACCTCGAAAACCGTCGACGGGGGTATCGACCTGGGGTTCCTGCATGACAAGATCACCCTCACGGCCGATTATTACGTCCGCAAAACAATCAATATGTACACCGTCGGACCGACGTTGCCCGACACGTTCGGCGCCTCCTCCCCGAAGGGAAACTACGCGGATATGAGCACCTACGGTTACGAGATATCGCTGGGCTACAACGATTCATTCAAACTGTCGGGCAAACCGTTCAACTTCGGCGTGCGGGTAGGACTGGCCGACTACTATTCGGTCATCGACAGGTACAACAATCCCAAGCGCGACCTGACGGACTACTACGCGGGACAACGCCTGGGCGAGATCTGGGGGTTCGTCTGCAACGGGCTGTTCCAGTCGCAGGCCGAGATCGACGCGGCCTTCAACGGGAAAGGGTATAAGAACGACATCATGCAAACCTCGGTCAATTACGTCACCTATCCGGGCGATATGCGGTTCGAGGACCTGAACGGCAACGACGCCATCGACACCGGCGCCAATACGGTCGATTCGCCCGGCGACAGGAAGATCATCGGCAATTCCGAGCCGCGCTACAGTTACATGATCTCGCTGAGCGCCGACTGGAACAACCTCTTCCTTTCGGCCATGTTCGACGGCGTGGGCAAGCAGGATTGGTATCCCAGCGGCGAAAGTTCGTTCTGGGGCCAATACAACCGTCCCTACAACCAGGTGCCGACGTGGCACCTGAACAACTACTGGACGTCAGGCAACACCGGCGCCTACCTGCCGCGCTACTCGGGCTACCACCATCCGCTCTATAAGGGACGCCAGAACACGCGCTACATGCAGGACGTCTCCTATGTCCGCCTGAAAAACTGCCAGTTCGGCTACAACCTGCCCCGGAAATGGATATCGAAAGTCGGCCTGTCGAAGGTCTCCGTCTATTTCTCGGGCGAGAATATGTGGTCGTGGTCGCCGCTTTACCGCAACACGAGGGACTACGACGTGACGGTGGCCACCAAACGCTCGGATACCGACGTGTCGGACGAGAACAAGGGGGATGCTATGAACTATCCCTCCATGCGGATCTTCAGTTTCGGCATATCCATCACCTACTAAACGCGAGATGACCATGAAAAAATACAGGATTATCATAAAACTGCTGCTGTGCTGCGCCCCGGTGTTCGCGGGCTGCGATCTGACCGAGAAGGTACAGGTCGAAGCGGACAAAGCGATGATCTTCGGCTCCGAGGCGGGGCTGAAACTTTACGCCTATTCGTTCTACCGGGCGTTGCCGACGCTGACCACCGGCTTCCGGCAGGACGAAACGTGCGACGTGGGCGCCGTGCGCGACACGGATGCGTTCGTGCGCCGCAACGCCTTCAACGCCGAGACGGATACGGAGTGGAGCTGGACGACGTTACGCAACATCAACTATTTCATCGACGGCTGCTATTCCGAGTACTGTACCGTCGACGACGCCACCCGCGACCATTACGTCGGCATCGCCCGGTGGTTCCGCGCCTGGTTTTACTACGACAAACTCACCACCTTCGGCGAAGTGCCCTGGTTCGCCCACGAGATCCAGTCGTACCAGTACGACATCATGTACAAGGACCGTGACTCGCGCGACGTGATCATCCGCGCCATGATCGACGACCTGGATTTCGCCTACGAACACATCCGGACGACCTCGTCGGTCAACAGTTCCACGCTGACCCGCTGGACGGCCGCCGCGTTCAAGTCGCGCGTCTGCCTGTTCGAGGCCTCTTACCGACACTATCGCGGCCTGACGGGCCTGACGATGACTGCGGAGGAGCTTTTCCGCCAGGCCGCCGCGGCCGCCAAACTGGTCATGGATAACAGCGGACACGCGCTGAATACCGCCGCAAGGACCAAAGGCGCCTACCGCGACCTGTTCTACCTGGAGTCGCCGATCACCACCGAAGTGATGCTGGCCGTCTGCGCCAACAGCAGTTCGGGACTGCTCGGCCAGCAGAACCGCTGGTACAACAGCCTCTCCTCCGGCAAGGGATGGAGCCTGGCGCGTGCGTTCGTCCACACCTACCTGAAAACCGACGGGACGCCGTATACCGCCCTCCCGGGATACGAAACGACGACCTTTGCCGAGGAGATGAAAGAGCGCGACCTGCGCCTGGCCCAGACCATCCGCGGCCTCGATTTCATGTACGACGGCAAACGGACCGTGGCCGACATGGCCGTATGCCTGACGGGCTACCACGTCATCAAGTATTCGCTCGACGATTCGCAGTACGAGAACGGCACCAACAACAACAGCATTCCGCTGATCCGCTATGCCGAGGTGTTGCTCAACTACGCCGAGGCACAGGCCGAGCTGGGAAACCTGACCGACCTGGAATGGACCCGAACGGTCGGCGCCCTGCGCCAGCGCGCGGGGATCCTGCGCGGTACGGAAAAATTGCCGGCGGATGTGGACACCTACCTGCAGCAGACGTTCTATCCCACTGTGAACGACCCCATTCTGCTGGAGATCCGCCGCGAGCGCGCCATCGAACTGGTGGGTGAGGGGATGCGTTTCAATGATCTGCGGCGCTGGAAATGCGGCCCCCTGATCCAGGACCTTCCGTGGAAGGGTATGCACATCCCGGCGCTCAACACCGACCTGGACCTCAACGGCGACGGAACGCCCGATTATTTCTTCACGGCGGGCTCTATGGTTTCGACGACCTGCACGACCGTAAAGGTCAATGGGGAAACCGGCCTGCAGGCGATCCCGAATGCCGCGTCGGGCTATGACTTGGAGTACAAGATCAACGACGGCGACCGGCATTGGTATGGCGACGACCGCCAGTACCTCTATCCGGTTCCCGCGCAGGTGATCCGGGATTACGAAAGCCACGGGTACACGCTGTCGCAAAACCCGAACTGGAACTAAACCGACTAAAAGCACACACCATGAAATTACATATCTTATTCGTCATTGCGGCCTGTCTTTCAGCCATGAACGGCTGCGGCAAGGCCGACCCCGACTATTCTGCGTTCTACCGGGACCCCGAGGAGATAGATCCCATGTACACCGACAATCCGGGGCTGGAGAACAACCAGATCAAGGCCATGTCGTTCAATATCCGTTACTACGGCGCCGCCACCGATACGGGGACCAAAGCCTGGGAGGTCCGCAGGGACGCTTTCACGCCGATGGTCACGGAACAGCGGCCGACCGTCATCGGCATGCAGGAGGCGCGTCCTCCCCAACTGACCTGGATCGCCGGGCAATGGACGGAGTACGAATACATCGGCAAGGGACGGCGCGACAACAATTCGCAAACCGACGAGTTCGTGCCGATCTTCTATCGTAAAACCGCGGTCAAACTGATCCGATGGGGCTACTTCTGGCTTTCAGAAACCCCGGGGGTCTCCTCCGTGAGTTGGGGGAGCACGGTGCCCCGCATCGCCATGTGGGCTGTTTTCAAGCATTACGCCTCGGGGCGGGAATTTTTCTTCGTCAATACCCACATCGACACGGGCTCGGGTTCGGACCTGGCGGCCATCAACCAGATGCGGGTGCTCCAGGAGCAGATGGCCCTGCTGAACACCGACAACCTGCCGACGGTGGTTACGGCCGACTTCAATGCCCAGATCGGCAGTACGGTCATGGCCGGCATCCAACTCTCGATGACCAATGTGCGCGCGCAATCGCCCGTCACCGATAACAAGAGCACTTATCAGGCTTTCGGCGCCAACGGGCTGATCGTCGATCATATCTTCTGTTCGGAGTTCACGCCGCTCCGGCATGAGACGATCGACAAGGTATACGAGCAGGTTCCCTATATTTCGGACCACTACCCGATCACGGGTATCCTGCAATTCAAGTAACCAAATTCCGGAACGAAATGAAAAACGCAATAAAAAATCTCCTGTTCACAGCCATCGTCTGCCTGGCGGGGGGCTGTGCGCCCGAGGATGAGATACGCATCCAGGCCGGATTCGGGACCAACCGCGAAGTCTATGAAGTCGGCGACCAGATCACGCTGATCAATACCTCCACCGCGGAAAACGCGCAGATCGCCGTCTGCAAATGGGAAATCATGGGCAAAGTCTCCTATGAGCTGGACGCGCCCGCGCCTTTTATGGTCGAGGAGGGCGGCGACTATCTTTTCCGCCTGACGGTCACTTCCGACCGCGGCGCCCTGAAATCGGTCTTTGAAAAGACGGTAACGGTTCAGGATAACAACATCCGTCCGGTAGCCGACTTCAGGTGGGAGCCCGAAGTGATAAAGGCCGGCGAAGAGATCCTGTTTACCGACCTGTCGGTCGATGCCGACGGCCAGATCGTCGATTGGGCCTGGAAATTCGGCGCCATAACCTCGGAAGAACAGAACCCCACGATCGTCTTCGGCTCGCACGGCCGGATAGAGATCTCGCTGACGGTTACCGACAACAAGCGCGGTAAAAACACCAAGACCGTGACCGTAGACGTGGAAAAGGGCCCGGGCAGCCTCGGCGTGTTGTGGTCTTATCCCTATGAGTCCGCCGCCGGCGCGGTGGTCCTCGCCACTTCGCCTGCCGTGAGCGGCGACGGAACGTGCGTTTACGTTACCTCGAGCGGCTATAACCTGGTCTGCGTGTCCAACGAGGGCGAGCGCCTGTGGTCGTTCGATATCGGTCAGAACGGCGAACCGAACCGCGGCGCGGACTACCGCCAGCCGACCCCCACGGTCGATACCGACGGTACGGTCTACGTCGCCACGGGCAACAACAACACCACGGCCGACGCCGCCAAATCGGGGAGCCTCTATTCGATCCGGGGCGGCGCCTCGGGCGGGTCGCAGAAATGGTATACCAGCGTCGGCGCCCGATCGAGTTTCAGGCCTTTCCAGGCCCCGGTGGTAACCGACAAGTACATGATCGTGCTGAACAACCAGACCCCTGTCGCCGACAACGGCCATTTCCGGATCTACGACAAGACCTCGGGGACGCTCGTCTATTGCACCAACACCAGTTCGGGTACCTATGGCGGTTGCGTAGCCCTCAAAAATGGCCACATCCTGGCCAGTTCGGGGCAGAGCAGCGGCAAGTCCTACGGAACGCACATCTTCTACCCCAACGGCGCCAATAACTGGACCAAATCGGGCAACGACCAGAATTACGCCCGGGCCGACCGTCCGAACGGCAGCCAGATCGCGGTCGGCTCCGACGGCAGGGTCTACATCCTCTGCCTGAATTACGGGGCCAAGATCCCGATGACGGACGCGGACGCGGTGGTCTATTGTTTCGATTCGAAAAAAACCGTCTCAGGGCAGGCGCCCACGCCGGAATGGTGCACGGCCGTCAAAGGCAAAAACGGTGAAACCGGCCTCGGCATCGCGGTCAGCGCGGACGGGACGGCCTATGTGGCCACGGAGAAGGATGGCGCCGCACCAGGCTACATCACCGCCATCTCCGCCACTGGCGCGGTCCTCTGGGAGACGGCCCTGGCGGGCAACACCTGCGGCGTTCCGGCCATCGACAACCTGGGCTACGTTTACTACAACGACTCGGAATACGGCGCCCTGGTGAAGCTCGATCCCGCGACCGGCAAGCAACTCGCGTCGCTATCCCTCGGGACGAGCCTGAGCTCCTCGCCGACGATCTCCCCGGACGGCACGATCTACGTGACGGGCATGAAAGACGGCAAGCCGACCCTTTTCGCCGTCGAAGGCACGGCCACAGGGTATGCCCTGAATGCCTGGTCGCAGTTAGGCGGTAATCCGGGCAAGACCGGGTATATGTATTGATGCGCACGCATATTCCGAACTTTTTTCGCCGCCGGCCCGGGAATCATTCCGGGCCGGTCGCGGAAAGAGTGGCGAATGGAAAGTTTTCGTAACTTTGATTTTTTCGGAATGCCATGAAAAAAATCCACACGATCATCGCCCTCTCGGCCATCGCCCCCGCCCTGGCGCAGGCAGCCGATAAGTCCAAGGCCGATCAGCGGCCGAACATCCTGCTCATCCTGGCGGACGACCTGGGCTGGTCCGATATCGGCTGTTACGGCAGCGAAGTGTCTACCCCCAACATCGACGCGCTGGCCGCCACGGGCATCCGCTTCACGCAGTTCCATAACACGTCGAAAAGTTTTCCCTCGCGCTCATGCCTGATCACGGGCCTCTATGCCCAACAGAACGGCTATGCCAAAAATTTCAGGGGCCCGCTGGAAAATTGCGTCACCCTGGGCGAATACCTGAAAACGGCCGGATACACCACCCTGTGGTCGGGCAAGCACCACGGCTCGGAAAATCCCCGCACGCGCGGCTTCGACCACTATTACGGCCTGAAGGACGGCGCCACCAACTACTTCAACCCCGGCCGCCGCCGCGAAGGGGAAGAGTGTCCCATTCAAAAGAACGGTTTCCGCCGATGGTGCGTCGAGGAGCAGGAATATACGCCTACCACCCCTTATACCCCGCCGGAAAAAGATTTCTATACGACCGACTATTTCACGAATTATGCCCTGCAATGGCTCGGCGAGTGCCAGGGCGACAGCAATCCGTTTTTCCTCTTGCTGGCCTATAACGCCCCGCACGACCCGTTGATGGCCTGGCCTGAGGATATCGCCAGATACGACGGCAAATACAAAGAAGGCTACGAGGCGATCCGCAAGGCGCGCTACGACAAACAGCGTGCGCTGGGCCTCACGGACAGCCGCTACCGCCTCTCTGAACCCACCTTTACTCCCTGGGAATCGCTCACGGCGCAGCAACGCGAGGTCGAGCAACGCAAAATGGCTGTCTATGCCGCCATGATCGACCGGATGGACCAGAACATCGGACGTGTGATCGACCTGCTCAAAAGACAGGGCAAATATGACAATACGCTGATCTTTTTCGTTTCCGATAACGGTGCCTCGGCTGAAGTGGTCGAACTGCCCGAGAGCTACGGCCCTATCGGCTCGGTGTCCAACTGGACTTCGCTCGGCGCCGACTGGGCCAACGTCTGCAACACCCCGTTGCGGTACTACAAGAATTACAGCTACCAGGGCGGCATCGCCACCCCGATGATCGTATCCTGGACGAGGGGCCTTAAAAACCCCGGGTCGAAATCGGAATTCCCGGGCCACCTGATCGATTTCATGGCCACGTTCGTCGATCTGGCCGGAGTGCCTTATCCGTCGGAGTACAACGGCCGCCAGGTGCTTCCCTACGCGGGAGTTTCCCTTATGCCGGTGATCCGCGGCGGAGATCCGGCACGCGGGAAACCCCTCTTCTGGGCGTGGGAGGACGGTTGCGCCGCCCGGGACGGCAAATGGAAGATCGTCAAAAACGGCCTGGATAAACCCTGGTCGCTCTACGATCTGCAGGCCGACCCGTCGGAAACCGTCGATCTGGCCGCAGGCAACCCAAAAGTGGTCGCACGCCTGGATATCCTGTTCGACGAATGGAGAAAAGGATCTTATTCGACCGCTCCGAATTAACTGTGCTGCCGTCAATATGAGTTATTCCGGCAACTGACGCGTTACCTTATGAAACGACATCTGTTCCGACTGTTTCTCGCCGCCCTGGCGCTGCCGCCCGCGGGCCTGCATGCTAAGGTCCCACCTGCCCCCCAGGCTGCGGACGAATACGACGTCTTCCTGCTGATCGGCCAGTCGAATATGGCCGGCCGGGGATATATGCTCGCCGCCGACACCGTGGAGGCGATGCCCGGCGTGTGGCTGCTCAGCGACCGGGGGGTGCCCGAGCCCGCACGCAACCCCATGAACCGCTATTCGTCCGTACGCAAGACGATCGCCATGCAGCGCATCTCGCCCGCGACGGCATTCGGGGCGAGGGTGGTCGAAAAAACGGGCCGCAAAGTGCTGATCGTGATGAACGCGCTCGGAGGCTCGGACATCCGGGTGTGGATGAAAGATGCGCCGCTCATCAAGGACAAAGGGAGCATCGGCTACGACTCGCTGCAACTTTATGCCGAGGCGGTGCGGCGCACCCGGCAGGCGCTGCAATACGGCACGCTCAAAGGTATATTATGGCACCAGGGCGAGGCTAATGCAAGCAAGCCGCAGGATTACCCGGCATACCTGACCCGGTTGGCGGCCGACCTGCGCAAAGACCTGCACGCGCGCAAAGCGCCTTTCGTGGCAGGCGAGTTGGGCCATTGGTGGTCTCCCTCGGCCGGGTTCAACGAGATGATCCGCACGATCGGCGGATTCATCCCGTACAGCGCATGGGTTAGCGCCCGGGACGCGGGATACCTGATCGACCGGGACGACCCCCACTTCAGCCGTGAGGGGCAACTGCTGCTCGGCGGACGTTACGCGGATAAAATATTGGAACTTACTTACGGCATCGAGCCCGGCGCGGAATGATCATCCCGATCTGGTTTTTCGTTTCGACACGTTACATTTTACGCTTGTTTTCCAACAGGCAAAACTGAGGATGAAATTCAATTTGACAGTTCAGGGCGGGATTAATCCCGCCCTGAATTGTCAAATATAGCCATAGAAATATTCGTCAATAAATTTCTTTTGTCTATCTACCGAAAGTCCATTATGGTTGAGCCGCTCGCCTTCGTCACTGAGGCGTTCCACGCCATACTCCTAAAAGCTCGCTTCACCGAAATCCTTATAAAGGCAGAGCAGTCTTGCAACGAAACTGTTTTGAGTATGGATACATTTCGGACAATATTCGAAACGGCAGGGATCAAATACGACGACAAATTAGACTTCCCAATTTTTTCTTGCAAAAAAAGTTGGGAAGTCCGGATATTCCGGCTTCGGCATTGCTTCTTAGAGAAAGATTAGTTTCTAAAAACGAAACAAAAACTTTCAAAAAGTTGTTTATTAGAAATAAATATATATATTTGCAGCGACATACCAGACACAAAAAGCAAACAAAGCAACATAAAAAGAAACAATGCAGATGCCGGGTTGTTTCTGGACGAATACCCAAACTGTTCGGCCGGCATTCATAAAAGTCAGTGTTATCCAGCTGATTACCAGTTGTTTCCGGCCCGAACGGGATGTTGTTATATAAGGAATGGTTGCGGACGGTTGCTTTATTGCCTTTACCCGGTCGCGACAAAACCTGGAGTTACTCTGTCCCGGGCGACCCGGAGAAACGAAAAAAAACGCAGGCACATCCTGGTTTTACACCGACACCTGTTTCCCCGGTCGACGACCCGGCCGTTAAAGAGATTCTAAACACTACGTTCATGAACTACTAACACTTAATTATGAAAAGACTTTACATTGCAGACACATTCCTGGAGTATTTCCGACGAGGATTGTCCGCCTCTTGTCTCCTCGCGCTTCTCTGCTGCCCGATTCCCGGCGGGCAGGCGAAAGCAGCGTCGTCGCCCCAGTCACCCCCGGGCGAAACGGTTCAAAAGGTAAGTGCTTCCGGGCGCATCGTCAACCCGGTCGGGGAACCGGTCATGGGCGCGGTCATTTCGGTCAAGGGCAAGCCCGAACTCGGCGGTGCGCTCTCCGACGCGCAGGGACGTTTTATGTTCGGCGTCCCCGCGGACGCGACGCTCGAGATCGCCTTCATCGGATACGAGACGCAACAGATCCAGGTTCAGGGAGCGAAATTCCCCGTCACGCTCCGGATGGTCGATGCCGCCACGAAGATCGACGACGTGGTGGTGGTCGGTTACGGCGTCCAGCAAAAGGAGACCCTCGTGGGCGCCGTTTCGCAGATCAACAACAAAGACCTGGTCAATTCGGGCAATACCAACATCACCAGTGCGCTGACCGGCAAGTTGTCCGGCGTGTTGAGCTACCAGACGAGCGGGCAGCCGGGCAACAACGACGCTACGATCCTCATTCGCGGCATATCGAGCTGGAACGGTTCGGCGCCGCTGATCCTGGTCGACGGCGTCGAGCGCGACTTCAACGACCTGGACCCCAATGAAGTGCAGTCCGTTTCGGTGCTCAAGGATGCTTCGGCTACGGCCGTTTTCGGGGCCAAGGGCGCCAACGGTGTGATCATCGTCACCACACGCGTAGGGGAAACGGGCCGGCCCAAGATGAACCTCGCGGTCGATTACGGGCTCGAGATCCCGACCAACCTCCCCGACCACATCAGTTCCTACACCACGGCCTCGATGCTCAACGTGGCGTACAAGAACGCAGGCATGTACGAGTCGCTCTATTCCGGGCGCGAATTGCAGGAGTACCGCAGCCCCTCGTCGCGACTCAATTCGTTGCGATATCCCGACAACGATTGGTTCGATATGCTGATGAAGAGCCATGCCTCGACCGTCAACGCCAATTTCAACGTTTCGGGCGGTTCGGACCGCGCAAAATATTTCATGTCGGTCGGTTACAGCCATGAAGGCTCGATCATCAAACGGATGCACGAGTGGAAGAACACCTCATTCCAGTACGACCGGATCAACTACCGCTCGAACCTCGACTTCAAACTGAGCCGCACCACCTCGCTCTCGCTTAAAGTGGGGGGTACGCTGGGGATCCGGCAGGCGCCCGACAACGCGAGCGTCAGCAGCCTGATCAACATGTTCTACTCCTCGTCCCCGATGCAGTTCCCGGCCTATTATCCCGATTGGGCGCTCGAAGAGGTCCCCGACGAGTATTATCCCAATGCCACCGGTTCGCGTTTCGCCCACACCAACGGGGCCTTCTACGGCAACCCGTACACCGCCCTGAGCGCCGCCGACTTCACCCAGGTCACCCAGAATAAACTCTTCACCGACGCCGCCCTGGACCAGAAGCTCGACTTCATCACCAAGGGCCTTTCGATCAACGCCAAGGTGTCGCTGAGTACCTATTTCTCGCGCATTTCGCAAACTTCCGCCCGCAATAACCCCACCTATTATATAGACTGGGACGTTTACGACGCAGGGATCGGCAACCCGTGGATACAGATGGGCGCTTCGACCACCGTGCAGGAGACCCCTCCTTACAGCGTGACCCAGGGCGCGATGCAGAACACGTACTATTCCACTTTCTATTGGGAGGGATCGCTCAACTACAACCGCAAGTTCAACCGCCACAACGTTTCGGCCCTGGTGCTGTTCAACCAGCGCGAGTACCTCAAACAGACCGAATTCGCATACCGCACCCAGGGGGTCGTGGGCCGCGTGGTCTATAACTACGCCAATAAATACCTGTTCGAGACCAACCTGGGCTACACCGGCTCCGAGCAATTCGCACCCAAGAACCGCTACGGTTTCTTCCCCTCGGTGGCCGTGGGTTACGTGGTCTCGCAGGAGAAGTTCTGGAAGCAGGCGGCGCCCTGGTGGAACAAACTCAAGTTCCGTTATTCGGACGGCCTGGTGGGTAACGACCAGACCTCGCAGCGCTGGCTCTACTACAGCAGTTTCTCCAGCGAAACCACCGATAAAGGCTACCTGATCTACGAGGACGCCGGGGCCAACACCGAAGCCCGCTGGGAAACCGCCCGCAAGCGCGACCTGGGTATCGAGATGGGCTGGCTTAGCAGTATGTTCACCCTGAACGTCGACCTGTTCGACGAACACCGTTCCGACATGCTCGTCACGCCGAACGTCCCGCTTCTGGTCGGCACCTCCTACAAAAGCGTGAACAACGGCGAGATGAAAAAGCACGGCCTGGAGATCGAAGTGGGGTTCAACCGCACCACGCACTACGGCTTGCGTTACAACCTCTCGGCCATGGTCGGTCTGAACGAGAACCGGATCGTCAACTACGAGGATAAGCCCTACGCCCCCGAGTACCAGAAAGCCGCCGGCAAGCCGTACGGTTCGCAGCGCGACGGCACCACCCTGGTCGACGGGGGGTATTACGCCACGATCGACGATATCCACAACTACCCCTCCTATACCGCCGGCTGGAACGAATATCTCTTCCCGGGCGCTTACAAATATCTCGATTACAATGCCGACGGGTTGATCGACGCGAACGACATGCATGCCATCGAAGGGACGAAATACTCGCCGACGACCTACTCGCTGCGGGGTGGAATGAGCTATAAAGGATTCGAATTCAGCTTCCTGTTCTACGGCAACCGGGGCAAATGGGTCGACTATCAGCGCAACTTCGAACTGGAGTTCAGCCGCGACCTGCGCGTCAACAAATCGCAGTTGGATTACTGGCGTCCCGACAACCCGAACGCTTCCCACGCGAACCTGGCCATCAAACCCACCATGTACCAATGGGGCGGCGGCGACTATTCGGCGTACGAACTGGCGATCCCCGGCCGCACCTGGCGCAATGCCGACTTCCTGTCGCTCAAGGAGGTATACGCCGCCTACACGTTCGACAGCAACAAGCTCAAAGAGCGGATAGGGATCAACAGCCTGTCGGTCTACGTGACGGCCAACAACCTGTGGACCACCACCAAACTGCTGGAAGGCAACCCCATGGCCGTCAACTTCTCCTCGGGGTTCTATCCCATGATGACGACGATCAAGTTAGGCGTTAAGTTAGGATTCTAAATCACCGAACCATGAAAAAGATAATCATACTCATATTTGCCGTCTGCTGTTGCTCCGTTTCGTGCAGCTACCTCGATATGTCGCCCGACCAGGGGATCCAGGAAGAGGATATTTTTACTTCGTACAACAACTCCCTGGCCTACTTCCAGACCGCTTACTACCGCGAGTCGTCCGGATCGAGCACCAGCGACCTGCGTTACCGCAATATTTTCCTCGCTTCGCCGCTCTACCTGGACATGAACGCCCAGCGTTATTCGTTCTACATCTTCACCGATGCGGCCGACACGGGACGTTCGTCGGGCATAAGCATCAAGCGGGGGATGTTCCCCGAGGTGTTCCAGACCCGGTTCTGTTCGGATATGACGGCCCGCCCGATCTTCAAAGTGATGTTCGAGGTGATCCGCATCAGCAACAAGACCATCGCCAACGCCCACCGGATACTCGACGCCACACAGGCGGAGCGCGACGACCTGATCGGGCAGGCCTATTTCGTGCGCGGGTTCGCCTATTTCACGCTCTGCTGCTACTACGGGGGCATGCCCTACATGACCGAAGCCTTGGGCAGCGACGACGAGTGGGATCTCCCGCGCCTGTCGGCCTACGAGACCTTTGTGCTCTGCGCCAGGGATTTCGAAGCGGCCCACGGTTACATGAAGGCCGCCGGAAAGATGCGCCGTGACGGCAAACCGGGCGAGGAGGGCCACCTGGCCGGTCTGGACACCCGATTCCCCAATGGTGTGGCCGCCAAGGCGATGCAGGGACGCTCGCTGCTTTTCGCCGCCAGCAAACTCTACAACCAGCACGGGACGGCCGATTGGGTCGATGCCGCAGAGGTTTGCGCGGAGGCGATCGAGGCGGCCTCGGAGTGGGGCTATGACATGATGCCGTTCTCCAGTTGGTCCCAGAATTTCGTGGAGACGGCGCGGACCAACGAACAGATCTGGGCGTTGGCCCACATGGGTAAGCGCAAAGCCAACACCTCCATGCCGAGCGCCCTGCTGGGGTATCCGCAAACGGAATACGCCAACGCCGCGGGAACCAACCCCACGCAGAACTATGTGGATAAGTTCGAGACCAAATGGGGCGACCCGCTCGAAACCGAAGCGGATCGCGCCGTCGCCATCGCAGCGGGCCATTACCACGACCAGAACCCCTACGCCAACCGCGACCCGCGTTTCAGCAAGACCATCGTGTATGACGGCCTGGTCACCCCCGGCACGGCCAACCTGCCGATCAATATCTACTATAACCCGACCACCAAAACCTACCCGACCACGGCGCTCAACAAGCGGACCGTATCGTTCGGCATGGAGTGGTATTCGCAGTTGGGGACCACGCGCGGCTATTCGAATACGGGTTACTACCTCTATAAATTCTGGAGCGGCCAGAGCGGCAACACCCAGGCGTCCCACACCATGACCGACCCGATCATCCGGGTGGCCGAACTGTACCTCAATTACGCCGAGGCGGTCAACGAGGCCTACGGCCCCTCGGGGACGGCCGGTGCGCTCACCCTGACGGCGGTCGACGCGGTCAATGTGGTTCGCACCCGCGCCGGGATGCCCGACGTGCTGGCTAAATTCACCGGCAGCGCGGACGCCTTCCGCGAACGCATCTACAACGAGCGCAACGTCGAATTCGCCTTCGAGGGACATTGCTATTACCGCGACTCGCGCCGTTGGAAAACCTGCGAAACGGCGATGGCCCAGAAGCTCTACGGCATGTATATCGAATCCTGTCCGGTGGACGCGGTGAATTACCCCAAGGGACGTAAATACATCCGCAGGGAGTTGGCCGAGACCCGGCAGTCGACCTGGCAGCCCTACATGTACTACTTCTCGCTGCCCGCCGCCGAGGCCAACAAAATGAAGAATTTCGTGAATAATCCCTACTGGAATTAACGCAAACAGACCTCAGCTATGAAGAAAATCAAATATATAATGGCTATAGCCGCATTATCGGGCTGTCTGGCCGCCGGTGCGGCGAATCCCGGCGACGCCCCGGCGCCCGCGCCGGGAACCGGACAGGACAGCGTGGTCTACCTGCCGCTGAACCGCACCGTCGCCGCTGACCAGCGCACGGGAAGCACCCTGTCGCTCAATGGCGCGCAGATCGGCAAATATCCCAGCCTGGATATCCGCAACCAGATGACGGGACTCATCCCCGGACTGGACGTGGTCGAAACGGACGGCTCCACCGGTATCTCCATCACCAGCACTTCCGCCCTGTTGTACGCCCGCAGGCAGGGGATCCAGTATATCGTGGACGACGTTCCGGTCTACATCACCCAATTGCAGCTCGACCCCGAGGAGATCGAGTCGGCGACGCTGCTCACGGACATCGCCGATAAGGCGCAGTTCGGCCCCACGGCCGCCAACGGCGTGCTCTACATCCGCACCAAACGCGCGCAGGTCGGCCCGACCTCCGTGAAGCTCAACTTCGAGCGCGGCGTGAGCATCGTGGACCGTTTCCCGGGATGGGTGCGTTCCACGGACTACGCAAAGATGAATAACGCCGCCCGCGAGGCGGACAACATGACGCCGCTTTACGACGACGACGCGATCAACGGTTACCGCATGCGCAACCCCAACAGCATGGAGTATCCCAACGCCAATTTCCGGTCGATGATGTTCAAGGATACCAAGCCCTACACACGGGCCGGGCTGGATATCGACGGCGGTACCGCGGCCGTGCGCTACAATGCACACATCGGCTACGCCGGCGAGGGTGACATTTACAAGATCGGCCCCACGTCGAATTACAACCGCCTCAACGTGCGCACCAATATCGACGCGACGATCACCAAACGACTGAAAGTCAACGTGAATTTCTTCGGGGGGATGACCTTCCGCGCTTTGCCCAAGTACGGCTTCGGCACGACGAACGCGGACGAGATGACCGCCATCCTGGCCGACCTGCGGACCATTCCTTCCAACTCTTTCCCGGTGTATGTCACGCCCGAAACGCAGGACGAGGGGGTCGAGGCCGGAAAGACGATCTATGCCGTGAGCAACCGCTACCCCAACAATCCGGTGGCCGCGCTGGCAGAGAACGGCAACTATACGACAAAGGGGCGTACCGGCATGATCAACACGCGCATCGACTACGACTGCTCGTCGTTCGTCAAGGGACTCAAATCGACCACGTTCCTCAACCTGAACGTCTACTCGATGACTCGCATAGGCAAAAATCCCGACTATGTGGCCTACCTGTACGACCCTACGTCGGCCAGCCTGAACGCCCTCTCGTCCCATAAGGGCGAGAAGGTCTCCGACAAATCGCTCATGGACAAATACACCTACCAGAGCCTTAATTTCTATGAGCAGTTGAGTTATAACCGCGAATGGAATTGCCATAAATTGGGCGCCTCGGCCACCTATTACCTATCGTCGGTCTCCTTCGCGGGGAAAAGCAGCTACGAGCGGCAACAGAACGCCATCGGAGTGGTTTCCTACTCTTACGGCGGCCGTTACCTGGCCGAGGCGGTCGTGAATTACGCCGGATCGTCGCGCTTCGTCGAGGGAAGACGCTACGAAGCGTTCCCCTCCCTCGGACTGGGCTGGGTCGCTTCGAAGGAGGCGTTCCTCAAAGAGGTTTCGTGGATCGACCTGCTGAAGGTGCGCGGACAGGCCGGCATCCTGGGCTACGAGGATTTCGGCGATCAATTCTATTACGAAAGCTATTACCAGAAAGCGTCGGGGCCCGGATTCGGTCCCGCGCCGTCGAACCAGTGGTTCGGAACTGCGACGGTTTCGATGGATAAGACGAGCCTCAGCCGGTTGGGCAATCCCGACCTGACATGGGAGAAGTGCAAGGAGTTGAGCGCCGGTGTGGACGCGCAACTGTTCGGCAGGCGGCTGGAGCTCTCCGCTACCTATTTCCTCTCGAAGCACGACGGGATCATCACCCAGATCAATACGACCACCCCGCTCTACTACGGCCAGCGAAACACCTCGATCTACCGCAATTTCAACGCCTCGTTGCGCCGGGGCGTGGAACTTGCCCTGTCGTACGGCGGACGCGTGCGCGATTTCGGCTACCGCGTGGGAGGAAGCCTGGTCTGGAGCGACGCGGAGTACACGCGCTACAACGAGGTCTACACCTACGACTACCAGGCCGTCCAGGGCACCCCGCTCGACGCCTACCGCGGTTACGTCTACATCGGCAAATTCGCTTCCGACGAAGAGATCGCCGCATCGCCCATACAAACCTTCGACGAGCAGTTGCAGGTGGGCGACCTGAAATACGCCGACCTGAATGGCGACGGCCGCATCGACGCCAACGACCAACAGGTGATCGGCCACACGACCCCCCGCCTGACCTATGCCGCCAACATCTACCTGCAGTACAAGTGGCTGGACCTGACGATCGTGGGCACGGGACGCGCCGGCTACAAGATCCCCTTCACGAATGCCTGGTTCTGGAACGGATGGGGCGACGAAAACTATTCGAAGTTCGTACGCAACAACGCCGGGGGCGACTATCCCCGCCAGACCTACAATAAAGTGAACAACAATTTCCTCAACTCGTCCTACTGGCTGCGCGACGGCGGATTCTTCAAGATCCAGAACGTCGAGTTGGGCTTCAACGCCCCTTTCCATGCAGGAAACAAGGCGGGTATCAAAAAATTGCGCGTCTTTGCACGCTGCGCCAACCTGCTGACCATATCCAAGGTTAAAGACGTGGATCCGGAGTCGGTCGACTCGGGTGTGACCACATACCCGTTGTTCCGCACCTTCACCGGAGGCATCAACATCAAATTCTAACCGACGACGACCATGAGAAAAATACTTTTATCCATCATCGCCGTTGAGGCCTTTCTGCTCGCAGGGTGCTCCGGCATCCTCGACCCGCTGCCCAACGGCCACTATACCGATGAGAATTTCGACCAGTATCCCACGGTCATCCGGGGCTTTCTGATCAAAAGCTATTCCCTGCTGCCCACCGCGTACAACGGTACGGAGTTCGCCTACCTGGATTGCGCCACGGATAACGCCGTGGCCCGCGACCCGTCGAACGTCATGCGCCGGCTGGGGACCGGTTCGCTCAGCCAGGGCGACGATCCTTTCGCCTCCTGGTGGGGCCGCGATTACGAGGGGATCTACTACGCCAACCGGTTTCTGGAGAACAACGTGGGCTGGAATACCCGTTTATTCCTCGACCCCGATACCGACCTGCTTGCGCGGCAGCTGATGCAGGGCGAGGCTTACGCGCTGCGGGCCTGGTACCAGTACGACCTGCTCAAGAAGTTCGGCGGGAAAGGCACCGACGGACGGTATCTCGGCTTCCCGATCATCACCTGGGTCCCTTCAGAATCGGATACCGAAGAGGTGAAACTGACACGGAATACCTATGAGGAGTGCGTAAAGCAGATCGTCGCCGATTGTGACTCGGCCTATAAATACCTGCCGATCGCGCACCGCGACCAACTGGCCCAGGATGTGATCGTGCAGGGGGCCCGCAACTGGCACCGTTTCGACGGTATCAGCGCCGTGGCCATCAAAGCCATGACCTACCTGATGTGGGCCAGCCCGGCGTTCAATCCGCAGAACGACATCACCCGCTGGGAAAAGGCCGCCGAATGCGCCGCACAGGTGATGAATTTCAAGATCAACGTCGACGGGACGCAATTGGGCGCTTTCAACGTGAAGAAAGGCTTCCAGTGGACCGACCCCAACTCTCCCGAAACGGTCTGGTCGGTGCCTCACGCCACGAGCGACAACATGGAAAAATTGCTCTATCCCAACGGATTCCAGGGCACGGGCAGCATCGGCGCCACACAGGAACTGGTGGACGCTTTCCCCGCGGCCAACGGTTATCCGATCGACGATCCGGCGAGCGGCTACAATCCGGAAAACCCCTACGCGGGCCGCGATCCGCGTTTCTATTCCACGATCTTCTACCACGCCTCCACCGCGGCGCGGGTCGCAGGAACCGTGATGTACACGTTCAACATGATGGAGGGCGCGGGCAAGGACGTGGCCGGCCTGCTGCAAAATTCGCCGACCAACTATTACGTCCGCAAATTCATCTACTCGGATTGGAATAACGCCGACGCCACCATCAAAACCCTGCCCCGCTCGGTGATGTACATCCGCTGGACGACCATGTGTCTCGCCCTGGCCGAGGCGGCCAACGAGGTGGGCGGCCCGCTCGACACACGTTTCGGATTCTCGGCCAAACAGGCGATCGGCTATCTGCGCAGCCGCGAGACCAACCACGGCAAACCGGGCCTGGGTACGACGTCCGATCCCTACCTGGACGCGGTCGCCGCAGCCGGCAAGGGTCCGTTCCTTGAATTGGTGAAAAATGAGCGCCGCCTGGAGACCTGCTTCGAGGGCGAACGGTTCTTCGACCTGCGGCGCTGGGCCACGGACCTCTCCCCGCTGAACCAACCGGTGAGCAAGGCGGTCATTACCGAGAGCTCCGGCGAGACGGGAACGACGACCGATTACAGCACCGAGTGGGTCGAGAACCGCAATTTCACCTCGCGCTGGCTCCCCATTCCCGTCACCGAGATGCGCCGCTCCTCCGGCCTGGTGCAGAACGAGGGGTGGGACGCCTGGAGATAATAATAACCGTAAATACCGTATATAACGATGAAAAAGATTTCAATAACAGCCATTGCCGCGCTCGCGATCCTGTGCACCGGCTGCTACGACGACTACATCAAGGACTACGACTATTCGGGCGCTTACCTGGCTTACCAGTATAACCTGCGCACGTTCGTGGTGGGCGAGGGGATGCGTTTCGAAGTCGGCGTGGTGCTGGGCGGGGTGATGGACAATAAACGCGACCGGACGATCGGCTTTTCGATCGATCCCACCCTGGTGACCGCCGACCTCTCCGCCTTCCGGCCCGACCTGGACGATCCGGGATCATTCACCGCTTTCGACGTGATGAGCGGCAATTCGACCAACGGCTCGGTCAGCCAGCCTTATGTGACGGATGCCGTGAAGGCCAGTGGCATTACCGACCTCACGCCGCTGCCGGATAGCTATTTCTCGCTCAGCAACACCAGCCAAATGGTCATTCGGGCGGGACGCCATACGGGCACGGTCACCGTCAAAGCCGATTCGCTGGCGTTTTTAACGGATGCCAATACGCGCCAACCTTACTATGCCATCGCTTTCCGCCTGGGTGAGCAGACGGACGTCGACGTGGTGCCGGTACCCATGAGTTTTGCCGTGATCGCCGTCCGCTATGAGAATATGCTCTTCGGCAACTACTGGCACGGCGGGGTGACCACGGTGCGCAACGACGCGACCGACGCCATCGTCCGGCAGGAGGTCTATCCCACCGAGATCCCCGCGAAGGGGAACCCGGTCTACACCCTGACGACCGTGGCGCCCGACGCGCTGACCACATCCAACCTGGGCAACGGCGCAGGCTCGCTACGGCTGAAACTCGACGGATCGGCGATCACCGTCACCTCGGCCGACGGCAGCAAGGCGATCGAACCTTTCAAGGGGGGAAGCCTCTTCAACCGGGCCAAACTGTTGCAGAACCGTCAGTTATTCCTGAACTACAAGTTCAGCAACGGCGACGGCACGACGACCTTTATCCAGGATACGCTGACTTTCCGCAACCGGGTACGCGACGGCGTAAATGAATGGCAGGATGAGAATCCGGAAAACTATAAATAGCGAATCATGAACAAATTCTTTAATTTCTGCATGCTGTTCGTCGCGTTGGCGACGGGCTTAAGTTGCACGAGCGACGACGACGATGACGACGGAGGGTATTTCGGGACTGAAGAAGGTAAAACGACCCAGGAATTCAGGGTGATGACCTTCAACGTCCGGGTGAACTCCGTGAATAGAGACGGCACTTCCAAGGATTGGGAAGTGCGCAAAAAGGCGGCGATCGCCATGGTCAAAGATAAAAAACCCACGATCATGGGGGTACAGGAGTCGTACTGGGTCGGCCAGTGGGATTACCTGAAGGCGCAGCTTGAGGCCGAAGGTTATGCCTGCGTCGGCAAGGCCGTTTCGAGTTGGAGCGAACCCCCGACCATCAACAGCCAGGTCGTCGGGATCTTCTACCGCACCGCGGAAGTTACCCTCAACCGCTGGGGCGTATTCTCCCTGTCCGAAACGCCCGACGAACCGAGCGTAACGCCCGGATTCGGCGGGGATTACTGCCGCCAGGCGACGTGGGCTGAATTTAAACTGAACACGAACGGCCGCCGGATCTTCATCGTGAACACCCACCTGGACACGAAAAGCGACGCCGTACGCAAAAAAGGCCTGGATCTGATCGTCGAAAGGATCGCGATGTATAATCCCGATAAATTGCGTACGTTCATAACGGGCGATTTGAACACAGGCCGCTCTTCGGGTGTGTTCACAGAGTTGAAGAAAACGTACAGCCTGGCCGGACTGACGGCCACGGTGGGCAATACCGGCGATTTTTCATTCAACAATTACTCCGAGAACCTGAACAACCGTTCCCACCTCGACCATATTTTCTACTCGAAAGGGATGAAAATCCATGCTTACTACGTGGTTATGGATAGCTATTACGAGGACGTGCCCTACATCTCGGATCATTATCCGTGCTACGGGGTATTCAGTTATTGATGTTTGCCTGATCAAAAGAGAGAGGGGGCGTAAACGGTCGGATACGCCCCCACGCTCATTTTATCAAGCGGGTA
>JAVBPS010000009.1:0-64489 GCA_031549495.1 Rikenellaceae bacterium | reverse complement strand
GTTTTTTCTTCTATCCCAGGTTTTAGCTATTCCTTATTATAAGGAAGATCCCTCGTCGCTTCGCTCTGTCGGGATGACGTAAAAATATTCTCCGAGTGCCGGGCGGCACCGCTTCGCTTCGTTGGGATGACGTTATGGCCTTACGGCCACCCGGCATCAGTACGCCTTTTTGTCCCCCCGGATCATCTGGATGAACGTTTTCCAGACGATCATCAGATCGAGCCACAGCGTCCAGTGCTCAAGGTACCAGATATCGCGTATCACGCGTCCCTCCATCTCCCCCAACTCCTTGGTCTCGCCGCGATAACCGGTCACCTGCGCCAGGCCCGTGATGCCGGGCTTGATCAGGTGGCGTACCATGTACTGGCTCACCCGGGGAGCGTAGGAAGAGGTGTGGAATTTCATGTGGGGGCGGGGGCCGACGATCGACATATCGCCTTTGACGACGTTGATGAACTGGGGCAGCTCGTCGATGTTCGTACGGCGCAGGAAATCGCCCACACGGGTTTTGCGCGAATCATTCGAGGTCGCCTGGGCGGTATCGGCCTGTGAGTTCACGCGCATGCTGCGGAATTTATAGCAGCGGAAGCTGTGCCCGTCCATGCCCGTGCGTTCCTGTACGAAGAAGACCGGCCCCTTGGACGACAGCTTGATCGCGATGCCCACCACCAGCCAGACCAGCGGGAACAGCGTCACCAGGAACACCCCCGAGACCAGCACGTCGAAAGCCCGTTTGATCAGGGCGTTATGGGCGTACGAGAGCGGCACCTTGCGGATCGAGAAGATCGGCATGTTGCCCACCGCCTCCAGCACCACCGGCCGGTCCATATAGTAACGCAGCGCGGGCACCACATGGAATTGCATGACGTTCTGCTCGGCGAAGTCGATGGCATCCAGTATCTTGGTCTGCGCCGACACGGGCAGGGTGCAATAGATCTCCTTCACCCCGTGGGAGAGCGCGTACTCCTTCATGTGCTGCATGTCGCCGAGCAGATGGCCGCCGTTACGGGTCGGATTGTCGTCGAAAAAGCCGAGGACGTTGATCCCCAGGAAAGGGTCGGAAGAGACCTCTTCGTAAAGTTTCTGCCCGAGCACCCCGGCGCCGAGGATAATGGCCCGGGTGTGGGCTCCGCCGCGGCGCAGGAAATATCCCATCAGGCGGCGGGTGACCAGGCGGGCCAGGATGGTCACCACATAGAACGACACGAAGTACAGGATGATGAAGGCGCGGGAGATCAGGTGCGCGATCTTCCCGAGGAACATCCCAATCACGGCGATAAACATCGTCAGCGCTATGCGTATCAACGCGTTACGCACGATATTATCGAATCGCATGCTCTGCGCGTCGACCCGGATGGGATAGAGGATCACGGTCAGCAGGTAGGCCATATTGATCAGCACCAGCAGGATCTGGCACTGTTCGAGGCTGATGTCGATCAGATAGTGGAACATCTGGAAGACCCCCAAAAAAAGAGCATTGAGCACCAGCAGGTCCTCAATAATGATCATCGTGATAAAAAATACCCTGTAACGGCTAATATCCTCCATAACTCGCTGTCTCTCCCTTCTTAATTCGCAATGATAAGCAAAAAATCAATATTCCCCAACCGAACTGTCTGAATTTATTATCAGGCCATTTTCATGCCTCCTCTTTCCTGATCTGTTTTATGTTGCGCTGGATGCGGTTGAAGTATCCGGCCTTATACCACGCGTACAGGAAACCGCATTTGCCGTCCAGAAAACCCAGCCGCAGGAAATAGGATTCCAGGAAATAGGCATACCCCGCGATGCGCAGGTCCAGGAACAGATACTTGATCCGCTGTCGGCGCGTGAGGATATCTTTGCGGCCCGTAGAGCAGATATCCATATAGCGGTGCGCCTCCCAATCGGCATAAGCCCTGTGGCGCGCCCGGTAGTGCTCCAGGGTCTTGAAATCGTTGTGGATGATCGGACGCTTCATCAGGCTGGTACGCCCGTCGATGATCGGGTGTTCGTGCACCTCCATGTCCAGCGGCGACCACTGCCGCTCGTCGATGAATTCGTATTCGCCCTTGCCCACCCGGAAAAGGGGCAGTTTGTGCATCGGGTCGCCGAAATGAAGCTGCCGCCCGAGCAGGTGCACCGTATACCGGACCCAATAGCCGTCATAGGCCGGGTCGGCGATGCACACGCGCAATTCCTTCAGGAACGGCTCGCTCAGGTACTCGTCCGCGTCGAGGAACAGCACCCAGTCGTTCTTTATCTCCAGGTTGCGCAGCGCCCAGTTGCGCTTCTTCGGGAAGCGGCCGTTCCAACGGAAATCGACCACCTCGGCGCCCCACTCGCGCGCGATCTGCGGCGTGCGGTCGGTGCTCGCGGAATCGACCACGATCACCTGCGCGAAATCCCCCAGCCAGTGCAGGCAATGGGGCAGATTAAGCTCCTCGTTCTTCACGGGAACGATGACCGTCACGGGGATCTTACTCATGGATAGTCCGTTTTTTGATGAATTTCGCCGGATTGCCGCCGACGATCGTCCAGGCTTCCACATCTTTGAACACGGCCGCGCGCGCGCCGACCACCGCCCCTTCACCCACCGTGACGCCCATCATGATGAAACTTTCGGCCGCCACCCAGGCCCGGGGGCCGATCGCAATAGGGGCGCTGATCCACTCGAAACAGGGCGAGGCGGGATCATGCGAGGCCGTGTAGAGCGAGGCTCCGCGGGAGACAATGGCCCACTCGCCGATGGTGACACGGGCGGCGTTATAGCAATTCACCCCCTGGTCGATCACCGAATGGGGCTTCATCTCCAGGTTCCACGGGGCATAGATCCGCGCCGAGGAATAGACCACGGCCGTCGAGTCGACCCGCGCCCCGAACGAGCGCAGCAGCAGGCGTTTCCATCCGCTGCACATGGCGCGGGGGAAGGGACGGGCGAAAACGCCCCATACCAAACCCCACAGCAAGCGTCTGACGCGCTCGCCACCCGTCGATGCATCCTTATAACGGGAAAGGTCTAATGGATTCATAATTATAATTCATAAATAAAATCGGGTCTGGCATTTTTATTCAATATCCATTCATAGAGTCGTTTCATCATCTGCGCAACGACCTGCGGGGCGTAACACTCCTCCATCAGCCGCTTGCAACGCATCCCCATTTCGATCCGGCGCGCCTCGGGCGTGGCCAGGGCCGCGCCGATAGCCGCCCTCAGCGAGGCGGTATCGTTATCCACCCACCAGCCGCAATCGGCCGCTTCGACCTGCCGCCAGGGCGCCCCCCTGGTGCAGATCACCGGGATACCCAGCACCATCGCCTCGGCGATCACGTTGCCGAAATTCTCGAAATCGCTGGGCAGGGCGAGGTACGAGAGCGACTCCAAAGCACGCTCTTTTTCCGCCCCGGTCAGGAATCCTGTAAATGTAATATTTTTTACATGAAGTCGCTCTTTCTCAGCCTGCAAAAAATTCATATATTCCCGATCCCCGCCGCCGATGATCACCAGTTCGCAGCCGTCCGCCCGGGGGCCGAGTTCATGGAAGGCGTAGATCAGCCGCTCGATCCGCTTGCGGGGATGCACACGGCCCATATATCCCACCCGGCGCACCTCGTGCGAGACCACGGGCAACTCCGCCCCGCGCACATCCACCGGGTTGGGGATCACCGCCACGGGGGCCGTCAGGCCCAGCGCGCGCAGGTACTCCATCTCCTGCAGGCAGGTGGCCTGGATGCAGGCGGCCCGCTGCAGGTCGCGGCGCAGGAAGAGGCGCATGGCGAAGAGTTTTTTCAGCCGCCCCTGCGCCATATCCTGCGGGTAAAGCATCCCGCGGGGAGTGATCACATAGGGTTTACGCAGGCGGCGGGCGGCCGCAGCCGTGGCGTGGGGCGGGTAGAGCCAGACGCTGTGGGCGTGGTACAGGTCGTAGACGGGATGCTCTTTCAAATAGTGTGCGAAAGCCGGGTTGTAATCGAACGCGTTCGCCACATAAGGGAGCAGATGGATATGATCCCCCGCAGCGATGGACTGATCCCCGCTCCCGGCCTCCATCGCCAGGATTTCGGCGTCGACGCCCGCAAGGCGCAAGCCGTCGGCCACCGCGTTGACGGCCGTGGCCGGCCCGCCCGAATTCACGCCCAGCGAAGGGATGGTGTGGAGTACTTTCATCGGCGCAATCTTCAGTGCACGTAGCCTGTTTCCCTTGTGAAATATTGATACTGTCCAGTGTCGATATCCGATAACTTCACTGCGGGCACACCTCCGTAAAGGCATCTTTCCTCCGTATGGGCTTTTGCGAGCAACGATCCGGCGCCGAGAACCGAATAGGAAGGCAACACCGCCCCCTTCAGCACGATGCATCCGGTGCCCACGAAGCAATAATCCCCGATCTGCACCGGGACGGCATCCTGGCGGCACGCCCGCAGGTCGATGCTGTGGGTGAGCACCTGGGAACGCAATCCGGCGAAGGTGGTGAAGTCGCCGATGTAAATTCCCCCGGTACAATCCAGGTTGTGGCGGGTGGTGACGGCCGAGTGGCGGCCTATGACCAGTTCGCAGCGACGCCCTTCGTTATGGGCGAAAAAATCGGTTCGCCCCGTGGGGAAGCCGCTGATGTGGTTGAACGTCCCGATCCGGGCGGACTGGCCCAGTTGCAACCGGTCGATGCCTGTGCACAAAGTAAAATGGCGGATCACCGCCCCCTCTTCCATAACGAGCGTGCGGGCGGCGACCACCGCCAGGCCGATCCTGGCGCGGGACGATATGCGGAACCCCGGCAGGCGGTTCAGCAGGAACCGCCTCAACGGCCAGGGCAGAGGCAAGAGCAGGATTTGGATGAATATCTTCATGTCCGATCAAATTGTGGGCATTCCTCAGTCCGCCCCTGTTTTTATTTCCCGTATGTTTCATAAATGGCGGCATATTGGCCGGCGACCTGCTGCGCGCTGAACCGCCGGGCGTTTTCGAGGCCGGCGGTGATCCGTTTTTCGCGTAACGGCGCATCGCCGATGCACGCTTCGAATGCCGCCCGGATGCTTCCCTCGTCCTCGGGGTCCGCCAGCCATGCGGCATCGGCAGCCACATCGCGCATGGGCGACCGGTCGCTCGTCACCACCGCGCGGCCCGTGGCCTGCCCTTCGATGATGGGCATACCGAAGCCCTCGCAGAGCGACGGGAAACTCACGATATCCGAGGCGCGGTACTCCTCCAGGATGCGCTCGCCCGAAAGGAACGACTCGCTGGAATATTCCGTCCCCGTCCGCTCCAACAGGGCGACCGCCGTCTCATTCACCGGCCCGACGATCCTCAGGTGACACGGGATACCTTCCAGGGCGCGGATCACCCGTTCAAGATTTTTGTGCGGCTTGGTGCCGATATGCAGGATGCGGGGGCAGGCGGCGTTGAACGGCGCAGGGACATATTCGAATGCAGGGGGCAGGGGATTGGTAATCACCGACACCTTGGCCGGATCGGTTTTCACCGCCCCGAGCAGCCGGGTGCGGGTCTCTTCCGAAATGCAGACCACCCGCCGCGCGTATTTCACCGGCAACCACAGCCACAGCAGCCATTTCAGCCACCGCCTGATCCCCTTTTCGAGTTCCCAAAAAGTCACGTCGTGCACCGTGAGCACAGTCGTGCGGCGCCGGAAGGCCAGCACGCAGTAGTGCACGTCGCCTGTGATGTGGTTCACCGCGGCCCGCGGCGCCCGCAGGCAGGCGGTGAAATTGCGCGCGATCGCCGACAGGCCGGCCCTCGGATCGGGCATCTCGACCTTTGTGACCGTAAACGACCGTTCCAACTGCGGGACGATGGCGTCGAAGACCCGGCGGATGCTCGGGCCTACGCGGTCACTGCGGTAAAACACATTGATTTTCATATTCTATTACCTATCTGGACAGCACATGATTAAAATATTGCATATATTCTTTCGCCACATTCTCTTTCCTGCGCCCGGCCAGATAAGTCTCTATATCCGCAGGCGATCCGGATACCGGAGCGGACAAGGCCTCCATCAAGGCATTGCGCAACGAGGAGCGATCACCTTTCGTAAACGTATAGCCAAATCCGCCCGATGCTTCCTGAAGCCCGTCTCCGTCGGAGACCACCACCCTGCACCCGCAAGCCAACCCCTCCAAAGCCACGATCCCGAAAGCCTCGTTATATACCGAAGGAACCACATGGATCAGGTGGCCGTTCATTTCCCGGGCAATTTGCCCGCTATCCAAACTTCCCCGGAAGCTCACCCTGTCGCAAATTCCCAGATCCGCCGTCAGCCTTTCGAGGTTTTCCCGCTCAGGACCGTCCCCCACCACGGTGAGGTTGGTTTGCGGAATATCGCGCGCAATCCCCGCAAACGCCTCGATAAGCAGGTCGCACCCCTTCTCATCGACCAGGCGCCCCACGAAAAGGATATCACGCTTCCGCTCCAGGTTCAAGTCGCGGAATATGGAATCGTCGTACGGATTCAGGATGACGTCATATTTTTTCAATCCAAGATTTCTGCCTACCATGTCACTCACCGCAATGTTACGAGGCAAACGCGCGATCGTTTTTTTCAGCCATCCCATGAGAGAAGGCCGCTTTCTGCGCCAATTGTCGAAATAGGTGATGTGGTAGCTGACCACCCACTTTTTAGGCCATAGCATCAGCGGCCAGATCATCCGTATATTGAGATTGAACTGAAGGTAGATATCGCTGCGGCGGTAATACTTCCAGAGGGTGAGGGGGCGTGCGTTTCGCAGAACCTCATAAGGAAATCCGTCCGGATCCGGATTGGGCGTTTCAGTAACGACGACCACCTCGATGCCCCGTCTGCTGAACTCCCCGGCCAACATCGCCAGCAAGTTCTCCATACCGCCCTTCTGAGGATAAAATACAGGACTGTTTATCAGAAGTCTCATAAGATCAACTATTTTAAACTATTCTTGCCAACGCCACATCATCAATAAACAGTTGTGCGACCACGGCCACGCCGCCCGCATAACCGGGATCGCTCGCCACAACCCCGTCCAGCAGGAGGCTCTCGTTCCAGGAAACGACGGGCAACCGCACCTGGTGCGCAACATCGTCCCGCGACTCCCAATCGTGTGCGCAACAAAGGACCGGCAACCCGTGTTCGAGCATCGCCGCGACCGACCCGCTCTTCTCCACCAACGGGTAAGGCACGGTGGAAAGGCCGACCGAAGAGCGCTGCATCTGCCGGGAGACGGCCTGCTCGCTCTGACGCCCGAGCACATTGCATCCCACGCCCCGTTGCTGCAGCACCCGCAGCCAGCGCTCCCGCTCCTCTCCGTTATGCCCGATAAAATCGACGCGCACCGGACGGCCGAGCCGCTCCCCCTCCCGGCTGAGCCACGAAGCGAACCGGTCCGCATCCGCACCCGGATGGATAGACCCGAAAACCGTCACCACCAGCGCATCCGGATCGCACGCCCGGCCGGGATGCGACACGGGAATATTGCCGAACAGCGGCAACAACTTCGCCCCGGCGCCGATCCTTTCCAACAGCGAACGATAGGGGGCGGTCTGCGTATGAACCGTTGCGGGCCGGAGCATCCGGAGCATCCGCCGGACGATCATCCGTTGTAAAAAACCGACTATCCTGTGCTTCAGGGACGCCTGCCGGTCGGTCCCCAGCCACAATTCGTGGAACATCACCTCCCAGCGGTACCCGCGGCCGATCCTGCGCAGACGGCGGGCCAGGCAGAAAGGCAAGCCTTTAGGCTGGAAGGAATAGGGCACAAATTGCAGGCTGACCAGATCCGGACTGTGCCGCTCCACGAACGCACGGGCCGAAGCGCCGCGCGCCTTCCAGGGCATCGACACCGGCAGGCGCAGTACTTCGATCGCCGTGGCGCCGTCCGCCTGCATTTCAACCGCCGGCGCGGAAGGCTCCATTTTCCGGTCGTTCAACGCGATCACACGGGCCTCATGCCCCATGCGCACTAACTCCGCAGCCAGGCGGCGGGTATAATCCCCCACCCCGTCCCGGCCGGGCTCCATCGAACCGCATATAAACATGAGTTTCATATCTGTCGGATTTCGTTATCGTTTTTCAGGGCGGCGACCATCAATCCGGCGGCCAGGACACTGAATCCCAGCGCCGTGGGCTGGGACCACTGCCCGACGACGAGTAGCACGGCGGCGAACGACCCGATCAGCCACCCCAGGTTGTCCCCGCGCGAGATGCGCCGCAGCCCCCGCAGGAGCAAGGTAATGGCGAGCCATAACCGCATGAGCATGAACCCCAGTCCGAACAAGATACCCTGTTCGCCGATCACCCGTCCCCATTCGTCTTCCGCGATCAAGAAAGTCGCCTCGCCCCCCGTCATCAGCGAACTGCCCGCGTTGGTTCCCATGCCGATTCCGTACCCGAAGAACGGAACCCGCTCGACGGCAGCCACGCCACGCAGTATGCCGCCCAGTAAGCGATCCCCGATCGTATCTTCGAGCAGATGGCCTTCCGAACTTTGCGCACTCTCAAAACGGGTGGACAGCGTATCGGTCGCCGTCCGAAAAAAAGAAAAGTTGCCCAGCAGGACGAACACGGCGACAAAGGCCAACCCGACCGCGGCGAACCGGACAAAACTCTTCGGTTTGACCGACGCGGCCGCAAAAGCGAAAACGGCGGATAGCAGCAGTTCAAAAAACACCGTCCGGCTGATCGACAAAGGCACTGCGCACATCAACGAAACGGCGGAAGCGATCAGCAACCAACGCTTCACCTGCCCCGGGTTCAACAGAAAGTAAAAAACGAAACTGCTGACCAACCCATAGAAATAAGCAAGCCCCGAAATGAAAGAGAAAGTCCCCGGGGGACGCATATAGTCGTTCGCGCCGCTGAAACCCGCTCCCTCAAGACTTCCGGCCAGGCCCCGGTTGACCCAGGCCGACTGCGGGCTGTAAAATTGCATGGCGGCCAGCAGGGTCATCGGGATGCAGAGCAGCAACACCACCCGCCCCAGTTGCAACACGTCGCGGCGGGTGAACACACTGCCGATGATGAAGATCAGCGGAAAATGGAGCAGCGCGATGCGCAGCCCGTAGACGGCGACCACAAAATTGCCATGCCCGACCAGCACCGCCGAGACCAACCCCACCAGGCCGATCAGCCAAACAACGGCCACATACCCGTTGGGCACGAACACGCGACGGTGCCAGGCCATGGCGATCAACACGATAGCCACCGGGTCGCGTACGATCAGCAACGCATTGGACAGCGACGGCAACATCCACTTACGCAGAGCCCCCTCGAAGATGAGCAGGAGGAAATAGGCCCATATCCACCGCTTCAGCGTACGGTGGGGGTCGCCTGCCAGGGAGTATTTTTCGTTGCCCAGGGTAAACACTGCGTCGTTCTGGTTTTATTTTTCCAATGTGATCAAAAAGTCGTTCCACCGGCGGCCGTAGGCTTGCCACGAAAGTTCCCGGATGGCGTCCCCGGCGTAATCCCGCAGCCCCTCCGGTTGCGACGCGGCAAGGTCGAGCGCCCGCCGTATCCCTTGGGCGAGGCTTTCGACGGTCGTTTCGGGCAGACAGTCGATCCATTTTTTATCCGCCAGGAATTTCACCAGTTCGCTTCCGCCCGTATCCCGGGAGCAGACGATGGGAAGGCCGCAGGCCATCGCCTGCGTAAGCACCATCCCGAAGCCCTCTTCCCGCGAGGGAAGGGAAAAAACACGCGCCTGCACGTAATAGTCGATCAGGCGGGCCTGCGGTACCGGGTCCACATGCCGAAAGAGCGGATGCGACGGCAGCGGGCAATCGCCCACCGACCCCACATGCAGCAACCGCACGCCCAATACCTCCAGGCATGCCGCGGCCAACAGGTCGCACCCTTTACGGTACATCCAGGTGCCGACCATGATCACCTCGTACGCTCCCTCGCCCGGCTTGGGCGTGGGGTGGAATTGTTCGAGCGAGGCGCCGTAAGGGTTTACGAAAAGTTTCGAAGCCGGAAAACCGCGCTCCAGGAAACTGCGTTTCACATGCTCCGCGCCGACCACCACGCAATCGGCCGCGGCATATCCTTCCAACTCGCGGCGGATGCTGTTGCGGGTGGGTTTCTTCGCGCCCGGGATGCGGGCCAGGATCGCGTATTGCTCCTCGATATGCATACAGGGGCGCTCCACCAGGATCTTCGCGCCGTACTTGCGGCGGGCGGCGTGCAGCGTCTTCACATAGGTGTCGGCGATCGCCACCAGCACATCGCACGGACGCAACCGGCGTGCCAGTTTGCGGTCCATCAGCCGGCCGTTGAAACCCCGTACCGCCTGCGAGGCGCGATCCGAGAGGGGCAACTTGCGGCACAGGTACTCGATCACGCGGTTGACGAAAAACAGGTCGGCCACATACCTGCGGTCCAGTCCGAAACCCTCGCACATCGACACCGGGGTATAGGAATAGAAGGTCACCTCGTGCCCCAGCGCCGCCAGTTCGCGGGCCAGGTCGAGCAAATGGTATCTTCCGGCGGTTGCAATCGCTATTTTCATACTCTCCTTTCTCCTATTTTACGGGCGGGCACCCCACCCCATATTTCGTAAGCGGGAACATCCGCACGCACCACGGCGCCTGCGGCGACAACCGCTCCGTCCCCGACAGAGACTCCTTTAAGCACCACCACATTACATCCAAGCCACACATCGCGGCCTATGGTGATCGGCGCGCCAGGACACGGTTGGGCCTTCATCGCCACCCCTCGCTGCATGCCGTGGTCATGATCCACGAATCGGCATCCCGAAGCGATCAGACTTTCGCTACCGACAGAAACCGAATGCCTCACATTGAATTCACATCCGCTCCCGATGAACACCCTATCGCCTATCGTAATGGCCGTACCGGGAGAATAGATCCCGTCGTACTTGAACCAGATCCCGTGCTCCAGGTGACATCCGCAGCCCAGCCTGACCTTATGCGGCCAGGTGACATGAATCTTCGGCAACTTCGTACCATGCCCCGTACGCATACCCTGTAAGCCGAACCAGCACTTCCTGACACAGCTCGCGGCGCCTGCCGCCATACGCAACCGGAACACGAAGAACAGTTTGGCAAAAATCTCTCTCATATCGGGATCGGTTCGATTATGAATAATAGTTTCGGATCCGCTATTGCAACAGCCTGCGGTAACGGCCGCTATATGCGAAGCTCTCTTTACGCATTCTTACGTGTTTCGCGGGCACCCCCGCGACGACCTCGCACTCGCCGACATCCTTCGTCGCCACGGCGCCGGCGGCCACCACTCCCCCCCGCCGGACAAGCACGCCGGGCAAAAGCATCGCATGGGTGCCGATCCAGGAATAATCTTCGATCCGGACGGCCTTTTGGCGTCCGGCCATGTCGTTATCCATGTCGTGGTCGGCCGTCAGGATCGTTACCCCGGCGGAAACGGAGACGTTATCGCCGATCGCGATCCCCCCGCGCGTGTCGAGCCTGCAGCCGCGGTTGACAACCGAATTGCGGCCCATCCCGAATCCGCCGGCGGCATCAAAGTAGCATCGCATGAACACCGCGGAACCAGATCCTATGCTAAACCCCATCACGCGACGGTAGTACCACAACCGGATGGTGTGGCTTGGGATCGCGCAGACCCAGTTATTGCATATATAAAGCCTCAATTCAGACAGAATTCTCATAGCGCTATAACGTATTGCTGCGGCGGTAGAACCGCGACATGAACCGCAAAAATTTCACCCGGCGGACTTTACGTGCCGCTTTGCCGCGGCTGAACGGAACAAGCGGCCCCGCGGTCAGGTATTCCCAGAATTTCAGGTCAATGTAACGGGGCGGCAGGCCATGGAAGAAATCCGCGATAAATTTTCTCGACCAGGGTTTAGGCCCCAGGGCGTGCGCCATCAGCCGCACGCCGTAAGTGAACGACATGCCCGAAGGACCGATGATGCTCACCGGGCAGTCGGTAGTCATCGCCGCGATGTTCATCGAGTCCTGGTCGGCGAACATGATCATATCCAGGCGGGTGTGTTCCGTGAACTTGGCCGTATCGCCCGCATGGGGGAGCGAGATGCGGAAACACTCTTCCCAATCGGCGATGAATTGCGCCGTATGGCGCGTCCAGCCCAGGAACCCGCCGTTCACATAACTGTTCAGGCGGCGGTTGACCTGCCGTCCGTTCTCCGCCAGCAGCGAGATCCATTGCAGGCGGATCGGATTCGTATCGGACATGTAATGGTTCACGTCCTCGCAAAAGGCGACCCCCTGCCGTACCCAGCGGCCGAAGAAATCCATGCGGTCGACCACCACGATATCGGAATCCATATAGAAAAATTCCTCCGCATCCGGCTCCAGCACCTCGGTGAGCAGGCGGAACCATGCCGGTTTCTCGTGGGTCATGTGCCGGTCGCCGGCCACCTCGACGAACTCTACGGCCAGTCCGCCCGCAAGCGTGAACCCGAGGCCGTTGCGCGAAGGGGACAAAGGGGGCAGCCATCCGGGCAGCGCACCCCGGTAGCCCACCACGACCTTATCCACATAAGTCCCGTTGGCGACGACGGAATTCACCAGGGCCGCCACGCCGTAAAAATAATCCCCGCTCGCCAGGGTAGCTAACACTCTCATAACCGGCTGATTTTATAGTATAAATTCCCTGCATTGGCCAATACCTGCGAACAGGCGACGTAAATATTGAACCACAACACCCCCGCAAGGGTCGAAACATCGAACAGCAACGCCCCGGAGACGATGAACGCCACATTCAGGCCGATCAGCAACGCCGGGTGCGAAGGCCATTCCCGCGCCGCGCCCAGGCCGAAGAAGATCCCCGACAGGGTCGAGATACAGGCCCCGCCCATGCTCAGCACCAGTGCGTGGTCCAACCCGCGGTAACTCTCCCCGAGAATCCATAACAAGGGATCCGACGCAAAGTAAACCAGCGCCAGCGACGCCGCCATCGCCCCCAGAACCGCCGCCATAATAAGCGACAACCGGCCCGCCAACACCCCGCGCCGGGCGGGCAGCTTGGCAAAAGCGGGAAACACCAGCGCGGACAACACACTGCTCCCCAGCGTGAGCAACAAGGAAAAACGCCCCAACGCCCCCACCTGGGCCACAGCCGCCGTGGTTCCGAAAACGGAGATCAGCCACACGGTGATCTGCCCCGAAATACAATAAAATATCGAGCCGGGCAGGATCCGCCGAACCAATTTCAGCATTTGCGTCCGCTCCTGCGGATCGGGCCGTTGCCCGGGATCGGCATAGACGACCGAGATCCTGCGCAACCGGATATTGCCGATCAGGCGCGGGATCCCCGCGGCCAGGATCGCCACGAAAGCCCACGGAAAGACGAAAAGCAAGGCCCCCGAGGCCAGCAGGCGTCCCGCGCCCACCTCCATCTGGTTGCGCTGCAAGGGCATCACCGCCTGGTGTAATTTCGGGGCGACCTGGTAGATCGTATCCGAAAGGGCGGCATAAAAAGCGGGGATCACCGAGAGGCAGACCATCGACGTGGTCAGCCATCCCGCCCCCTTGTCCCACAACAGCCAGCCGAGCAGCGGCAGGCAGACCAACGCGCTCCACACGGCGAAACGACGGCGCAACTGCAACCCCGTCGCCATCACGGCGCCCAGTCTTTCCCGGTCTCGCCACACCTGGCCGCCGCGGGCCAGCACCCCGGACGAAATACCCCCATCCGCCAGAATGGTCATCGCCCCCAGCATCGTGTTGGCAAGCGTATAGAAAGCGTACTGTTCAACGGGCAGCAGCCGCACCACCAGGATGCCGCAAAGAAAACCCAACCCCTGCACCACCGTCTGGGCACTGCCCGTAACGAGGGTCATCACACCCCAGCGTTTGGCTTTGGTGTAATGGCGATGGCCGGTTATTTTCTCCTTCAGGCTGCGCATCGTATCCCTATTTGTCGATCGTCCTTTGTTTGACCTCGACGGCCGGATTGCCCCGGTAGACCGTGTAGGCTTTCAGCTCACCGGAAGCCACCGAGCCCGCGGCGAGCACCGCATGGCTGCGCGCCACCGTCCCCGGGCAGACCACCGACCGCACGCCGATCCACACCCCCTCTTCGAGCGTGATGGGAGCGTTGCGGTAGTCGAAAGCCCGGGCCGAATAGTCGTGGTTGCCCGTTTCGAGCGTGGCCCCCTGCGAGATACAGCAATGGGCGCCGATATCGACCATCTCCAGGTTGTCGATCCACGCCCCCTCGCCGATCCAGGCGTGGTCGCCGATGCGCAGGCGCCAAGGGTGCTTCACATTGACCGCCGGCTTGATCACCACGCCCCGGCCCACCTTCGCCCCGTAGAGGCGCAGCAACATAACCCGCAGGCCGCTGCTCACATTCCAGCGGCAACACATGAACCAGGCGTTGGTCGCGTACCAAAGCACCTGCACGATCATCGGGGCGCCGGGCGAATACCCCCCACCCCCGAATTTCGAATTATCTACCCTTCCCATCGGCAACGATCTTTTCACAAATTTTCACATACTGTTCCGCCCGTGAGCGCGCCGTAGGAAAATCCTTCACCCGCCGCAGGCCCCGCTCGACGAGCGCCTCATACAGCGTGCGGTCCTCCATCAGCATGACGATCTTGCGGGCGATGTCCGCGCCGTCGAACGGGTCGAACAGCAGGGCCGCCCCGTTGCAGATCGCGTTGGCGAAATCGAGGTCCGAGGTGAGGATCGGCCGCCGCGAGATCATCGACTCGGGGTAGACCGCCGTGAAGCATTCCAACTGGGAGGGTAGCAGCGTGGCGTCGCACTGCGCGTAGATATAGGGGCACTCCGAAGGCTTCACGACCCCCATGTTGACCACCCGCGCGTTGCCGTCGAAGAGCGCCTTGAAGTCCGCGTCGGGCAGCGTGACGTAAAACCGTACGCGCTCCTCCCCCATCTTATCCAACTCGCGCGAGGCTTCGTTGATAACCCCCAGATTCTTATGCGGAAAGTTAGAACTGATCGTCACCAGGCGGAATTCATCATCGTTTCTCGGTGTGATCTTCTTATTAGGTATCAAAGGGCGGACAAAAAAATGGCTATAAGTATTACCTACCACATATATACGCTGCGCATCAATCCCCAGATAACGGGCCATCCGGTAGCGCACCTGTTCAGTCTCCACCACAAACCACTGGCTGTCGTGCCGGAAATAGTAACCTTTGAAGCTATTTTCTATCCACATTTTGAATTTATCCGGAAAACTCAGGCCGCGGATGTATTTCGAGTCGGGATTAATAGCCCACCCGTAAGCAAATCCCGTCAGGTGCGGCGCTTTAGGCCTCCAATATACGGGTGCAAAAACAGAAAACACGCAATCGGGACGTATATTCCGCTCCAATTCAGCGAGTTTCTGCCGGTTAACCCGAAAGCTCTTTGAAAAAGGCCTGCCCAACGAGACAAGGTAGAAAGTGAAATTGAGCGGATAGCTCATCCGGTCGATCTGCGAGAGCACCTCGTCCGAAGCCACCACGTGGTAATCGTGGCCGGGAATGTTCCGGATCTCTTCCAGCAGGGACACGGTCACCTGCAAGGCGCCGCTCTTGCGGATATTCGAACAATTGATCAGTAATCTCATGGTCAGAGGAATATTTTGATTTTTTTATTCAGTTCGACGAGGGCGACCGAAGCCAGCAAAGTCACGAAAAGCACCGTCAGGTAGATCGCCGTAGGCCGTTCGCCGGGCAACAAAGCGAGGACCAGAATCCCCACGTAGGTGTGCAGGAAAAACACCGACGAAGCAAGCAATCCGAAAAAACGTTCCTGGGAAGGGCGCCGCACCGCATCGTTGAAAATCACGAAAACAACCGGGGCCGCAAGCAATGTCGAGAAATAGCAATCGGGAAGGGCTTGCTCGATGGGGGAAAAGTAGTAAGCCACCCCTTCGGCCAGCATCGTCGCCAGCGCCACGCAGCCCCAGAGCGCCGGGCGGCGGCATACGGCCCGCACAAACTCCCCGCCCCGGGAGCGCAACCAGTATCCGGCCAGCATGAACGGCGGCCCGAAGATCAGAAAACGGGGCGCATAGCCGTTGAATCCGTGCGTGGTGAGTTTCAGGTAAGGGGTGAAGCGGGTCAGGTAGACGCAAAGCAGATAGAACAAAGCCACGGCGAGAGGCAACATCCAGCCTCTGCGGTCCAGCAGTTTGCGGGCCGCCACGAGGAACATCCCGCCGGCCAGCATCCCCAGCAGGTACCACAGAGGCCCGACACCGGAAACATATTTCCAGCCGAGGTATACCACGTCGCGCACGGAAGAGATTCCCTGGTAATAGAGCGGCAGGTAGACGACCATCCAGACGGTGTACAGCACCAAAACCCGCCTCAGCCACCGTGTCCATGCGCCCGGCCCGCCGTTCAACGCGTCATAAAAATAGTACCCGTTGATGATCAGGAATGTCGGGACCGCAATCCGGGCAATACATTCGCAAATGAGAAATTCGGCCAGCGGCGATACCTCGCCCAGCAACGGGTAATGGATAGCCACCACGAGCAGGCTCATGGCGACTTTCAAGTAGTCGAGCGATATATTCCTTTCCGCGCCCATCGATCAGAATCGGCTTTTAAAAGTGAATCGCGAGAGGTTGTCGGCCACCCACCCCACGAACAGGAAGGCGCAGAGCGCCCCCGCGAAATAGGCGATCCCATTCAGCAGGTCGCCGCGAAGCAGAAAAAACAGGTAGAACGAAAAGTAGAGGGCTAAATAACGCGCATACAGGCTGCGTTGCATCAAATGCTGCATGAACGCGAAGACCCGCCCCAGGACAAAAGCGAACAAAACCACCCCGAACACCCCGAAGTTGATATATCCTTCCGCCGGTAAAGACATAGACAGGTTGCTGAAATCGAAGCCGGATTGTGGCGCGATATAATTCTCGGCCAGCACCTGCCCCGTTCCGTAAGGCTTCGCGGCCCACTGGCTGCGGGGGAAGAAGAAGAGCAGCGCGCCCAGCAACTGGTACCCCATGGAAAATCCCGCCTGACGGGCGTATTCGATCACACCCAGGAAATTACCCCAGGCGTCATAGTGCAACTCCAGAAAATGGGACATGATCACCTCCCTGACGGAAATATCCCCCCACATCTGCCCGAACGCCTGGATCCGGTCGGCGGCATCCAGCCTCATATGGGTAAGCAGCGAGGAGAGGGGGAAAAAGACCACGAACAGCACGAACAGCACGATGAAATAGATATGGTTGCGCGACAGCCGCCGGGGGAAAAAAGCATAAAGCGCCGTCAGGTAGATCGGTCCCAACGCATTGCGTTTTTCATTCAGGGGATTCTTGGCCAGCAGCATCAGCACCAGCAGCGCGATGAGCATCGGCAGGTAAGCCCGGATGCGCGCACGGTCGAGGGACATGAATTTAAAGAACGCCATGATCGGGATCATCGCCACGAATTTCCCCAGCAGCAGCGCCATCATCTTCATCTCCTTCACCTCCGCTCCCCCGCCGCCCGTTTCGCTTAGGTTACGCAGGTCGGAGAGCAGGATGAAGGCCGCGGCGGCACACGCGACCGATACCAGCAACAGGATGAACGTTTTGTTGCCCGCACGCACCCCGTCCGGCTCCGGCGCCGGGACGGGGCCTTTCATGCGGCGCGTGTAATGCTGCGCGGTCACGTAGGTCACCAGGAAGAAAAGCGAAACCAACAGGTTGGCGGTCACCACGGTACCGGGATTAATATACATCCCGTTGAAAGGCAGCCTGTCCGGGTTATGGTCGAGCTGCAGGATAGGCGCCACGACGAAGAACAGGTAGAAAAAGATCGCGCTCGCCAGGATAAAGGGGTTGAACACGGCCGAAAGCAACGTCCGGCAGACCGCCCAGGCGATCAGGGAAAAAAGCAGCAGGAACGTGAGCGACAAGGTCAACGGGCTGCCCGCCGTGAGAATGAAATACACATTCGCACAGCAAAAAAGCGTCGCCACAACCATTCCTGCCTGAGTCCTCATCTCCTTTTATTTTTCCTCCATGATATCGATGATCCGCTGCGCGTACGAAGGTTCGGTCAAGTGCAAATAGGTGGCGTACGAGGCTTCGGCGAGGGATTCGAGTCCCCCGTCGCAAAGCATCCGCTCCATCGCCCGCGCCAGGTCCGCGCCGTCGCCGCGCCGGAAATTCCGGCCGTTCACCCCGTCGGCCACGTAACTCGGCTCGGGGCCCTTGTGCCGGGCCATATCGCCGTGCACCAGACAGGGTAGGCAGAGCGACATGTAATGCACCACGCTCAGCCCCGCGTCGCCCGGGTAACACCCGATGGCGCACAGGCGCGAAATATCGGTGATCTGCCGCTGGTCGTACACCTGGCCGTAAAAACGGATGAAATCGTACGCCGCGTATTTTTCCCGGTACGCCTGCTCCAGTTCCCCGCCGCCGACGATGTGGCACGCGATGCCCGGAACGCTTTCCCGCAGGCGGATCACGCTGTCGCACAACATGTCCACCCCGCATTCTTCGCGCAACCGCCCCACGAACAGCACCCCGCGCACCGAAAAATCCTTCTGTGAGGGCGGCACGGGAAACGCATTGGTCACGGAGTTCTCCGCCACGCGGAATTTGCGCTCCGGAATGCCGAGTTCGCGGATCTTCCGCAGGGAATAGGGCGTATAAAGCACCACGTGGGTGGAAAGCGCCGCCATGAGCCTGTACTGGATCTTATAGAACAGGCTGGCCGGTTTATCGAACGGCCCCTGCGTGTGGGAATAGGTCCGGATACCCGCCAGGCGGCAACGCACGAGCAGCCGCCAGAAGGTTAGGCAGCGCGGATTGGCAAACGTATAGACGATATCCGGACGCACCTCCCTGAGGGCCTTCATCATCCCCGGTATCACGAACATCCGCCCGCCGGGAAGGTAACGCCAGTCACCGATCATGATCCGCTGCCAGGGATTCCCTTCCGCGGATCCTTCGCTGTGCCCCGCGGCCTTGTCGCCCCCGGAGGCGGCCAGCCACATGCGGTAATGCGCAGCCAGGTCGGTGTAGAGCGGGCGGCGGTAATCGGCCGATATCGGCTGTATGACCAGCAGTTTATCCATTCCGATGCAGGTCGAGGTAAGTTTGTTGCAGCCGCACGGCGGCTTTTTCTATGTTGTATTCCTCCGGGTAACTCCCCGCGTCGTATTGTACATGGGCAGCCCCGGCGGCGGCCAGCTCGCCGCAACGCTCCGCCCAGGCCTGCCCGTCCAACGGCAGGAACCAGGCATGGGGCGTGAGGCGCGTCTCTTGGGTCATCTGGTCGGAAAGCAGGCAGGGCAAACCGTTGGCCTGCGCTTCGACCGCCGCCACGCTCAACCCTTCGAACAGCGAGGGCAGCACGAAAAGGTCGAACGCGCTGTAAAGCCGCCACGCGTCGCTGCGCACCCCGGCCATCACCACCGCGCCTTCCAGGCCGAGCCGTTCGACCTGCCGCATCGCTTCGGGTTGCAATTCGCCCCCGCCCACCAGCAGCAACCGCGCACGGGGATGGGAAGCGTGCACCCGGGCGAAAAAATCGATCATAAAAGCGTGGTTCTTCTGCCGGTCGAAACGGCCCACGTGGCCGATCAGAAAATCGCCTTCGCCGATCCCGTATTCGGCCCGCACCTCGGCCCGCGCCCGGGCATCGAAAACGAACCGTTCCACCTCGATGGCGTTGGGCACCACCGTGAAGGGCTCCGGGCCGAAAAGCCACTCCCCGGCCATGCGCGAACAGGCCATCCGGTGGGTGGCGTAACGGTTCACATGACGCCGCGCATATTCGAGCAGCCGCACCTTGAGCGGATTGGCCGTCAGGTGGCGCGTATTGTGGCTGTGGGCGATGCGCACCGGGACGCCGCACTCGCCGGCCACCTTCAGGGGCCACGCCCCCATGGCGTCCATGTGGGTATGCACCACGCGGTACGTGCCGCGCGAAAGTTCCTCGCGCAGCCGGCGGGCGTACTGCAACGGATGGCGGCTCTTCTGCGGCAGGGCGATGATGCGTCCGCCCAGGCTGAGGATCTCCTCGTCGTAATAGCCGTATCCGCCCGCCTGATGCACCATGAAATCGACCTGCAACCGCGTGCGGTCGAAATGGCGGTAGTAGTTCATCATGTAGGACTCCACCCCGCCGCGGTTCATCAGACCGCCGTTCACATACAGAACCCTCGCTATATCGTTCATGTCCTCAGTTCATTATCGATCCGGTCCAAAAGAGGGGTAGAAAGCATCGTGCTGACCTTGCGCACAAAAAGTTTGTCCGAATGGCGAACCAGATCCCAATCGGCATCGGTGAACCACTTTTGCAGCGAAGAGTCTATGATATGCAGGTTGGCGAACGTGCCCGGATCATCCAGGCCAGCGGTCTCGCCCGGTGTGGCGATCGACGCGACGTGGGGCGAATTCCACAGCAGGGTGTGGAAATATTTCTCGTCCGGCGCCCAGGCCGGAGCGAGGTAGCGCTCCACGCAGGGAAGCTCCCGGCGGTATTGCATGAGGTCCAGTAGGGTTTGCTGCTCCAGGGCCCACCATTGCGAGCCGTGGTAGATATCCAGCCGCCGTCCCCGGCAGGTTATCCAGGGTTTGCGGGGGCAGAGGTTGTTCACCACCGCCTTCCACACGTAACGCAACACCCGGCCGAAAGGGCCGCGGACGGGAAAATCGAAATAATAGCGGTCGACCGCGTACCTCACGTTGTGAGAAGTGTTGGCCGGATCGGAAAGATTCGTGGCGCGCATGAAGTCGACGCCGCGGTGGCGATCGAAGAAATCGAGGATGAAGGCGTTGGATTTGATCGGGTAGCACGACCCGGAGAGCAGGACCACTTTCTTATAGCACTCGCCGGTGCGCCGGATCTCATCCTGCAGCAAGGCGATGATCTGCAACGTGGCGCGGACCTGTGAAAATCCGCCCCAGCGCACATCGACACGCTGCGAATCCTCCACGAAACGTACGTTCTGTTGAGGCACAGCGGCACGGAAAAGCCCCGCGTCGCTCTTGCGGTCGACGTGCACGAAAAAGTCGGCCCCCTCGCCCAGGGCCCTTACCAGGCGCCCGAAATGCTCAGGATCGGCGTGAACCTGCAACAGATAGGCTATTTTACGATCGTTCGCCATAGTTCATCGCTGCATATGCGCCCCTTCGAGATCCTGTAGCCAGGCATCGAAGAACGCGCTGTTTTTTCCATAAGAGTTATCGAACAATACAAAGGGCTTGCCGAGGAGCGCGGAGAGGATCGCCGTATGCAGGCGCGTGGTATAGATATCCGAATAACCCGAAAGGAAACGAACCCCCGTTTTCATATACTCTTTCCGCAACGCCTCCCCCATGCGACCCAGCATCCGGTCGATCGGACGCTGCACGAAAGGCGGTAACCGGCGCCCGGGCCCGGCCAATTTGTAAACCAACCATTGCCGCGGGGATAGCCGTTCGAACGAAGGCCAGTCGCGTTCCAGAGTCCCGTCAGGCACGATCCCGTCGTATCGGCAGGCAGAATCGAGCTCCTTATCCTGTCGTTTGAGGAAAAGCGCTTCGTCCCGCTGCGGCGAGCGGTAGCGTTCCCAAGGCCCCATATCGATGCAGAAAGCCATGTCAGGCAGGAGCAGGTGGCGGGAGCCGGGGAAAAAACGGTCCAAAACAGCGAGGGATTGGTGGTCGCGTACGCAAATCGTCAGGGATTTATGACGGCCGAACAACTCTGCATCACGCAACATATTGCCGTGATCCCCGTAATGGATGGTCTGGGGAAGGATGATGATCCGGTTGTCGGGAAACTCTTCGATCACCCGCAGGCGGAACTGTTGGAAATCCGGCCACAGGTCGCCGAAATTGCCCCCTCCCTGCAAAAGGATCAGCGTGTTGGCATCGATCCGGGGGGTGCGGTAATTCAAATGCGAGGCGGAGTAGAGGCATCGGTACGGCAGCCGGGCCAGGTAATCCAACTCCCCTTGCCAAATAAGAATATCCCCGGTATTCTCATAATGCGGCAGATCGAGAAGGACATAGTCGGTATCGATCAGCGGATCGAGATGCTCCGCGATAATACCCTTGAGTTGCTCTGTTTTTTGCTGAAATTCCATAATCCTGATTTTGTAATGCACCCCCGGGCTATGCCCTGATATTCATCCTGTCTTTAATTTTTTCCCACGCCCCGGAGAGGAACTGGTCGATGATCTGCTTTTCGTCGTGGCAAAGACCGAAAAAATAGATCGCGGGGAAGAACGCCAAGGATGAAACCGTGCCCGTGACCAGAAAACGGAACCGTCCTTCGAACAGCATCGTGCAAAGCAGGCACATGCCCACCGCCACCGCCACCGGGGTCACCTCTTTGGCGAACACGCGCCTGAAAAATTCCTGCACGTCCAACCCGGCCAGATTCCTGGAAAAACGGAGGATCAGCCAGCCCACGACGCCTTCGATGATCACAAAACTGACCAGCACCACGTAGGAGGGCAGACCGAAATACAGCATCGCGTAAGAGAGCGGGAGGTTCAGCAGCCTGAGCGTGCCGACCGTCGCCTGGTAACGGCTGATGTTGCCTGTGGCCTGCAGGGCGGTCGAAAGTCCTGCGGTCAACTGGGTCATCAGGGCGCCCAGCAGGATCAGCGTACAGAAGATCACAGCGTAATCGGGAACCTCTTTCAGCCACAACGCCAGGATCGCCGGCATTTCGAAACAGCACGGGATGGCGACGAACGCCAGCAGGAAGAAGCCGAACTTGCATGCCATCATCGACAGACGCAGCATCCGGGACCGGTTGTCCATCCCTTCGCTTTTGGTGATCTGGGGATTGATCGCCCGCATCAGCATCGCCGCGAAGAAATTGAGTTGACCGGCCACCTGGTTCGCCAGACCGAAAGCGGCGTTGATCACCGTCCCGAAGAACGTGTTGAGAATCATCGCCAATCCCTGCGTGCGGCCTACGCTGCAGAGCGCCCCGAAAAGGTTCCAGCCCCCGAACGAGGCCAGCTCTTTGAGCAGCGATTTTTTCGCCCGGAAATTGAACAGGTCGCATTCCGGGTAACGCACCGCGCAGAAGATGCCGAAAGCCAGGAAGGAGATCACGCTCAGCGCGGCCATCATGACCGCGTAGATCGTCAACCGCTCCGGTTCCGAGAAAAAAGTCAGGGTAAGGGCGATGCCGAATTTGAGCAATACCTCGCCCATAATGACCACGGCATACCACAACATGTTCTCATGGGCGTTCAGCAGGGCCTGGAACGGGGTATAGGCGATGGTGACGAAGATCGAGAAGGTCATGGCGTGGTAGACCATCCTGGCGGCCGGCATCCGGTCCGGCTCGATATTGAACACGCCCGCGGAAAGCAAAGGCAGGATCGCTTCCAGCACAAGCACCAGGCCCACGCCCACGCCCAGGTGCATCACCCAGCTGGCCGTGAACACGTTGCGCTGCATCCCCTCGTCGCTGGTCCCCTGGTAGTAGGAAAAATAGCGTTGCGTGGAGGCGGACAAGGCCGCGCTCAGGAAGGTGAGCATCGAGATCGCCCCCCCGATCAGCGCGTAAATACCGAAGTCCTCCGCCCCGAGCGCCGCCAGCACCAGGCGGGTGGTGTACAGCGAAACGACCACCGTGAGAAGGGCTCTCAGGTAGAGGATTCCGGTATTATACATCACCTTATGGGCGGGCTTCATCTTGCTTGGGTCTTTGCCGGTGAGGGGGGGTTACAACCAGCCGTTCTGTTCAAAAATGCGTTTCACTTCAGGCCAATCCACATACGGACGGGACTCGTCATCCGGAAAAACGAGCGGGACGCCCAGCGCCGAATCGTCGATATAGAGATCCCCGAAGGCCTTCGGCGAGGAGGTCCACGCCGCCTGCGAAGGATTGGTCTGGATGCCGTAGAGCGGAATGCCGCGGTCGGCGAACCATTGCACCGCGTCGCTCAGGAAGAATTGCTTGCGCCGCTTATCGTCCGAACGCATCGTAAAAAGGATAAGCCGATGCCCCGCATCGGCCAATTCCCGAAGAACGGGCGTCGCACCTATCTCACGCCCTATTTGAGGATACTTATGTTCGACGCACGTGCCGTCGAAATCCACCACAATGTCCATGCGCCTTCAACCTGAATTTTGGATAAGGATTCCCGGGATGTGACTTAACTCTTTTTGCCGTTCATACGTGAATCCTTATCCAAAACTCACGTTAACGGCCTCTTTGAAGCCCGTTTTATGCTGATAACCTCACCCAAACCCTCCCCTTGGGAGGGAAGGGCTTTGCAAACAGCCTTGCAGGCTGTTTGCGGATAAGTCAACAGGCTCCGGGCCGCACACCCCCGGCCGGGTGGCCTGGGGTACGCGGCCCGGAGCCGTCGGTTACTTCTTATCTTTCCCCTCGCCGTAATACTTGACGTAATATTTGCCCATGCCATAGGAGCTGTAATAGCCGTACCACTCATCCAGGCGGATGTCGTTCACCACGATGGCCACATTGGTCAGCTGGCGCGAGGAGACGATCTCCCGCACGGCCCGCAGGCGGTCTTTCGGGGTGAAGCGCTGGCGCACCACATAGATCGTGGCTTCGGCCTGGCGGTCGAGCACCTTGGCGTCGCTCACCAGACCCACGGGGGCGGAATCGACGATGATATAGTCATAACGCTGGCGCAGCTCATCGAACAGGGCGGCAAGCGCCGGGCCGTGCATCAACTCCTGCGGGTTGGGCGCCGTGTGGCCGCTGGTGATCACGTCGAGGTTCTCGGCGCCCGGCACACGCTGGAGGATTTTATCTACGGAGGCCTGGCCCGTCAGGTAGTCCGTCAGGCCGGCGTCGTTGTTCAGGCCGAAGATCAGGTGAAGCCCCGGTTTACGCAGGTCGAAGCCGAGCACCACGGTCCGTTTGCCCAGGGCGGCGTAGGCCGAGCCCAGGTTGGCCGAGATGAGCGACTTGCCCTCGCCCGAGATGCTCGAGGTGACCAGCACCGTGTGGGCCCCCTGGCCGGTGAGCATGAAGGAGATATTGGTACGCAGCGTGCGGATCTGCTCGGCGTCGCGGCTCTGGTTCTTCGCGAGCAGGATGATCTTCGACACCTGTTCCAGGTGGCCGATCTCGCCCACCACCGTGGCGCCGGTCCGTTTTTCGATGTCTTCCTTCGAACCGATCTTGCTGTCGAACAGGTCGCGCACCAGGATCACCACCACCGGGAAGATCAGCCCCAGCAGCAGGAACACCGTCACGATGTTCTTCTTCACCGGGCGCACCGGCAGGTTCGAAGTATGGGCCGGGTCGATCAGGCGGCTGTCGGGCAGCGTGGCGGCGTAGGAGATCGCCGTCTCTTCACGCTTGGCGAGCAGGTAGACGTACTGTTGGTTCTTGATCTCCTGCTGGCGGGTGATGTCCATCAGCTCGCGCTCCTTGCGGGGCATGGACTGGATCGTCTGCTCGAAGCGGCGGTTCTCCTTGAGCAGCTTGGCCCGCGTGATCTGCAAACCGGCGCGCTGGCTCTCCAGGTTGTCCAGGATGCGGCTTTTCAGCCCGGCGATCTGGTCGTCCATCGCCAGCACGATCGGGTTGGCCGCCTTGGTGGTGCGCAACGCCGAGGCGCGTTCGCTCTCGGCCGCGGTCAGGCTGGACAGCAGGCCGGACAGGACCGGGTCCTCGACCCCCATCATGGCCGGGGCGACGCCCGTCCGGTTGTCGGGACGGGTGACGTAGGTTTTGACGTCGTCCAGCAGGGCCAGCCGGATGTCGGTCTGGCTGAGTTGGGCGTCGTTGGCCTGCAACTGGGCCAGGAAGATCTGCGATTCGGACGAAATATCCGTGATGCCGTTCGAGGCTTTGTACTGCTCGACGCGCTGCTCCTCCTCCTTCAGGTCGGCGGCCAGCAGTTGAAGGCGCTCGTCGATGAACTGCAGGGTGATGCCGGCCATATTGTTCTTATCGGCCACCGAGGCCTGGTCGTAGACCTTGATCAGGTGGTTCAGGATATCCTCCGCCTTGCGCGGGTTGGTCCCCACCAGGGAGAGGATCAGCACCGAAGTGCCTTTGGCCGAAGGCTTCACGTCGATCTGCTTGCGCAACGCGGCGGCCATTCCCTGCACGTCGCCCACGGAGACCAGCACGGTACGCGAACGATCCCACGAGGCCATCCGCTCTTCGTCGACGGTGACCTTCAGCATGCCTTGCCCGAAAGCGAACGGTTCGTTCGCCGGATACAGGACACCGTCGATCGCCACACCGCCCGATTGGGGAAATGTCATTTCGAAAGGCCCGTCGTAAGACCCTTCCTGCTCCACATCCACCCGGAAAGGCAGCCCCTCGTAGAGGCTCACGGTACGCAGCCCCGCTTTGGCGGAATAATCGACCTGCAGGTTCAGATCCCGCACCACGCGTTCGATCAGCGTGTGCGAACGCAGGATCTCGATCTCGTTCTCCACCACTTTGGTCGACGAGAACAGGTCGAGCTCTTCGAGCATGGAGACTCCCGCCCCCGTACTCTTGCCGTCTTTGATCAGGATGCTCGCGCGGCTTTCGTACTGGGGCGTGGTACGCATCAGGTACCAGGCGGCCAGGCCCATGAAAAGCACGAAAGAGGCAAGGAACCATTTCCAATAGGAAAGGTACTTGAACAGCATCATTTTGATGTCGATGTTCTGTTCGTCGGCCACCGGGTTGGTGTTGGGGGTTATCTCGTTCATAATCAGACGAAAATGGACTATTTAAAGGTATTGAACAGCAGCACCACCAGCGTGAGGGTACTGAAGACGAGCGGGGTCAGTTGCAGCGTGCGGTCCGAGGAGGTCAGCTTGCCGGGCGTGGGCCCGATGTAGACGATGTCGCCCGAGTGGAGGTAATAGTAGGGCGATTCGAACAGTTCGCGCGAGGTCATATCGACGCGGGCGAACTCCCTGAGGCCCTCGCTCTCGCGGATGATCAGCATATCCTTGCGTTTGCCGAAAACGGTCGCGTCGCCCGCCATGGCCAGCACTTCGGGCAGGGTGACCGTTTCGTTCGAGATGGTATAGATGCCCGGACGGCTCACCTCGCCCAGGATCGAGACCTGGTAGTTGGCGATGCGCACGGTCACCGTCGGCTCTTCGAGGTAGTTTTTCAACTGCTCGGTCAGGCGCACCGAAAATTCCCGGGCGGTGTATCCCCCGGCCTGCACCTGGCCCACCAGCGGCAGGACGACCAGCCCGCTCTCATCCACCGGAAAACCGCTCACCACCGGCTGCGTGGGGTTACCGGCGCTCTGGGTGGGGTTGGTGACCGTCTGCGAGAGGGGGTTGAACATGGCGTTGGCCTGCTCGTTCAGGCTGCTCACCCCGATGGAAAGGATGTCCCCTTTTTTGATCCGGGGCACATAAGTTTGTTCGATCTTGTAGACCGCTTTATCCGCCGAGGGCGTAACCGGCTGAAAATAGGTGATATCCCGGGTGGACATACAGGCCGACAGGCTGAAAATCAAGATCACCGAAAGCAAGGCGCAACGCAGGAAAGGCCCTTTGGCCCGATTCTGTGCAGGTATTAATTTCATAAGTTTGGAAATTGCGGTTATGTTTCTCTATTAGAGCGCGTTTAAAAACGTCCAAAGATATGAAAAGCCGTACGGTTTTCCAACGGATGGATACAAATTTGTCTAAATAACATGAATTTGTGATAAAAATTCCGGGTCCCCACGGGACAAATCGGCCCCGGAGCACCTGCGAAGGCCGCTTTCGGCCGGGGGCGGGAAGATTGAACGGGTTGTGGCCGGGAGTAGCAGTCGCCGATATTTTTCGTATTTTTGCCCCCGCGCCACCGACCGTTGCGTGACGAATGATTTTTTGCCATGAAAATAACGCTGCTCCAGGCTTCGCCGCAATGGGAAGCCGCCGAAATGAACCGTCTGCACCTGGGGGCGATGATCGACGCCGCACCCGACGCCGACCTGCTGCTTCTGCCCGAGATGTTCACCACGGGTTTCGTCACCGACCCCGCCGGGGTGGCCGAAGAGGCCGGGGGGCCTACCGTCGAATGGATGCGCCAGGTGGCCGCGCGGCGCGACGCCGCCGTGGCGGGAAGCGTGGCCGTCCACGAGGGGGGGAAATATTTCAACCGGTTCCATTTCGTGACACCGGACGGACACTGTACCATTTATGACAAAAAACACCTCTTTACGATGGGTGGAGAGCGGGATAAATACTGCGCGGGCGAGCGCCGGGTAATGATCGAATACCGGGGTTGGCGGATCATGCCCCTGGTGTGCTACGACCTGCGGTTTCCCGTCTGGTCGCGCTCGGCGGGGGATTGCGACCTGATCCTCTATGCGGCCAGCTGGCCCACCCCGCGCATCGGGGCGTGGGACGCGTTGTTGCGCGCCCGGGCCATCGAGAACCAGTGTTATGTGGCGGGGGTGAACCGCGTGGGAAGCGATCCTTACAATGATCATTCGGGACACTCGGTAGTCATTGATTTTAAGGGAAATATCCTCGCAGGGCTGGCCCCGGAGGAAGAGGACCAGGAGGCGCTCGTCACCGCGGAACTTTCGCATGAAGAACTGGAGGGTTTCCGGGCGAAATTCCCGGCCTGGATGGATGCGGACAAGTTTAAATTGGAATTATGAATTATGAATTATGGATTATGAATTACGGGTATTCCCAGTCATTCCTGATCCATAATTCATAATCCATAATTCATAATTCATAATTAAAATGAAGTTGCTTTTAGGCGACCAGGCCATTGCCCAGGCCGCGCTGGACGCCGGGATCGCGGGGGTTTACGCCTATCCCGGCACGCCCTCGACGGAGATTACGGAATATATCCAGACGCATGCGCCCGCGGAGGTGCACAGCCTTTGGTGCGTGAACGAAAAGACGGCCATGGAGGCCGCGCTCGGGGTTTCCTACGCCGGGCGGCGGGCGCTGGTGGCGATGAAACATGTGGGGATGAACGTGGCGGCCGACGCTTTTATCAATTCGGCCATGACCGGCTGCAACGGCGGGCTGGTGGTCGTGGCGGCGGATGACCCTTCGATGCATTCCTCGCAGAATGAGCAGGACTCGCGGTTTTATGGAAAATTCGCTTTTGTGCCTATCCTGGAGCCCTCTTCGCAGCAACAGGCCTATGAGATGACGGGGTATGCGTTCGAATTATCGGAACGGCTGCACCTTCCTGTATTGCTGCGCATAACCACGCGCATGGCCCACTCGCGGGCGGTGGTCGATTGCACGGGGTTTGCCCCGGCGCCACAACTGCCGGCCAGCGACTCGGCGGACTGGATCCTGCTGCCGGTCAATGCGCGGCGGCGGTACAATGAGGTGCTTGCACAGCAACCGCTTCTGGAAGAGGCGGGAGCGAAATACAATACGCTTACGCCGGGGACGGATCACTCGCTGGGGATCATCGCCTGCGGGATCGCGCAGAATTACCTGGCGGAGAATTTTCAGAACGGGTGTCCCTATCCGGTGCTGAAAATAGCGCAGTATCCGCTACCTTTACAGCAGGTGCGCGAACTGGCGGCCGGATGCCGCGCGCTGCTTATTCTGGAAGAGGGGCAACCCTTCGTCGAGGAGCAGGTGCGCGGGATCTTCGGCGCTCCCATCCCGGTAAAGGGACGGCTTTCGGGTGAACTGCCCCGTGTGGGCGAGCTTACGCCGGACAGCGTGCGCAGGGCGTTGGGGCTGGAGGAGGCCGAGGTCGCCGCACCGAGCCGGAATGTCGCGCCCAGGCCGCCTGCCTTGTGCGCGGGGTGCGGCCACCGGGATGTTTACGACGCGCTCAATGAGGTAATTAAGGATTATCCCGCATCGCGTGTGTTCAGCGACATCGGGTGTTATACGTTAGGGGCGTTGCCGCCCTTCCGCGCGATCCATACCTGCGTGGACATGGGGGCTTCGATCACGATGGCCAAAGGGGCCGCCGATACGGGACTCTACCCGGCCGTGGCGGTGATCGGGGATTCGACTTTCACCCACTCGGGGATGACGGGGCTGCTGGACGCGGTGGGCAGCCGGGCGAACATCACGGTCATTATTTCGGACAACCTCACCACGGGGATGACGGGCGGGCAGGACTCGGCCGGGACGGGTCGGCTGGAACAGATCTGCCTGGGGCTGGGCGTGGAGCCGGAGCACCTGCATGTGGTCGTGCCGCTGCCGAAGAATATGGAGCAGATCAGGCGGGTGATCCGCACGGAGATCGAATACCGGGGGCTTTCGGTGATCATCCCGCGGCGGGAGTGCATTCAAACGGCTAAACGGAAAAAGAAATGAAATCCCTGTCTCGTCATGTCGAGCGCAAGTCGAGACATCTCAAACCGTCTGTCTGAGATGTCTCGACTTGCGCTCGACATGACGAAAAACGGCTAAACGGAAGAAAAAATGAAAAAAGACATCATATTGGCAGGCGTGGGCGGCCAGGGGATCCTCTCGATCGCCGCGGTGATCGGCCATGCGGCATTGGCGCAAGGGCTGCACATCAAGCAGGCCGAGGTGCACGGCATGAGCCAGCGCGGCGGGGACGTGCAGTCCAACCTGCGGATCAGCTCTTCGCCGGTGGCCTCGGACCTCATTCCGCGGGGCGGGGCGGACGTGATCATTGCGATGGAGCCGATGGAGGCGTTGCGTTATTTACCCTACCTGGGCCCCGGGGGGTATATCGTTACGAACGTCACGCCTTTCGTCAATATTCCGAATTATCCTGAGATGGAGCGGATTATGGGCGAATTAAGCTCGCGGCCGCGCGTGGTGATGCTCGATGCCGACGCGATCTCCAAGCGTGGGGCCAACATGGCCTTATTGGGTGCGGCCGCCGGGGTGCTCGGGATCGAAGGGTTGGAAGAGGCTGTCGGCAAGGTGTTCGAGGCCAAAGGCGAAACGGTCGTGCAGGCCAACATAGAGGCGTTCCGGGCAGGACAGCAAGAAGCTAAAAAATACAACGCAGCTTTGTCATTCTGAACGAAGTGAAGAATCTTGGTCGGAATTGTTTTACCCACAGCCCGACCAAGATTCTTCACTTCGCTGCCGAATGACAAAATCGCAAAAGAATCACATGAAAGAAATGAATAAAGGAATTTTCGATCAAGCGTTAGTGGAGCAGGCCGTGCAGGACGTGCACATCACCGACCTGGGCAACGCCACCATCGGGCAGGTCGTGGTGCTGGCGCAACGGCTGGAAGCGATGACCGGCCAGCGGTTCATCCGCATGGATCAGGGGGTACCGGGGCTCGACCCGTGCGCTACGGGCATCGAGGCGGAGAAAGAGGCGCTTGACCGCGGCGTGGCGGCCATTTACCCGGCGGCCGAAGGGGTGCCGCAGTTGAAGGCGGCGGCCTCGGATTTTATCAAGGCGTTCTTAGACGTGGAGGTATCCCCGGCGGCGTGCATCCCCGTCTGCGGGTCGGTAACGGGCTCTTTCGCCTCGTTCATCCTCTGTACGCAACTCGATCCGAAGAAAGACACCATCCTTTTCATCGACCCCGGTTTCCCGATCCAGAAATCGCAACTGGCGATCATCGGCGTGAAATACGAGCAGTTCGACGTGTTCGCCTACCGCGGCGAGGCACTGCGCGAGCGGCTGGAAGCGTTCCTCTCGAAGGGCAATATCGCGGGGATCATCTACTCCAATCCGAACAATCCGGCATGGATCTGCCTGGAAGAGAGCGAGCTGAAGACCATCGGCGAGGCGGCCACGCGCCACGGGGCGATCGTCCTGGAAGACCTCGCCTACTTCGCCATGGACTTCCGAAAATCGCTCGGGGAGCCCTACAAAGCGCCGTTCCAGGCCACCGTGGCGCGTTATACGGACAACTACATCCTGATGATCTCCGGGTCGAAGATGTACAGCTATGCCGGGCAGCGCGTGGCGATCACCGCCGTGTCGGACGCGCTGTTCAACCGCCGTTACGAAGCGCTCGCCAAACGCTACGCGGGGGCGGGGCTGCTGGGCAACACGTTCATCAACTCGATATTATATATGATCACCTCGGGCGTGGCGCATTCCGTGCAGTTCGCTCTGGCGGCCATGATGCGCGCGTCTGTCGAGGGACGGCTCGATTTCGTCGCGCTGACGAGCGAGTACGCCCGCCGTACGGCGCGCATGAAGCGGCTTTTCATCGAGAACGGTTTCCACGTGGTCTATGACCGCGACGTGACCGAGCAGACCGGCGACGGGTTCTTCTTCACGATCGGCCACAGGGGGATGACCAGCAGCGAACTGATGCGCGAGCTGATCTACTACGGCATCAGCAGCATCACGCTCACCACGACCGGCAGCGAACAAGATGGCATCCGGGCGTGCTGCTCGCGGATGAATGACGAGGGTTTATTTGAACTTTTGGAGGAGCGGTTGGTGAAGTTTAAAAATGAGCATTAGAAAACGAAATTATGCCTTTTTGTCATTCTGAACGAAGTGAAGAATCTTGGTCTGAATTGGTCTGAACACAGTCCGACCAAGATTCTTCACTTCGTTCAGAATGACAAAAAATAAAAGGGGAGATCCCTCAGATACGTTCATGACGTTTATTATATCTTTGTATTTTGAATATCGAATAAAACTATGATCTGGAACAAACCGATGGAGTGCATGCCGCGCGAACAGATGCGCGAACTGCAGGGCGAAAGATTGCGGGAAACCGTGGAAAGGGTCTACCACAACACCCCTTTCTACCGCGAACGCATGCAGCAAATGGGCATCACTCCCGCCGATATACACACCATAGACGACATCGTAAAATTGCCGTTTACGACTAAACAGGACCTGCGGGACAACTACCCCTACGGCCTTTTCGCCGTGCCGATGTCGGAGATCATCCGGCTACACGCCTCGTCGGGTACCACGGGACGGCCCACGGTCGTGGGGTACACGCGGCGCGATCTCGGCGTATGGTCCGAAAGCATCTCGCGCTGCCTGACGGCTTACGGGGCCACGCGCCACGATATTTTCCATATCGCCTACGGCTATGGCCTGTTCACAGGCGGCCTGGGGCTGCATTACGGCGTGGAACACCTGGGCGGCACGGTGATCCCCGTGTCGAGCGGCAACACGGCCAAGCAGATCCAACTGCTGCACGATTTCGGCCCGACGGCCATCGCCTGCACCCCCTCCTACGCGCTCTACCTGGCCGAGGCGATCGCCGCGAGCGGCATTCCGCGCGAGGAATTCGCCCTGCGCATCGGTATCTTCGGGGCCGAGCCGTGGACGGAAAGCATGCGCGTGCAGATCGAGAATGCGCTGGGAGTCAAAGCCTACAACATCTACGGGCTGAGCGAGATCATGGGCCCCGGCGTGTCGCACGAATGCGAATGCCAATGCGGCTCGCACATCATCGAGGACCATTTCTTCCCCGAGATCATCGACCCCGACACGCTGCAACCGCTGCCCTACGGAGAGCAGGGCGAGCTGGTCTTCACGACCATCACCAAAGAGGGGCTGCCGCTGCTGCGCTACCGCACCAAGGACCTCTGCTCACTCACCGATGAGATCTGCGCCTGCGGGCGGACCAACGTGCGCATGAGCCGCATCATGGGCCGTTCGGACGACATGCTCATCATCCGCGGGGTCAACATCTTCCCCTCGCAGGTCGAGAGCGTGATCCTGGAAATGGAGGAATTCGAGCCGCATTACCTGCTGATCGTCGATCGGGAGCACAACCTGGATACGCTGAAAGTGCTGATCGAGGTGCGCGAGGAGTTCTACTCGGACGAGATCAACCGCATGATCGAACTGAAAAAGAAAGTGTCGCACCGCCTGCGCGAGGTGATCGGCGTGAGCGCCAGCATCCGCCTCGTGGAGCCGCGCACGCTGGAGCGCAGCGAGGGCAAAGCCAAACGCGTGATAGACAACCGTAAAATAGAGTAGCCATGATTGTCAAACAATTATCCGTATTCTTAGAGAACAAGACCGGGCGCATCAACGACGTGGTGCGGGTGATCGCCGCGGCAGGGGTCAACATGACGGCGTTCAGCATCGCCGAGAACATGGATTTCGGCATCATGCGCGTGATCGTCTCGGACGTCGATCGGGCGGTCGAGGCGCTACGCGCGAACCATTTCGCGGTCAAGCTGACGGATGTGATCTGCATCGAGGTGCCCAATGTGGCGGGCAGCCTGTCGAAACTGCTGGAGCGGTTGGCCGGGCAGGAGGTGTTCATCGAGTATATGTACGCTTTTTCGCGCGGTGAGACGGCCAGCGTGGTGATCCGGCCCACGGACATGGCGAAGTGCGACGAGATCATCGCGGGGAAGGAATAAATTAGCTATTCCCCATTGTCCGGAATCGTAGGGGTAACCCTCATGATTGCCGTGGTTAAGCGGCATTTGTAATGCCGCTTGTCCTGTCCCGCGAATTTAAATTCGCTTACGCTCATCGACGGCATTACAAATGCCGCCGAACAACCATTTTCAGAATAACGTGCCGGGAGAAGCGGCGCCGGGGCAGAGGTTAACCACCCTTAACCCCCGCCGGGCGGCCTGCTGCCAGCAGTAATGCGTGCCGCCGGGCGAGCCATTGTAGAAGAAGACCATGCACGAGGCGTTCGTGAGCAGGTAGTCGTTGCGGCGGTGGTAGCAGCGGGGGTCATAATTTTCGGCCAGCACCTCGACGCAGTCGGCCAGCGAGAGCACGCGGCGGTATTCCGCGGTGACGGCCATCGGGAAACGTTCGGCCTGCCCGCGGAACGGCACGACGGCCACCAGGCGCACTCCCGGGAACTCTTCGCGCAGCCGCAGCACCTCCCCGGCAGCCATCAGGTCGAAGCCTTCGGCCATGCCGCACAGGAATGTGTCGTACCCTTCCGAGATAAGATTCACAAGGGTCTCGCGCAGTCGCGAGGCGGTATCCGCGGGGTCGCCGCCCCGCATTTTATAGCTCCGGTGGCCGGAAAATGCGGCGGTGCGTGATCGTTCGGTCGGGTCGGTCTGGGTCATAGGGGGCAAATTTAGCAAAAAACGACTATCTTTGCGCCGGAATCGGCAGTTAAACGGAATTTTTGCCGTGCATTGTCCGGGCCCGTAGGGGCACCCCTTGCGGGTGCCCATCATGATTGGGCACCCGCAAGGGGTGCCCCTACAGAGCCGGACAATGTTGTTATACGCTACCGAAATAAAAATACAGAAATGGGACTCGTTGCAATAGTAGGCCGTCCGAACGTCGGCAAAAGCACACTTTTCAACCGCCTGGTCGGCCAGCGCAAAGCCATCGTCGACGGCACGGCCGGCACCACGCGTGACCGCCATTACGGCCGCAGCGACTGGGGCGGGCGCGAATTTTCGGTGATCGACACCGGCGGTTACGTCACCGGCAGCGACGACGTGTTCGAGGAGGAGATCCGCAAGCAGGTCCACCTGGCCATCGACGAGGCGGACGTGATCATCTTCCTGGTCGAAGTGTCGACCGGCATCACCGATCTCGACGCGGCGGTGGCGGAGATCCTGCGCCGCAGCAAGAAAAAAGTGCTGCTGGTGGTCAACAAGGTCGATAACAACGACCAGATCTACGGCTCGCACGAGTTCTACTCCTTCGGCCTGGGCGACCCGATCTGCGTGAGCGCCGTGAGCGGCAGCGGTACCGGCGAAATGATGGACGCCATCATCGCGGCCCTGCCCGCCGATCCCGACCGCGAGGAGGAAGAGTTGCCGCGCATCACCGTGGTCGGCCGTCCCAACGTGGGCAAATCGTCGCTCACCAACGCCCTGCTGGGCGAGGAGCGCAACATCGTCACCCCCATCGCGGGCACCACGCGCGACTCGATCAACAGCCGCTACAACAAATTCGGCATGGATTTCTACCTGGTCGACACCGCCGGGCTGCGCAAGAAAGGCAAGGTGACCGAGGACCTGGAATTCTACTCCGTGATGCGCTCCATCCGCGCCATCGAGGGCTCGGACGTCTGCATCCTGATGCTCGACGCGCAGCAGGGGATCGAGTCGCAGGACATGAATATTTTCAGCCTGATCGTGCGCAACAAAAAGGGTTGCGTGATCGTGGTCAACAAGTGGGACCTGGTGAAGAAAGAGACCAACACGATGAAGGAGTGGCGCGAGTTTTTGAAATCGAAGCTCGCCCCGTTCAGCGACGTGCCGATCATCTTCACCTCGGTGCCCGAGAAGCAGCGCATCCTGGAGGTGCTGCAGACGGCCGTGCGGGTCAATGAGTCGCGCCGCCGCCGCATCCCGACCTCGGAGTTCAACGACTACATGCTGCCCATCATCGAGGCCACCCCGCCGCCCGCCATCAAGGGGAAATACATCCGCATCAAGTATGCGCAGCAGCTCCCCTCGCCCACCCCGACGTTCGCCTTTTTCGCCAACCTGCCGCAGTATATCCGCGAACCTTACCTGCGCTTTCTGGAGAACAAGATGCGCGCGCACTGGGATTTCGAGGGGGTGCCGTTGCAGATATTTTTCCGGCAGAAATAACGAACGCGGGCGATCGGATGATCGCCCGCGTTTTTCTTTCAATTCACCGGCAGTTTAATTCTTATTGAGTTTAAAGCCGAAGCCGATATACATCGACCAACTGCTGTCGAATTTGCTCGTATAGGAATTATAATAGCGCACACCGCACGCCGTGTAAGGATGCCAGCCTTTTTTAAAACTATCGTGCCAACGCAGGCCCACATCATAATAAGAGAATGTCCAATTACCCCCCAGGGTAGTTCCCGCTTCACCCACGAGTTCCAGGTATCTTTCGGCCCCGCGCACCACGTTCACCCCGAATGCCGCGCCGAGGGAAGCATTGGTTCCGTAATCGCGGACATCGTTCTTCTCATACGCCAGCATGGACAGATCCACGACAAGCCCGAGCGAAAGGGTGCGGTTGAAATTATACCCCAGGCCAGTCGTAAAATTCACAGGCATGTAATGAATATCCTTACTTAGGTCGGTAATCCCGATCCGGGCTTCCTGGTTCGAGGTCAGACCCTTCTCCTGGGCGCTGGCGGCAAAAACCATGCAGGCTGCCGCGACTAATGTGGTCAAAAATTTTTTCATATTTCTATAATTTTTCGGAATTCGATGCACACCGACTATTCGCCGTCGTCCACCCATAAATATTTACTATAAAGAGCCACGCCAATAGCTGTTTTTATCGAAGAAATGGTTTCGGCCTGCAAATCCGATTCTTCCAACAACCCGATAAAGCCATTCGTATAGGCGATTACATCGTCAATATTCTCGAGCAGGCTTACTCCTTCGCAAAAGGAGGATATTATTGCAAATTCATCACTGCGGAAAGGATGACGAATCTCTGGCAGATATGCGATTTCAAGAGTGTCGTTCAAGGCGGACTCTAAAAAAAGGATCCGGCTATCAAACACAATCGCTGATACATCTATGGCACCCGGAGGAAGTGTCGGAGGGAACAGGGGCGGATCGGCAGGATTGGTAGGGTCATGCCAACCTCCGGACATCAATACCGGCGTGAAATGGATGGCTTTCTCTTTTATTCTGCGTCCAACCATATCGAACGAACGGGAAAACAGATTCGAGTCAGCCTGCACAAGCTCAACGACCATTTGATTATGCATCCGTCCTGCGGACAAGTCCAATTCGGACAGACGAAAATGATCGCCCGCAAAGAGCGCGGAATCGAGAGTCGCACTCTTATCTATATCCATCATGGTCGTCCAATGTAGGGTAGGCCTGCCGGGCTCATCCTTTTTATAAAAGATAGCGGCCACAGAATAAGCAAAACCTATAGCTATCTTCCACCAACCACCGGCAGCCCCTGCGTCCACGATTCCTTTCGCATCAGCCATAAGGATTCTTGAGAATCTACTGGGGGCACGTGTTTGGGCGATTTGATGTGCCTGAAAAAAGGAAGCATTGTAGTTGCCGACCTGTTCTTTCAACAGGGCAAAGGCATCGCTCTCAGCAGAGGGAGGGAGGGAGGGAGGGAGGGATTTTCCCGGGTGCAGGACAACGAAAGTCCCACAATCCCGGCACACAGCACGACAGCATAGATCAAATTCTTCATAATCAATAAATTAAATGGTTAATAAATCAATTAAGAGGGTCCCGGAAAATTCCGTTCACCTAAATTAAGCATTATTCCTCTTTCTTGCAAATATTATCGCAAGAAAAACACTTATTTTCAGAATTTTATGGCAGTCGAAGATCATTCCGCAGGAAATGGATAAATGACGACGGGCAACCTTCGATAAGGTTGCCCGTCGTCGATCAGGTATTCGGGTGTAAACTACTCGTTATACATATCGGGTGTGATCTCGGTTTCATAGAACAGCTCCCCGTCGATGTCGTAGTACGAGTGCGCGAAGATCACTTCTACCTTACGCAGCGCTTCGGCCTGCGGGTTTTGGGCGGCGGTGATCAGCACCTGCTTCAGTTGGGTGTCCATCAGATCCATGTTCAGGCTGTCCTTGGGTACGCCGACCGTGTAGAAAGAGTGCAGCGTGCGGGGCGCCTCGACCGTCATGCTGTCCAGCATGGTGAGTTCGTCCACCGGCATGGGGCACTGCTTGTTGGTCTGCTCGGCGAGTACACTGAGGAGCTTGGTGGTCAGTTTATCGGCGCTGCACGAGGTCATCGACACAGCGGCGGCCAGAAATGCGAATGTGGCGAAACGGAGTAGATTTTTTTTCATGATTATCGGATTGGGTTAAGGATTACCTAAGGTTTTGAGCGCATGGTCGATGCGGGCAAGGGTATTCTCTTTGCCGAGCAGTTCGCAGACGGGGGCCATGCCGGGGCCTTTCGAGGCGCCGACCACAGCCAGGCGCAGCGTGTTCATCACCTGCCCCATCGGGTAGGCTTTCTCCTCGATCCAGGCGTGGACCGCCTTGTCGATGTTCCCGGCCGTGAAATCGCCGATCGCGGCGAGCACTTCGCGCAGTTCGGCCAGGCGGGCGGGGTTGTCGCCTTTCCAGAATTTGGCGATTGCGCCGGGTTCGTACTGCGTGGGGGCTTCGAACAGGTAGGACGAGAGGTCCCAGAAATCGCCGACGAACGTGGCGCGGTCGCGCACCAGCGCGACGACTTTCGTGGCCAGGAAGATGCAGGCGTCAACACCCTTTTCGCGCAAAACGGGAAGAAAAAGAGCGCCCAATTCCTCGTCCGTCTTCATTTTCAGGTACTCGGCGTTGAACCAGCGGGCTTTCTCGGGATCGAAACGCGCGCCGGACTTGCCCACGCGGTCGAGCGAAAATTGGGCGATCAGCTCGTCCATCGTGAAGATCTCCTGCTCCGTGCCGGGATTCCAGCCCAGCAGGGCGAGCATGTTGACGAACGCGTCGGGGAAATAGCCGTCCTCGCGGTAGCCGCGCGACACTTCGCCGCCCGGGGCTTCCCAGCGCAACGGGAAGACGGGAAAACCCATCTTGTCGCCATCGCGTTTGGAGAGTTTGCCGCCCCCGCCGGGCTTGAGCAGCAACGGCAGGTGGGCGAATTCGGGCTGCGTGTCGGCCCAACCGAAAGCGCGGTATAAAAGGTAGTGCAACGGCAGCGAGGGGAGCCATTCTTCGCCGCGGATCACGTGCGATATCTCCATCAGGTGGTCGTCGACGATGTTCGCCAGGTGGTACGTGGGCAGGCCGTCGGCCGACTTATAAAGCACTTTATCGTCCAGCGTGGAGGTGTTCACACGCACCTCGCCGCGGATCAAATCCTGCATCACCACCTCCTCGTCGGCGGGCATGCAGAAGCGGATCACCCATTGGTCGCCGCGCTCCAAACGGGCAGCGACCTCGGCAGGATCCATCGCCAGCGAGGTGGCCAGGCGGCCGCGCACGGCGTGGTTATAGGCGAAGGCCTCGCCTTTCGCTTCGGCTTCGGCGCGCAGGGCGTCCAATGCCTCGGTCGTGTCGAAAGCGTAGTAGGCGTTGCCCTCCTCGACCAGTTGCAGGGCGTATTGCAGGTAGATCTCGCGACGCTGGCTCTGGCGGTAGGGGGCGTGGGGGCCGCCTTCGACGACGCCCTCGTCGATCCGGATGCCGCTCCAGGCCAGGGCTTCGTTGATGTACTCTTCGGCGCCGGGGACGAAGCGCTGCGAATCGGTGTCCTCGACGCGCAGGATCATCGTGCCCCCGTGGCGGCGGGCGAACAGGTAGTTATAGAGGGCCGTGCGGACACCGCCGATGTGCAGCGGGCCGGTGGGGCTGGGGGCGAAACGGACTCTTACGTTTTTCATTTTGTTTTTTATTCACCACAAAGGACACAAAAAAGATTTTCACACAAAAAAAGAACACAAAAATTAGGCTTCGAACAAACTCATTGTGTCTTTTTTTGTGTGAAAATCTTTTTTGTGTCCTTTGTGGTTAAATTCCGCTGCGAAAATAAGAAAAAATCACATCTGATGGAAAGATCCCGACACGAATTCCAGCACCACGGGCAACGAGGCGCGCCAGTAAGTCCAGTTATGCGCCCCGTCGCGCACGCGGTATTCATGCGGTATCTTCTTGTCGCGGAACATGTTATGGATCAGGGCCGCGTCTTTATATAAAAAATCGTCGTCGCCGCAGTCCACGAACCAGCGCACCTTGCCCACCGCTTTGAGTTGCTCATCGGTCAGCGATTCCACCAACGGTTCGAGGCAGTAACGGGCCACGAATTGATCCAACTGCCCGGGCGAGGCTGTCCCGGCCGTGGAAGTCCACTGCTTCGCACGGATCATGACCTGCTCGCGGTCCACGCCCACGAAGGGGCTCAGCGGGCAGGCCGCGGCGAACAGGTCGGGGCGGTGCAGCGTGTAATAAAGCGTCCCGCCGCCGCCCATCGAGAGGCCTGCAATGGCGCGGTAACGCTGCTCGGTGCGGCATTTATAGGTTTTTTCGACATGGGGGATCAGCTCTTCGAAGAAGAAATCCTCGTAGCGCCACACGCCCGCCGGGTCGTTGAAATAACCCCGCTGGGTGGTGTTCGCGTCGGGCATGATGATGATCATCGGGGTGGCCTTGCCCTCGGCGACCGCCTTGTCCGCGATGTGGCACACCTCGCCGAACTGCACCCAGCCCGTATGGTCGTCGCCCGCGCCGTGCAGCAGGTAAAGCACCGGATAATGGCGCGAGGAGGTCTCGTAGCCCTCGGGCAGGTAGACGGAATATTTGCGGTCCATTTTCAGGATCGCGCTTTTGCATATCCGGTCCTCTTTGACAACACCCCCGGCCAGGACGGGAACGACGGCCACGAGGGCCAGCAGTAAGTTCAAAAATTTTTTCATAATTATTTGACGTGAGTTCGATGAATTTGGCTACTGAAAATCAATTATATAAACCACTGTTCCGAGCAAAGGGTGCGTTGGCCTGGCGCACCCCCCTTTCCCAAAGGGGGGCAGGGGGGAATATGCCAGCGCAGCGGAACGAATAACGTGAGTTCGGCTATACAAGAGAAGCACACTAACACGGTAAGATCATAGTCACCAGCATATTAGAATTAGTCGAACTCACGTTATTTAAGTATTTCCATGAGTTTGTTCGTATGGAGCGTAATATCGAAATACACCTTCCTCTCCGGCCCGTCTTTGCCCATCCGGACGGTCATCACGTCGCAGGGCACGGGGTCCAGTTGCAGCGTCTGCGAAGCCAGGCTGTGGGCCCGCATGATCTTGAAAAGCACGGAGTATTCGTCCGGGACATAGAGCACTTTGTAAGCCGTGGCCGGGGAGGTACCGTCGCCGCTGGCCAGGATGACTTTACCGATGGCGATGAATTTCCAGATGAATTTTTTCCAATCGGGATCGTTCCGCTTGTCGAGTGCCACGCACATATTGAAATTGGCCTCCATCAGCAAAGGGCTGCTCTCCAGCAAAGCCCCGGCACGGGTCTCCACCGCGGCGTAATTGCCCCTTTTAAGCGCTTCGCTCATCTCCCGGTCACCGGCCATGACATCGTATTTCCCGGTAAACGCAAAACCGTAGTAAAGCAAGGCACACTCTTCGAGCATGAGCGTGGTATCGGCCTGCACGAAGCGCTCCAGCAGGGCGTCGTAAGCCTCCCTATGGTTTTCCACGGCCACACGGATGCTGTCGTAATCGACGTGCAATGTCGGCTGCGGCTGCGCGCGGCAGGGCAGGATGAACAGGCACAAACAGAGCGGAAGGAGGAGTTTGCCCATGACGATTTTACGGTTAGGTTTTTCAAAGTTAGGGATTTTTTGGGTATCTTGGCAAGCGTTTTGTGAATTTTCCACCTAAATTTATTGATTATGAGAAAGATATTATTTTCGATCGTATTCATGGCGCTGGCCGCCGGAGTTTCGGCCCAGGACGCGGACACCGTCAAGTATTGGACGCACACCGGGACTACCGGACTGAACATCAACCAGGTGAGCCTGTCGAACTGGGCGGCCGGGGGCGACAACTCCGTGGCGTTCGACATCGGGTTGGCTTACAGCCTCGACTACAAGCGGGACCGCCACCTGTGGAACAACCGCATCGAGCTGGCCTACGGGATGAGCAACACCGGATCGCTCGGCACACGCAAGACCAACGACAAGATCTACCTCTCGTCGACCTACGGCTACAAGATCGCCAAGACGTGGTACGCCAGCGCGTTCGCCAACTTCAACTCGCAGTTCGCCAACGGCTTCAACTATTCGACCACGCCCCCGACGCTGCTCTCGCAATTCATGGCGCCGGGTTACCTCACGGCCGGCCTCGGTTTCACTTGGACGCCCGCCAAGTGGTTCACCGCCACCCTCTCGCCCGCCGCCTGGCGCGGGACGTTCGTTCTGAACGACGAGCTTTCGGATGCGGGGGCTTACGGCGTGGACCCGGGCAAGAACCTGCTCGCGGAGTTCGGCGCCAACGCCGTGATGGAGGCCAAATATGAATTCCTGCCCAACATGACCATCTATTCGCGCCTGACGCTCTACTCCAACTATCTGGAAAAGCCGCAGAACGTCGACGTGAACTGGGATAACCAATTGACGATGAAGATCAATAAGTGGTTCTCGGCCAACCTGTCGGTGTCGATGATCTATGACGACGATACGAAATTTTTGCAGGCGGACGGGCGCAAGGGGGCGCGTTTGCAGCTTAAAGAAGTGCTCGGGGTCGGGTTTATGTTTACGTTCTAAATTACCCGCAGAATATATCAGAAAAGGCGCTTTCGGGCGCCTTTTTTTGTCATTCTGAACGAAGTGAAGAATCTTGGTCGGAACAGTCTGAACACAGCTCGACCAAGATTCTTCACTTCGTTCAGAATGACAAGCATTCGTATTATTCTTCTGAAATTTCCATCAACTTGTGCCGGTAGGCCGCCAGGATTTGCGATTTGGAGATGAAACCCAGGTAGCGCCCGCCCTTGTCCACCACGGGGAGCATCCATGCGCGCGTCTCTTCGAAGGCGTCCAGCACGCTCTGGATATGCTCGTTGGGCAGGATCTTATCGGGCGGCTGGGTCATGTAATGGACGATCGGGGTGCCGTATTTCGCGGGGTCGAACATATCGGCGCGCAACTGGTCGAGTTGCACCACCCCCATCAGTTTGCCGTCCTTATCGAGCACCGGGAAGATATTACGCCGCATCTTGGAGATCAGTTTAACCAGGTCGCCCAGCGTGGCTTTCTCGTCGATCGCGTGAAAATCGGTCTCCACCAGCGCGTTCAGGTCGAGGAACACCAGCACCGAGCGGTCCTTGTTATGGGTGAGCAGCTCGCCCGACTGGTGCAATTTTTTGGTGTATACGGAGTAGGGATCGAAATAATATCCAACCGCAAAGGAGATCGAGGAGACGGTCATCAGCGGAATGAACAGCCCGTAGCCGCTCGACAGCTCGGCGATCAGGAAGATCGAGGTCAACGGCGCGTTCATCACCCCGGACATCACCCCGGCCATGCCGACCAGCGTGAAGGAGATGATCGGCAGGTCGAATCCCAGCCACGCATTGCAGATGAAGGCCATCGTCCCGCCCGTGAAGGCCCCCACGAAGAGCGAGGGTGCGAACGTCCCCCCCACCCCGCCGGCGGCGTTGGTCGAAGCCATCGCCACCACCTTGAAAAAGAGGATCATCACCAGGTAGACGACCACCACCCACGCCACCTCGCGGTACTTATAGAAGAGCGAGTTATTGAACAGCGCGTCCGTGTCGCCCTTCATCAGCTGGATGAAGCCGTCGTACCCCTCGCCGTACAGCGGCGGGAAGATGAAGATCAGCAGGCCGAGGATGGCCCCGCCCGCGATCCATTTGTGCAACTGGCGCGGCATGCGGGAGAACCAGGCGCCGATGCGTTGGTTGACGCTCTTGAAATAGTACGACATCAGCCCGCAGGTGATCCCCAGGGCGACGTACATCGGGATGTTGTAGAGTTTGAAGCCGGGCGGAGCGGTGATCGGCAGCACGGGGTCGAAGCCCGTGAGGAAGAAGGTGATCGAGGTGGCGGTCACCGTGGCGATGATCAGCGGCAGGATCGCCCCCATCGTGATATCGAGCATCAGGATCTCCAACACGAAGATCACCCCGGTGATGGGCGCTTTGAAGATGGCCGCCAGGGCCGCCGCCGCGCCGCAGCTGAGCAGCAGGGTGGTGTTGCGGTAGTTCAGGCGCATGAAACGGCCCACGTTCGAGCCGATGGCCGCCCCGGTCAGCACGATCGGGGCCTCGGGGCCGACCGAGCCCCCGAAACCGATGGTCGTCGCGCCGCCCACGATCGAGGAGTAGCAGTTGTGGGGCCTGATGCGCGAGCCGCCCTTGGACATGGCGTAGAGCACGCGGGTCACCCCTTCCGAGATGTTATCCTTGATGACGTAGCGCACGAAAAGCGTGGCCAGGATGATCCCTACGGCCGGGTAGACCAGGTAGAGCCATCCCGCGCTGTCGACCGGGAACCAGCTCACCAGCGCCCATTTGATGCCGTGCAGCAGCGATTCGAAGACATAGGTGCCCAGCGCCGCCAGCAATCCGGTCAGGACGGCCAGGATGATCATCAACTGCCTGTCGGTAAACCGCTTGGAGAGCAGGATGATGGATCGGTACGCTATGTCGAAATAGTGTTTCATGAATCGTTGCGTGACACAAGTTGCAAAGGTATGGAAAAAAGGGGAACGATACCAAGAAACCAGCCGTATTTGTCATTCGGCAGCGCAGTGAACCGACGCAGACAGAGAGAGCAGAGGCCAAACGTCTCTTTGTTTGGGCTCTGCCGGGCGACAAGGAGGAAAACGAACGAGTTTTTTTCGTTCGCTAACAAAAGAATCCTGGTCGGAACATTCAGAACACAGTCCGACCAAGATTCTTCACTGCGCTGCCGAATGACAAACACAAAAAAACGGCTTCCCACCAGGGAAGCCGTTTTGTATAGGGTTTTCAGTTCGCCGTTACGGGTTTTCGTACCATTTCTGGTTCATCTGACCATACGACGCGGCCCAGCGGTAGTACTCCGAATAGGTCTTGTCGATGCGCACCGTCTCGGGCGAGAGGACGAAGCCGTGAATGGGCAGATTGATCGCGAAAGGATAGTTTTCCGAAGAGACGTAGTAGGTCAGGGGCGGATTCGATTCGTCGGCATTCACCCCGAACCACTGCGTGCTCGCCTTGGGCGTGGGCGCGTAGTTCGGCAGGTGCAACTCGCGGTTGCGCGGATCGGCACCCACGCCGTGGAGGATCACGATGAACGGGTTGTAGGGCGGATAGCCGAAGGTCGCCGCCTTGATCCCGGAATTCATCTCGGCCTTCACCGTGAACGTTTTACCGATCAGGTTCCCGGTACGGATGTCGTCGAAGAAGAGCACGGTCGCCTTGGACTGTCCCGACTCGAAACCGCCGATCGGCATGGGACTGGCCACATAGTCGGCTTTCTGCACCCCGGGCGTGAAGTCCGTGGAGAAATTATAGGTCTTGAAAGCCGACTGCGCCACGTTGTATTGTACGGCGAAACCGCTCTGGATCTCCGCACCGTTGTTCACCGGCACGTATTTCTCCTCTATTTTGATCACCTCGTTGTCGTCGTTGACATAAACTTTCGAAGTGTATTCCACCACCACGTCGTTCAGGTCGTAGTCACCCGCCGAGGGCCAGAGGTCTTCGAAGATCAGCGTGCCCTTGTATTCGGTGTAATTGGGCTCGGGTTCCGGAACGGGTTCCGGATCGACGACCAGGTTGTCGAACGTGGCCGAGTTGCGCGGGAACGGCTCCACATAGAAAAGGATGTCCCGGAAATCGTTGTCGCAACCGGCCGAGTTACGGTCGACGGTTTCCACACCGGCGATGAAGATGCCGTTGCCGCTGTTGCCGAAAGCGACGATCTGCTGTTTATCTTCGGTCAGGTCGAAGTTGGAATAGTAACGCGTGCCGTCCACGATATTACCCGTAGCGGATTCAAATCCGTCCTTGATGACGAAGAAACCGATCGAGGTGCCTTGCGGGAAACCGGCCACATAGCCGCTGCCGTCCCAGTACTTCAAGTCCACCGAATAGCCTTTGCCGAATGCCACGCCCATATCCAGCAGGTAAGCGGTGTTCGGCAGGGCGAGGATATTCTTCACCTGGGCGAGCGACGTGGGCGGGGTGGCGGTCGGGTAGCTGTAGTAGCAAAGCGTGCTGTGATCCAGGCCGCTGCTGTGCACCAGCGTCAGGGTCACGCGGTTGGCGCCGTTGTTCTTGGTGATGTTCACCACCGGTATCTTACCGAGCAGGTTCGAATGGCTCTTGTTGATGCTCACCCCTTGCTGGAAGACGTCGAAGGCGCTTTTCACGTCGCCGGAGATGTTGACCGTACCGTTGTCGCTCGCCATTTTACCCGTGCTGCTCCAATCGCCCGGCACATAGATATCCGAAGGGTAGGTATGCGCAGCGCGCGAAGCACCGGCCGAAACGACCGTCAGGGCATCACCGGCCGTATAGGAGATCCCGCCGGCCGTTACCGGAAGGGCGATCACATCAGGCAGCCCCAACTTGGTGGAGTGCAGATAGACCTGCTCGCACCAACTGGGCAGCAGAACCGTTCCGCTGAATTTCCCCGCAGCGTCGACATAGGCGCGCAAGGCCGGCTCGAGATCCGCTTTGAGCGTGCGGTTGTTCGTACTGGTGAAAGGATATTCTGTGTAGACTTCGAAAAGAAGAGGAGTTTCGGAGTCGGTCAGAGAGTAATTAACCGAAATGTTGGTCGTTTCGGTGGTTTTAAAATCAAACGTGTTGCCCTGGCCTCCCGAGGTTACAGCCGTAGTTTCCTTCAGGCAACTCCACGACGCCGCTCCGATCAGGAGTGCCGCCGCCAGCATCGCAATTTTTTTCATCTTGAATAGTAAGTCATTTACAATCAACAACACTAGTCCCCGCATAACATTTTAAACCTTAAAAATAAGGTCGCCCTCTCTCATGGCATATACCTTCATATATATCAGAAAGTTGAGGGCAAATATACGAAATTAATTGTCAGCACCAAATTTTTATGTTATTTTTTAACAACCCACTGATATAACGCAGAATAAAAATAAATATTTTAAAATCTTAATGAAATATTTTAAAATCATAAATAAATAGAAATGAGCAAAATAGTGCAGCCCCGGACTTTTTGTCCGGGGCTGCACAAAATGACCGTCCGGTTTTCGCTTAAAACGGCGTAATGCCCATGATCCGGCGCACTTCGCCGATCGTGGCGTCGGCGCTCTCGCGGGCGCGCTCGGCACCCTGGCGCACCACGCGCTGCAGGTAGGCGTCGTCCGCCCGGATCGCCTCGATGCGTTCGCGGATCGGCCGCACGGTGGCGATGATGTCCTCGGCCAGCTGCTTTTTCAGGTCGCCGTAGCGGATCTCGCACGAGGCGTATTTCTCCTGGAAGAATTTCAGCGTGTCGGGCTCCGAGACCGCCTTCATGATGGTGAACAGGTTGGCGACCGGTTCGCTGACGGGCGAGTTCGGCTCCGTGGGGCCCGTGTCGGTCGTCGCGCGCATCACCTTCTTGCGGATCTGCTCGTCGGTGTCCGAGAGGTACACGCCGTTGCCCTCGCTCTTGCCCATCTTGCCCGTGCCGTCCAGGCCGGGGATCTTGACCAGGTCCCGGCCGAAGTTGTAGGGCTGGCTCTCGGGGAAGAACTCCACGCCGTAGAAATTGTTGAAGCGGCGGGCAAAAACCCTGGTCAGTTCCAGGTGCTGCTCCTGGTCCTTCCCCACGGGCACCTTGGTGGCGCGGTGCAAAAGGATATCGGCGGCCATCAGCACCGGATAGGTCAGCAGGCCGGCGTTCACGTTATCGGGATGTTTGCGGATTTTTTCCTTGAAGGATGCCGTGCGCTCCAGCTCGCCCACGTAGGCGTGCATCGAGAGCAGCAGCGAGAGCTCGGCGATCTGCGGCACGTCGCTCTGCACATAGATCGTCGCCACGTCGGGGTCGAGGCCCGCGGCGAGGTATTCCGAAAGCACGTTGCGCACATTGTCGTGCAGCGCCGACGGGTCGGGATGCGTGGTGAGCGAATGGTAATCGGCGATAAAGAAGTAGCATTTGTTCTCATGCTGCATCTTCACGTAGTTAAGCAGGGCGCCGAAATAGTTGCCCAGGTGGAGTTGGCCGGTGGAGCGGATGCCGCTCAATACAATATCCATAATCTATGTTGAAGTAAATTATCACGCAAAAGTAGGCAATTTTAGATAAAATTAGCGTACTTTTGCCCGACATCATTAAACTTCCCCGCTTATTTATGAGTTATAAATTGCCCGCGCAAAGAAATAATTCATAATTCATAATCCATAATTCATAATTGAATGAAGACCTACTGGCGGCTGTTCGGCTTCGCGAGGCCCATAGAGAAATACGCCATCCCCTATTTCATCTTCACGCTTTTCTACGCCCTATTCAACACGCTGACCTACGTGATGATCATCCCGGTCGTGCAAACGCTCTTCGACAAGAACGCCATGATCAGCAAGGTGACCGAGAAGCCGGCGTTCGAAGCGTCGACCGAATATTTCCAGAGCCTGCTCAACTACGCCCTCTACCGCATTTTCGGCGCGGATTACCAGGTGATGAACGTACTGATGCTGCTGGCCGCGGTGCTGGTATGCTGCATTTTCCTGAGCAGCCTGTTCCGCTACCTGGGGCAGCTGACCATCGAGCGGATGCGTATATCGACGCTGCGAAAGCTGCGTAACGCGGTGTACGATAACGTGATGGGGCTGCACGTCGGTTTTTTCAGCAACGAGCGCAAGGGGGACATCATATCGAAAATATCGTCCGACGTGCAGGTCGTGCAGTTCTGCATCACCAACACGTTGCAGGTGGTGATCCGCGAGCCGTTCCTGATTATAGGGTACATGCTGATGCTGATCGCCATCTCGTGGGAGCTGACCATCTTCGCCGCCCTGTTCCTGCCCGTGACCGCCTTCGCCATCGGCGCCATTGTCAAGAAATTGCGCCACCACGCCCGCGCCGCGCAGGAGAATTTCGCCGATATGGTCAGCATGCTCGACGAATCGCTCACCGGCATCAAGATCATCAAGGCCTACAACGCCACCGACTATACCAAAGGGAAATTCCACTGGCTGAACCAGCGTTTTTCCGATATTTCCATGAGCATGGCCAAGCGCCAGCAGCTGGCCTCGCCCATGAGCGAATTCCTCGGGGTGACGGCGATGGCCGTGGTGCTCATCTTCGGCGGGTCGCTCGTGGCGGCCGACAAGCTGGCGGGGGCTGAGTTTCTGGCCTACCTGGCCGCCTTCTCACAGCTCACGCGCCCCGTGCGCAGCATCGCCGACGCCTTCGCCAACATCAACCAGGGGATCGCCGCCGGTGACCGCGTGTTCGAACTGCTCGACGCCAAAAGCCAGGTGACCGACGCCGCGGAAGCGATCGAACTGAAAGATTTCAACCGCGAGATCGAATTCCGCGACGTGCGTTTCTCCTACGCAAGCAAGGAGGTGCTGCACGGGATCAATTTCAAGATCCGCAAGGGCGAAACGGTCGCCCTGGTTGGCCCCTCGGGGGGTGGCAAGTCGACCATATCAGACCTGATTCCCCGTTTCTACGACGTGACGGCGGGGCAGATCCTCGTCGACGGGGTGGACATCCGCAATTATACGCTCGCCTCGCTGCGCGCGCACATCGGCGTGGTGGCCCAGGAGACCATCCTGTTCAACGACAGCATCGAGCAGAACATCCTGCTCGCCCGGCGCGACGCCAATCCAGATGAAGTCCAGTCCGCCGCCCGCGTGGCCAATGCCGACAACTTTATCCAGGAGACCGAAGGCGGCTACGCGCACAACATCGGCGATCGCGGCCAGAAGCTCTCCGGAGGCCAGCGGCAGCGCCTTTCGATCGCCCGCGCCGTGCTTAAGAATCCCGATATCCTGATCCTGGACGAGGCCACCTCGGCCCTCGACACGGAGAGCGAACAGCTCGTGCAGGCCGCCCTCGAATCGCTGCTCGAAGGGCGCACCTCGCTGGTGATCGCCCACCGCCTGAGCACCATCTACAACGCCGACCGCATCATCGTGGTCGAAGGCGGCAATATCGCGGAAGAGGGGACCCATGAAGAGCTTATGGCCGAAAAAGGTTTATACGCCCGCCTGATCGAAATGCAGCATATGTCGTAACCGCATCGGTGACGATTCCGTAGGGGCACCCCTTGCGGGTGCCCTTTCTTTTTTACAGGGCACCCGCAAGGGGTGCCCCTACGATACCGGCCTGAGTCCGTCATGAAAGAGCGGCAAGTCGAGACATGACGGGAAACCACAAGCGAAGCGGGGCCGCCTGTTGGCAGCCCCGCTTTAACTATGATCACATAAACCCTATTTCAACCCCAGCAAAGCCGCGATCTTCTTAGGAAGGTCCGTGTTATCCATAACCCCCGTAAAATTCGCGGCACCCGTGCCATAAGCATAGACCGGCACCATCACCGCGCTATGGCCGCCCGTGCCGAAAGTCGGCTTCACACCCTGGTCGGCCAGCAGGAAATCGGAGTTTCCCGAGGGGAGCGTCAGCCCGCCCGTTTCGTGGTCGGCCGTGACGACCACCAGCGTCCCGGGATTGCGGTCGGCGAAGTCGAAGGCCACCCGGACCGCGTTGTCGAAATCGAGGGCTTCGGTCTGGACGAACACCGCGTCGTTGGCATGGCCGCCCGAGTCGATCTGCGACCCTTCTACCATCATGAAGAAACCTTTTTTCGAGTCGGCAGTAAGGATCTTCAACGCCTGGGCCGTGGCCAGGGGGAGGAAATCGCCGCGCCCTTTGACCATGGTGGGCAGGTGGCCGTCGGCGAGCATGGCGGCCAGCTTACCGTTATTGACGGCCTGCACCTGCTCGATGGTATAGGCCACCGTATAGCCTTTGGCGCGCAACTGGTCGGAGAGGTTCACGCCGTCCTGGCGTTTTTCCATGTTCTTGCGTCCCCCGCCGATGAACAGGTCCACATCGCTGGCCACGACATCCAGGGCGATATCCTCGGCCAATTTGCGGCTGGGCTGGTGGGCCAGGAAGGCGGCGGGAGTGGCGTCTGTGATGTCTTTGGTCACGACCACACCGGTCGCCAGGCCACTCTCGCGGCTGCGCTCGATGAGGTTTTTGAGTCCGTTTTTCTGGGGGTCGACACCCACGAAACCGTTATTGGTCTTGGTGCCGGTCGACAGGGCGGTGCCTGCCGCGGCCGAGTCGGTGACGCGGTTGTTGGCCGAGAAGGTTTTCGCCAGGCCGATGTATTGCGCGCGTTCCATAGCCAGGGGCTCCTGGCTGTTCATCATGGCCAACTGCATCTGGGTCAACCCCATGCCGTCGCCGATCATGAATATGACGTTCTTCACCTCCGCTTGCGCGGGCTTGGCCGCCTGCGCCCCGTAAGGCGTCCCGGCGAAGGCCCCCACGGCGAAGAAAACGATCAGTAGCTTAATTTTCAATACCTTCATGATGCAATGAAATAATTAAAATGGATACGATGAAGAGCAAAAGTATGCATTTGGCCGGAATAATGCATACCTCCCATGAAAAATTATTGTTTGCTTCCATCATTTCGTCACACGGCTCCGCGGTTGCCGCCCGGATATTTGGGGGAAATAGAACGATTTGCCTGACAATGAGTTTCTTAAACAAAATTCGCGGTAAGTACATACTATTCAAAATCTTATTACCTTTGCATCCGGCTTTTACGCCGTCACGACATGGGGAGCGACAAAGAAAAGGCATATCCTGAACAATACCGCCCCGGGGAGGACGCTTCCGAAGTGGAGCGGCTGCTCGGTTGGCAGAAGGCGATCACCCGGACCCTGCTGGGCCTACTGGACGAATCGCTGGACGAGAAAGTCGTTCAGGATCTGCTTGTCCTGATGCTCGATCGTTTCGGCGCATCCCGGACGAGCATCTTCGTTTTCGACGCGGACAAGCGTTTTTTCAGCTGCGCGGACGAAGCCGCCGCCCCCGGCGTTCCCCCGATGAAAGAGAATTTGCAGCACATCGCGGTCGAGGGTCGCCGATGGGCCCGCGACCTGCTCGACGGGCAGATGGTCTTTTTCCCGGGCAACCGGGGGGCCCTGCTGGCCGCACCGCTGATCTCCAAACGCAACGTGTGGGGCTTCGTCGAGGTGCGCGACCAGGACCGGCAACGCGTATGGGACGAGCGGGACCGCGAATCGTTCCGCGACCTGGTGAACGTCATGGGGGTGGGACTCGCCCTGAGCCACTCGCGCAAAGAGGCGATGCGCAACAACGAATTCCTCAACAAGCTCTACCAGAACATGCCGCTGGGCTACTTCCGCCTGCGCATCGACATCACCCCCGAGGGGCGCGTGACGGATTACGAATATGTGGACGTAAACGCCAAATTCCTGGAGATCATGGGGGTGGAGCGGGACCGGATCGTCGGGAAGATGCACACCCAGATCGGGCCCATTTTCGTCAACAAGCTCGACCTGCAGGTGCTCTACCAGGTCGCCTACCAGGGCATCGTCTACGAATCGAAAGCCAACCGCTTCCGCAGCAACGGCCGCTACTACGACGTGACCATCTATTCGCCCCAGTACGGCTACATCGTGGCCCTGTTCAGCGACGTGACGGAGGCCGTGCTCTCCGCCGACGCATTGCGCCAGAGCGAGCAGGAGCTCAAAAAAGTCTACACGAACATTCCCGTCGGGATTGAGGTCTACGATCGTGACGGCTATATGGTCGACGTGAACCAGAAGGATCTGGAGATCACCGGCGTCCCCGACCGCGGACGCCTGCTGGGACGCAACCTGTTCGACCACCCTTCGCTGCCGGCCTGGGCGTGCGAACAGCTGCGCGGCGGTAAAGACGCGACGTTCGACGTGAGCATCGACAGCATGCGCGTCAACCGGACCTACTACGGCCTTGAGCCGCGGGAAGGATTGCTCTACCTGACGTTGAAATGCAACGTGCTTTACGACGCGGAGGGCCGCGTGGAGGGCTATCTGGCCATCGTGATCGACAACACGGCCCTGTACGAGACGTCGGCTCGCCTGCGCGAGTTCGAAACGGTGTTCAACTCGGTGGCCCAGGTCGCCGAGGTCGGTTTCTTCCGCTGGAACCCCCTGACGAAGACCTATTTCAACTCGGACCAATGGTATACGAACATGGGTTTGCCGAAGGACGAACAAGGTACGCTGGCCTTCGATGAGTACCGCGCGCTGATCCATCCCGACGACGTGGGGACGCTGGAGGGTTTCCTGCAAGAGGCGGTCGGAGGCAAAACGACGGCGATGACCGCCGAGTTCCGCATACGGGCCGGGCAGGGCTGGAAATGGCTGCGCACCGCCGCGCAGGTGACCCAGTACGAACCGGACAACAACATCGTCCAGATCACCGGGATCAACTACAACATCAGCGAGCTCAAACTCACCGAGCAGAATCTGATCGAGGCCAAATCGCGGGCCGAGGAGTCCGACCGCCTCAAATCGGCCTTCCTGGCCAACATGAGCCATGAAATACGCACCCCCCTGAACGCCATCGTCGGTTTCTCGTCCATCCTGGCCCACACCGACGACGAGCAGGAAAAACAACAATACGTCTCGATCATCGAGAAGAACAACGACCATCTGCTGGGCCTGATCTCGGACGTGCTCGACCTTTCGCGCATCGAGGCCGGCACGATGACGGTCACCGAAGAGCGGATACACCCCTACGCCATCTGCCGCCAGGTGGTCGATTCGCTGCAGATCAAAGCGCCCGACGGGGTCGGGTTAAGTTTCACCGGGTCGGAGACAGCCCGGGGGACCGTGATGCGGACCGACCAGAAACTGCTGATCCAGGTGCTTTCGAATCTGGTTTCCAACGCTCTGAAATTCACCACCGAAGGACATGTATGGCTCCAATGCAAGCCGCTCGGCGGGCAGGTCGAATTCTCGGTCGAGGACACCGGCATCGGCATGACCGAAGAGCAGGCCGCCCGGGTGTTCGAACGTTTCGTGAAACACAACGAGTTCATTCCCGGCACGGGACTGGGCCTCTCCATCTGCCGCAGCATCGTCGAGAAACTCGGCGGACGGATCGGCGTGGAGTCCGAACCCGGCAAGGGATCGCGGTTCTGGTTCACGCTTCCCGTGGGGGTATAAGTGCCGCCCGGCACACGGAGAATTGTAGGTTGTCATTCAGAGCGAAGCGAAGAATCTTGGTCAGGCTGTTTCTGAACAGTTCCGACCAAGATTTTTCGCTTCGCTCTGAATGATAAAACCGCGCAATGGCAGTTTTTTGGAGATGTCAGATAAAATAGGTATCCTTGTAAAGTCAGCACTCTGTTCTGTTAAACTTTGCAGCCATGAAAAAAGCATTCCTCCTGTTGTGCGCGGTCTTGCTTTCGGGCCAGACGCTTCTGGGTGTGCCATTCTTGTATGTGGACTCGACCTTCGGTGAGCAAACGACCGTAAAGGATTCCAACCTGAACCTGACGATCGAAGTGAAGAGCGAAAGTCCCGAGTCGTTGCGGATTTTCGGTACGAATTATCTGCTGGACACCCCGATCTACTCTTTTATGACCGGTTCCGACTCCTGGGAAGAGCATTACTATGTGGAAGCAGCCAAGCGGACCGTCACCTTATGCAAAAGCCTCAGCCAAGGGCTCACGGAGATCCGGACCAGTAACTACCGCAACCAGGTCAACCGGTTCCGCCCGGCGGAGGGCGAGCGCATCGAGGTGACCTACATGCCCCCTGTTTTTATCTCGCTCGTCGAATTTGCGAACATGAAAGAAAACGGTACGGTGATCAGCGATTACGGTTCGCCCATCGGCTACAAGAGCGCGGATCATGTGAACGTGAGAATGGAATATCAGGCCGCGGATGGGGGCAGGCAGGCCATACTGGATGCCCGGATCGTGGACAAAAGGGGGAACCCGGTTCGCGACAAAAAATTTCCGAAGGGCTATACGGCTTCCATTCCGGTGGCTGCCACGACCGACGGCACCGTCCGGCAGCAGATCGGGGCATGGAAGCTGAATGCAGCGGAAAAGGGCTGGCGCATGGAGTTCTATGCGGACAACCGGAAGATCTGCTCGATTGCGATACCCGTTCGCGGCGAGATCCTGTACAAACCCATTATCATAAAACGCCTCGACAACAAATTCGGTGAGGTCCAGCCCTTTCAGGCGAGAGGAAGACTGTCAGAACCCAGGCGCGCAACAGATTTCTGGAGAGGTAATACGCATTACATGATGTTGAGTTATGAAGAGGTGGAAATGTAGCTTTTCCGCAATTGTCATTCAGGGCGAGGCGAACCGACGCAGTCAGCGAGCGCTGCAGGCCAAACGTATTTTTGTTTGGACTATGTCGAGCGACAAGGAGGAAAATGAACGAGTCTTTGTTTGTTCGTTCGTTAACAAAAGAATCTTGGTTGGAAGTGTTTACAGTAGCACAGTCCAACCAAGATTCTTCGCTTCGCTCTGAATGACAGAATATTCCCCGGGGGCCGGGCGGCACCTTCGTTCTGAATGACAAAACTGTTTACTCCGTTTTGCGGACGATATTGGCGCCGAGGGCGTTCAGGCGCCCGTCGATGTTCTGGTAGCCGCGGTCGATCTGCTCGACGTTCTGGATCACGCTGCGGCCTTCGGCGCTCATGGCGGCGATCAGCAGGGCCACCCCCGCACGGATGTCGGGCGAGGACATGCGCGTGGGGCGCAGGCCGATCTGGTGGTCGTGGCCGATCACCGTGGCGCGGTGGGGGTCGCACAGGATGATCTGCGCGCCCATGTCGATCAGCTTATCGACGAAGAACAGGCGCGATTCGAACATCTTCTGGTGGATCAGCACCGAGCCTTTCGCCTGGGTGGCGACCACCAAAAACACGGACAACAGGTCGGGCGTCAGGCCGGGCCAGGTGGCGTCGGCGATGGTCATGATCGAGCCGTCGAGGAAGCTGTCGATCTGGTAGTGCTCCTGGCGGGGGATGTAGATGTCGTCGCCGCGCTGCTCGAAATGGATGCCCATGCGGGCGAATTGTTGCGGGATGATGCCCAGGTTGTCGAACGAGACGTTCTTGATCGTGATCTCGGAGCGGGTCATGGCGGCCATGCCGATGAAGCTGCCCACCTCGACCATGTCGGGAAGCATCGTGTGCTCCGTGCCGCCCAGGGCCTCGACGCCCTCGATCACGAGCAGGTTCGAGGCGATGCCCGAGATCTTCGCGCCCATGCGGTTGAGCATCCGGCACAGCTGCTGCACGTAGGGTTCGCACGCGGCGTTATAGATCGTCGTGACACCGGGGGTGAGCACGGCGGCCATCAGGATATTGGCCGTGCCGGTCACGGAGGCTTCGTCGAGCAGCATGTAGCAGCCCTTCATCTTTTCGCCATGGATGGCGAAGACGCTCTCCAGCAGGTCGTAGTCGAACGTCGCGCCCAGTTTCTGGAAGCCGAGCATGTGGGTGTCCAGGCGGCGGCGGCCGATCTTGTCCCCGCCGGGCTTGGGCATGTACCCCACCCCGAAGCGCCCGAGCATCGGCCCGATGATCATCACCGACCCGCGCAGGCGCGAGCCCCGGCGGCGGTAATCCTCGGTCTGCAGGTAGTCCAGGTCGATTTCGGCGGCGGTGAAGGCGTACTCGGAATCACTGAGCTTCTCCACCTTCACACCCATTTTCTTCAGCAACTCGATGAGTTGCAGCACGTCCACAATCTGCGGCACGTTGCGCACCACGACACGCTCCGGGGTGAGCAGCGTGGCGCAGAGGATCTGCAACGCCTCGTTCTTCGCCCCCTGGGGGGTGATTTCACCGTGTAGGGGTTTTCCCCCGCAAACTTCGAATAATTCCATGATTACATATTTTGAATACTTACTCTTCGTCCCCGTCCTCCATACTCGATATCAGAAACCGCGAAAAGGGACCTGTGTAAGTCGCAGAAACCGTTTTACCGTCGGTCAGGATCAGCTCCAGCGCCATCTTGTAACGGCGGTAATCCATATTGCCGGAGGTATAACGCTTGCTCAGGGACTGGACGTAGACTTTTCCCGATCTGATCAGGTTCATATTCCCGCTGTCTCCCACGTACGCCGCGCCCAGTCCGACCTTCCATTGGCTCCCGTCCTGTGCAAGCGTATACCACGTTCCAAAAGCGGAGTCGCGAAGGGCGACCACAATGTTCTGCATGCCTTCCTCGTCGAAGTAGGTCAGTTCGACATAGGTGTATTTGGCGGATGCCATGATCTCCTCCCATGCCTGGTAGCTTGCGTATGCGGCGGTGAATTCCTTCCCGTCCACCACGATACGGTTCTGGTCGTCGTCCCCGTCCTTGGAACAGGAGCACATCGCGGCCGCTGACACAAGGAGGACGAGGCTCAAAAGCAGGCAGCTGAATATTTTCATCTCCGGGAGGGTTTATGCGTATAAAGGTAGCAAAAAAACGGCAGGTTCCGCTATTGTCCGCTCCCCTTCTTTTTTTTCGCTTTCGGTTTGGGCGCGAGCACCTGCAGCCCGCCCTTCAGACAGGCGATCTGCACGGGCAGGGCCGGGCCCGCCTGGCCGTCCATGTCGGTCGCCTCGGGTTTGGAACTTTCGGCCAACAGGCGCGTGCAGCGGATATGCACCATCGCCGAGGGGTATTCCTTGTTGCGGCGCACCAGGGTCATGTAGTGGAATATCCCCTGTAAATTCTCGCCCGGATTGTCGCCCTTGATGATCAGCACGTCCAGCAGGCCGTCGTCCACCTGGGAGAGGTAGGCGATGGGCAGCTTGCCCGCCGTGCGGCCGTTGAAGACGAAGAACATCAGCGCGGGGCCTTCGTAATCGCCGCCATCCGACGACACCTTCAGGTGCATCAGCCGGAATTTCGGCAGGTCGCTGATCCCGCTCACGTAGTAGGCCAGCCGGCCGAAGGTATTCTTGAAGATGGTCGGGGTGCGCTGCGAGATGTCGGAGAACAGGCCGCAACTGAACACGTTGGCGAAATAGTCGCCGTTCACCAGCCCCAGGTCGATGCGCCGCACCTGCCCCGTGAGCAGTTTTTCGCAAGCCTTCACCGGGTCGGACGGCAGGTCGAACAGCGAGGCGAAATCGTTGGCCGTCCCCGTGGGCAGCACGGCCAGCGGCACGTCCAGTCCATTCTTTTTAAGCAGGTTGACCACATAATTCACCGTCCCGTCGCCCCCCGCCACCAGCACGTGGCGGCACTTCGGGTCGATCGCCGAGAGCAACTGCGCATCCTGGTCCGGCAAGAACCCCAGCCGGTAGGGCAGCAGCAGGCAGCCGTGTTTCTGATGGAGTTCCACCAGCTCGTCCAGCCGTTCGGGGATCACCCCCTCGCCCGACGCGGGATTATAGATGAACCAGACCCGCTGCATCATTGGACGATTATTTTTTCGACCTGCGGCGAGGCGTAGGTGACCAGGTCGCCCTTCGCGTCGGAGTAGATCAGATAACCCCATACGCCGGGGGTGGCTTCCAGCATCTTGACCGCCTTGTCGAATCCCACCACCATCAGGGCCGTGCCCATGGCGTCGGCCGTCGCGCAGTCGTCGGCGAACACCGTGGCCGATAGCACGTTACCGGGTGAGCTGCTGCCGGTACGGGGGTTGATCGTGTGGACGATCCTGCGTCCCAGGTCGTCGTAGCGGTAGTTGCGGTAGTTGCCCGAGGTGGCGATGCATTTGTTGCTGACCGCGACCACCACCTGGGTCTGCGCGCCGGGCATGAAGTTGCCCTCGACGGGTTTGTCGATGCCGATTTTCCACGCTTCGTCCGAGGCGTTGCGCCCTTTGGCGACGATCTCGCCGCCGATCTCCACCAGGTAATCCTTCACGCCGTAGCTCTCGACCAGCCGGGCCACCAGGTCGGCCGAGTAGCCCTTGGCGATCGAGTTCAGGTCGAGTTGCACGCGCGGATCCGCCTTCACCAGGCGGCCGTCCGCTATACTGATCTTGTCGTAGCCGACGAATTGCACGAGCGAATCGAGGTTCGGCTCGGCGTCCTGCTCCCGCGCGGCGAAGCCCCACGCCTCGACCAGCGGTTTGACCGTGATGTCGTACAGGCCGCCCGAGAGTTCGCTCACCTTGCGGGCCGTGGCGATGCAATGGGTAATGTATGGGTCGAGCGAGTCGGTTTCGTTGCGGTTCAGGCGGCTCAGCAGCGAGGAGGGGTTGAAGATCGACATCGAATTGTCGATCACCGTGAAGAGCGAGTCTATGGGGCCTTCCAGGTTCAACGAGTCGCGGCTGATGGTCACCACGTGGTAATAGGTGCCCTGCGTGAAGCCGTCGAACGTGGCCTTGTAGCCGCCCTCATGGCCCGGACGGCAGCCCGTCAACACCAGCGTGACCGCCAGGAAAATATAAATGAGTTTTTTCATAATCATCAGGTTATGCCCAGTGCAAATATATTTTATTTTTCGCAGAATCGGAATGGGTCGGCGGATTGTTTCGGGAAATTCGTGTATTTATCGGGATATAAGGAAGTTCCCGCACACACATTCGGGATGGCGTGAAATAAACAACGCCATCCCGAATGTGTGTGAGGGAGCTCCCTCGTATTATTATTTCAAAACGGACTCAACGGTTTCCCCCGTCCACACCAGAGGCTTCTTCAGTTTAAACAAATACAGCACCATCGCAGCCGTATTCAGGTGATTGTTGGGCTCTTCGATCGTCATTCCCTGTTTGATGCCGGGGCCTGCGATGCCCCAGGGAACGACCATCTCCGACAACGTGAAGCCCCCGTGCCCTTTTTTGATCCCGCCGTGATCGGACAGGAAGAAGAAATGGGTATCCTTGTACAAATCCTGGTCCTTGAGTTTTTGCAGGAATTTGCCGATCTGCGCGTCGGCCTCCTCGATGGAGCGGATGTACTCATCGGACATCCAGCCCGAGCGGTGTCCGGCGTGATCCGTATGCACCGAATAGAGGAACACGACGGTCGGGCTCTTCCGGTTGCGGAGGATGAAATCATACGCCTTTTCGTAATTCGGGACGTAGGCGTCTTTCTCCAGGTAGCTCACCTCGTCGAAATAGCGTTCGTTATAGGGATAGAAAAGGTTGATCCAGTTGTAATAGAACGCGGTCTTAACGCCCGGAAGCTGCTCTTTGAGCACCTTGAAAAGCGACGGGTAATAGCCGTCTGCGTCCGTTTCGGCCGACTGCAGTTTGATCTTGTCGGTCTGCCAGCCGTTGTCCACCACGCCGTGTTGCTCGGGGCCGCTGCCGGTCAGCACGCTGGTCCAGTTCGGCAGGGTCACCGAAGGCATGACCGCACGCGTGTCGAGGGACAGGGCGCCCCCGGCAACCAGGGCGTCGATATTCGGGATGTTCGCCTTGCGGTATCCGTCGACCGATATCCCGTCGAGGGCGATCATAACGACCCGCTTGGCTTTCGGGGCGCTGAATCCCGTGAACGGCAGGGCGACCAGCAGCAATAACATCAATTTTCTCATCCTCATTTATTTGGTCAGTAGTTCATCTTTTCAGGCCTTGCGCACATAGAGCGTGCCCACCTCATCGCGCACCACGACCACGCGTTCGCCTTTCTCGACGTAGAGGCCGTTCACTTCGGTGGCTTCGTAGTATTTTCCGTTCACCTCGACCTTGCCGGCGGGTTTGAGCACGGCGGCCACCACACCTTCCACGCCTTCCAGGTTGGGCGTGACCGGACGGGAAACGTATCCTTCCTCCGGGGTCATCGCGTCGACCAGCACCACCCGCCTGCGCAGGCGCGAATCCCCTTGCAGAAAGCGCGGGCCGAGCCAGAAGCAGAGGATCAGCGCGACGGTCACGCTCACCGCCACCTGCCCCAGCGGGCGCAGCAGGATGCCCCAGGGAAGCTGCCCCTCGGGGAGGTATTTGAGCAGCGAGGTGTCGATCATCGCGAACGTCAGCCCCACCACCACGGCGATAACGCCCAGCACGCCCAACACGCCGAAGCCGGGCGTGACGAATATTTCCAATATCAGTAATATGACCCCCACGATGAACAGCGCGATCTCCCAGTTGCTCGCCAGCCCCTCGATGTAGAGCGGGGCGAAGTAAAGCAGCGCGGCGGTCACGGCGGCGATCAGCGGGAAGCCCACGCCCGGGGTTTGCAGTTCGAAATAGATACCCCCGATGATCAACACGATCAAAATACCCTGGAACGCCGGGTTGGTCAAAAAGCCCAGCAGGCGGTCCATCGTCGTGGATTTGTATTCGGTGATCACGGGGTTGGCGATCCCGGCTTTGGCCAGCACCTCCTCGACCGAGGCGGCCTTGCCCTCGCAGTAGTGCCATTTGATCGCCTCGGCGGTGGTAAACGTGAGCACGTGCAGCGAGTCGACCAGGCCCGGAATGTTGATCTGCGGGTCAACCATCGCCTCGGCGATCTTCGGGTCGCGGTACCAGCGCCAGAGGGTGTCCCCGCGCGCGGTGATGCGGTCGATGACCTTGCCGTGCGACTCGGCCGTGGAGCGCATCATCGAGCGCATGAAGCTCTGGTATTTGTCCGGCACGGGGGCGCCCTGCTGGTCGACCACCGTCGCGGCGCCGATGCTCGCCCCCTCGCGCATGTAGATCGAGTCGGCGGCGATGGCGATCAGCGCCCCGGCGCTCGCGGCCTGGTTGTTGATCAGCACCAGCACCGGGACGGGGCAGTTGAGGATCGCCGTGCGCACGGAATCGGCGGCGTCCATCAGCCCGCCGTAGGTGTTCATGTCGATCACCACGTAGTCGGCTTTCATCTCCTGCGCCGCGGCCAGGCACCTGGTGGTCAGCCGCACGGTCGAGGGCATGATGTTCTCGCGGATGGGGAACACGTAGACGCGCGTGGTGTCGGCGGCGGCGAATGCGCTGAAAACTAAAATGGATAACAAGAAGGAGAATATGAGTTTTCTCATCTAAAAGCAGGTTAACGGACAAAGATAAATAAAATCGTAATTATTTGATAGGATATCTGGTGGCTATTAAATACACCAATGCAGCCGATCCGAAAATATAACCGACTAGGATTATATTGCCTGCTATGCGCCAAAATCCCCCTTCTCCCTTGTATTTATTATAAATTTTTTCACGGTTCCGATATAAATAGAAATAATTAAATATATATGATAGAATAACCCATGGCCCGACATATATCATAGCTTCAAGTTTCGTTGTCGCATATGTTTTTGACAAAAACGGGGATTCTAAATGGTAGTTGATAAAGATAAGTAACGAAAAAATATTTACGCATTGAACCCCGCTGAGCATTATCATTGCATTCGTAGCGGGCTGATCGTTGGTCTTGACAGACCTGAAATCACTCCATAATTTGTAATAAAGGTATCTCATAAATTAGTGCTTTAGCGGCGAACCCTTACGTTAAGCGGCATTTGCAATGCCGCGTGGATTATCTTCCGAATTTGTAATTCGGACAAATCGTGCTTTTCGCATCGGAAAGTGCGCCCGACGCACAAAGATAACCGAAATATTTGCGGGTAAATAAAAAAAACATACCTTTGCGCCACGCTTTGGTGGCATCGGGTAAGGCCGAATCCATCGTAAAGTGTGAAGGTTCAGGGACTTTCGGCATAGAAAGAGGGTCCTTGCTCCATAATAAACTAAATAAAATGAACTATTTAGCACCTGAGAAGAAGCAGGAAATCTTCGGTTCCTACGGGAAGTCCAACACCGACACCGGCTCGGCCGAGAGCCAGATCGCGCTGTTCACCTACCGTATCAGCCACCTTACCGAACACCTGAAAAGCAACAAGAAGGATTTCGGAACCCAACGCTCGCTGCTGCGGCTGGTCGGTAAACGCCGCCGCATGCTCGATTACCTGAAAATGGTGGACATCGAACGCTACCGCGCGATTGTCAAAGCACTGGGTCTGAGGAAATAAGAAGATTCCCGCTTCAACGCGGAAAAGTAAAGGCAATTTTCATAAATTGCCTTTACTTACTTTTTGCAAAGACACACAAGACGATAAAATAAGACGAAATGATGTACAACGCAACGAAGAAGACGATCAGCATGCCGAACGGGCAGACGATCGAGATCGAAACCGGCAAACTGGCCAAGCAGGCCGACGGTTCGGTGGTGGTAAAACAGGGCGACACGATGCTGCTGGCCACCGTGGTAGCTGCCAAAGAGGCGAAACCCGATGTGGATTTCATGCCCCTGCAGGTGGAATACAAAGAAAAATACGCCGCCGCGGGACGCTATCCCGGCGGTTTCCTGAAGCGCGAAGCACGCCCGGGCGACAACGAGATCCTCGTGGCGCGCCTGATCGACCGCGCCCTGCGCCCGCTCTTCCCCGCGGACTACCATGCCGACGTTTTCGTTACGGTTAACCTCATCTCGGCAGACAAAGATATCCAGCCCGACGCGCTGGCCGGCCTGGCCGCCTCGGCCGCCCTGGCCTGCTCGGACATTCCCTTCCAGGGCCCGATCTCCGAGGTGCGCGTGGCGCGCATCGACGGGCAGATGGTGGTCAACCCGCTCTTCTCGCAGATGGCGGGCGCCGACCTGGACATCATCGTGGCCGGGACGCTCGACAACATCATGATGGTCGAGGGCGAAATGAAGGAGGTTTCCGAGGCCGTGATGCTCGAAGCGATCAAAGTGGCCCACGAGGAGATCAAAAAGCACTGCCAGGTGCAGATAGAGCTGTCGAAAGAGCTCGGCAAGGACGTTAAGCGCACCTACTGCCACGAGGTGAACGACGAGGAGTTGCGCGCGCTGGTCATCAAAGAGACCTACGAGCAGACCTACGCCGCCGCCAAGGCCCCCTCGGCCAAGCACGAGCGCTCGGCCCAGTTCGACGCCATCGAGGCCGAATTCATGGCCCGCTTCAGCGACGAGGAACTCGCCGAAAAGAAATCCCTGATCAAAAAATATTACCACGACGACGTGCTCAAAAAGGCGATGCGCAACATGATCCTCGACGAGGGGATCCGCCTGGACGGCCGCGCGACGGACGTGATCCGCCCGATCTGGTGCGAAGTGGGCTACCTGCCCGCCGCGCACGGCTCGGCCATCTTCACCCGCGGCGAGACGCAGTCGCTGACCTCGGTCACCCTGGGTACCAAGATGGACCAGAAGATGATCGATGAGGTGCTGCGCCAGGGCGAAGAGCAGTTCGTGCTGCACTACAATTTCCCGCCCTTCTCCACCGGTGACGCCCGTCCCGTACGCGGCCTTTCGCGCCGCGAGATCGGCCACGGCAACCTCGCCTTCCGCGCCCTCAAACCGATGGTTCCGCTCGGCGAGAATAACCCCTACGCCGTGCGCATCGTGTCGGATATCCTCGAATCGAACGGAAGCTCTTCGATGGCTACGGTTTGCGCCGGTACGCTCGCGCTGATGGATTCGGGCCTGAAGATGAAGAAGCACGTTTCGGGTATCGCCATGGG
>JAVBPS010000089.1:0-27473 GCA_031549495.1 Rikenellaceae bacterium | reverse complement strand
CGCCTGCCATATATCTTTCCGGTTCAATCCGGAGCGGGGCAGCAGCGACGTTTACCTGAACGGCGAAAATGTGGAGCGGCAGATACGCTCGATCGAGGTCAGCTCGTGGGTCAGTCCCGTGAGCCAGATCCGCGAGGTGCGCGAGAAACTGGTCGCCCAGCAGCAGGACATGGGGCGCGGGCGCGGCGTAGTGATGGACGGGCGGGATATCGGCACGGTGGTTTTTCCCGATGCCGAGTTGAAGATATTCATGACGGCCGATCCGGCCGTACGGGCCAAACGCCGCTACGACGAGCTGACGGCCAAAGGCCAGCAGGTCTCCCTGGAGCAGATCGAAGAAAACCTCCGCGAGCGCGACCTGGCCGACAGGACCCGCGAGATCAGCCCCCTGCGCCAGGCTCCGGACGCCGTCGTGCTGGATAACAGCCACATGAGCGTCGATGAGCAGATGCAGTGGGTGCGCGGACACCTCCGCCGCCTGGACGTAATCCGGTAATTAGCCTTAAATCTCAGTATTTTGCGCGTGGACCCGGCTGGGGGCACTTGTGATTCCCGGGAGTCCTCCGATGCGTAGTCCCTTGTGGGGCTGCGCTCAGGCCTTTTTAGACCCCGGGGGATGCAGCGGATGGGTGAACACGAAACGGGCGCCCGCGGTGTATTCGCTGTCCACCCAGATGTCGCCGCCCAGCAGATTGACCGTGATCTTGCAGATCGCCAGGCCCAATCCCGTTCCCTGTACGTACTCGTCCAGCTTCTCGAAACGTTCGAAGACCAGCTTCTGTTTGTCCAGAGGGATGCCGCATCCTGTGTCGGTCACGCTGAAGACCATCATCTCGTTCTCGGCGTCGATGCGGAAGCCCAGGGTGATCGACCCTTCGTTGGTGAATTTGCCGGCGTTCGACATCAGGTTGATCAGCACCTGCTGGAGACGTTGCAGGTCGGTGGTCAGTTCGTAGCTTTCCGCCGGGGCGTCGAGGATGTACTCCACGTTTTTCTCCTTGGCGTATTTCGTGGTGGTTATCACGCTGTTGCATAGGGAAACTACCTCGCACGGAGCGAACGAGAAGGTCAGCTTGCCGGTTTCCAGGCGCGAAATGTCGAGGATGTCGTTGATCAGGCGCAGCAGCAGGTCGGAGTTGGTCTGGATGATGTCGGCATACATGTTGCGTTCCTCGTCGCTGGTTCCTTCGGCCGTCAGCACGCTTGAAAAACCCACGATGGCGTTGAGCGGGGTGCGGATCTCGTGGCTCATGTTGGCCAGGAAGGCCGATTTGAGGCGGTTTGACTCTTCAGCCTGGATGCGCGAGTCGATCAGGGCCTGCTCCATGGCCTTGCGCTTGGTGATCACCAGCGACGAACCGACCAGCGAAGTGGCCTTCCCGTCGGGGCCGCGCTCCTCGGCGATGACCTTGGCCTCGACCCAATCGTAGACCATCCCCCCGTCCTTGCGCGTGAGCACGCGGTATTCCTCGCGGATCTTCTCCTTGCGGCCTTCGATCAGGTCGGCGAATGTTTTCTCCAGGCGCTCCCGGTCGTCCGGGTGGATATTGCGGAAATACCGCTCCTGGGGAATGGAGAGCTGCTCCTCGGTCGAGGGGCCTTCCACGTCCATCAGTTCGACGGGACGGTTCACGTCGCACAGGATGGTTCCGGTCGCCAGGTCCCATTTCCAGGGGGTGATATTGGCCACGTCCAGAGCGAGGGCGAGTTTGCTGTTCGCCACCCGGAGCATGTCCTGCATCGTGGTCAGTTCGGTGATGTCGGCGCAGAACAGTTCGACGTATCCCTGGCGGTAAGAGGGGTGCACCGAGAGGTGGATGTGCCGTCCGCCGCCGGAGGCGGCATAGTCCACGCTCACGCTTTTGCCGGTGTCGTGCAGGCGGGTGTAAAGCTGTGTGATCTGCCCCCAGTCCGGATAACCGCACTGCGATCCGAGGGGCTTATCGCCGAACATTTTCACGTATTCGGGATTGGTATGTTCGTTGGCGTAGTCCGTCACCCGGCCCGAGGGATCCATGACCAGGCGTTGGCGGGCATATCCGATCGGCATCCAGTTGAACAACGTGTCGTAGTCGCGGACCAGACGCAATTTCTGCCGCTGTTCGCGGCGCGAACGGAGCAGCCAGGCGATGCCCACCGCAAGCAGCAGCCCCACGAAGAGCAGCGTCAGGAAAAGATACCTGTGCGTGACGAAGAACGAAGGCGGTTTGAGGATAAAGACGGTATCGGCAGGACAGTCGCTCTCCGAGAAGCCGTAGTACAGCATGTCGGGCCAGGCGATAATGGGCGGGGGCGGGGTTTTCCGTCCTTGCCGGGTGAATCCGTCGAGTCCCTTGTCCAGGACCCGGTGGATGGCGTCGAGCAGCATTCCCGACCGCTCGGCTTCACCCAGGTAACATCCGCCCAGCAGTCCGTTTTCGCCTTCGGTTTCATTATCGAGCATGAAGATCGGCACCACCGAGTTGCTGCCGATCATCTCGGCCACCCGCGCGGCGAGCACCGTGCCGAACACCGGTTCCCGCACGTGCCAGCCATAGAACAGCACGGCCGTGTCGGGCGCGGGGGTGTTGGTGATGCGCGTGAGCGAATCCACGTCCGTCGTGGCGGGGGTGAGGCAGGTCACCTCCAGGCCGGGGAAACCGGCGGCCGCCTGCTGCACCTGCTTGCGGATCTCGCTGCTCCGGTAGCGCATGTCCGAGAGGAACCAGACGTGTTGCAGGGAGGGCATCATCGTGCGCATCAGTTGCAGGGTCTGCTCCGGATAGCTGGGTACGTCGACCACGTGCATCGGGCGACCGGCGTTATACTCTTCGACGGAGATGCGCTCCCCGTCCGGGATGGCCTGTTTGGCCAGGTAGTATTCTTCGGGCCCGGTGAAATCCTGCTCGGCACAGAGGATCACGGGCACGTCCTTCCACCGCCGGCGGAGGCGGTCGACCAGCAGGCGCCACGACGAATTGCCCAGGAAAACGATCACCCGGGGTTGGCGGCTGCCGTACTTGGCGACGAGCATCGAGGCGAAGCGCGCGATGTCCTCCGGGCTCTCGACGGTAAGCATGTTCATATGCTCGACGCAAACCGTCTCCTCGATGTCTTTCTTGAAAAAATCGGAATAGATCGGTTCGATGAACCGGTCCGACCATCCTGACGATTCGGTGTAGGAATTGACGATCAGGATGTAATTTTCATTCCGCTCACGACCCTGCGCGGTCTTGACCGCAGGAATCAGAATCAGTGCAAAGAGGAATGTGCGCCAAAAATTTTTCAGAATGAGGGACGGATAGGATAAATTTTTCGATTCTTCCGATATCATTTTATAAATTTATAATATATATGATATAAAATCCGCCCTTTTAAAACAAGGCTAAGACGTTTTGTGCTATACAAATGTATGAAAAAATGAATGGAAAATCCAAGCGAAATATGGGCCAGGCGCTACTGCAAAGCCGATAGCGCCCCGCCGAACAAACGGAAATAAAACAAAGTAAGAGAGTTACGGGACCGAAACTATTTTTAAAAATTTTTAATCCGGCAGGAAAAAAATCCGGAATTGCCCTTTTTTCACGGTAAACACCGCATTTGTCATATCGGGCAAGACAAATATCCCGCTCAGCGGAATAATCGCTTTAAATAAATGACCCCACTCGCCGCCAACCAGACGAGCAGCGCGCCGGCCGCCGTACCCAAAGCCATCAGCAGGCAGATCGGTACGATCCCCAACCCATAATGCCCGGGCTCCTCTTCACCGCAAGCGCACGGGGCGTATTGAGGAGGATAAATGAAATTTTCCACGCCGGTCGCAAACAGCGTCCCGGCGACCAGGCAGGCGGCAAGCCCCGGGATCGTCAGACTGAGGGTGATGAAGAATTTGCCCCATTCACGGGTGTCACAGCCCAGCACCCAACGATGCAGCACCCAGGCCAGCGGTGCGGACAACAGCAGGGCGAGCAGGATGAGCAGCAGCAGGGCCAACCCCATACCGGATCCGGCGCCATGCCAAACCGTCGCCATCGGCAGGGACAATAAAGTCAGCATCGGAATCATCAAAAGGCCGTAGAGGGCCACTCCCCCGATCAGCCATGCGGCACGTTTAGGACGGTAATTCATAGTCATTTACGAAAAAGTGGGCCGCCGCAGATGATGGCGGATAATTCCCGGGCGGCGTGCATATCCAGATCCCCCGAGATGGAAGCCCGCCCGCCCTCGATCTGCTGGTTCACGCGGGGCCAACTGCGCACCCGGCCGTCGATGACGATCGCCAGGCAACGGCCGACATTGTTGCCGGTCATCCGCCGCCACGGTTCGACGGACGATTTGTCCAAAGTGATCGACACCATCGGAAACCCGCCGTAACCTTTATCGGCATGGGCTTCCCGAACCGTCTTTTCGTCGAGGGGCAGGCGCATGCCTTTCTTCACGGCGATCAGTTCGATCACCCCCGTCGACTCGCCGCCCTCGCGGATCGGTGCGTCCGACCAAAGCAACAAGAGGTCGCGGGGAAAAACACTTTGCACCGCGGGCAGTGCGAAAATACTGTCCCCCCGGGCCATATCTTCCTCCCGGACATATCCGGCCACGGGTCCGGGGGGCAGCCAATCGCCGTCCATACCCTGGGAAAGCCGAAGCAGGGACAAGAGCGGATCATCGCCCGGTTTACTGCTCTGCACCTTGAGTAACTGGTTTGCCCGGAAAAGTTGTTCGTACAGGTCGCTGATTTCGTACGTTTCGGCGATATAGACCTCGCCGGGTATCGAGGTCAGGCGAGAGAGGCTGAGCGAATCTTCCGCGCTGTATATTTCCACCCGCACGCAGCCGTCGGGGGTGAATTCCACACTGCTTTTGGGCGAGTAGGCCCGGATGCGCCTTTCGACCGTCTCCCTGTCCGCCCCGGGGGGCATCGGGAAAGCGACCTCCCTTCCTTTGGGCTGTGTGCATCCCGTCCAGCAAAGCAGGACGAGGAGCGCGACGGATGCCGGGCGTATCAACGATCTCATAAGCGTGCGATTATATTTCCACAAATATAACAGATTATTCGGGAATGCGGGGGTCGGTACGAAGAAATTCGCCTTACCGGACGATCGGCGTTTTGCCGTGGGGGGGGGCGAAACTGACCGGGTATTGCATGGCACAAGAAAAGAGGGGCTGCCTCGCCCCTCTTTCGTCTGTCCCGCCGGGAAAAATATGCGCGGGAAGTTACTGCTTCAGGTACACCTTCCAGTCGCTGCCGGCGTATTGCGTATAGCCGGCCTTATCGCTGGAAGCCTGGAGGTATTGCGCTTTCGGCTGGCTGTTGATGAACCTCGTGGTCGCGTCGGCCACCGTGACCGTGCCGTCCACCGTCAGGGTGCCGCCGCCGTCCCATGCCCGACAGAGGAATCCGTTAGGTGCGCTCACGTTGCCTTTTATGGTCACCTTGCCGCCCTCCCCGATGGAGATAGCTTCGATGTCACCCTGCGCGCTGAGGTTGCCGCCGATGGTGAACTCGCCGGAACTCCATATAATACGGTCGTCATCGACGTTGCCCGTCGCCGTAACGTTGCCTGTGACGGTGAATTTACCGTCGCTCGTGGCATCCAGATCGAAGTCCGCATCGCCGTTGCAGGTTACGTTTCCGTTGATGGAGGCCTCACTGCCGCTGCCATTCACGTAGATTCCACAATAACTACCACTGGTCATCGCCACATCGCCGTTTACCGTCAGGCGGCCGCCTTCCTTTGCGCTAAAGGCGATCATCCTCTCCCCAACCCCCTTGAGTTCCAGTCCGGTGATGGTCAGTTGGCCGCCTTTCAGAAGGACCTCCGCCCAGTCAGTTGGGCCTCCTTTCGCCTCCAGCGTCAATTTTGCCACGCCGCTGGTCTTCGAGCCGGTAACGTAAATCGTATGCTCCTCCTGGGTAGTCGCCACGGTGCCGACCCAGTCCAGCGCGTCCTGGATGGCTTTCTGGATGTTGGCCACGCTGTTGCTCTGTGAGATCTGAATGTTGACATTGTTCGTCACCACGGGCGCGTCGCCCGTGTCGGTTTCGGCCGGCGTATCGTTACCGTCGCCGCCTTTCGAGCAGCCGGCCAGCGCCAGGACGACCATCGCTGCGATAAAGAAAAGTTTTTTCATTTTTCTTCAAATTTAAAAGTTGGATGCGTTCATGGTAAAAATAATAAAATAATTATTAATTATTATTGGCTTGTATCTATAATTTAATATTGACTGTGGTTTTTGCGCTGCTTTCTAAGCATCAAGACAGATAAATGGGGTTGATTTTAAAAATCTGATAGAGCAAATCGTCCTGTCGGCACTTTCCTTATCATCCTATTCATTCGTTAACAAATAGTATCTCTGACAGCTATTTTGAGATCCTTCACTGACGTTCAGGATGACAAAAACGCAGAAAGAACGAGAAAAAGAGGGCGGCAACGGAGACCCGAACGATAAATTGAAAAAACCTGCGCCAGATAGAACATCCGACACAGGTCAATTTCGATATGAATATTTCAGATGGGCTGCTTTACCAGGCGACGGGCGTTTTGCCGTGCGCGGCGAGGTATTCGTTGGCGGCGTTGAAATGGTTGCAGCCGAAGAAGCCGTTGTAGGCGGACAGGGGCGAGGGGTGGGCGCATTTGAGCACCAGGTTGCGCGTGGGGTCGACCAGGGCGCCCTTGCGTTGAGCGTAGGCACCCCAGAGCATGTAGACCACGTCACTGAAGCGGTCGTTGATGGCGCGCACCACGGCGTCGGTGAAGGTCTCCCAGCCCTGAGAGGCGTGCGAGGCGGCCTGATGCGCCCGCACCGTGAGCACCGAGTTGAGCAGCAGCACCCCCTGCGCCGCCCAGCGGTCGAGGTTGCCCGAGGCGGGGATGGGGTCGCCGGTCTCGCGGTGCACCTCCTCGAAGATGTTGCGCAGCGAGGGCGGGAAGGGCACGCCGTCCTGCACCGAGAAGCAGAGGCCGTGCGCCTGGCCGGGCCCGTGGTAGGGGTCCTGCCCGATGATGACCACCTTCAGGTTTTCGGGCGGGCAGGCGTCGAACGCGTGGAAAATGTTCTTGCCCGAAGGATAGACCGTCCCAGCGGCGTACTCCCGCTTCACGAATTCCACCAGCCGGGCGAAATACTCCTTATCGAATTCAGCGGCGAGCAACTCGTGCCAGCCGGGGGCGATCTTTACGTTCATGGTGTGCTGTGTTATTCTGCAAAGATAAAAAAATCATTCTTTCGCATACCTTTCCGGACCGAACAACTGCCGGTTGACGATCACATCCTCCAGCATGATCGTTCCATCCAATCCCCAATAATTGATTTGCGGATATTTCACATAAACTTTTACATATGCTTTGAGTTTTTTATACAACGTAGCATATTTCTGTGGGGAAATCTTAAAAAAATACCGGTCATCGTTAGAGAATAACAAGGACAGACTCACTACATTCCCCTGATTATTCATCGCCATGACAAAGCCTATACTGTAATCAGCCATCTTACGAAGTTCCGACGCGGTGAACGTTTCATGGAACGCATCCAGAAAAGCCTGATTACTCAAAAAACGGCAGTTCTGCCGGATCATGCTTTCGGCTAATTTAGAGTCGATATTTGCCGGTATCCTTTCCTCGTAACTGAATACAGGGGCATGGATATTCTGCAGCAAAACACTACTACCCGAATTACTGCATTTAAAGGTAAGGGTGGAATCAATGTATATTTTCTGCCAATTGTAGTAATTGCCGCGGCCTTGGGCTCCGGCCACGATTGCGGCGGCAAGGGCGAGCAGCAGTAAAATGTGCTTTTTCATTTCATTGTTTTGTAATTGAATGAGGCCCCTGGATTTGTTGAGTTACGTAAATTTTTGCAAGCGCTATTCGTCCCCGGTCTTATATCCGATCCGGGGCCGTGGTGCGGGAAGTTCCGGCGGCTTGACCGATAGTTCACCGATAGCGTTGTAGAGGTTATCGAGATGCTTGCGCGTATCTTCCGGCAGGTCGTTCAACGCCTCTAACGTACCCTCGCCGTCCCGCCTCAACAATTCGATCGTGGCCCGTATTTCGGCCAGTTCCGCCGTAACCGCCGAGGTGGTGGCGATGTAGTTGCGCATCGCCACGAAAGCCCGCATGATAGCTATGCTCGCCTGCACGGCGATCGGGCTGCGAAGAATGGCCGAAAGCATCGACACTCCCTGCTCGGTAAAAGCGAACATCTCCGAAGAACCTATATTGTATTCAGGGGGTATCACATTTTGTGATCTCCCCATGGTTACCAGTAAGTTAGCTTCATCTGATGACAACCTGAACAAAAAATCATCCGGAAACCGATCCATATTTCTGCGTACCGCCTGTTTGAGTACGCGGGTTTCGACCCGGTACAGTTGCGCCAAATCGAAATCCAGCATCACCCTCACGCCCCGGATCTCGTAAATTCTATTTTGGATTAGCTGTACTTCCATAGGTTAGTTTTGGCGTGGGCAATAATTTTTACGGTTGTTAAAGAAAATCACTTTATCGAATTCATCCGGATACTCGCCTTGATCAAAGCCAGCGCCCTCACGCGGCTCAACTCGACATCCTTGTCCGCATGGTACTTGTTCTGGCTGACGAGTTTGATGCAGCCGGGTTCCTCGGAGCGCTGGATGTATTTGACCATGATGTACTCCTCGCCCTCGGTGTCGATCGAGAGCAGGTACATTTCGCCCCAGAAGATGTTGTTCTGGATGTCGTTGATCTGCTTGTAGAGCACGATGTCGCCGCTTTTCAGAAGCGGGTACATGCTGTCGCCCACCACGTAGACCGCGCCGTCGCAGCGCGGCAGGTTGGGGATGTGGATGTAGTCCACGGGCTGGAACGAGAAGCGGTCGGTGAACAGCGGCACGAGGCCCGCCGTGGCCTGGATGTCGTAAACGGGCACGCTCTGGCTCGGCAGCACGCGGTCGCCGCCGCCCCCCGCGATCGGGTTCACCCCGGCCATCGGGTCGAACATCGGGCCGCGGCCCGTCTCCAGCCACTCGGCGTTGACGCTAAACTCCTGGATGATAATGTTTTTATTGCGCTCCGAGAGGGCGGCTCGGCCCGTCTCGATCATCGAGAGGGCGCTCTTGCCGATGCCCAGTTTCTGGGCCATCGCCTCTTGTGTCAACTTTAATTCATTGCGGATCAGTCGTATGCGATTTTCCATCGGGAAAAAGATAAATTTTTGAACTTAATTCTTTTTTAGTACAATATTTGTATATATCTTTGTAAGGCAAAGTTAAATTATTTATTCCGGAATTCAAAATTTTTGCCGCTCTTTTCTCCTTATTCCAATTTTGTATAAAGGAACGCAAGCCCGGCCGGGGTAGATTTACAAAAAATTAGACGACAGACATGATCCGCATCCAACCCGATTTTTACCGCGCCGTGGCCCGCCTGCTGGCCGCCCGCATCGCCCCGGCCAACTTCTTCAACGGCCGCGTGGAGTACGACACCGAAGAGCTTGCCAGCGCGCTTACAGCCACGCTTATCGTTTATCGCGATGGGGAGCGGGTCGCGGATGTGGTGCCCGTTTGGTGGGAATTTTCGCTCATGCAGCCCGGCGGGGAGGCGATGACGGATTTCGCGTGGAGCGAACTGAAAGAGTATTTAATGGAATACTTCTGATTTTTTGTCATTCTGAACGCAGTAAAGAATCTTGGTCAGCATTGTTCTGCCCACAGTCCGACCAAGATTCTTCACTGCGTTCAGAATGACAAACCAAAACAACTGCATAACCCACAGAGCGGATGGCAGAACGGTCAATGCACCGGGGCAACTAACCCAACGCGGGGACGCCCGCAGCCCACTTCCGAAAACACGCGCCAATTCCGGGAAATCCTATGCCGGGGCGGGACGCCGCCCCTTCCCACGGCGCAATACGACATGCAGGTTCGACTCCTGCCCGCTCTGCAAATTCAATTTTTGAACATGAAAGACCTACCGAAGAATCAGGCGGCCCTCCCGTTGGCGGGGGCCGAAACATGGCCGGGCCCGGTGATCGCGCCGCGGCGCAGGGGCCGCACGACAGCCAAACAGGAAGAGCCGCCCACGGTCGTGGCGACCACCCCGACCACCCCTGGCGAACGCCTGCGTAACCGCGCCGTGGCGGGACTGGGCAAACGGGCCTCGGGTTTCGTGACGTGCGAGGTCAAAACCACTTACGAAATGGACGGCGAGGGCAACCGCAGCGTCAAAAACCAGGTGGTCACCCGCAAGCAGAACCCGCCCGACCTGGCGGCCATCATCTTCACGCTGACCAACATCGAGGGCGAGCGCTGGCGCGTCAAGCCGGAGCAGGCCGAGGGGGCGCAGGGGGCGCTGCACGATACCGCCTCCTCCCCCCTGGCAGCCGTCCCGGACGAGGTGCTGCGCGGCATCCTGAAGTATTTTCCGCAGCCGGGCGCGACCCCGCAACCGGAAGATGGGGAGTAACCATTCCTCTCCGCCCGTCATGTCGAGCGCAAGCCGAGACATCTCAAACGGGTTGTCTGAGATGTCTCGGCTTACGCTCGATGTGACGCACATGGAGCGGTCTGCGGTAACAGAACAAGACGCGGCCGAGATCGTGCGCCTGCTCGACGAAAACCCGCAACTCAGGCGATTGGGGCGCAGCACGATCCTCGCGGAACTGGCGCGGCGCAACTTCACCGATTTTGCGCCGCTCGCGTGGCCGAAGCTCTCGCTTTCGCCGTTCCATACGACCTATTACCGTGTCCTGGAGGCATTTGCGCGGGGCGATATCCAGCGTTTGATGGTGTCGGTGCCTCCGCAGCACGGCAAGTCGCTCGCCTCGTCGGTGCTGCTTCCGGCGTGGGTGCTCGGGGCCGATGCGGACCGGCGCATCGCCATCGCCTCGTACAACGCCACACTCGCCTCGCGCTTCAACCGGCAGGTGCAGCGGATACTGGCCTCACAGCGTTACGCGTCGGTTTTTCCCGGGTCGGCCCTGCTAAAAAACGAGCCGGGATTCACCCGCACCGCCGGGCAATTGGACATCCCGGGGCGTCAGGGCGGCATCTTCGCCGTGGGGCGCGAGGGGACGCTCACGGGCAACAGCGTCGATGTGTTCATCCTGGACGACCTTTATAAAGACGCGATGGAGGCCAACTCGCCCGTGGTGCGCGAGAATTGCTGGGAGTGGTACACCTCGGTGGTGCGCACGCGCCTGCACAACCGTTCGCAGGAGCTGATCGTCTTCACGCGCTGGCACGAGCAGGATCTGATCGGGCGCATCGCGGAGCGGGAACCGGTCGTGCAGTTGCAGGACTGGCCGCAACTCGACGCACCCTGCGAGGGATGGCTGCACCTGAATTTCGAGGCGCTCAAGGAGTCGCCCCCTACCCCACTCGACCCGCGCACGCCGGGCGAGGCGCTCTGGCCCGCGCGGCATGACGCGGCCTCGTTGCTGGCCAAGCGGCGGTTGGATTCCCATCGTTTCGCGGCCCTCTATCAGGGGCGGCCCTGCACCGTGGAGGGGCTGTTGTACGGCGACCGCTTCGAGACCTACGACGCGCTGCCCGCCGCGATCACCCGCTACGGCAACTACACCGACACGGCCGACACGGGCGAGGATTACCTCTGCTCGGTCTGCTATTGCACGGACACCGCGGGGACGGTCTACATCACGGACGTGGTCTACACGCAGCAACCGATGGAGGTGACCGAGGGGCTCGTGGCCGCGATGCTCTCGCGCAGCGGCACCCGCACGGCCTGCATCGAGAGCAACAACGGCGGCCGGGGGTTTGCCCGGGCGCTGGCGCGCGCGCTGCCCGCGGTGGCGGTCGAATGGTTCCACCAGTCGGGCAACAAGGAGGCGCGCATCCTTTCGAACGCCTCCACGCTGCTGCGCACGGTGCGCATGCCGCGCGACTGGGCCGTCCGCTGGCCCGAGTGGCACGGCCACCTGACCGCGTACCGCCGCACCTTCCGCGCCAACCGCTGGCACGACGCGGCGGACGCGCTGACGGGCGCCGTGGAACGCGAGACGGCCCCGGTGCAGGGGCGGATCAAGGCGGTGAGGTTCGCACGGTGATTTTATTTGTCCGGCAACAGATATTGCCTAACGGGGTTAGAAAAAAGAGACGCTTGCAGGCGTCTCTTTTATCATTTTGCCGGTTTCCACACTACTATATCGTTATTAAAATCGTAGTGAGCCGATCCCCATTTTGCAACCAACTCTGTTCCGGTAACCCCCGTTCCTGCCGGGCTATATACATGACAAGTAACAAAAACGCCAAGACTGCCCACATCGTAGCCGTTTTCACTTAACCATTTAACGGCCTCAGTACACTTTTTTGTCCCCAGCGATTCCGCGCCCGATCCGCGTCTGTCCTCGGGCATTTTAACATACAAACGGCAAGTCCTATTGTCAAATTTGACTATTTCCGTTGGAATGGGGACCAGTACATTATCCCCTACTTTGATTTCTTTATTGAATAAAGCGACCAGGGCAGTAGAATCCTGCGCAAGCTGCGCCGCCTCTTTGGTGTTGTTAGAAACTGGCCCGCCGCAACCACACACCACAATACCCACAACAATGGCGAAGACAATTTTTTTCATAATCATTTAAAAGTTTGGTTTATTGATTTTAATGCGACAACAGGATTAGCCCCTTTTTCGTTTAGAATAGAAATGTCGTTCAGACAAACTCCATGAACGAGAGCTAACGCCATCGAAGAGAGGCGTTTCCGTAGGGATACGTACCTGGGATTAAAAAACAACTGCACAAACCAGCCAAAGTATGCCAACACAAACCCCGAGCAGGCACAAGGTCAAAAGAATTTTGAGTACGGCATTCATCAAGTCGCTGGCGGCGTGCATGATCTCAAAAAAAGGGGACGGGGATTTCATAGATCAAAGATATAAATACCATTCAAATCTACTCAAAAACAGCATAAAGTCCAAATAAAACATGCTCCCCGTTACAAATATACTGGCATTGGCCCTTGTTTTATCCAGCAGCATTTGCAATGCCGCCGGGATAATCCGCCCGGTTAATTGTCATTAATATGTATGCTACGCATGACCGGACCATGCAGGACGGCAACGTCTGAATTGATCCGGTCATGTTTTTCATACTCCGGCAGCGGCACCTCCCCGGGCCCTGTTTTTCCACACAAAATCTTCCCGTATTTGTCGATAAACAGGGGGATTATTCCTACCTTTGTTCCAATTATGCTTACCGAGAATCTGAACCAACTGAGAGAACTGCTGGACGGGCCGAAATTCAAGGCCGCCGTTTTATCGCACAACAACCCCGACGGCGACGCGATCGGGTCGGCGCTGGCCCTGGGCCGGCTGCTGGAGAACTTTGGACACGCAGCGGTTTGCGCCGTGCCCAACCGTTTCCCCTATTTCCTGAGCTGGATGGAGGGCGTCGGGCAGATGCACATCTACAAAACCGACCCGCAGGCCGTGTCGGAGGCGATCGCCTCGGCCGAGGTCATTTTTTACGTCGATTTCAACAACCCCTCGCGCCTGGAGGGGCTTTCCGATACGCTGGAGGCCAACACCACGGCCAAAAAAGTGCTGATCGACCACCATCCCCAACCCGCCGACGGGTTCGATATCACGATCTCCGATCCGGCCTCCTCGTCGACCTCGTTTCTGATCTACACGATCATCGAAAAGATCTACGGCACCGCGGTGATCGACTACCGGATGGCCGAGTCGATGTTCGTGGGGATGATGACCGACACGGGCAATTTCTCGTTCAGCGAGCTTTCACCCGCGCTGTTCCGCGCCGTGGCCGTGCTGGTCGAGAAGGGGATCGATATTCCGCGCATCAACTCGCTCGTTTACAACAGCTTTTCCGAAGGGCGCGTGCGCCTGGTCGGATACGCTCTCTACCGCAAAATGGAGATCGTGGAGCCTTATAAAGCGGGGTATATCTCGCTCACGGAGGCCGAGCTGCGCCGCTTCAACTTCCAGGTGGGCGACACCGAGGGGATCGTCAACCTGCCGCTGACGATCGAGGGGATGGGGATGTCGGCACTCTTTGTGCAGACGCGGCAGTTTATCCGCGTGTCGCTGCGCTCGCGGGGCGATGTGGACGTCAACCTGTTCGCGCGCGACTACTTCAACGGGGGCGGCCACCGCAATGCCGCAGGGGGAAAATCGTTCGCCACGATGGGCGAGACGATCGCCCATTTCCGCCGCAGCCTCGAAAAATTCTTCGGGCCGAAATAACCCTGTTTCGTTTTATTGTCTATCTTTGGTAGACCAATAAAATAAATATTATGGCTACTATTCTACTAACCGGTGGCGGGGGTCAGCTCGGGCATGAGATACGCCGCTGGCATGCCGCCGACCCGATCAAGGGGCGCAACCGTCTTATCGTTACCGACATACCCGAACTCGACATCGCCGACTACCCGCAGGTCGCCTCCATCGTGGGGGCCGAGCGGGTCGATCTGATCATCAACTGCGCGGCCTACACCGCCGTGGATAAAGCGGAATCGGAACCCGAGGCCGCCCACCGCGCCAACGCCGCCGGGCCGGGGGTGCTGGCCCATGCCGCCCGCGCCTACAACGCGGCGATGATCCACATTTCGACCGATTATGTTTTCGACGGCTGCAAAGGCTCGCCCTATACCGAAACCGACCCGGCATCGCCCACAGGCGTCTACGGGCAGACCAAACTGGAAGGCGAACAGGCGATCCAACGCTCCGGCTGCCGCAGCATGATCATCCGCACCGCGTGGCTCTACTCCTCCGTGGGTAACAATTTCGTCAAGACGATGATGCGGCTGGGACGCGAAAAAGAGGAGATCAACGTGGTGGACGACCAGTGGGGCTCACCGACCAATGCCGCCGACCTGGCCGATTTCATCATGCGCAAGGCCATGCCGCGCATCCTGGGACACAAGCAATACGCCGAGATATACAACTATTCGAACGAGGGAAGCACCACCTGGTGCGGCTTCGCGCGCAAAGTCATGGAACTGGCCGGCATCGGCTGCCGCGTCAACCCGATCTCCACCTCGGAGTACCCCACCGCCGCCCGCCGCCCGCCCTACTCGCTGTTGGACAAATCGAAAGCCGTGGCCGATTTCGGCATCACGGTGCCCGCCTGGGAGGACTCCCTGGCGGTATGCATCCATAAAATCCTGGAATAGTGAAACGCAATGTCCTGATCACCGGCGGGGCCGGGTTCATCGGTTCGCACGTGGTGCGGCTGATGGTCAATAAATACCCCGAGTACCAGATATACAACCTCGACGCGCTTACCTACGCGGGCAACCTGGCCAACCTGGCGGACGTCGAAGACCTGCCTAATTACCACTTCCTGAAGGCGGATATCTGCGACGCGCAGGCCGTGCGGGAGATCTTCGCGCGCCACGCCATCGACTCGGTGATCCACCTGGCCGCCGAGAGCCATGTCGACCGCAGCATCAAGGATCCTTTCGCTTTCGCACAGACCAATATCATGGGTACGCTCACACTGCTCGACGCCGCGAAACGGGCCTGGGAAGGCGCTTTCGAGGGGAAGTTGTTCTACCACGTGTCGACGGACGAGGTGTACGGGTCGCTCGACGACGGCGGGTTCTTCACCGAGACCACGCCCTACGATCCCAAGAGTCCCTATTCGGCTTCGAAGGCCTCGTCGGACCATTTCGTGCGGGCCTATGCCAACACGTACGGGTTGCCGACGGTCATCTCGAACTGTTCGAACAACTATGGGGCCAACCAGTTTCCGGAGAAGCTCATTCCGCTCTTTATCAATAATATCCGCGAGGGGCGCCCCCTGCCTGTTTACGGACGCGGGGAGAATGTGCGCGACTGGCTCTATGTGGTCGACCACGCGCGGGCGATCGACGTGATCTTCCACCGCGGGGGGCGCGGCGAGACCTACAACATCGGCGGGTTCAACGAGTGGAAGAATATCGACCTGATCCATCTGCTGATCAAGGTCGTCGACAAGCAGTTGGGACGCCCTGCGGGGACTTCCGAGAAACTGATCACCTATGTGACCGACCGGGCGGGGCATGATTTGCGCTATGCGATCGACTCGTCGAAGCTCAAGAACGAGTTGGGGTGGGAGCCGTCGCTGCAGTTCGAAGAGGGTTTGGAGTTGACCGTGGCCTGGTATTTGGAGAACCAGGAATGGCTGGACGGGGTGACCAGCGGGGAGTATAAGAATTATTACGCGGAGATGTACTCCGGGGAATAGGGGCAACTGCAAGGGTTGTCGTTGTTCGGCGGCATTACAAATGCCGCTCAACAGAGGTTGCCCCCTAAGACTTGTTTCCGGAAACCCCACCGACGGCCCTTTCGTCATGTCGAGCGTTAGTCGAGACATCTCAAAATGGCTGTCTGAGATGTCTCGACTAACGCTCGACATGACGGAACACGAAGCGACCCGTAGGGTCAACCCTTGTGGTTGCCCGACAAAAAATTAAAAAACAAAAAAACATATGTTCAAAGCCGATCCGAATAAACCCGTTTTCATCGCAGGCCCGTGCGTGATCGAAAGCATGGAGTTACTGGAGACCGTCGCTGCCGAGCTGGTTCGCCTGCGCGACGGGCTGGGCGTGCAGATCATCTTCAAGGCCTCCTTCGACAAGGCAAACCGCACATCGATCAGCGCGTTCCGCGGCCCGGGACTTACGAAGGGTCTTCAAATGCTGGCGGACGTGGGGGAGAAATACGATCTGCCGCTGCTCACGGACATCCACGAGCCCGCGCAGGCCGCCCCCGTGGGCGAGGTGGTCGACGTGATCCAGATCCCGGCGTTCCTCTGCCGCCAGACCGACCTGCTGGTCACCGCGGCGAAGACGGGTAAAACGGTCAATATCAAGAAAGCGCAGTTCCTCTCGGGCGAGGATATGTTCTACCCCGTGCAGAAGGTGCGCGACTCGGGCAACCCGGACGTCTGGCTCACCGAACGCGGCAACATCTACGGCTACAACAACCTGGTGGTCGATTTCCGCAACATCCCCGACATGCTGCGCATCACAGAGCGCGTGATCATGGACTGCACCCACTCCGTGCAGCGTCCCGGCGCGGCGGGCGGCGCCACCGGCGGCAACCGCGAGTTCGTGCCCGCGATGGCCCTGGCGGCCAAGGCATTCGGCGCGAACGGCTACTTCTTCGAGGTACACCCCGAGCCCGACTGCGCCCGAAGCGACGGGCCCAACATGCTGCGCCTGAGCGATTTCGAAAACGTCCTTAAATCCTTAATCTGATAGCCATGGAAGAACAAATCTACCAAAACGAACCGGCACCCGAAGTAAAAGAAGTAAAGGAGCTGAAGATCACCCCCGAAGCGAAACTGCACCTCGCCACGACGATCAAATGGGCTAAATTCATCGGTATTTTCTATGCCGTCATGGTGGGGTTCCTCCTGCTGTTCGGCATCCTGATGACCGGGGCCGCCTCGAAATTGAGCTCTCTGCTCGATTCGGGGGTCGGGGCATTCCCCGCCTCGATGATGGGCATTATGTATATCGTGATGGCGATCATCGTGGGCGGCGTTTACGCCTTCCCGCTGATATGCCTGTTCAACTTCGTGAGCAAAATCAAGAAAGCCCTCGCCGAAGACGACACGCCGTCCCTGACCGAAGCGTTGAATTACCAGAAAATGATGTACACCTACATGGGTGTGCTCGCCCTGATCGGCCTCTGCTCCTACGCCCTGATGTTCATTATCGGAGGGATCGCCCTGGCCGTAGCCAGCGCACTGTAGTATGGAAGAGCAGATTCGCCCGGATGAACCGGCAACCGGAACGGACGAAACCGGGATAAAGATTACCGTAGAAGCAAAGATCCATCTTATCCGGACGGCCAAATGGACTAAATTCCTGGCCGTCCTTTACGGTATATTCATGGGTCTTGCCATCTTAGGCGGCATCATTGGGGGAGCCCAGCAGACGGGTGGACACAAAAACCTGACCTTCACCCTGATGATATTGGTCATCCTCGGCATTTATATCTACCCGTGGATATGCTTCTACAGGTTCTCAGTCTACACAAAGAAAGCGGTCACGGATGACGACACCGAAGCGATGACGCAGGCATTGAACTACCAGGGGAAATTGTACGCCTTCATGGGCGTGTTTTCGATCATCATGATCGTCATTTATTTCCTGGTCTTTCTCACAACCATGCCCGGCAATCTAGGCTAACCCCTACAGCATCGCCAGCAGCACGATCGCCGCAAGCGCTATCGCGATGCCGAGGTAATTGACCGCCGAGAGTTTCTCCTTGAAGGCCCAGACCCCGACCACCGTAGCGATGATCACCGCCCCGGCATAGTACAACGGATAGAATACCGACCCGTCCATGCGCTCCAGAGCGTAAAGGATGCCGATGCAGCAAACAGCGTTCACCGTCCCCAGCAGGATGCCCCAAAGCGTCGTGCGGCGTGTCGGCATCGGCAACCGCCCCCGGTTCTCACCCCAATAAAAGAAGAACCCGGTCACGGCCGAGGCCAGGAACATAGTCCCGGTAAAGACCATATTGTCCGAGGAGGAATCGCCGATACAAGCCCGCTTCGTATACTGCATCATCGTGTCATTCACCCCGTTGAGCAGGAAAACCAGCAAAGGCAGCCAGGCCAAAGCCAACCACCCCCGGCCCCGGGAGCCCTCAGCTTCCCCGGCCGGGGATTTTTTATGCAGGATCAGCCAAAGCGAAACAAAGATCGCCACCAAAAGCCCGATCTTCCCCCAGGTAGCCTGCTCCCCCAAAAAAACGAAAGCGAAGATCACCGGAATAGCCATAGCCACCCGGCCCGAAATAGTCGTCACCGCAACCCCGCTCCGCTCCGCCGACAAAGCATAAACCTTCAGCGAAACCATAAAAGAAGCCCCCACAACCAAAGACATCCAAAACCAGGGAGCAGCAAAAATATCCCCCCAGACAACAGGCACAGGAGAAAACAAAAAAGTAACCAAAGCCCCCATCAAATAACTGACAGTAATAGCCCCCGTCACATTCCCCCCCCGCATCCCGATCAACTTCAAAATGATCACCAGCAGAGAAGACCCAACCGTAGCCGCCAATAAATACCACATAGCTCAACTGTTTAAAGGATTCCTAATCGCCGCTTTTTGGAAAAAGCGGCACCAAAAACTTTTGTGGATACTTCGTATCCAATGATTTATTTTGTTGTGACTTAATAGAGGTCGGAAGAGGGGAATAAACGGGGAATAAGGCTTCCGGGTTTCCCTTGCGACTCTTCCCGTTTATTCCCCTCTTCCGACCTCTTACAAGATATAGCAAACTAAAATATCAGAAAACGCAGTTTTCAGAAAAGGTTGCAGGGGCGCCTTTTTTCAACCGACGAAGTCAGAGAGCGCAGAGGCGAGTGTCTTTTTACTCGTCTCTGCCGAACGACGAGGAGGAAGCCGGATGGTCTTTTTCATCCGGCAACGAAAAGGCGCGACTAGAGATATGCTTTCATCAGTCGGGCGATGTATTTGCCGATGATGTCGAATTCGAGGTTTACGCGGGTTCCTACTTTGAGGGTTTGGAAGTTGGTGTGTTCGTGGGTGTAGGGGATTATGGCTACCTGGAAGGAGCGTTCCTTTGAGTTTACGACTGTGAGGCTTACGCCGTTTACGGTTATGGAGCCTTTTTCCACGGTTATGTTTCCGGGTTGCAGGGGGATGTATTCGAAGGTGTAGTACCAGCTTCCGTCGGCTTCTTCGATGGCGGCGCAGGTGGCGGTTTGGTCGACGTGGCCTTGTACGATGTGTCCGTCGAGCAGGGCGTCGGGGCGCATGCTGCGTTCGAGGTTTACCAGGTTGCCGACGAGGAGGTCTCCGAGGTTGGATTTCTCTAAGGTTTCGCGGATGGCGGTGACGGTGTACAGGTCGTCTTCGAGCGAGGTTACGGTGAGGCATACGCCGTTGTGGGCGATGCTTTGGTCTATTTTGAGTTCGGCGGTGAAGGGGGCGCGCAGGGTGAAATGTTTGTTACCTGCATCGGTTTTAATGGCGACCACTTCGGCCATTGCTTCTACGATTCCTGAAAACATAATTTGAATTATTAATACAGCACAAATTTACAAATTTTATCAGTCCGGGCAAAGGGTGCGTTGGCCTGGCGCACCCCCCTTTGTCAAAGGGGGGCAGGGGGGAACCGACGCTCACAGCGGGAGCAGAGGCCAAACGTCCCTTTGTTTGGACTATGCCCCGCAAGGAGGAGGAAAACGGGCGGTCTTTTTCGCCCGTTAATATGCCAGCGCAGCGGAACGAAAAAACGTCATGCCCTGGTATTGACTTCTGTCAATACCAGGGCATGATATACCCCAGCACTTCGTGCAGGCCGGTTATTTCTTCCGTTTCGATGATCACTTCGTCGTAATCCTGGCGGTTGCGGGGGACCAGGCGGATCTGTGTGCTTGCCGGATCGCGGCGCAGGGTACGTATACCGTTGAAGTTCAAACTCATGACCAGGTATTGTTTGCCGGGCATGATCTTTTGCGGTTCGATCTTATGCAGGATGACTATGCTTCCCGAGGGCAGGTCGGGCTCCATGGCGTTACCGATGTGCAGGGCGGCCAGTTCGCCGGTCGGGAAGAAGGGCAGGGCGAGGAAGGAGCCGGGGGTGAAGAATTCGCGCGAGGAGAGCAGGCGCACCACGTCGACCTTGTAATAGGGGATGTTGCTGTTCATGTCGCGGGCGTCGTCGAGGAACATTTCGCCCTGTCCGGTGAGCAGCCATGATTTGTTGACGGTGGAATATTTGGCGGTGATCATTTCGGCCAACTCCTTGCTGATGCCGTGGTTGCCTTTTTTGATCTGGTAGAGGTTTTCGGCGCGCTTCAGGCCGATATTGCGCGCGAAAGCGTTGACCGACAAGCCGGTCCAATTTACCACTTTCTCTATTCTCTGCCAATTATCGAGCATCTTCCGCCTTGAACTCGTTTAATTTTATTCGCCTTTCACTTGCATCAGAAAATAAAAACACGCACCTTTGCATTCACTTTCCACTACGGTCCCGTAGTTTAATGGATAAAATGGGGGATTCCGGTTCCTCTGATATGGGTTCGATTCCCGTCGGGACTACACGGTTTTATTTTCTTTCCGCGCCTCGCCTTACCGGCGGGGCTTTTTTGTGCGTTTTATTACAATATTCATTCACAAACGTACAATATTATATTGGAATTTACAATATCCATGCCGCCCGGGAGGACCCGGGAAGCCGGTTTTACGGCCATTTGGATCGTGTGGGGCATGATTAGGCCCTTTTGTTGCGTTTTATTTGCGGATATTTTTTCTCTACCTTTGGACAAGACCAGAACTTATCGGAACGATGAAAAAACTGCTATTCATTCTTATGGCGCTGCCCTTGATGGCGGCGGCGCAAAACAAGGCCGAGATCAAGATCACCCACGGCCCTTACCTGACCCAGATGTCCCCGGACGGGGTGACCGTGGTCTGGACCACGGATAAGCCCGCCCTCTCGTGGGCCGAGGTCGCCCCGGGTGGCAAGGAGCATTTCTATGCATCCGAACGTCCGAAATTCTATGATACGCAGCACGGCAAACGCCATACCGCCAAGACCGTGCATACGGTGCGCATCACGGGCCTCGAGCCGGGCAAAGAATACCGCTACCGCGTCTTCTCGCAGCTGGCCACCGCCACCGGGCCCAACAACAAGACCTCGTACGGCCCCGTCGCCTCGACCAACGTCTACTCCCAGACCGCACCTTCATTCCGTACGTTCGACCCGGCGGCCAAACAGATCAATTTCCTCATTCTGAACGATGTGCACGGGCGGGCGGAGTTCCTGAAAGAGCTGGTCGCCGACGTGGATTTCAGCCAGGTCGATTTCGTGGTCCTGAACGGCGACATGTCCAACAGCGTGGAGAGCGAACAGCAGGTGTTTACGGACTACATGGACGCCTGCACGGAACTTTTCGCCCGGCAGGTGCCGGTCGTTTACGCCCGCGGCAACCATGAGACGCGCGGGGAGCTTTCCATTGATCTGGTCGACTACTTCCCCACCCCGACGGGGCTCTATTACTACTCGTTCAACATCGGCCCGGTCTGCTTCCTGGTGCTCGACGGGGGCGAGGACAAGCCCGACACGGACATCGAATACTATAACCGCGCGGCGTTCGACGACTATCGCACGGCCGAAGGGCGCTGGCTGGAGGCCGAATTGCAGACCCCGCGCGTGAAGGATGCCCAAGCGCGGGTGGTCTTCCTGCACATTCCCCCCTCGCCCGGCAGCTGGCACGGTACCGCGGAGGTGGGCCGCACGCTGGTTCCGCCCCTCAACCGCGCCGGGGTGGCCGCCATGTTCTCGGGGCATACCCACCGCTACTCGCTCGAAGAGGCGAGTGCGCAGGTGTTCTTCCCCGTGGTGGTCAACGACAATAACAGCAAGGTGCTCTGCACGATGGCAAACGGCACCCTGACCGCCGTCCTCTCGGGGCCGGGCGGCAAGGATGCGCGCAGGCATGAATTCAAGGTGCGGTTTCCGTAAATTCCGCCTGATGACCGTCCCGTAGGGGCACCCCTTGCGGGTGCCCTTCTTCTTTCATAGAAAAGGGCACCCGCAAGGGGTGCCCCTACGGGACGGTTACAGGACGAGTTTGCGCTTTTTAGTAAACGGCCGGATGGCGGCTTTCAACACCCTTTTCGCTTTGCCGCGCAGATCGAAACCGCGTTCCATGAGCACCCCGGCGCAGAACAGGTCGGCGTTCCAGCCGCGCAGGGTGGCGTATTGCGCCGCCACCGAGATCATATCCCGGCGGCTGAGCAGCCCCCAGAACTCCTTGACGCATATCTTCTTCGAAAGCCGGCGGCGGAACTGCATCCGGTTGATGTCCACCAACGAGAATTCATATCCCTCGCCCGCGCGGCGGAAGAAGACGTTGCCCGCGTTGTAATCGCCGTGGCGGATCCCCGTCAGATGCAGGTCGAGCGTGAAGCGGGCGAAATCGCGCAGAATCTCCTCGCGTTCGGCCGGGTGGCACGTGTTCACGTCCGAGAGCAGGCGCCCTTCGACCAGGCGCGTGACCAGGTAGCCGGTGTGGAAGATCCCGTAGCGCGGCACCTCGATGCTGGCCACAGGCTCGGCCGTGTGGAAGCCGAGGCGCTCCAGGCGGCGGGCGAATTCGTACGAGCGGCGCGGCTTGCTCCAACGCAGGAAGGAATAGATCACCTGGTTGGCGCGCGTGGGGCGCTTATAGCGCTTGACGACCAGCACCGTGCCGTCCGGCGCGATGACCCGCTCGACCGTGTTGCGACCTCCGTGCATCAGCTCGTCGCACGTGTAACGACCTGCGGGAATGCCGTCTATAAACTCCTTCAAATGGGAATAGCGGGGGTTTAGGATGATTTTCATGACGATAAAAATAATAAAATTTTCGTCATGTCGAGCGTTAGCCGAGACAACTCAAACAGACTGCGGGCGATTCGTTTGAGGTGTCTCGGCTAACGCTCGACATGACGGGATGCATATCAATAAAACCGCTTATCCTGCGGTTTGATGCAGATCCCTACGCGCACCATGGAGCTGTATTGGTTGTAATTCATCAGTCCCTCGCCGTAGCCCTGGTACCACTGCACGAAAAGGTATTGGTTGGCGCTGCGCCACACTTTCACGTTCGCCTCGACCTGGGTGTTGAAGGCACGGAATTTATTGCGCGGGGTGACGACGGCCGAGGCGATGAAACGGCCGCTCGGGTTGCAGTAGTTGACCGCCACGCAGCCCCAGCCGCGGTAGTCGTACAGGTCGCGGTTGTCGCTCCCGGCCCATCCCGGCCACACTTTCCCCTGGAACGAAAGGCCCGGCGCGGCGTAGTAAGAGCACGAGAGGACGAAATAGTTCCAACTGCGCGACCAGATCGAGTCGCGGCCGTTGGACTCGTGTTCGAAGCCGACCGTCGCGATCCCCTTGAGCTGACCGTTGCGCGTGATGGGGCGCGAGGCGACCAGGCCGGGATTGTAGTTGTTGTCGGCGAAGGGGAACGAGTCCTGGTAGATGTCCCAGAACGATTTCTGGGTGTAGGTCAGCGCCAGCACATTATTCTTCGGCAGGATTTTCCGGAAGAGGATCTGGCGGATGCTGATCTGGAATTTGGCGTCGGCCGTGTACTTGTTGACCTGGCGGTCGGTGGGAATGCCCGTGATGAAATAGTTATCCTTATAGATGCCGAAGCTGGGCAGGTGGTCCAGGTAGCGGCGCAGGCTGTCGTAGACCAGGCGCTCCTCGGCCTGGCGGGCGCATCGGGCCGTGCTGTCGGCCGCGTGGCGGTGTTCCTGCCGGTTACGGTGGCGGAGAGTCCCCGCACGGACGGGTAGGGAATAGAACGTTCCGCAAGCGCACCCCAGCATGATCAGGAGTAGCTGTTTTTTCATATCGCATTTTCATTGGTTTTGTCCCGGCGACAGGGTTCGAACCTGCAACCTGCGGGGTTTTTCCCTTTGAAAAACCCCCGCCACTCTGCCTGATTGAGCTACACCGAGATAGTTTTGAAAAAAAGGGCGGGGGCATAAAGGGCCCCCGCCCAGGCTGCTGCCGCTCCGAATTAGAACCGGAAACCCACACCCAACGAGATACGCTGCGGCAGCATGGTAGCGTCGTCTTTCCCTGCGTCCAGTGCGTCGATCACACCGATCTTGTAGCCTGCGTTGATCTGGATGCCATTGGCGAACTCATAGCCCACCTGTGCGCCGAAGCCGAAGTCCCAGGCCTGGAGTTCATTCTCCTTGTACAGTTTATAGGTCGGATCCGTGTTGCGTGCATCGAAACCCACCCCTACATACGGGCCTACACCTGCGTAGAAACGGCCGTCCGAAGAGTTCTTCCACTGGCCCATGGCGTACACGGGGATCTCCATGCCGAAGTACTGGTAATCACGGTCGTTGCCGGTGATCTTGTTCTCCATCTTCGAAGTCTGGAAGTGGAAGAGCAGTTCGGGCTGGATGGCGAAATTTTCCGTCAGGTCGAATTTCGCGAAGCCGCCCAAGCTGGCACCGATGCCCATTTTGCTCTTCATGTTGTCCATATCCGTGAGGATGAAGTTGGATAGGTTGGCTTCCGCTTTGATACCGCCCGAGATGTTCTGAGCATTGAGGGTCGTGGCTCCGAGGCCGAGGATCATCATGATCCCGAAAACAGTTTTTTTCATGGTGTTGGTTTTTTAAAAGGTTTAAGTTGGTTTATCTGTTTGGTTGTTATTTCCTTTCGCTGTGACAAATGTATGGGTGGCAGGTGGTTTCTTTTTACCGGAAGTTACCCAAGCGGCCATTCCGGTTACCGAATGCGGGACAGCCGGGACCGAACGCATCCGCGCTTCAGCAGACCTCCCGTTCGGCCGGGGCGGGGGCCAGGCGGCCGCAGAGCTCCACCAGCACGCGGTCGCAGTCGGTGATCTCGACCTGCACGCCGTAGTCGCCCGGCTCCGATTCGCTCACCGAAATGTCCATCGTCAACTCCCCGGCGCAGAGCATCCCGGCTACCGAGAAGAAACGGCACGCCTGCAACAGGTAGAACTCCACGGGGCGGTGGACGATGTCCGAGAGGCAACGTTCGATCATGGCGATCCCGGCGGCGGCCGACGAGAGGCGACCCCCGCGGACGACGTCCATGTCCAACGCGTATTCGTAATGGGTGACCGGCAGGCCGTCCGGCGAGTCGTGGCGGTATTGGTCGAGCAGGGTCATGGCTTCGGGTTTTACGTTCTGGAAGCCAAAGCTAAGGCACACGCGCCATGCGTACGCGTGCGAAAGTACCCGGCGCGCCCATATCGTTACCGAAATGGTACATTCGGGGTACCGAATAAAAAACGCCGGCAGTTTATGCCGACATTCAATCATATAGTTGAGATAGATGTTTTCTTGGCCGACGGTCACAGGGCCTTTTTCGCCTACGGGCGACTTACTTTTTTGCTTGATCAAAAAAGTAAGCAAAAAAATCAAGGCGCCGCGCTCCCGGCTTACCCGCTTACGGGTTTTCGGGAGAGTCGGCCGGAAATTCCATTGCGCACAGGCCACATCGCACGCCTTCGCTCTGCTACGGCCTCCCATTCCAGTTTCCGGCCTTGGTCTCCCGAAAACCCTGGCGGGTCCCAAGCCTCCCGCTTCATGGCGCCGGGCCAACCCTCACTGGCGTCCGCTCCGTGCCACCGCGCCACCGCCTGCGGCTACCGCCGTTCTGTGCGCGTCATGTCGAGCGTTAGTCGAGACATCTCAAAATGACTGCGTAGAGCAAAGGGTGCGTTGGCCGGGCGCACCCCCCTTTTCCAAAGGGGGGCAGGGGGGTACCGACGAACGCAGCGAGAGCAGCGGCAAGCGTCTTTTTGCTTGGCTATGCCGAGCAAGGAGGAGGAAAACGGGCGGTCTTTTTCGCCCGTTACCGCCAGCGCAGCGGAAGCGAAAAAAGGAGGAAACGGGCGGTTTCTTTCGCCCGTTTCCTCCAGCTCGTCTACCGGACGAAATAACTACGTTATTTCGTCCGGTAGACGAGCGTGATCCCGTCGAGCACCTGCACGGAAACGGTCACGCTTTCGGGCTCGAAGCTGAGCACATGCCCGCCGTGCGCACTGTCGTCGGAGACGTAATGGATGTGGTAGCCGGGGGCGTTGAGCGCCTCCAGCCGCGCGGGGATGCGGTAGCCGACGGCTGTGCCTGCGGATGGCCCGTTCTCGAAGACCACCTGCTCGGTGGCGACGATATCGGTGATCGTTTTATAGGGTTTCTCCTGCCGGGGCACCGAGCGGGTGGTGATCGAACGGAAAGCGCCGCTGACCTCGACGGCCAGCAGCAACCCAGCGTCGTCCATCACGCGGTCGATGCGTTCGTAGAGCGTTTCTTCGCCGGGGGTGAACCGGAAGGTCGTGTCGGGCTCGAAGCGGCAGAGCATCGCGAAGGGCGTGAGCGTCCCGGACGGCACGTCGATCACCTCGCCCGTGTGAGCGACCCGCCGGGCCTGCCCGCCGCGCACGTACATCTCGCCGTCCAGGCCGTCCACCGTGCCGATGCCGAAGCCGGTGCGGGTCAGCAGGTCGTCCAGCGGATAGACCCCCTCGTAGGCGCCCGCGGCGAAGTGGGCGAAGGTTTCTACCTGGAGCATTTCGGTGCCCACATCCTGCGAGGATTCACGGCCGCAGCCGGCCATTGCCAGGACGGCGACGCATGCTATCGCCCAAATGTATTTTTGCATTTTTTTATTGGTTTTCAGATTACAGAGGGCAAAGATAGGGAAATTGAGACGAACTTCGGATTTCCCCCCGGGATTGTTTCGCCATTCTGAACGAAGCGGTGCTGCCCGGCACGCGGGGATATTTAGCTTGTCATTCAGAGCGAAGCACCAATCAGTAATCGCGCGTGTACCCTTGTTCGGCGGCATTTGTAATGCCGTCGCCAGAACAAACGCGAATTTGAAATTCGCGGAATAACGCAAGCGGCATTGCAAATGCCGCTCAACAAAGGCAGGACCAAGCAAAAAGCCCAATCCATGCCCGTCATGTCGAGCGTTAGTCGAGACATCTCAAACAGACTTTTGAGATGTCTCGACTAA
>JAVBPS010000013.1:0-48214 GCA_031549495.1 Rikenellaceae bacterium | reverse complement strand
CCCCCCCCGCCCCCGGGGGGGTGCCTCCCCGCCCTCATTTTTAACTGTCCCCCTTTCCTAGGACTTGTGGTGGTTGCCCCCCACAAAAAAAACCATTTTTCTTGTCTGTCCGGGCAAACCCCCCGACATGACGAAAGGGCCATAAGGATGTTAGGGAGTGATCTCCGCCAACCTATTTTTAAGATTGATCCCCTTTATCAAAGGGGCAGGGAGGAATGTACGGCGCAGCGGAATATCTCGTTTCACTACCCTTTGGGTAGCGTGAAAGAAAACGTCGACCCCTTTTCCGGCTGGCTTCGTAGGCTAATTTGCTGTCCGTGGGCTTCGATGATGTGTTTGACGATCGACAGGCCCAGGCCGGTGCCGCCCATTTCGCGGGAGCGGCTTTTGTCCGTGCGGTAGAAGCGTTCGAAGACGCGGGGGATCTCTTCGGCGGCGATGCCGATGCCGTTGTCCGCCACTTCGACCATCACGCGGTCGAACATGTCCACGAATGAGATGCGGGTCTGGCCCCCTTCGCGGCCGTATTTGACCGAGTTGATCACCAGGTTGGTAATGACCTGGGCGATGTAGTTGCGGTCGGCCGTGACCCAGACGGGAGGTTGGGGGGTGTCGTGGCCCGGCTTGCCGACCGTGATCGTGATGCGGTATTTTTCGGCCTCCAGGGAGGCGTCGTCGACGATCTCGCGCGTCAGTTCGGCCACGTCGAAGCGCTCGCGCGAGAGGTTCAGCACGCCCGATTCCAGTTTCGATATCTCTTCCAGGTCGGTGATGATGTTGATCATCCGGTCGATGCTTTTCTCGGCGCGCTCCAGGTAGCGGTGGCTGACCTGGGGGTCGTCCACCCCGCCGTCCAACAGGGTCGAGACGTAGCCCTGCAGGGTGAAGATCGGGGTTTTCATCTCGTGCGAGACGTTGCCCAGGAATTCACGGCGGTAGCGCTCGTTGTCTTTCAGCCGTTCGATCTCGCTGCGGTTGCGCTCGGCCAGCACGGTGAGTTCGGAACCGATCTGGCCGATGATGTCCTTGCGGCGCATCAGGTGGTCCTTGAGTTGGCCGGTCTTCATGTCCTGCGAGAGGACGACCTGGTACAACGGTTTGATCTTGTAGATGATGAAGCGGCGGATGACCAGTTGGGCGACGAAGAAAACGACGATGAATACGGCCACGCCCGCCACCAAGGGCATCAGCCAGTTGCTTTCTTTGGCCGTGCTTTCGACCAGCAGCGTCCCGGCGGCGGCCAATACGCCGCCTGCCCCGGCGATGATCGCCGAGGCGCTGTTCGTGCTGCGTATCTTGATGCGGGGCATAGGGATTTAGAATAAGGAGCCTTCCCGGGCGGGCGGGACGATGCCCAGGTGTTTGTAGGCCAGTTCGGTGGCTTCGCGGCCACGGGGGGTGCGTTTCAGGAAGCCTTCCTTGATCAGGAACGGCTCGTAGACCTCTTCGATCGTGCCGCTCTCCTCGCCCACGGCGGTGGCGATGGTGTTCAGGCCGACGGGGCCGCCGGAGAATTTGTGGATGATCGTCTGCAGGATCTTGTTGTCCATCTGGTCCAGGCCGCGGGCGTCGATGTTCAGCGCGCCCAGGGCCACGCGGGTGATCGGCAGGTCGATGATCCCCTCGCCCTTGACCTGGGCGAAGTCGCGCACGCGGCGCAGCAGGGCGTTCGCCACGCGCGGGGTGCCGCGGCTGCGCATGGCGATCTCCATGGCCGCCTCGTCCCGGATCGGGATGTCGAGGATCGAGGCCGAGCGGCGGATGATGCCTTGCAGGATCGTCGAATCGTAGTATTCCAGGTGGCACTGGATGCCGAAGCGGGCGCGCAGGGGGCTGGTAAGCAGTCCGCTGCGGGTCGTGGCGCCGATCAGCGTGAAGGGGTTCAGTTCGATCTGGATCGAGCGGGCGCTCGGGCCTTTGTCCAGCATGATGTCGATCTTGTAGTCCTCCATGGCCGAGTAGAGGTACTCCTCCACGATCGGCGAGAGGCGGTGGATCTCGTCGATGAACAGTACGTCGCCCTCCTGCAGGTTCGTCAGCAGGCCTGCCAGGTCGCCCGGTTTGTCCAGCACGGGGCCCGAGGAGACTTTGAGCGAGGTGCCCATCTCGTTGCTGATGATGTTCGCCAGGGTCGTTTTGCCCAGGCCCGGGGGGCCGTGCAGCAGGACGTGGTCCAGCGCCTCGCCGCGCATCAGGGCGGCCTGGATGAAGACCGTCAGGTTGTCCACGATCTTCTCCTGGCCGCTGAAGGCGACCAGTTCCCGCGGGCGGATCGAGTTTTCGAATTCGGCGTCGGTTTCGACGCGTATGTTGCGGTTTTCGCTCATGGTCTTTGGGTTGCGGGTTTTTGTGCGGCGCCGGGTTGCCGGGTGGGCTGGCCTTGCTGGCCGGCGGGACGGTTCATGTTTTGCAGGGCCTTCACCCCGATCTGCTGGGGGTTCTTCACCTCGACCTGGCCCTTTCGTTGGGACATCGAGTTGAAGCGGTATGAGAAACGCAGCATCACGTAGCGGCCCAGCGAGTTGGATTGCACGTCCTGGATATAGGCGTCGCGTACGTAGTGCAGGCGGTTGGTGTTCTGGTCGAGCATGTCGTACACCGAAAGGCGTACCTCGCCCGACCGGTTGCGGAATACCTTTTTGCCGATGGCGGCGTTGAGCACGTAATAGGAGAGGTTCATGTCGGGGGCCGAGGAGGAGCGGTAGTAGCGCCACGAGAGCACGGAGTTGAACACGAAGCCCTTCCAGAAGATGATGTTGACCGAGTAGTAAAAATTCTGGTTCAGGTACTGGTCGCTTTGGCGGGCGGTGTTGTAGGTGTCGTTGAAGGTGGTGGTCGAGTAGACGTTGAAGTCGACGTTGCGCGAGATGTTGCTCGTCACGCCCACGCGGGCGCCGATGGAGTTGGTCCGGGCCAGGTTGGAGAGCGTCTGGCCGTTTTCCCGGAAATAGGAGGGCATGTTGGTGTAGACGTAGATGCCCGTGAGGTTGATGTTGCTGCGGATGGGGCGCAGGGTGAAGCTGTATGTGCCCGTGGCGTTGATCGTGCCGTAGCCGTCCATGTTCACGGGGGTCGACAGCAGGGCGCCCGCCTGGGTCCGGTAGACCTCCGAGTTGGGGTCGGAAGGGATCACGTGCAGTTCGGTCGGGTCTGAGAAGACCTCGTTCCGGTTGGTCACGTAATTGGAGGTGGTCGTACCGCGCAGGGTGATCGTCAGGTTGGTCGAGCGTTTGGTGTCGGCCGTGTTGTAGAATGCTTCCAGGGTGTGGCTGTACCCCTCTTTCAGGTTAGGATTGCCCTGCACCAGGAAGGAGGGACGGGTGGTGTTCAGCACGTCCTGCATGAGCTGGATGTTGGGGATCACCGAACGGCCCTTGTATTGCAGGCGCAGGTAACGTTTTTTCGAAAGGCTGTATTTTAGCGAAAAACTCGGTTGCAGGTCGAAGTACGCGCGATCGGTCCCTATCTGGTTCGGCAGCTCTTCCATGTGGTGCTGGTTGGCGCGCTGGAAATCCAGGTCACCGTTGAAGGTCAGGTTGGGGCTGTGGAAAGCGTATCCTGCGCCCAGGGAGTTGGTGGTGTAGTTACGCGAATAGACGTTGGTGAGCTTCATATCCTGGTCCGTGTAATCCATCTCCTGCTGCGAGTAGGTGAAAGATTGCTTGTCGAAATCGCTCCACTCGTAGCGGTACGTGTAGGAAAACATCACGCGGTGGGATCCCTTCGGGTTCATGCTGATCGGCTCCGTCCAGATAGCCTTCCCGCGGATGGAGTTCGTGTTCGAGGATTGGGGGGTATGGCGATTCTGCCAGTTGCCGGCGGCCATATCCCGCCATTCATATTCGTCTCGCGCCTTGATGTAGGTGTAACTCTGTCGCAGGCTGTCGACCACATACTGGTCGAGCGAGTTCTCGGCCAGGGAGATGGTGAAGGAGGTTGTGAAAGTCCGGCCGCGCTTGGGGAAACGCAACGTCCACAGCAGGTCGCTCGACCCGGTGAAATAGCTGTTGTCGACGGGCGAGTAGGTGCGCGAGCGGTTGCGCACGACTTTGTCGTCGAGGTTCACCTGGTTGTTTTCCAGGTACGATCCGCGGGGGTCGACCTCGTACGTGCGGTAGGTGATGCGGGGGGCGACCACGAAGGTGTGGCATTTGTTGGGCTTCCACTCCACGCGGGTGTTGAAGCGGTGGTTGATGTTCTTGGCGAAATAGTCGTTATCCGTGACGGAGGACTTCTGCTTGAATTTCTGGTCCGGGTAGAAATTGTTCTCGATGTGGGTTTTGATGTGGCTGTCCGTGTAGTCGAAGAAGTAGCTCGACTCTATTTTCAGCAGGTTCTCCTTTTCGTAGACGTAGTTCACGCCCGCGCCGTTGATCTGCTGGATGCCCTGGGGCAGGTTCTTGATGTTGCCGTTGGCGTCCAGTTCCGCGTCGCCGCCGCCCGCTTCGTCCTCGCCGAACTTCCGGGTGTTCACGTTGTTCGAGAGTAGCGAGAAGGTGAAGCGGTGGTTCGGGGTGAAACGCGAAAAATTGCCCCCGGTCAGGTAACGGAAGGGGGAGATCTCCGCCCGCCCGGCGTTGCGGCCCGCGGAGGCCTCGGCTTTGATGATCGTGCTCGTTTTGGATTTCGATTTGGTGACGATGTTGATCGCTTTCTGCGTGTTGCCGTCGTCGAAGCCGGTCAGGCGCGACTCCTCGCTCGGGGCGTTGAACAGCTGGATGCTCTCCACGGCGTCGGCCGGCAGGGCTTTCAGGGCGGCCATCGGGTCGGTGCCGAAGAAGAGCTTGCCGTCCACGTAGATGCGCCGCACGGGCTCGCCCTGCGCCTCGATCTTGCCCTGCTGGATGATCACGCCCGGCATCTTGGTGATCAGCTCCTCCACGTCGGCGTCGGGGTTGGTCTTGAACGCCTCGGCGTTGTACTGCGTCGTGTCGCTGAGCAGCACCGCCATCGGCACCTCGCCGCGGATGACCACCTCGGCGATCAGGCTCGCGCTCTCGGTGAGGTAGACGTCGCTCATCTGCGTGACGGCGCCTTTGGCCACCACCGGGACCACCCGGTTGTCGTAGCCCAGGAAGATGAATTGCAGGGACTGGGGGCCGTAGGGGACGCCCCGAAGCTCGAAATGGCCTAACGTGTCGCTGATGGCGCTGGTATGTTCGTTGCCCGTCAGCACCACCATCGCCCCGGAGAGCGCCGTCGAATCGACGTCCGAAAGCACGCGCCCGCGCAGGACAGAGGTCTGCGCCATAACGGTGCCGCAAAACGAGACAGCGATTAGCAGGGACAGGAAGCGATACATGAAAATTTAGCCAATTTCACAAAGATATTCATAAATATCGGATCGCAATGCCATTGCTGTTGCCTATTTGTAACACGTTTTTGTGAAAATTGTGTCCCATGCCTTCCGATAGGGGATTGTTCAATTTTACGCAAAAAAAAATATTAAAAATTTTTAAGATTATAGATTTTTCCTCTCAGGCGCTATCTGGTTTTCGATAGAAACCAGGATGGGCGGATTACTGAAAAATTTTAATTATTTTTTATGTTAAATATTTAACTCAAACCCTGCGGTGTGGGGTAAATTTGTACAAAAGGTGAAAAAACGTTATTTTTGTAGCGGAAAATAAGATTAAGATATGGAAGTCAAAGAACAAAAGTACGTTGAGGATTTCATGGGCCGGATCAAGGCCATGAATCCCGGAGAGGGGGAATTCCACCAGGCGGTGCAGGAGGTGGCCGAAAGCCTCGCACCTTATATATTGGATCACCCCCTATTACAAGAGCAGAAAATCCTGGAGCGCATCGCAGAGCCCGAACGCGTGGTCATGTTCCGCGTGCCGTGGCTCAATGACCGTGGGCAGGTGGAGATCAACCGCGGCTACCGCGTGCAGATGAACAGTGCCATCGGGCCCTACAAAGGCGGGATCCGGTTCCACGCGAGTGTCAACCTCGGGATCCTGAAATTCCTCGCTTTCGAGCAGGTATTCAAGAACAGCCTGACCACCCTGCCCATGGGCGGCGGCAAAGGGGGCTCGGACTTCAATCCGGAAGGGCGCTCGGACAACGAGGTGATGAAGTTCTGCCAGAGTTTCATGACGGAATTGCAGCGCCACATCGGCGCCGATACGGACGTTCCTGCGGGCGACATCGGCGTGGGCGGGCGCGAGATCGGATATATGTACGGGCAGTACAAGCGCCTGAACAACGAATTTTCGGGTACGCTCACCGGCAAGGGCGTGGGTTGGGGCGGAAGCCCGCTGCGGCCCGAGGCGACCGGCTACGGGGTGTGCTACTTCGCCCAGGCGATGCTCGCCACGCGCGGCGAGAGTTTCCGCGGTAAATTGGTCGCCATCTCCGGGGCGGGCAACGTGGCCCAGTATGCCACCGAGAAAGCCACCCAGATGGGCGCCAAAGTGGTGACGCTCTCCGATTCGGGCGGGTTTATCCACGACCCCAAAGGGATCGACGCGGTCAAGCTCGCGTGGGTGATGGAGCTCAAGAACGTGCGCCGCGGGCGCATCAGCGAGTATGCCAAGCATTTTCCCGAAGCGACCTTCCATCCCGGTAAGCGCCCCTGGGGTATCGCCTGCGACATAGCCCTTCCTTGCGCCACACAGAATGAACTCGACGGCGTCGACGCCCGCAAACTTGTCGCCGGCGGTTGTCTCTGTGTGGCCGAGGGGGCTAACATGCCCTGCATGCCCGAGGCGGTCGAGGTGTTCCGCGAGAAGAAGATCCTCTTCGCGCCCGGAAAGGCGGCCAATGCCGGCGGGGTGGCGACTTCGGGGTTGGAGATGGTGCAGAACTCGATGCGCATGAGCTGGAGCCAGAATGTGGTCGACAAGCGGCTGGGGACCATTATGAACGATATTCATGCCGCATGCGTGAAGCATGGGACGGGCAAGGACGGGTACGTCGACTATGTGAAAGGAGCCAATATCGCCGGGTTTATCAAAGTGGCTGATGCCATGATGGCCCAGGGCGTCGTTTAGGTGGTTGGTGCTGCTGCGGCTGCACATATAGCACGCCGCTTTTCGCCGATCCTCAGCCTTTTTAATCCTCACGTACTACAGTACGCTCCGGTTAAAAAGGCTGACGATCGACAAAAATCGACGCACTCTATGCACAGCGAAAGTTCGGACGGTGGTTGGTGCTAACACACAGGGTTCGCTTCCTTCACTGGTTTGGATTTTGAATTGATTACGGGTTTCCCCGCTTGCAGTTATCTTGGGGCTCGGCCCTGCGGGGAAATTCGTTTTTATGACACACCCTCCTGTTTGGGCAGGAGGGTGTGGTTTTTTGTCATTCAGAGCGAAGCGAAGAATCTTGGTCGGAAGTGTTTCGGCACAGCCCGACCAAGATTCTTCGCTTCGCTCTGAATGACAAAATACTCCCGAGTGCCGGGCGGCACCGCGGAGTTTACCCTGAGCGTAGTCAAATGGGCTCGGAATGACAAAATTAGTCAGTGAGGACTTTGCGCATGGCTGCCGTCAGGGTGTCGGTTTGTTCCTCGGTGATGATGTAGGGGGGCATGGCGTAGACCAGGCGGCCGAAGGGGCGGATCCAGACGCCGGATTCTACGAATTGGCGTTGGATGGCCGCCATGTCGACGGGGGTTTGCATTTCCACTACGCCTATCGCGCCCAGGATGCGCACATCGGCGATGCCTTTTTGGCCGCGCAGGGGGTATAGACCTTGCTCTAACTGGCGTTCGATGCGGGCGATGCGGCCTACGGGCGGGTCGGTCGTCAGCAGGTCGAGCGAGGCGCAGGCTACGGCGCAGGCCAGCGGGTTGCCCATGAAGGTGGGGCCGTGCATGAAGGCGTGGGGCGGGGCGGAGGAGATCGTCGAGGCTACTTCGGTCGTGGCCATTACGGCGGCGAAGCTCATGTAGCCGCCCGTGATCGCTTTGCCGACGCACATGATGTCGGGCGACACGCCGGCCCAGTCGGCGGCGAAGAGGCGGCCGGTGCGCCAGAAGCCGGTGGCTATCTCGTCGAATATCAGCATGATGTCGTGGCGGGTGCAGGCCTCGCGCAGGCGCACCAGGTATTGCGGGTGGTAGAAGCGCATGCCGCCCGCGCCCTGCACGACGGGTTCCAGGATGACGGCGGCCAACTGGTTGGATCGCTCTTCGAGCAGGCGCTCCATCGGGGCGAAATCCGCGTCGTCCCATTCGCCGCCGAAGGGGATCGAGGGCATCGGGGCGAAATACTGTACCGGCAGGCGGCCCGTGTAGAGGGAGTGCATGCCGCCTACGGGGTCGCAGACCGACATGGCGTGCCACGTGTCGCCATGGTAGCCGCCGCGGATGGTGGCGATGGCGCTGCGGCCGCGATCTCCGCGCGCGTGCATATATTGTATGGCCATCTTCACGGCCACCTCGACCGCTACGGAGCCGGAATCGCAATAGAAAACTTTATCCAGCCCGTCGGGGGCCATCGCGACCAGGCGGCGGGCGAGTTCCACGGCCGGGGCGTGCGTCAGGCCGCCGAACATGACGTGGGACATCTTTTCAAGCTGGGCCGCGGCGGCGGCGTTGAGCGCGGGGTGGTTGTAGCCGTGGATGGCGCACCACCACGAGGACATGCCGTCGACGAGCTCCCTCCCGTCGGCCAGGGTCAGCACCGCTCCATGGGCCGAGGCCACCGGATATACCGGTAAAGGGTCGGTCATCGACGTGTACGGGTGCCAGATGTGTTCCCTGTCGAATTCCAATTGCTCCTTCAGGGAGGGCGGGGTCGTTGTTTTGGGTCGGTTTTTCATAACGAGCTCTTACAGGATGCAAAATTACTGCTTTGTGCGGAAATAATTGATACAATATAATATTGTATGAAATGCAAAAATTACAATACATAGACGCGCATTTAAATATTTGATATATAATAAAATATAAATAACTCGAAAAAAATATTTATTTTTATTTGATTTTTTTCAAATAAAATATTGCATTTACAAGATATTATTGTATGTTTGCATTGTGAACATTTGATAATGGAAAAGGACTTATAAAAATGACTGTTATGACACCTTCGCTACAAAACCTGCCAAGACAGCCGATGATCGCAAAATATGTCCAACATTCGCGGATCGGCATTCAGTCCCAAAATTTTTCACGCCATGCCGTCGGGTATGTGATCCGCGGCCGGAAGTACCTCTACTATGGCGACATGCGCTATGAGGTCAACCGCGGCGAGCTCTTCTACCTGGGCGCGGGAACCCACTATGTGGAGAATATTCCCGATGGCGACCGGCCTTTCGAGCAGATCGTTTTCTATTACACCACCGCGCAACTCGGGCGCATTTTGACCAACCTGAACATGACTTACGGGTTGAACGTGACCAACGACCATTCGTGCGAGAAGTGCAGCACCACCGCCCATGTGGTCTATCCGGCCTGGAATACCGTGCGGAATTTCTTCCTGACCATCAACCAGTATGTGCGCGAAGAGCTCTTCGCCTCGGACGAAACGGCCGAGAACATCAAGATGACCGAGTTGATCTACCTGCTGATGACGCATCCCGATTGCTGCCTGAAAAGTAAAGTGTTAGGGAATATGGATTCCCTGCGCGACAGTTTCGAGCGCACCGTACACGACCATATCTTCTCCTCGATCTCCATAGACGACCTGGCCGGAAAGTGCAACCGCAGCCTTACCTCGTTCAAAAAAGAGTTCCGCCGCCATTATGCCGAACCGCCCCACAAATGGTTTATCCGCCAACGTCTCATGCACTCCCGGCTGTTGCTCGTCTCGACCGACAAATCCATCTCCGAGATCGGTGTGGCCTGCAATTTCCCCAACACCTCCCATTTCATCAAGCTGTTCAAGAAAGAGTACGGATCCACGCCTGCGAACTACCGCAGCCGATCGTCCCAGGGACGTACGGCCATGGCACCGAAAGTGATCCCTGCTGACGTGAATCTCGTCGCACTGGCCTAACGAATGACCTCGGATGCGAAGTTTTCGGTCTATTGAATAAGAGTTGTGAGCGCTGACCCCGTCATGGAATAAAATAGCCTTCTCCCGGACTTCGCATCCGTTATAATATATCCCCGGAATCCGCCTGACGGTGGGTTCCGTTTTTTTTGAGCGCTCAGAATGACAAATATTCCCCCGTGTGCCGGGCGGCGCCGTTTCACTTGGAATGGCAAACAGGCCTCGTCGGGATCATGTTTCCGGGGAAATTTTGCGGATTGGAAATTCTTGTACGAAAAAGTGTTATTCTTATTGATGGGAAAAAGCGTAACTTTGATCTTTACGCAAACGACCAATCCAATAAAATATGAAGCAGATTACCACTATCGCCCTTTGCCTGCCGTTGGCGGCGGTGGCGGCCAAGCCGGGGGTGACCGTCAAACGCGTCCCCGATGCCAAACCGCGTAACGTGATCTTCATCCTCTCGGACGACCACCGGTACGACTACATGGGGTTTCTCGACCGGGTGCCCTGGCTGCGCACGCCGACCATGGATTTCATGGCGCAGAACGGGGCGTATGTGCGTAACGCGTTCGTAACCACGTCGCTCTCTTCGCCTTCGCGCGCCTCGATCCTCACGGGGCTCTTCTCGCACGAGCATACCGTGGTCGACAACCAGGCGCCTGTGCCTGACGGGCTGACCTACTTCCCGCAATATTTGCAAAAGGCCGGTTACCGTACCGGGTTCTTCGGCAAATGGCACATGGGCGATTCGGGCGCCGACCCGCGGCCCGGGTTCGACCATTGGGAGAGTTTCGTGGGGCAGGGGACTTACTATAACGTGCGCATGAACGTCAACGGCAAGTGGGTGACCTATCCCAGGGAGGCTTATGTGACCGACCTGCTCACGGACCATTCGATGGATTTCATCCGCGAGAATAAGCATAAGCCTTTCTTCGTCTACCTCTCGCACAAGGCCGTGCATGAGCCTTTCCAGGCTTCGGGCAAGAATACCGGCATCTATAAGAACGAGCCGGTGCCGCAGCCCGAGTCCTACTATACGCCCTACTACCAGCAGCATCAGATCCCCTCTGTGGCCTCCGACGGCAAACCGGTCGGGGGTGCGGAGTGGTACGGCGAGGGACGCCTGCCGGATTGGGTGAAGCAGCAGCGCGAGAGCTGGCATGGGGTCGACTACGCCTATCACGGCAAGACGCCTTACCTGGATTGCGTGCGCAACTATTGCGAGGCGATCACCTCGCTGGACGAAAGTATGGGTCGTCTTTTCGATTTTCTGCGCGAGCAGGGGCTCGACCACTCCACGCTGGTGATCTACATGGGCGACAACGGGTTCTGCTGGGGCGAGCACGGGTTGATCGACAAACGGACGTTCTATGAGGCTTCGGTGCGCGTGCCGATGCTGGCCTACTGTCCCGAGATCATCAAGCCGGGGACCGTGGTGGAGAATATGGTGCAGAACATCGACATCGCGCCCACCGTCATGGAGGCTTGCGGGATCGAAAAGGCGTCGCAGATGCGCGGGACTTCGATGTTGCCGCTGCTGCAGGGCAAGCCGGTCGATAAGTGGCGCGAGCGGATCTATTACGAGTATTACTGGGAGTACGACTTCCCGCAGACGCCCACCACGTTCGGGGTGCGCACGGACCGGTACAAGTATATCCGTTACCATGGGATCTGGGATACCAATGAGCTCTATGACCTGGTCGCGGATCCGTTCGAGACCAATAACCTGATCGCGGCGCCCGAGCACCAGGCGTTGATCAAGCAGCTTAACTCGGACCTCTACACGTGGTTAGAAGAGACGCATGGGATGAATATTCCGCTCAAACGGACGGAAAAGACGCGGTTTGGGGATCACCGCAACCAGGGGATCTATTAGTCGGATGCTTAATGAGAACGGCGCCTTCCGGTTTTCGGGGGGCGCCGCTGTTTTGTGGTTGTCATGCTGAACGAAGCGACGAATCTGGGTCGGAAGAGTTTGCAGCAGCACAGCCCGGCCAAGATTCTTCACTTCGTTCAGAATGACAAAATATTCTCCGGGTGCCGGGCGGCACCACTTCGTTCAGAATGATAAAAAAAAGATATAGAAGGGGGGTTATTTCGATTTTTTACCCTTTTTCGGGGCGGTCGCGGCGTTGCAAACCATCAGGGATTCGTGTTCCAGCGAGGCCCAGATGAAGGGGGCGGTGCCTTTCGGGTCGTTGTCCACGATGGGCTCGCTCATGTAGTATTCGAAGGTGCCGCTGCGGTTCTGCTTGCCGCCCAGGCCCGCCACCTGGCAGCATTGGGTTAACGTGACCTTACCGTCGGGTTCTTCGCGGACGAAGGTCTTGATCAGGTTGTCGTAGTTCGCCATCGCTTCGGTGAGGCGGTCGGCGGGCAGGTGGCCCTGGCGGACGGCCTTGAGCATGGCGTAGGTGAACATCGACGAGCAGGTGGCCTCCACGTAGTTGCCCTCGCGCGCGCCTTGATCGAGCACCTGGAACCACATGCCGGTCTTCGGGTCGCGGTAGCGCGGCAGCACGTCGTAGATGCCTTGAAGGATCGAGACCATCTCTTTATAGCCCTTCGTCGAGGCGGGGAGGTAGTCGAGCGCTTCGACCAGCGCCATCGTGTACCAGCCCATCGCGCGGCCCCAGACGCAGGGCGAGAGGCCTGTCACGGGGTCGGCCCACGGCTGGCTGCGCGCCTCGTCCCATGCGTGGCGGTAGAGGCCCGTGGCGGGGTCGTAGGTGTGTTTGGCGGTCTCCAGGAAAAGGTTGGCGATGTCTTTGAAATCGTCTTTCTGCTCCGTGTCGCACTCGTAGCGGGAGACGTACTCGGCGTAGAACGGGGCGGCCATGTAGAGGCCGTCCAGCCAGATCTGGTGGGGGTAGATGTTCTTGTGCCAGAAGGCGCCGCCCGAGGTGCGGGGCTGTTCCCAGAGTTGCTTGCGCAGCAGGTCCGCGGCGGCTTTATACTTTTTCTCGCCGGTCATTTCGTAGACCCGGATCAGCATCACGCCCGAGCAGACCATGTCGACGTTGTAGTCCTCTTTTTTGTAGGTGAGGATCTCGCCTTTCGCGTTGACCATCGTGTCGGCGTATCGGATCACGTACTCTTTGATGCGGTCGTTGCCGTAGCGGGTGTAGGTGTCCAGCATCGCCTGCAATTCCATACCCACCGTGTAGGTCCATTTGGCTTTCGGGTTGTTGTCCAGGGTCGTGGGGCGGGGATGACGCGCCATTTCCGAGTCGACCATGCGCACGGACCAGGGGGCGGGGGCGGGTTGCGCCGGGGCTTTTTTGGCGGGTTTGGCTGCGCCGGGCAGGGCCAGGCAGAGCAGGATGGATAAGTATAAGGCTTTCATATCTATTGGATTATCTTGATTTTTGGAATTTGATACTCACGGTGTAAGCGATGCGTATGGTTTTGCCGGCGATGTGGCCGGGGGTCCATTTCGGGGATTTTTTCATCGCTTTCAAGACGGCGTCCGTCAAATCGGACGAAGAGGATTCGGTCACCTCGACATCGCCCAGCGTGCCGTCCTTGTCGATGACGAACTTGACCCTCACCGCGCCGCCGTCGTAGGTCGTGGTGCCGTACAGGCGGTCGATCATCCAATCGCGGAAGTCGGCCGGGGAGCCGCCCTTGAACAGGGGCATTGTGGGCTCGACGGGGGTGACGGTCCCGTTGGAAAAATCGAAACCGCCGAAAATGTCCGATTCGAGCGCGGGTTTGGTGGAGATCAGCTGGATGTGGCTCACGCTTCGGATCGAGCGGGCCACCAGGTCCGAAAGGGCCTGGCAGGGGGCGTCGGTTATTTTGATATTGTTGGGGACGCCGCTTTTCAGCGTGAACCGCATGATCACCACGCCCGTGGAATCGCACTCCGCGGGGCAGGTCATCCGGGCGGCCATCCAGGGGAGCAGGTCTTGCTTTTCGCCTAAAAAACGATCCTGGGCGGCGGCGGACAGGGCCAGCGCCGCGCATGCTGCTAATACAAGGAGGTTTTTCATGGGCGGTTGTTTTAATAGGTGGTTCGGCGCGTGGTCTGCATGGGGCCGAAGGTGACGGAGGTCGTTATGGCGATAGTGGATTCGCGGGGCATCTTCAGGGGCTGGCCCGCTACGTTGCCGGGGGTCCAGCTTGGGCATTGTCCCAGTAGTTTTAATAACTCTTTTGTTGCCAGCTTCGAATTCGATTCGACCTGGGCATCGACCAGGGAGCCGTCTGGGGCGATGGCGTAGTGGACCCGGATGGTGCCGGGATTCTCGGTGGCCAGCTTCGGGAGGGTGAGCCGGTCTATCAATTCGTCCGCCATCCATCTTTCGAAGGATACGCCTTCGCCCCCGGTGAATCCGGGCTGCGTGACGGTCTGCGGGGTGACCTCCCCCTCCCCGAACCGGAATGCGGCGTAGTAGTTGATCAGGGCGGCCTGTCCTCCTTTCGCCGAGGTGAATTCGACCTCGCGCAGGCCTTGCAGCACGCGCAGTACCTCGGCGGTCAGAGCCGGGGCGGGGTCCTGCAACACTTCGCACAGTCCGGGGACCATGTCGGTGATGGTGAATTTCACCACCACCGTTCCCGGGGCGTCGCACTCCGCGGGGCAGGTCATCTGCGCGGCCAGCCAGGGGTTGAAGTCCTTGCGTTTGCCTGAAAAAGTGTCTTGCGCGGCGGCGGTCAGGGTGAATAGCGCGCAGGCCGTCCAGGTGAAGAGGGTTTTCATAGGCGTATCCGGTATGGGTGTTTTGTTATTCTGAACGAAGGATTTCAGACAGTCGTTCTGAGATTCTTCACTGCGTTCAGAATGACAAAACAGTGCATGTAAGTCGTTGGGGTCATTACTTTTTCAGGTAGTCCACCGGGGAGACGTGGAAATGCTCCTTGAAGCATTTGCTGAAGTAGCTCGGGTCCGAGAAGCCCACTTTGTAGGCCACTTCGGAGACGGTGAACTGGCCGGTTTCGAGCAACAGGCGCGCCTTGGCGATGCGGTAGTCCTTGATCAGCTCGACGGGGGATTTGCCCGTCAGACTCTTCAGTTTCTTGTACATCGTCGTGCGGCCCATGCCCAGGTGCGTGGCCAGTTGGTCGATCGTCAACTCGGGGTTCTCGATGTTGGCGCCGATCCATTCCATCGCCGTGCGGATGAACTCCTCGTCGCGGTCCGTGACCAGGATCTCGCCGGGCGAGAGGTCGATCACCTTACCGGGGGAGGCGGCGGCCGCGGCGGCGGAATATTTCTCCGTCAGGCGGCGGCGGCGCGTCAGCAGGTTGCCGATGCTCGCCATCAGGTGCTCGGCGTTGAACGGCTTGGTGATGTAGTCGTCGGCGCCGTAGCGGGTGGCGCTGATGCGGCTCTCCACGGCCGAGCGCGCCGTGAGGATGATCACCGGCAGGTGGCTCAGGTCGAAGTCGTCGCGGATCGCGCCCGTCAGCTCGATGCCGTCCATGTTGGGCATCATCAGGTCGGTCACCACCACGTCGGGGGCGGCGCCGCCCTGAAGCATTTGCAGGGCCAGAGCGCCGTCTTCCGCCTCGATGATGTTGAATTCGTCGATCAGCAGGTTGTGCAAAAAGGCGCGCACGTCCTTGTTGTCCTCCACCACCATCACCGTCAGCGCGTCGGGGCCTTTCGTGCTCACCTCGCGGGTGATGGGCGCGGCGGGTTTCGGGGCCGGTGCGGCGGCGCTTGCGTCGGGGGCGGGTTTCGGGGTGCTTTTCGGCTGGCCCGAGGCGTAGCCCGCGCCCTTCGAGAGCGAGGCGTCGCCGATGGGCAGCGTCACGGTGAAGACGGCCCCCTCGTCCGGGCGGCTATCCACGTCGATGCGGCCTTTGTGCAGCGCCACGATCTCCTTGCAGAGCGACAGGCCGATGCCGCTGCCCTTCATGTTGCTCCAGACCGAAGAGGAGGTCTGGCCGAAGTGTTCGAAGATGCGGATCATGTTCTCCTTGGTGATGCCGATGCCCGTGTCGCTCACGCGGATGAAGAAGCGGCTGCCCGGCATGGATTCCACGCTCAGGGTGATCGCGCCGCCCTCGGGGGTGAACTTGAAGGCGTTCGAAAGCAGGTTGTCGATCACGCTGCCGATGCGTTCGGGGTCGACCCAGACCATGAAGTTTTCCAGCGGGAGCTTGACCGTGAAGGCGACGTTGCGCTCTGTGGCCATTTCGGTGTAGACCTCCGCGGCGTCGGCGGCCAGTTGCGAGATGTCGACCTGGGCTACTTTCAGCTCCATCTTGCCGCCCACGATCTTGCGGAAATCGAGCAACTGGTTGATCATCGTCAGCATGCGCTGGGCGTTCTTCTGCGCCAGGCGGATGTTCGTCTCCCCGCGCGCGGTGAGCGCCTCGCGCTTGCGCACCTCGTCGATGCCGCCCAGGATGAGCGTGAGCGGGGAGCGCAACTCGTGCGAGATGTTGGTGAAAAAGCCCAGTTTAAGCTCGGTCATCTGCTCTTCCAACTGCACTTTGTGGCGCAAAGAGAACATCGTGACCAGCGTCTTCATCACCACCCACAGCAAGCTCAGGCCGATGACCACGTAGATCAGGTAGGCCCAGCCCGTGCGCCAGGGCGGGGGCAGGATCGTGATGCGCATGGTGATCTGCTGCCTTTGCATGGGGTTGTCGTCGGCGTAACAACTCACGCGCAGGTCGTACGTACCCGGGGGGACGTTCGAGTAGGAAGCGCTGCGCTCTTTGTGGGCCATGTTCCAGTCGCGCTCGTAGCCCTCCAGGGTGTACATGTAGCTCACGCTGGGCTGCATGCGCGAGTTGAGCGAGGCGTATTCGATGCGCAGCACCGAGTAGTCGTACGGCAGGGTGATCGCCTCGCACTCGGTGATGGAACTTTGCAGCGGCGATTTCTCCCCGGGCGAGACGTCCTCGTTGCGCACCTGCAAACCGGTGAAGGTGAGCATGAAGTTGTCGCGGCGGGCGTCGACGCTGTCCGGGTTGATGCACCAGATGCCGTCCATGCCGCCGAAAAGGACGTTGCCCGTGGCGTCCGTGACGGCCGTAGCCTCGCTGAAACCGGCGGCCGGGATGCCGTCGTATTTGGAATAGTTGCTGAAGGTGCCCGTAGAGGGGACGAAGCAGGAGATGCCGTTCTCGGTCGAGAGCCAGATATTGCCGTTGTAGTCCTGCGTGGCGGCGAAGACGATGTTGCTGGACAGGCCTTCTTCCGAGGCGAAGATCTGGAAGCGGGGCGTTTCGTCCTTCGCCGTCTCGCGCATTAGGTTCAGCCCGCCGCCGAAGGTCGAGAGCCAGACGCGGCCGCGGTAATCCTTGAACATGTGGATCACGTCGTTGTTGCCCAGCGAGTTGCGGTCGCCGGGGATCTTCTGCACCGTGGTGAAGGTCATCTTGTCGGGCTGCTGCGAGGGGTCGAAGAAGATCAGCCCCTCGATGGTCGCGGCGATCATCGTGGTCGCGTTTTTCAGCAGCAGGTAGCGCGCCCGCTCGCCGGTTCCGGCCGGGTAGTTCGGGAAGCTGTTCGAAGGGTTGTAGAAGCGGGGCTTGCCGTCCGTCCATTCCAGCAGGTTGATCCCCCCGCCGAAGGTGGCCACCCAGATGCGGCCCTTCGCGTCCTCGGCCACCGAGTAGACGTCGTCGTGCGAGAGCGACCAGGGGTCCGAGGCGGAGTGGGTGAAGCGGGTGATCTCCCACACCTCGCCGCCGCGGCGTTGCATCCGCAGCAGGCCGTTGCCCTTCGTGCCGATCCACATATCGTCGCGCGAGTCCTGGAAGATGGCGTAGACGCGGCCGATCGGTTGCGGGTGGCGCGCGTCGGGGAAGCGGCGCACGGGACGGTAGAGGGTGTCGTAGCAGAACAGGCCGCCGTCCTTGTTGCCCGCCCAGATGACCTTGTCGCGGTCGGTGGCCAGCGCACGGATTTCGCGGCCGGCCAGGTTCTCCCCGTTGCCCGGGCCGAAGACCTGGGCCAGTTGGCGGATCACCGTCACCTTCTCCAGGCCGCGCGTCTGGGTCGACATCCACAGCACGTTGCTGCTGTCCACCGTGAAACAGACCACGCCGTTGCGGAAGCGCGCGCCCCCCTGCGCGGGGTCGTTGTAGAAGGGCATCACCTCGTCGCGCTCGCGGTCGTAGTAGCCGAAGCCGACGCGGTTCATCTTGATCCAGACGCGGTCGTCGCGCTCGACGATCTTGGTCATGGTGTCCACGTAGTAGGAGACCACGTTCATCTTTTGCTCGAAGCTCTTGTAGGTGCGCGCCTGCTTGTCGTAACGGGTGATGCCCGCGCGGTCGGTGGTCACCCAGAGGGTGGCGTGGCTGTCGAAGACCATGTTGCGCACGCGGCCGATGTTGTGGCCGTCCAGGCGGAATAGCCCGGTCTTCGTGTCGAAATGGGCGACGCCGGAGCGTAAGGTGCCGATGTACAGGTTGATGTGGTTCGGGCCGGGGGTGATCGTCTGCACCTGTTCGCCCTGGGGCATGGCGTGCTCGGCGGGTTTCAGGGTCTCTTTGTCCGCGATGACCAGTTTGCCTTTGGAGACCATGCAGACCCCTTCGTTGATCTCGACCAACTGCGTGACGGGCTTGTCGTAGATTGCCCGGGCGGTGTATTCTCCGTTCTCGGGGGTGAGTACGGCCACGCCCGATTCCGAGGCGGCCCAGATGCGGCCGCGGCTGTCCTCCATCATCAGGGTGACGCGCTTGCCCAGGGCCGGGGAGTCGAAATAGGTCGCCGCGGCGATCGGTTTGGACGGGTCGTCCTGGCTGGCGCGGATCAGGCCCGCACCGGCGATGGAAATCCACGTGGCTCCGTCCGAGGCGCCCAGGTAGGTCTCCACGCGGTAGTCCTTGCCTTCGAAGCCGGGCAGCGAATGGGGGATGCCGGTGAATTCTTCCTTCGTTTTGTCGAAACGGTAGAGTTTATTGTCGTAGGTGGTCAGCCAGAGGTAGCCGCGCACGTCCTCCGTAATGCGCAGAAAACGGTTGTGGGACAGGGGGGAGTAGTCGCCCGGAAGGGTGAGGTAGTTGTGGAACGTGTAGCCGTCGAAGCGGCTCAGGCCGTACCACGTACAGAGCCAGACGAAGCCCTTGCCGTCCTGGTGGATGTCCGAGACGGCGTTGTGGGGCATGCCGTCCAGGGAGGTGTAGTGCTCGAAGACGCAGTCGGGGGGCGAGGCCCTCAGGCTGCCGGATAGAAATAGTATGGCTGTGAAAACCAGAACGATATGTTTCATCTTTGTCGCGCGCGAGTAATTAGGTTTTCAAAGATAGGATTTTTTTATAAAAAAACCTATATGGGGTATCCGGCTTGTGGACGGAGGGTGAAAATCGGGTGGTTTGTCATGCTGAACGCCAGTGAAGAACCTTGGCCGGCAGGTGTTCTGCACACAGCCCGACCAAGATTCTTCACTGGCGTTCAGAATGACAAAGAAGGAGATTATAGGAAACGTTTGACCGTGCGGCGCAGGTCGGCGGGGACGATCGGTTTGGCCATGAAGTCGTTGCATCCCGCTTCGAGGGCTTGTTTGCGGTCGCTCTCGTAGGCGAAGGCCGAGATGGCCACGATCGGGGTCGCGGTGTCTGTGGCGCGGATGGCTCGGGTCGCTTCCAGGCCGTCCATGCCGGGCATCTTGATGTCCATCAGGATCAGGTCGGGGTGGTGCTTCCGGTAGAGTTCCAGGGTCCGCTCGCCCGAGGCCGCTTCCAGGATCTCGTACTCGTTGCGCAGAGCCGAGACGACCAGTTTTACGGAGCTTTCGTTGTCGTCCGCCAGCAGGATCTTCTTGCGGCGCGAACGGTCGGCGGCCGGGGCGGGGGCTTCCGCGGGGATGGGTTTCTGTACCGGTTTTTCGGGGGAATGGGCCGTGTATGGAAGGCGCATCCAGAATGTGGAACCCTTGCCCGGCTCCGATTCCACCCCCACACTGCCGCCCAGTTTCTCGGCGATCACCTTGCAGATCGACAGGCCCAGGCCCGTGCCCTGCACGAAGGTGTTGAATTTCACGAAGCGTTCGAAAACCGTGGAGGTCTGCTCCGGGGTCATGCCCAGACCGGTGTCCGTGACACGGAACTCGATTTCGCCGCGGTGCAGGGCGTAGCTCAGGGTGATCGAGCCTTCGGAGGTGAATTTCACCGCGTTGCCAAGGAAGTTGGTGAGCACCTGGGTGATGCGGTGGCGGTCGCTGTACATCGGGCACGAGGGAAGGCCCGCCTCGAAGGCGACCTTCACGCCCGGCTGCGCCTTCATCGCCACCGAGCCCAGGGCGTTCGTGCAGACCGTGGTCACGTCGAAATCGCCGTAGACCACGTCCAGCACCCCCGCCTCGATCTTCGACAGGTCGAGGATGTCGGCGATCAGTTGCAGCAACTGCTCGTTGTTCTGCTGGATGATCGAGGTGAATTCCGCGCGGTCCGCCGCGTCGTCCGTTTCGTTGAGGATGTTCGAGAAACCGACGATCGCGTTGAGCGGGGTGCGGATCTCGTGGCTCATGTTGGCCAGGAACGCCGATTTGAGCGTGTCGCTCTGCTCGGCCTTTTCCCGTGCCTCCACCAGAGGCGTGTTGTCGATCACCATCAGCAGGTAGTGCTCCGGGCGGCCGTCGGCCCCGCGCAGGATCTTGCTCTTCACGTAGAGTTCGCGCCGGCCTTGCAGGGCGGTGCCGTAGTAGGCGCGGTCCGCCTGGCCGAAGGTGTGGCTCACGTCCAGCGAAATGTCTTTCCCGCGGCGCAGGGTTTTCACGCTCTGGGCGGGTAGCACGGGGTGGCTGAAAATGTCGGCCCCGGCCAGTTTTTTGCGGTCGGGGATGCCGAAGATCCGCATGTCGGCGTCGTTGATCTCCACCAGTCGGCCCCGGGCGTCGTAGAGCTCCACGCCGATCGGCAGGTTGCGGTAGACGTTGCGCATCGTCTCGCCGCTGCGGCGGGCCGTCTCCTCGGCGCGGTGCAGTTCGAGGCAGACGCTGATGTAGTTGGCGATGGTGCGCAGCCACTCCTTTTCCGTGTCGCTCCACGCGCGGTGGTTGTCCACGATGTCCACGCCGATGTAGCCCCACACGCCGCTCTCGGAGAGCAGCGGGATGACCATCAGGGATTTGATGAATTGCGAGTTGAGCACGTCGAATTCGATCTCGTGCTCGCCTTGCAGCACGTTGATGTCCTCGAAGATCATCTCGTGGCCGGCCAACAGTTCGTCGCACCACCATTGCGAGGCCTCGATCGGGTAGTCCTGCAGGTCGTCCATCTCGGAGGTGATGCCGCGGCGGGTCACCTCGTAGACGCAACTGTGGGTCTGCGCGGCCAGGTCGAAGGAGAAAATATAAGAGCGGTCGGCGTCGAATTTATCGACGATGTCGGCCAGGATGCCGTTGATGATCTCCTCGATGTTGCGGTTCTGCAGCAGGCTGAGCAGCATCTGCGAGATGTTGCGCTGGGATTGCAGCAACTCGGCCAGCACGATCTTGTAGTTGCCCAGGGCGTGGCGCTCGGCCTCCTGCGCTTCCAGCAGGCGGATCGAACCCGCGGCCACCATCTGCCCCGCGTTACTCTTTACCGGCGGGGTGGCGCGGGCGTGCACCCAAACGTAGTCGTCGCCCGCCAGGATGGGGTACGCCTCGTCGTACAGGCCCGTCTCTTCCCACGCCTCCGTGCCGCGGTTGGCGCGGTAGAGGTAATCGGGGTGGATCAGGGCCAGGAAATCGGCGATCGATATCCGGGGGGTCTGCATCTTCAGCTGCCCGGCGATGTAGTCCGAGAAACGGATCGACTCGTCTGCGTAATCGACCACGAACCAGCCCGTGCCCGAGAGGCGCTCCATCTGCCTGTATAGGGATTCGATGTCCGGCGAACCTTTCTTTGAGGCCATGTCCTTCTGTTTCATCGAAATATTTTATTAATTTTTTAATATCTACGGGGCAAAAATATCATATTTTTTGAAATTTTCACCATCCATGTTCAGGACAATAAGCCGGACGTGATAAATAGTACAAGAGTAATGATAAATATTCACCGGGCAGGGGGGATTTAAAAGATACTTTTGCCGTAGACCAACCCAGTAGCATGAAACGATACTTTTATATTTTTATTGCAGCGGCTTTGGCCGGATGTTCCCCTGCGCAGAAGCAGGGCGGATATGACTATCTCTACAAGGGACTGCCCTTCGAAATGAAACGGGTGGAACTGCCCTCCATTCCCGCACGCGACTTCCTGCTGACCGACTTCGGCGCCAGGGGCGACGGGGCGCAGCTTTGCAGCGAGGCGTTCGCGGCAGGCATCGCCGCCGTGGAGCAGGCGGGCGGGGGACGCCTGGTCGTGCCCGCGGGGATCTGGCTCACCGGGCCGGTATCGCTTTGCAGCCGTCTCGACCTTCATTTGCAGAAGGGGGCGGTGATCGTTTTCAGTAAGGATATGGATCTTTATCCGTTGATCGACACCTACTTCGAAGGGCTGGGCACCAAGCGGTGCCAGTCGCCGCTCACCGCGCGCGGGGTGCAGGACGTGGCCATCACCGGCGAAGGGATCATCGACGGGTCGGGCGAGGCATGGAGACCCGTCAAGAAGGGGAAACTGACCTCCGCCGACTGGAAAACGCTCGTCGGCTCGGGCGGGGTGGTCAATGAAAAAGGGGACATTTGGTTCCCGAGCGAGGGATCGAAACTCGGATATGAGACCAGCGATATGAACGTGCCCAGGCATGTGACCACCGATGAGGATTGGAATTCGGTGAAGGATTTCCTGCGGCCCGTGATGGTCAGCCTGGTGGAGTGCGACCGTGTGCTGCTCTCGGGCGTCACGTTCCGCAATTCGCCCGCGTGGAACATCCATCCGATGCTCTGCCGCGACGTGACCCTTGACGGGGTGACGGTGCAGAATCCCTGGTACGCGCAGAACGGCGACGGGGTGGATGTCGAGTCGTGCGACGGGGTGGTCATTGTGCGAAGCTCGTTCGATGTGGGCGACGATGCGATCTGCATCAAGTCGGGAAAAGACAAAGAAGGGCGCGAGCGAGGCAAACCCGCGTGCAACGTCATCGTCGATGACTGCACCGTCTTCCATGGCCACGGCGGATTCGTCGTGGGCAGCGAGATGTCGGGCGGGGTGAGCAACATCAGCGTCTCGGACTGCCGCTTCCTGGGCACCGATGTCGGCCTGCGCTTCAAGAGCGTGCGCGGGCGCGGCGGGGTGGTCGAGCATATTTATATCCGCGATATCGTCATGACCGATATTCCCACCGAACCGTTGCTGTTCGACCTTTTCTATGGCGGGAAATCGGCCATGGAGGCCCTCGCCGAAGGGGACGAGGAGCAGACGGGGGAGACGGGCGAATGCGTGGCGGCGGATCAGACCACGCCCGTGTTCCGCGATATCCATATCGAACGGGTCGTGTGCAACGGCGCGCGCCGGGCCATGTTCTTCAACGGGCTGCCCGAGATGAATATATCGGACGTCACCATCGCGGATTGCGCGATCACCGCCACCTATGGGGCGGAGATCTGCGAGTCGGACGGCGTGGAGTTGCGTCATGTCGTCATAGAGGCCGCCCAGGGGCCGTCGCTTATCCTGCGCAATGCTAAAAATGTGCAGATAGACGGGTTTCGTTCCCGCCTTCAGCCCGCAACCCTCGAAATCACCGGAAACCGCAATAAAAAAATCTCCATAATAAACTCGTCCATATCCCCGCAAGGGATAACGGCCAGCCCTGCCGCACTGGATGAAGTCTACGTAAACGAGAATGGGCATTAGTTATATTCAAATTATTAGTTGGGTGGCGGCAAGGTGTTTATAGCCTTGCCGCTTTTTTTGGATGGTGGTTGCGGCTGGGACGGGTGCGCTTCTGATGGCGGTTAGTTTTTTTTGAAAATATTCTATTGTGTTGGTCAGTATGCTGTTAAGTGGGGGTGAGTAGGCGTTTCGGGTTTTTTTATTATACAAACCCGAACTTTTTGCGGGGAGGTATTGACAAGGGGGTTTCGGTGTATTATATTTGTTCTGGAATTACCGCCCGGGGATTTCCGGGCTTGCATCCCGTAGCGGACGAGGGCCTCTCGTACGCCAGGGAAAATCCGATGATCACCATATCCGACCGGTTGAAGATGCTTTCCTGAAGTAAAGTTATCAACAACGGGTACGCTTATCCCGCAGTGTCGATAAACTGCGCGGGGGTGTGGGCTGCCTTCTTTGCGGATACTGAAACCCTATAAAACTACTGACTATGACCGCTAATCCCTATGCACCGCTACCGGACGATATGCCGCAGCAGGATGCTAATTCGCTTGAAGAGATAACTTTGCAGGTGCTCGATATGATCGCGCGCACCCAGGAGGCGGTCCAGCGCCTCGCCGTGCAACGGACGCGGCATAAACTCTCGGCACACCGCGCTTCGGCGGTGGCCCGGGAGCTGAACCAGCTCGGTATCGTGCTGGGCGGGTATAAATATCAACACCCGGCTGACGGGTTATCAACAGAGTATTGATATAATTATCGACAATGCGGCCGGGCCCGGCCGCGGAAGGTGCGGGGAGTTCTCCCGGTGCGCCCTAAAATACGCCTGACTTTGTGACAATCTTTTCCACAGAACCTGCCCTGCAAGGCGGGATGGGGATTCCCTGTCCCCGGCCGAAACGAAATTATCTAACCTAAATAATTGATTATGACACGAAAAGCGCTTGCGCACGCCCTGGGGGAGATCGCGCACGGTATGGAGTATTGTTTTTACAGCGGGTTCTCCCACCGCATCGGGGAGACGATCGTCGCCTATCCCGCCATGTGGCTCACGCCGCCCGAAGTGACCGCCGTCGAGGGGCGGGCGCAGGGACGGGTGCGTTACCGCGTGGCGTTGCAACTTATGCAGCTTGCCAGGAAGGCTACGCCCGAGCAGAAGGAGGAGATCCTCTGTGCGCTGGAGGAGGGGGCGCTGGAGGTGTGCCGCGCGTTGGAGTCGCGGTGCGAGGTGGTCTCGGCCTCGCTGGTCGGGTGCACGCCCGCCGAATTTTCGCTTACCAATCATGGGGAGATCTCGATGACGCTCAAAATGGACGTCGAGATGCCGTTCTGTCGAATCTGAAAAAACCTTTGGATATGAAGTTCAATCAACAACCTGCCGGTTATCTGCCGGCTTCGGGGCCGCTGACCTACGGCCTCTCGGGATGCGATCCCGCACAGGTGGTCCAGGTGGGGGTGACGGACCAGGGGAGCCGGCAGACCACGGGGCTGAAACGGCTGGCCGGGGAGAGCAGCTACCTGTTTGATGTTTCGGGGTATACGTGCTGGCTGCCCGTGGTGGAGCCTTACGTGGCGGGGGCGGGGCTGGTGGAGGCCGGCGGGCGCATGGCCCGGGTCGACGTGTACACCGAAGAGCTCGATGGGGGGACGCTCTGCCTGACGGCCGGACGGCGCGAAGCGCAGGCGTTGCAACGCCTGTCGGATGCCCCGGCGGTGCGCAGGCTCGACTGGGGCGGCTGGGACGAGATCGCTTTCATCGCGTCCGGGGTGCGGATTTCGGCCGGGTTCATTTTTTTCAAAACGGACGGGGAAGAGGTGGCAAAATGGGATCTGCTCGATGTGGAGCACGGAATGGTCGTCCTGCCGGTGCACCCCCTCTCGCTTCGGGAGTTTCTGATCGAAGAGGGTTACAGGCCGGAGGATTTCGACCGGTTTAAGGCCGTGGTGGCGACCGGTGGCAAACGGTTTGCCGAGTGCGAATACCGGCTTGCGGAACAGAATCCGGCGGCGGTGCACCTGGCCTGGGTCAACGACCTGGGCGGGGTGGATCATTACGCGTTCCCGGGGGTGGACAAACAGGCCGTTGCGGTCGAACGGATTGCGGGCGATCCTTGCGGGGTTCGGGCGCGGCGCGTGGTGCAGGCGGTTTCCGATTATGAGCCCGCGGCGGCGTTGGAGTGGCTTGCGGCGCTCGTGGCTTCCCGGCAGGTGTGGCGGATGTACGCGGGGAAAGCGGTGCCGGTGGAGGTGCTCTCCACGGAGGCGGTCACGGGCGGCGAAGGGCCCGGACGGGTGAAAGTGAGCTTTGCCGAGATGTTGAATGAGGAGCTATTTTCTGCATTATGACACGGATCTTTATTGACGGGCAGGGGGTTTGCCTCGATGCGGCGCGGCCTTTCCGCGTGGGGCTGGACGTGGCGCGCGCCACGGGGCTCGAAGAACAGGGGCGGCAGGTGCGCGTCAGCGTGCCGGTGACGGCCGAAAGCCGTGCGGTTATGGGCGACACTTGCGGGGTGCGCGCCGTGGAGCGGTTCAACGAAAAGGAGCATGAGGTGCGCGTGGAGGCCGAGGGGTGCGTGCTGCTGCGCGGACAGGGGGTGATGTGCGGGTTGGAGCAGGATGGCGACGGGCGCAGTTGGTACAATATCGAGGTGCGCGAGGTGCAGCCGGGATGGGTGCGCGAGGCGGCGGAAAACAGGCTTTCCGGGCTGGCGGTCGATTGTTCCTTTCCGTTTACGGCCGCGGCGATACGCGACAGTTGGACGTGGGATGCGCCGGTGCGGATGCTGCCCGTGCAGCGCGAAGAGGCGATCGCGGAGAGCGGCGGGGAGAACCTCGGCATGCCTGCCCGGGAGTTGGGCGCGACGGATTATCATCCATTCCTGCATCTGGACACGCTTGTGCGCGGGGTGATCGCCGGGGCGGGGTATGCCGTCCGCTCGCAGTTCATGGAGGGCGAGTTGTTCCGTTCGCTCTACATCAGCGGGCGCTATCCGCGGCGCGACGTCACCTCGCAGAAAAGCGGCATGGATTTCTGCGCCATGCGTACGGCGGATCGTTCGGCCGTCGGCAACCGCAACGGGAAGGTCAAGGCCGACCCCTACTCGACGCTCAACTCGCTGGGCAACCTGGTCGACACGGCCGACCCGTTGCTGGCGGCCGGGGCGTTCAACACGAATGGGGTATTTCAAATGCCGGACGCACGTGTGGCGTTCGTGCCCCGGTCCGAGGTGCAGGTGGGCTTTCGTTACCACATTCATTACAGGACGCCTTACAGCATCCTATCGCGTACGGAGTTAGCGGGGTTCAACGGCGTTTCGCTGCCCGACAACATCACGCGCACGTTCGTGATCCGAAATGAGTTCGTCGACCAGCGCGGGCAGGTCTATGGGGGGTACAATTACAAGGCGTTCATTTTCGATTACCTCGCTACGGACTCCTATCAGATCGTCTATAAGCGGGTGACCAATCCGAATGCGGATCTGAACAACCTGCAGCCGGGGGATACGCAGACCGTCACTTCGGCGGCGTTTTCGACGCGCAGTTATTCCATCACGATGCAGAGCGGCTATCCCATCGTCGGGGTGGAGTTGCGTTGCAAGCCTTCCGGAGGGTCGGTCTATGCGGCGAGCGCGAAGGATTGGGCGCTCTACGAAGGGTGGGTCACCGAGACCGGGACCACGGAGGTGACGGTCGACCTGGTCTCCGCTCCGGTGACCGTGACGCCCTCCTCGCCGCAATATTTCGACACGATATTTTTCGAAGGGGCGTGGGAAGGGGCTACGCTGACGTTGCTGCGGGATACGAGCGTCACCCCGGTGTTTTCCGAGGCGCCCGCGGAAGGGACTACGCTCCATTTTGCGGATGTCGTGCCGACGGAGGTGCGGCAGATCGACCTGCTGGATGCCGTCAGGCAGATGTTCGACCTGCGGTTTCAGACCGATCCGCTTACGAAGGAGGTTTGCATCGAGCCTTACGGGAATTTCTTCGGCGGACAGGCTGTCGATTGGACTTCGCGCTCGCCCTCTTCGTTGGAATTGCTCGTCGCCGAGCCGGGTGAGGGGATGAGTCGTAGGCAGACGTTGCGCTATGGCGAGGCGGATGAGGCGCTCGCGGCGTGGAATGAGGCGCACGGGGAGGTTTTAGGGCAGTGGACCCTCACGTTGGCGGGCAGGCTGGCGGCGCGCAGCGAGAAAGTTCAAGCCAATCCGCTGTTTCATCCTTCGCTCAGTTTGCAGGGGTATGGGGATGCGCCCGCCGCCTGGCTGATGCAGGTCGGGGAGCGCACGGATGCGGACGCCTCGCTTAACTTTCCGATGAAGATCGTCCGTTACCTCGGGATGGCCACGTTGCCCTCGGGGCAGGCGTGGGGGTGGCCCTGGTACCGGAACTCCTATCCGCTGGCGGGGTTCCATATCCCGCAGCAGGCGACGCTCTGTTTCGAGGACCGCGACGGGTGCGAGGGGTTGCACCGCTTTTATGACGGGTCGCTGCGCGGTTTGGAGCAGGGGCGGCGGGTGACGCTGCGCCTCAGGTTGCGCCCGGCCGATATCGAGGCGTTGACGCTGGCGGGTGGGCCGCTCGGTGACCTGCGGAGTGTGTTTCTCGTCGCCGTGGGCGGCGAACGGGTGGCCTGCCGCCTGGAAAGCGTCGGCGGGTATGACCCCGCGGCGGGCGGAAATTGTAAATGTACGTTTTTAACGATTTAATATTCACGAGATGATACCTGCAACTACTTACCAGAAACACCTGCGCCAGGTTCTTGCGCAGCGCTATGCGGAACTGACCCGCGACGAGCTGATCGATAAGCTCTTCGAGATGGGGGTGGTCGATTTTTCACGCTGCAAGATCCTCGCGATCCGGCAGTTCGTCGACGCCCTGGTCGCCCGCGGCGAGAAGAAGACCAATGCCATGTGGGTCGCCGCGGAACACTTTATATGCTCCTATGAATACATACGCAAATGCATGTATTATTATCAGGACGTGAACATAGAATAGGTTGGCTGCGCATATAGCACGCCGCTTTTTGCCGATCCCTTGAATTTTTAATCCTCACGTACGTAAAGTACGCTCCGGTGTAAAAATCCAAACGATCGGCAAAAATCGACGCACTCTATGCACAGCGAAAGTTCGGACGGTGGTTACGCTAATACACAGGTTCCCTCCACACGCAACTTAATTATCTGATTTCAAAAACGTAGAAAAAATTTCGAAAACAACCACACTAACTTTGCCATGTATCCCAACATCCGAATCACCAATTCCTCGCCCCGTACCGCTACGATCGATATCGAAGGCGTCATCGGGGTGGCCGAGGAGCTTCAGTTCGAGCGGCCCGAAGAGCGGGTCGCCACCTATGAAAAATTCCGCGATACGCTCTCGCGTATCAGCGAGCTACGGACCCCGCGCGTGGTGGTCAATATCCGCTCGGCGGGCGGCGATGTGAACGACGCGCTGCTGATCCACGACTCGCTCTGCGCCCTCGGGGCACGCATCACCACCCGCTGCTACGGCTACATCGCCTCCGCGGCGACTATCATCGCGCAGGCCGCCTCGCGCGGGCGGCGGGAGATCTCCGCCAATGCGCTCTACCTGGTACATAATTCCGTTTCGCGCGCCGAGGGGAATGCCCGGGCGTTGTCGCAGACGCTCGATTTGCTCTGCAAGACCGATCTGCGCATCGCTGAGATCTATGCGGCGCGGGCGGGGAAGCCGGCCGACGAATTCCTCTCGCTGATGAATGAGAACGGGGGGAACGGGCGGTGGCTTTCGCCCGAAGAGGCGCTCGCGTTCGGGCTGGTCGACCGGGTGGTCGAGGCGGCGCCGGTTTCGAACGACGCGGCGGAGCAGATGCGGCGGCTCGGGTTGCCCGAGATGCCGCAGTTGCCGGAAGGGTTTGAACCGGAGAAGAGAGGACTGCTGGCTGCGATCCGGGAGAAACTCGATGAGGTGATCGGGTTTCTCGCTTCGAAGAAAGAGGCCGAGCCGCCGTTGTTCGAAATTCCGGCCGTCGAGGATGTCGCGGTGCGGGAATCCGCTCCGGCGAAGGAAGCGAATCCCGCCCGGCTGGCGGCCAAAGCGACCTCCACCCTGCCGACGGAAGATCCTTCGGTGGCGCCTTCCAGACTATCGGGCAACAGGTTGGCTTATGAGGAGGATGCGCGAGGGTTTAAGGCCTGATGTTCTTTTGGGCACCCGCAAGGGGTGCCCCTACGGGCCCGGCCGGTTTGAGATGTCTCGGCTAACGCTCGACATGACGGGAAAGCCAACGGTAGCCCGGGGTGCGCGGGGATGAGCGGCGGCCAATGCGCGTTGGCCCGGCGCCATTGAGCGGGAGGCTTGGGCCCCGCTCGGGGTTTTCGGAGGCACCAAGGCCGGAAACTGGAACGGGCGGCCGGAGCGGGACGCGGAGGCGTGCGATGTGGCCTGTGCGCAGTGGAATTTCCGGCCGACTGCCTCCGAAAACCCTTAGCGGGTAAGCCGGGAGCGGGGCGCCTTGATCTTTTTGCCTTCTTTTTGGATCAAGCCAAAAAGAAGGTCGCCCGCAGGCGAAAAGGCCCTGCGCTCGTCGGGAAACTAAAAACAATTTTTCACCCTTTTCACCAAAAACTAAAAATTCAAAAAATGAGCAAAATCGAACTTGCCAAGCAGTATTCGGGCCGTGACCTCGAAACTATCTTTTTCCGTCCCATCATGACCGGCCCCGACGCCCAGGCGTTAGGCATCCGCATGATGTACAACATGCCCGTACCGACCACCCTCAATTTCTGGAAACAGTCCGGCGACATCCTCCAGAAGTACAGCAACGCCGGGTGGAGCGGTTACGGATCCGCCGAAAAATACCAGAAAACCATTGACATGCAGCGCGTCAAGGCCGAGGTGGGTTACGCGGCCGAGGACTATTTCTCGCTCGTGTTCGAACAGATCACCAACCGCGCCGAGGTCAACATGGATGACCTCTCGGGCACGGAGCTGGAAGAGGCGGAGACCGCCCTGTTCAAGGCGGCCATCGCCGAGAGCATCCGCCTGACCATGTGGCTGGGCGATAGCTCCCGCGACGGCGCTTACGCCACCTTCGACGGCTTCGTGAAGCGTTTCCTGGACGACATCGCCGAGGGCGAGACCGACCTGTGCACGAAGGTGTACGACAAAATCTCGGAGCCTGCCGACGCCGAAAAGCTGCTCAAGGAGCTGTGGGAGAAGGCTCCCGCCCAGTTGCGCGGCGCCAAGGCGCAGGGCGAGCTGGTCTACCTGGCCACCTCGGACATCTGCGCCAAATACGAGGAGGCGCTGGACAGCGCGCAACTCGACTCGGCCTACCTGGCCCGCCAGAACGGCCGCGAGGGGCTTTCGTTCCGCGGCATTCCGGTGATCGACCTGCAACTGGGCGATTTCCTCCAGGATGAGCTGCCCGCGTCGTTCGTGGTGCTGACCGACCGCCGCAACCTGGCGATGGCGGTCAACACGGCCGACTTCCCGGGCACCGAGGTGCGCATGTGGTACAATCCGGACGAAATGCAGAACCGCCAGCGCGCGATCTTCATGGCCGGTTGCGACTACCTGCTGCCGGAGATGGTGTCGCTGGGTGTCTGCGGCGCCGAGGCCGGGTATAACCGCAGTGCGGTGACGGCTACGGGCGGCGCGGTGAGCGTGACGGTCAATGCGCAGCCGATGGCGATCGAAAGTGTCAAGGCTTGCGGGCTGAACGCTTCCGACCTGACGGCGGGCGCCGAGGTGACCCTCACCAGGAGCGGCGGCACGTACTCGGGCACCATCGCCGGTACGGCCATCACGAAGGTGCGTTTCACCGTCACGTACGCCAACGGGCTTACGCAGGTGGTCGTTAAATAGCGTGGGACATGGTATCGACGGGACATTGTAATCCATGCGGCAACCGGAGCGGGGGCGTTCGTTCGATCAGCCTCGCCAGGGCATCTTCGATCGTACAGGTCACTTTCGACGACGCTTCACGTTCGGTGGCCGCGCTCACGCTCCGTGAGGGGGAGGCGTTGGTGGAGGTTCCTTTTATGGAGGACAGCGCTTCGTTCGCCGAACAGGCATCGTGGGAGAAGGGCGCATTGCTCGTGGTGCACGAGCTGCGTTTTTCGGCCGATCCCGTCGATGCCGCCACGGCCCGGGCGGTGGAGCGGTTGGCCGAGGGGTCGCGTACGGGAGGGCTCATCGCGCTGGTGCGGACCCAGGCCGGAGAGTGTTTTCTGGTCGGGTATTCGCGCCGGTTCGGGATGGAACAAGCCCTGCGGCTGGCGGAGTCGAAAGCGGCGACAGGGGTACGGAAGGCGGATAAGCCGCTGCGGACCTTTGTTTTGCGATCGGCGGACGACGCTCCGGCACTTCCCTTTACGGGCATTTAACTGATCACCTCATTCGGGGCATTCGGGTTTCCGGCCCGGGTGCCCCTTTTTTACTCGTTTTGTCATTCTGAACGAAGTGAAGAATCTTGGTTTGAATTGTACTGAACACAGCCCGACCAAGATTCTTCACTTCGTTCAGAATGACAAAACGCAGAAAAGATCATAATACCGTTTTAATGACATGATGAAAAATGCAAAGAAAATAACCCAGCGGGTGTTTATCGCCCGCAATGCCGCCGAGCCGTTCGCCTTACCCGTCGTGGGGGGTGGGACGGCCGGGAATAAGGATTTCTGGCGCTGGGGGGACGATAACCTGTTCCCCGTGGCGCTCTCGGCCATCTCGCGGCAGTCGGTGGCCCATCGCCGCATCCTGAACGATAAGTCCTATTATATCAGCGGGAAAGGGTTCTCGTTCGATGACGCTGTGCCGGGATTGGCTGCTCTGGTGGCTGCGGCTAACGGCGGGGGCGAGACGCTGCGGCAGGTGCTTGCCAAGCTGGCCTTCGACAAGATGATGTTTGGCAACGCGTTCCTGGAGGTGGCGACCGATCCGACGGGGTCGTTCCTGTCGCTGTTCCATCAGGATGCCTCGCGTTGCAGGCTGGCTAAGGCGGGGTCGCATGTGATCCTGCATCATGATTGGACGAAGTACGATCCCAAGCAGGCACAACGTCTGCCTCTCTTTCCCGCTTTCGAGGCGGGGGGCGATGGGACGCTGCGTTCGGTCATCCATTTCAAGGAGTATGAGCCGATGTACCAGCATTATGGTGTGCCGTCGTATATCGCGGGGCTCAACGTGACCGCCATCGCGTGGAAGACCGACAACTGGAACATCAGCCGCCTGGACAACGCGTTCCAGCTCTCGGGCGTGATGATGTTGGACGCGAGCGTGGACAACGACGCCGAGGCGTCGGAGTTGGTGCGCACGGCGGAGACCAAATTCGCGGGCAAGCCGGGCCAGGTCATGTTCATCGTCCGCGAGGGCGAGGGGGATGACAACTCGCGATTTATCCCGATCAACTCGGCCAACGACGGCGACTGGAAGGCGCTGCACGAGCAGTCGATGGCCGATATCGTGGTGGCCCACTCCTGGTTCCGCTCGCTCAGCGGACTGGACTACTCGGGCGGGTTCAGCGCCGAGCGCATCCTGCATGAGTACGAGGTGGCGCTCAACACGGCGATCCTCACCGAGCAGGCCGAACTGATGGAGCCGATCCGGGCGGTCGTGGAGCATGTGTTGCGCGTGGATGCGTCCTCTTTGCAGGTGGTCAACCTGCCGCCGACGCAGGCCAAGCCCGCCTACATGCGCATCTGGGAGGCCCGAAAGGCCGACGGGTTGGATTTCGACCCGGCCGATCCCGCGCAACAGCTTTTCCTTTCACAGATAGACGCTTAATGATGGAGGCGATGAGAACATTGATAACGCCCGCCGAGGTGGTGGCGATGGCCTTCGGGGCCGACGAATACCTGCCCGAAGGGGCTGTGGGGCGCGCCGTGATCCTTTCGGCGCAGCAGAAATTCATCAAGCCTGCGCTCGGGGAGATTTACGGGCAGATGCTTCAGGGGCGGCATGCCGCGGTGGTCGAGCAGTATATAAAAGCGCCGCTGGCGCTCTATGTGAAATGGCTGATGATGCCGGCGATGGCGGTCGGCAGCGGGGCGATGGGGGTCGTGCGGCATCGTACAGATCATTTCGAACCGGCGGATGCGAAGGCCCTTTCGGCGGCGCGCCGGCGGGTAAAGGGCGATGCGAAGGCGCTGATGCGTTGTGCGTTGGAGTATATTGCCGCTGATCCGCAGTTGGCGTCCCTGGCGGGAAAGCCGGGGGAGGCGGTGGTTTTTTAATTGATTTAACCACAAAGGACACAAAAGGGATTCTTACACAAAAAAGACACTATTGAATTTTCTCGAAGCCTAATTTTTGTGTTCTTTTTGTGTGAGAATCCCTTTTGTGTCCTTTGTGGTGAAAAAACAGAACAATGGAAACATTTTTTAAATACGCAGCAGGGGCGGCGGCATCGCTGCTCGCCCTGCTGGCGCCGGTCAAGCCGTTGGTGATCTGCGCGTTGGTGTTCATTGCCATCGACTTCGCCACAGGGGTGGCCGCGAGTTGGAAACGCGCCTGGCTGCGCGGCGAGCCGTGGGCCTTCGAGAGCCGCAGGGCATGGACGACGGTTGCCAAGCTCGCTTTCGTGATGGGGGGCATCGTGCTGGCCTGGATGCTCGACACCTATATCCTGGAATTCCTGCACATGAATCTGGCGAAGCTTTTTACGGGCTTCGTCTGCGGCGTGGAGTTCTGGTCGTACCTGGAAAACGCGGCGGAAATTTCGGATCATCCCGTGTTCCGAAAGTTGCGCCGCTATATGAAAAAGCAGTTGGACGATAAGATCGGGGCGTGCGATGAGCCGGGGACTGAGGAATAACAACCCGGGCAATATCCGGATTAACGGAGAGATCTGGCGCGGCGAGGTGACCCCCTCGCGCGATCCGTCGTTCAAGCAGTTCGCTTCCATGGCGTGGGGTTATCGCGCCATGTTCCTGATCCTGGATAACTACCGGAAGCGGTACGGGGCGCGCACGTTGCGCGATGTAATCACGCGGTATGCGCCGCCTGTGGAGAACGAAACGGGGACCTATGTTTCATTCGTCGCCGCGCAGGCCGGGGTGGGGGAGGACGAACCCCTGCCGTTCGGCGACGCGGCGCGGATGCGGGCTGTCGTGGCGGCGATGAGCCGCATCGAGAACGGCGTGGCGGCGATTGCGGCGGATGTCGCGGCCGGGTGGGAACTTTTTGAGAAGCACCGGAAATGAAGTGGTCGTTCGGCGTGATCCTCGTGCTGGGGATCGCGCTCTGGCAGAGCATCGGGTGGGGGTTGCGTGCCCGGCGCGAGTGCGTGCGGATGGAGGGCAACCAACGGGCGATGCTCGCCGAGGCGGAGACGTATCGCGTGCGCGACTCGTTGCAGGCGGCCTCGGTGCTTGTGCTCACGATGCGCAGCGCCGAGGTCGAGGGGCATTTCGCTTCCCTTACCGCGCTGGTGCGGGATATGGGGGTGAAGGTGCGGCGACTGGAGTCTCTCTCGCAAACGGCTGTGGAGAGCCGGTATGAGGTGGTCACGACCCTGCGCGATACGGTCGCGCTCGCGGCGGCGCAGGCGCTCAGGTACGATAACGGGCACCTGACCATCGACGGGATCGTCGCGGAGGGGACGTTCCGCGGTCAGGTCGTTTCCCGCGATACGCTTACGCAGGTGGTGCACCGCGTGCCGCGCAGGTTTCTGTTTTTCCGGTTCGGGGTGCGGGAGTTGCGGCAGGAGATCGTCTCCTCCAACCCGCATTCGCGGATCGTTTATTCGCGGTTTATAAAGATTGAGAAGTGACGGCTGTTGCCGTAAGGGCATCCGAAAAGGCAGTCGTGGTCGGAAGATTAATAACAATCACATTAGTAGTAAAATAGCATCGCAAAAGCGATGCTATTTTATACATAGACGTCATTTCGAACGGCCGGAATGGTCGGAGAAATCTACCTTATATATTTAAAATAATGGGGGAGATTCCTCGTCGGGGCTTCGCCCATCACTCAGAATGACAAAAAAAGACTCGCAAAGCGAGTCTTTTTTGCAGTATATCAGCATAATACAATCTTCCGACCACGACTGCCGCGAGGGGTGCCCCTACGGGGCGGTGATCACGTGCTGCGGAGGTATCAGAAGCGTTCTTTTCTTTCCAGTTTGCCCTCTTCGGTGTAATATTTCCAGGTGCCGCGCGGCTTGTTGGCTTTGTATTCGCCGCGGGCTTTGAGTTTGCCGCTTTCGTAGAATTCGCGGTAGCGGCCGTTGCGTTTACCGGCCTTGACCTCGGATTCGCTCTGCAACTGCCCTTCGGGGTAGTATTCGCGCAGCACGTTGCCTTCGAAATTCTCGACGTAGAAGCGTTTGAGTTCGCTCATGATCTCTTTTTCGGTCTGCTCGTGATCCTCCAGGGGCTCGGCCACGGCCAGCGAATCCGACGGCTGTTCGGCCGCGACCGGCTCAGCGACATAGGGCTGGTAGTTGAGCGTCAGTTGCAGCGACACATTCTGCCGCGCGCTGCTCACCACCTGGAACGTCCACCAGGGGAAGGAGAACAACACCTCCCGGTTGGACTGCATGTCCGACCAGGTCTCGGCGCTCAGCATCGGGCGTAGCAACGGGAAGAATTTGCGCATATCCGTGTAGGCGAAGATCGTCGAGTTGGGGCTGACCTGCGCGTAGGCCTTTTGGAACCCTTCCTCGCCCTGCATCAGGTTCTTCTGCTCGTAATCCTCCAGGAACGAGAGCAGCGAGGTGACTTTATTGCTGAAGACCACGTAATCACCGACATAGGTGTAGTACGGCTTTTCGAAACTGTCGAACAATTTGCCGAAGAACAACCGGAAGAAGCCTCCGAGCTCGATGTATTTGATCTCGAACGTTTTATAGTTCGTGGTCTTGACGCTCACCGGGCTGCGGTTGCCGATGCGCTTCTCGATCAGGTCCATGTTCTTGTGCGCCTCCTTGATGTTGCGGGCGCGGATGGCGAGGATCTGCTCCGCCTCGCGGCCCAGCAGGCCGGGCTCGGACTGGGCGATGGCGAATTCGCCGTCCATCCAGTCCAGGAAATTTTCCTGCAACGAGATGCTGAAATATTTTTCGAGTTTCGTGCGCGACGAGCGGTAGGTTTCGTAGGCCTGCTTGTCGTGCAGCGAGAGCGCCTTTTCCAACTCCTTGACGAAGGTGGCCGTATTGCCGAAGCCGACGTTGGCGTACAAGGCCGTACGGGCGGAGAGGATCTCGTGGGCGCCCATGCGGTGGCTGCCCGAGTTGAGCAGCGCCTCGACGTAGGGATCGGGCTCTTCGCCGAGCACCATGTGGCCGGTCACTTCCAGTTTATCCTTCTGCGAGAGCACGTACAGCCCGCCGTAAGTCATCGACTTGGAGAGCATGTCGACCCACTCGTTGCGTCCCATATAAATGGACAGGAACTGGGGCAGGTAGGCGTAATTGACGTAAATACGGCACAGCCCCTTGCCCGAAACGATCTTCTCGACCTCCAGAAAATGGTCGCTCAGCCCGATCACCGGATCCTCACGTTCATCGATCGAGGACTCCACCAGGCGCGTGTTGTACGAGGCCAGGAAATGGTTGTCCACGAAGGCCGTGTAGAGGATGTCGAGCGTTTTCGGATCGCGCGACTCGGTGATGTTCACGCCTTTATAGCGGCGGTTGGTCACCGTGAAGCCCGACACTTTGAAGAACTGTTCGATGTTCTCCTTCAGCGTGTTCATCTTCGACATCTTCTGCAAATCGACCACCGCCAGGAAGTCCCAGGCGCCCGTGCGCGTCTTGTGCAGCGAGATCATCACCTCGCGCTTGCCGACGGCCGAGAAGAGCGTGTTGTTCTCCCGGATCAGCGAGTCCAGGCCGTCCACCGAGGCCGACACCTCGGCGAAAGATTCCGCCTTTTTCAGCCCCTGCCACGGTTCGCTGGCGCTGAAACGCTTCCAGTCGCCCACCGGGTCGTTGGTCTGGATGATCACCGAGGCCGTGCGGGGGATCAGGTAGATCTGGCGGATGTTGTGGTCCGGGGTCAGGTAAAGATCGTAGAGCGTCCAGGCGCCGTAGCCGGCCACGGCCAGCAAGAGCAGGATGAATATCGTTTTGCCGATGCTCCGTCTCTTTTTAACTGGCTTTTCGGGGGTTGTCGATTGTTCCATATTCAGGCGTATTTAACCACAAAGGACACAAAAAAGATTTGACCACAAAAGAAACACAAAAATTAGTCTTCAGAAAAACTCATTGTGTCTTTTTTGTGTTCAAATCTTTTTTGTGTCCTTTGTGGTAAAAAAACATATCATTTTTTACATACCCCCTCGTCCAGCACGACCTTCCCGGGAGGGGTGAGCAGTTGCTCGGGGTTGGCGAGCAGTTGGGTGAGCATACGCATCGCATAAGCGTAATAGAACCCGTCGCAGATGCGCTCGTCGAGCACGAAGCGCAGCATGATGCTCTTGTGCTTGACCATATTCCCTTCCGCGTCGGGCAGATAACTGTAACTCTTGCGCCCCATCGCCACGAACATGCTGCAAGTGCCGAATTCATAAAGATGGTGGTAGACCGACTCCACGCCGATCGACCCCATATTGGTCAGAAAGAACGACGCATGCCAAGGGCTGGCCCCATGGATAAACTTCGGCAGCCACCCGTGATCGTCCAGCCTGCGCAGCCCCCAGATCACCGGCCGCAGCACCCACGAGGGCAACACGCCGAGCAGTTTTACCGCCGCATCCGCATCGTTCTCGGCCCCCTGCGGCATGCTCGTTTCATACTCGCCGTTGATCTTCGCGCAGACCTCCCGGATCGTATCCTCAGGCATGAAGGGTATCTTCAACACCGCCTCCTCGCCGTCCTCGGTCATCGACCGCTTCACGACCAGCGACGTGTCCAGCGAATTGCGGGCGTAGATCTTGTTGTGCACCACGAAGCGGTTCAGCCGCGGCTTCTGCGAGATCACCCGCACCATCGCCGCAATAAGCACCTGCATGATCGACAGTCCCGGGATCTGCTCACGGTACTCACGCACGAAACGCTCCACGTTGTCGATGTCGATGCGCTCCTCGTAGAAGATCTGCGAGTCCACGCGCGTGCGCATGATATAAGGGATAATCGAGAAAAGCGGGTCGACGTTGCGCACGCGCCAGCCGTCATAACGGTCCAGCCAACCCCGTTTCCAGTACCGCAGCGTATTATTTTTCATTCCCGCGCGCCTTATTAAAGCAATGGCGGCAGATCGGCTCATAGAGATCCATCTCGCCCAGTACCACCAGCCGGTCGTCGTCCGTGCCCACCCGGTGCGAATGGTTGGCCAGGTTACCGCAACGCACGCAGATCGCATGCACCTTGGTCACATACTCCGCCGTGGCCATCAGCGCCGGCATCGGCCCGAAAGGATTGCCCAGGAAGTCCGTATCCAGTCCCGCCACGATCACGCGGATCCCGTTATTAGCCAGCTGACGGCAAACATCGACGATGCCCTGGTCGAAGAACTGAGCCTCGTCGATTCCCACCACATCCACCTCGCCCGTGAGCAGCATGATATTGCCCGGCGAATCGACCGGCGTGGAACGGATAGCGTTCTTATCGTGCGAAACCACCTCCTCCTCGGAGTAGCGCACATCCATCTTCGGCTTGAAGATCTCCACCCGCTGGTTGGCGAATTTCGCCCGTTTCAGCCGGCGGATCAACTCCTCCGTCTTGCCCGAAAACATCGAGCCGCAGATCACTTCGATCCATCCTTCCTTGCTTGCATTCTCCAAAAACATAATTAACTCGTTTGGGTGGGGGTTTTGTGTAGAGCGGGTAGGGCGTTACTTATGGGTGTTTCGCTCAGGGTGGGAAGTGCGGAGTTAATTATGTTTTCGTTCCGCTGCGCTGGCATATTCCCCCCTGCCCCCCTTTGGGAAAGGGGGGTGCGCCAGGCCAACGCACCCCTTGCTCTAAATTAGTTACAAATATATAAATATGGCGGGAATTTGCAATCTTTCTTTGTCATTCAGAGCGAAGCGAAGAATCTTGGTCGGACTGTGGACAGAACTATTCAGAATGACAGGTTAGTCCGGGTCCGTAGGGGCAACCCTCGTGGTTGCCCTCATCAGGTTGCGGGGTCTACGGTGATGTCCCAGGCTTCCAGCAGGCCGGGGAGTTGGGAGAGGGAGAAGCGGGCTTTTCGGATGCGGTTGCGGGCGGGGTCGATCGAGTGGTGGACGCTTGTGCGCAGGTCGGCTTTTTCCAGGATGGTGCGGTCGAAGGTGGCGCCCAGGAAATCGCACCCGGCGAAGGTCGCTCCGGTCAGGTCGGCGGCGGTGAAATCGGCTTCGCGCAGGCGCGTGTCGCGGAAGACGGTCTTGGGCATCTTTACCTCGTAGAATGTGCAGTTGTCCATCACGCAGGCTTCGAAACCCGCTTCCAGGCCCAGCGGATTGCAATCTTCGAAATGCAGGCCCAGCATCTTGCAGGCCTTAAAATGCACCTCCCGCAGGGCCGTGCCCGTCAGCCTGGCCAGGCTCAGATCGCATCCCGCGAAACGGCAATCCGCGAACACATATCCGGAAAAATCATACCTCGAAAAATCGCACTCCGTAAAGGTGCAATTCTCATACTCCCCTTGCGGAAGCCCCTCTTTCAAATCCCCCTTGCCGAAGCAGGCGTCCATAGTCAGTTTCATGTTCCCAAAGGTATACTTTTCCGGAAGAAATCCCCACGCCCGCAGGCAAAAAAACAGGGCATCCTTTTCGGCAGTCGTGGTCGGAAAATTAATAACAATCACATAGCAGTAAAATAGCATCGCAAAAGCGATGCTATTTTATACATAGACGTCATTTCGAACGACCGGAATGGTCGGAGAAATCTACCTTATATGTTTAAAATAATGGGGGAGATTCCTCGTCGGGGCTTCGCCCATCACTCAGAATGACAAAAAAAGACTCGTTTTGCGAGTCTTTTTTACAGTATATCAGCATAATACAATCTTCCGACCACGACTGCCGCAAGGGGGTGCCCCTACGTGCAGGCACAAAAAAGGGGCGGAATCAACCGCCCCTTTCTCTGAACTCGAAAGAATTACTCCTCCTTCTTCGTATAATCCATCGCCACCATCCGCTGGTAGCTGTCATAACGCCACTTGGCATTATCCTCGGCCGCCGAGAAGAGCTCTTTCGCCTCCGCGGGGAACGATTTCAGAAGCGACGTGTAACGCACCTCACTGCCGATGAACTCCTGGAACTTCGTCCAGTCGGGCGCCTTGGAATCCATCGTGAACGGATTCTTGCCCTGCTCGATCAGCGCGGGATTGTACCGCCACATCTGCCAGTAACCGCACTCGACGGCCTTCTTCTCCTGCATCTGCGAGGTCCCCATGCCGCCCTTGATCCCGTGGTTGATACACGGCGCGTAGGCGATGATCAGCGACGGCCCGTCATAAGCCTCGGCCTCGCGGATCGCCTGGAAGTACTGGTTGTGGTTGGCCCCCATAGCGACCTGGGCCACATAGACATACCCGTAGGTCATGGCGATCGCGCCCAGGTCTTTCTTGCGGATGCGCTTGCCCGCGGTGGCGAACTTGGCGACGGCACCCACGGGGGTAGCCTTCGACGACTGGCCGCCGGTGTTCGAGTAAACCTCGGTGTCCATCACCAGGATGTTCACGTTCTCGCCCGAGGCGATCACATGGTCCAGACCTCCGAAACCGATGTCATAGGCCCAGCCGTCGCCGCCGAAGATCCATTGCGAACGTTTGACGAGGTATTGTTTCATCGCGAGAATATCCTTGCAGGTGCCGCAGCCGCAGGCCTCCATCATCGGGATGATCTTCGCGGCAGCCTCGGCGCTCTTCGCGCTGTCGTTACGGCCGTCGATCCACTCCTGCATGCCGGCTTTCAGGTCGGCCGAGCATTTTTGACAATTAGCGATTGCGTCCTGCATCTTCAGCGCAAGGCCGTCGCGCAGTTTCTCGGAAGCCACGTGCATCCCCAGCCCGAACTCGGCGTTGTCCTCGAACAGCGAGTTGGCCCAGGCGGGACCCTGTCCCTTGTTGTTCTTGCAATAGGGGGTCGAGGGGGCCGAACCGCCGTAGATCGACGAGCAACCCGTGGCGTTGGCGATCATCATGCGGTCGCCGAAGAGCTGGGTGATCGCCTTGATGTAGGGCGTTTCGCCGCAACCGGCGCAGGCGCCCGAGAATTCGAACAGGGGCTGCGAGAACTGGCTGTTCTTCACGGTCTTGGTCTTGTCGACCACGGTGTCCTTGTAACCCACCTTTTTGTGCATGTATTCCCAGCGCGCCTCCTGCTCCTTCTGCTGCGATTCGAGAGGCTTCATCAGAAGGGCCTTCGTGGGCGAGGGGCAGATGTTGGCGCAGTTGCCGCAACCCGTACAATCGAGCGTCGACACCTGGATGCGGAACTTATACTCTTTGGTCGCGCCCGCACCTTGCAGCACCACGGTACCTGCGGGAGCGGCTTCTGCTTCGGCGTCGGTCAGCAGGAAGGGACGGATGGCCGCGTGGGGGCAGACATAGGCGCACTGGTTACACTGGATGCAGTTTTCGCTCTGCCACTCGGGAACGTTGACCGCGATGCCGCGCTTTTCGTAGGCGGCGGTGCCCTGCTCCCAGGTGCCGTCCTCGCGGCCGGTGAACGCGCTCACGGGCAGCGAGTCGCCTTCCAGACCGTTGATCGGCTCGACGACCTCGGTGATGAATTTCGGGGCGTCCTTCAGGGGCGCGCCTTTCACCTCGATCTTCGCCCATTCGGCGGGGATCTCCACTTTGGTCACATCACCACCCTTGTCCACCGCGGCGTTGTTCATTTTGATGATCTCCTCGCCCTTGTTGCCGTAGGATTTGACGATGAATTTCTTCATCTCCTCGACCGCCTTGTCGTAGGGGATCACGTTGGCTACCTTGAAGAAGGCGCTCTGCATGATCGTGTTGGTGCGGTTACCCAGGCCGATCTCGGCAGCCATCGCGGTGGCGTTGATGATGTAGAAGTTGATCTTATGCTCGGCCATGTATTTCTTCATGGCGTCGGGCAGGTGCTGCTTGGTGGTCTCGGCGTCCCAGATGCTGTTCAGAAGGAACGTGCCGCCGTCCTTCAAGCCTTTGAGCAGGTCGTATTTACCCAGGTACGAGGGCACGTGGCAGGCCACGAAGTCGGGCGTGTTGACCAGATAGGGCGAGCGGATCGCGCTGTCGCCGAAACGCAGGTGCGAGGAGGTGTAGCCGCCCGATTTCTTCGAGTCGTAGGAGAAATAGGCCTGGCAATATTTATCGGTCGTCTCGCCGATGATCTTTATAGAATTCTTGTTGGCGCCTACCGTGCCGTCGGCGCCGAGGCCGATAAAGCGCGCTTCGAAAGTCCCTTTCGGCGCGAGGCTGATCTCTTTGCCCACGGGCAGCGAGAGGTACGTCACGTCGTCCACGATCCCCACCGTGAAACCGTTCTTCGGCTCGTTCATCTTGAGGTTTTCGTAAACCGCGATGATCTGCGCCGGGGTGGTGTCCTTCGACGAGAGGCCATAGCGGCCGCCGACGATGACCGGTGCGCCGGGTTTTCCGTAGAACAGGTCCTTCACGTCCAGGTAGAGCGGCTCGCCGTTCGCGCCCGGCTCCTTGGTGCGGTCGAGCACGCAGATGCGCTTGACGCTCTTGGGCAGCACGTCGAAGAAATATTTCGCCGAGAAGGGACGGTAGAGGTGCACGTTCAGCAGGCCGACGTTCTCGCCCTTGGCGTTGAGGTAATCGATGGTTTCCTTGATCGTCTCGGTCACCGAACCCATCGCGATGACGATATTTTCGGCTTTTTCCGAACCGTAGTAGGTGAAGGGCTTGTAGGTGCGGCCGGTGATCTTGCTGATGCTCTCCATCGCCTCGGCCACCAGGTCGGGAATCGCGTCGTAGAACTTGTTGCACGCCTCGCGGCTCTGGAAATAGATGTCCGGGTTCTGGGCGGTACCGCGCAGCACGGGATTTTCGGGGTTCAGCGCGCGCTGGCGGAAAGCGGCCAGGGCCTGCATATCCAGCATACCGGCAAGCGCCGCCTCGTCGATCACCTCGATCTTCTGGATCTCGTGCGAGGTGCGGAAACCGTCGAAGAAGTGCAGGAACGGAACGCGCGATTTGAGCGACACCAGGTGGGCGATCCCCGCGAGGTCCATCACTTCCTGAACGCTGCCCGTGGCGAGCATGGCGAAACCGGTCTGGCGGGTGGCCATCACGTCCTGGTGGTCGCCGAAGATCGAGAGGGCCTGCGCGGCCAGCGCGCGCGCCGAAACGTGGAACACGCCGGGGAGCAGCTCGCCCGCGATCTTGTACATGTTGGGCACCATCAGCAGCAGTCCCTGCGAAGCGGTGAAAGTGGTCGTGAGCGCACCGGCCTGCAATGAACCGTGCACGGCCCCGGCGGCACCCGCCTCGGACTGCATCTCCACCACGCGAACCGTCTCGCCGAAGATATTCTTGCGCCCCTTGGCCGCCCACTCGTCGGCGTATTCGGCCATGGTCGAGGAGGGCGTAATGGGGTAAATGGCAGCAACTTCGCTGAATAGATAGGCGATGTGCGCCGCCGCGTAGTTACCGTCACAGGTAATGAATTTTTTCTGTGCCATCAGAATAGTTTATTATGATTTGTTTGAAAGTTGCGTGAGCAGAGCATTATTATGCGCGGCAAAGATAGCGTTTTTTCCCCGAATTTCCATATTCCGCCCCCAAAGTGCGCCGATGTGTCGGAAATTACCGGATTTGTACCTATTTTTGCCGCTACCGGTTTTTCGGAAAATTTGCACGCATCGTGAAGTATATTTTACGACTCATCCTGTGGTCCGTGATTTTTTTTCTCACTCTTTCAGTGAGTTATGTGATCGCTATGCGCTTCGTTCCGGTCACCGTCACCCCGCTCAAAGTGGTGAAATTGTTCGAAAATTCCTCGGAAACGCCGTTCCGTGTCCGTTCACAGTGGAGGGGGCTTGACAACATCAATCCCTCGCTGATGAAGGCCGTCGTCGCCACGGAGGATAATTTTTTCCTGGTGCACCGGGGATTCGACTGGACGGCGATCGAAAAGGCGTGGGAATACAACCGGCGCAACACCCGTCGCCGCCGCGGGGCGAGCACCATCTCGCAGCAGACGGCCAAGAACGTCTTCTGCTACCCGTCGCAAAGCTGGTTCCGCAAAGGCGTGGAGACGTATTACACCGTGCTGATCGAGACGCTGTGGAGCAAGCGGCGCATCATGGAAACCTACCTGAACATCGTCGAGCTGGGGCCCAACGTCTACGGCGCCGAGGCGGCCGCCGAGGCCTATTTCCGCAAGGACGCCGCGCAGCTGAACGTCTACGAGAGCTCCATGATGGCCGCCGTGCTGCCCAACCCGATCCGCATGAAACTCGCCGCCCCTTCGTCCTACGTCGTGCAACGCTCGGCCACCGTGCGCAGCCTGATGCGCAACCTGCCGGCGGTCGATTTCGACGATACGGAGGATGTCCGCAAACTTTACGAGAAATACAAGAGCCGGTGAGCCGGTCTTTTTATAATTGAAAGATGAATATTTTTATAAAATTGTTCTGCCCCGCCCGGCGCAGGGAGCATCGCAACCTGCAACGGCACTATGCGTATGTCCGTTCGGTGGTCGCCTTGGTGCTCGACTATTATAAGGAGCATGGGGTGCCCGACGCCGGCATTGCACGCGTGTTGGAATATCTCGGCCGGGACCATCGATTCCTGCCTGCGTTCCCGTACGATTTTGCAGACGGCTACCTTCCTGGCGATGTCCGGGTCCTGCGCGATCCGGCCTCGGGACTTTTCTATGTCGGGGACGGCGGGAAAAAGGTGTTTTTCTATAAGGGTTTATCCGTAGGGCAGATACAGACAATGTGCGCCCTTCTGTACGCCGAACAGGACCCGGCCTCGCCCCACCGCTACCTGGACGCGGATTTCGACGTGCAGCCGGGAGCCGTGATGCTGGATGTGGGTGCGGCCGAAGGCAATCTGTCGCTGACGGTCGCCGACCGCGCCAGCCGGATCGTGCTCATCGAAGCGATGCCCGAGTGGCGCGAGGCATTGGAAAAGACTTTCGAGCCGTGGAAGGAGAAGACCGAAATCATCGGCAAATATGCGTCGGACACCGATTCCGAAGGAACCGTCACGATCGACTCGGTGACCGCCGGCCTGGCGCCGGGTACCCCCGTCTTCCTGAAACTGGACGTGGAGGGCGCCGAAGCCGACGTGCTGCGGGGAGCGGCGCAAACCCTCACCTCGCGCGGATTCGACATCCGCGTGGCTATCTGCACCTACCACCGCCAGGAGGACCACGAGCAGCTTTCGGCCCTGATGCGCGGGATGGGCTACCGGGTGGAAACCGTGCCCGGTTATATGCTCATGGATATGGGCGGGGTCAAGCCGCCGTATCTGCGCCACGGCCTGATCCGTTGTTTTAAATGATATCTCTCTGCAAATGCCCGGCGAGCTGTTTTTTAGGCCCTGCCGGCTCGTCGATCCGGCATTTGCCCGAAGAGAGTCCCTACAGATGATCTGCGGTAATTTTTTGGTAAAAAAGAATTAAGGTTATACTTTTGCACCCCGGAGGGATGGCAGAGTGGTCGATTGCGGCGGTCTTGAAAACCGTTGAGCTGCAAGGCTCCGGGGGTTCGAATCCCTCTCCCTCCGCTCGGTGAAATCACAATTAAATCCAAACACCCGCATAATCATTGGATTACGCGGGTGTTTCCTTTTTTCGCTTTTGTCATCCTGAACGCAGTGAAGGATCTCAGACAGCCGTTTTGAGATCCTTCACTGACGTTCAGGATGACAAATACATGGAAAGATTATGGAGAGTCCGACGATTATCTCCACCTGCTTTTTTCATTGACCCCATTTCTCCACTTCGCCGCAGGAATATCGCTCAGAATAAAGCGCAGGGATCTAACCGCCTCTTCCGCGTCAGAACATCCCCAATTTGTACATCCAAAGGCTTGCCTTCCGCTTAAAGCCCCCTGTCTCGAAATTTCGATGGCGGTAACTTTCCTTCATGCTGGTGATCCTAAGCAGGTCGTTGCACCGCATCCACGCATCCACCCTTTTTTCGAACAATTCACCGCCATAAGCCGGATAGCGTGCCGAATCCGGATGGTTAAAATTATAGACGGGAGCCCTGAAATCGGCCGTGCGAACGAGGTAGCACTGATCCGAGAAACCCCTGCCCAGGTAAAAATTGCCGACCGTGGCCCCGTCCAACGATTCGGCGAGGGCCTCGTGGAAGCGGTTGTTCCACGTCGGATTCGCCACTACGATCCTGCGGTCCCGCTCCAGGATGGCGCACGCCTCTTCGACCCAGTTGTGCCGTTCTCCGCGGCACATGATCGAATCGCTCGTAAATTTCAGGATGTAATCGGTGTCGCAAAGGTAGATGCCCACCAGGTTGGCTGTGGAATAATAATAACCGTCGCCGCCGGGTCCAAGGAAGCCTTGCCGGTCGATATCCAGGGTGCGCAATGTCGCCTCGATGTGGTCGTCGACGAAATGGTAGCTGTCGATGACGCCTTTACGGATTTTTTTGCGGGCGTACCACTCCACCTCTTTCTTATTGTCGACGTTGTTGATCAACAAGGTTCGGTGGGTAAACGGGACGCAACACCTCGATATCTGGGCATCCAGGTACCCGGTTTTAAGCATGAATTCCCAATCCCGGAAATAGCAGGCGCTTTGAAAAGTAATGTTTCCGGTCATGCTGCGGTTGTTTTGCGCAAAGCTACTAAAAAACATTTTGATTCGAGTCATCCGGGATCGACGGAAGTCAGGATGGGCTGGTTTCCCACCGGACGGCGGTATCCCGAAACCGGTGGAAGGATCGAACGATTGCGGTGATGTCGCCCAGCTTTTGCAAAAATGGAGTTAAGATTCTATTTTTGCCTCCCGGAGGGATGGCCGGTCGATTGCGGTGGCCGTGAGAACCGTTGGGCCTCAAAGCTCCGGAAATGCTGTAAATGGATGTTTAGCAGGTATTATGGGATTTTTAACATTGATGGTATGAGAAGTTTCGCGAGCGACAATAATTCCAGCGTCCACCCCCGGATCATCGAGGCGATCCTGGAGGCCAATGTAAACCATGCGCCGGGTTATGGGGATGATCCGTGGACGGCGAAAGCCAAAGAAATTATGAAAGACGTTTTCGGGCCGGACGCCGAAGCCTTTTTCGTGTTCAACGGGACCGGGGCGAACGCCGTGGCGTTGCAGGCCGTGACCCGGCCGTTCAACAGCATCCTGTGCGCCCGGACGGCCCATATCTATGTGGATGAATGCGGCGCGCCCGCCCGGATGACGGGATGTGCCGTAGTGCCGGTCGAGACCCCGGACGGCAAGCTGACCCCCGGGGGGATCGCCGCCCAATTGCACGGTTTCGGCGACTGCCACCATTCGCAACCCGGGGTGGTCTACATCTCGCAGGCGACGGAATTGGGCACGATCTATACGCGGGAAGAGATAAAGGCGATCGCCGACCTCGTCCACCGACACGGCATGTACCTGCACATGGACGGCGCGCGCCTGGCGAACGCCTGTGCGGCGCTGGGCGCCACGATGAAGGAGTTGACGGTCGATTGCGGGGTGGATATCCTGAGCCTGGGCGGCACGAAGAACGGCATGATGCTGGGCGAGGCGGTC
>JAVBPS010000091.1:0-21162 GCA_031549495.1 Rikenellaceae bacterium | reverse complement strand
GCGCCCGAATAAGCATCGAGAGTGACGCCGCTCCCATCGACCGGGTATTGGAACGCGGGCAGCAATGTCCACTTGCCCTCGTCGAATTTTATCGTGACTTTGTAAGGAACGTTACCGTTATCCGGGTCCGTCTTCCACTTGGTCACCACTTTTTTAAAGTCGAAGATAAGGCTGTCGCCCGGCGCGAAATATTGTTTAACTCCATCCTTATCCTTCGCCACCCCTCTGTTCCATTCCCTGGTCTCCGAGGCATCCAGATCGATGGTGATGTCGTAATTGATGTCGTTCGTGGCATATACGCCGAAGCACGAGTAACCGAACCACGACTGCTGATTGGCGGTCGCCGACCATTTCATGTCGTTCAGATTGCCCAGCACGGCGTAGTACCGGCCCAGGTCGGTATCATGCTTACCGGTCATGAGCACCGACTGGATCATGATCGCCGAAGACCAGTCGACCAGGTTGATGTCGCTGTCGATCATCAACAGCTGGATGCCGTCGGCCTGGACCACGATCTGGTACTCGTACGATTTGCCCGCCGCCCAGGCCGTGGGGGAGAACAGTTCCGCCGAATAGGTCGCCTCTTCCCCGTCGATCAGCAGGGTGACGACCATCGTGGGCGGGTTTGCGGTGCGCTGGATCGTCTGCGGGATCATGAACAGGTATCCCGTCTCGGTGGTCAGTTCCGTCGACGAGGTACCCACGAACAGGTCGTTGTTATCGCTATCCTTGCCCTTCAACCCCCCGTTGGCGATGGAAACCGTATAATCGCTGCGCAGCGAGGTATCGAGGGTCCATTGGACCGGAACCTGCTTGGTCGGGTCATAGGGCAATTCCACGACCCCCAGGCCGTAAAGACCCGTCAGGGTGACCGATTTGATCTGAACTTTCTCATTCGCGGTCGTCGCCCGGTCGAGGATCGCCGAGAAGCGGATGCGCGAGAGGGCGTGGTAGAACTGCAGGTTCACCGGCTGGCCGTTGCCGGTCAGGTTGTACTGGGGCGCGGCGATGAGCAGGTCGTGCTGCTGGGCGACACTTTCATGCACCGCGTAGTCGATGCGGGGCGCTTTACCGCGCCGGTCGATCATCTCGCTGCCATCGTCCCAGGGGGCCTGGGCGAAGAACGAAACGTAGCCCCCCTCGGGCCAGTCTTTCGGTTCTTCGTAGGTCCACGTCGCTCCCCCGTCGGGGCTGGTCACATGCACGGCGTCCATCAGGGGCGTGCCGCCTACGGCGTCGTCCCATTTGGCGTCGTGCCGGATCGCCCACACCAGGAAGCCCCCCTCCTCGGCCAGCAGCTGCGGGGAGTCGATCACGCTGCCGCGGCTGAGTTTGGTGGAGAAACGGATCGCGTTCGCTGCGCCGGTCTGCTCCCCGCCGCCGCGCGTCTCGACCCGCTCCTTGCCGCAACTGATCGTCGCGGCGGCAGCCAGCAGGAATATGAACCGGTTGATTTTCATAGTGTCTTGCGTTTTGCGGATGTAAAACGAATTACGGTTCCGAAAAATTGTGACCGGGAAGGCGGTCAGGCCCGCCCGGCCTTTGGTACTTAGCGTCTCGCATATACGAGGCGCGTGGGTATTACTTCATAATGATCGTTACGACGGCGCCTTTGACGGAGAGAGCCCAGCCTGCAGGGGCAGCCTCCAGGAGCTCTGCCTGGTCTGCGTCGTTGAACGTGAACACCAGGCGGTCGCCGGCCTTGAAGTTAGTCGCGGCGGAAAGATCCAATACGATGGGATCTTCTTCAGCTGACAGGTCCTCGGTCACCGTGATCGGGAATGCTTTCAGCAAAGCGGTTTTTGCGGTATTCTGCGCTGCAATGGCGTCGGCAATGGTATTGTCCACGGTGCCATCGGCTTCCACTGCGGCGGCAGCGCCGAACAGAGTGGCCGTGCGGGTGAGGGTGTATACGAAACCGCTCTTCTCGATAGTCCAGTAGTTGGTGAAGCCGGCGGGAATGGTCTCGACGATCGTAGTGTTAGCGTTTTGGCAGTTGATGCGGATCTCGTCGCCTGCGTTGAACGCGTAGAAATCGGAAGTTCCCAACAGCGTGATCGCGGTGGCTTTGTCAACGCCCACGGCGGGCAGCGAGATCGGGAATACGGTCAGGTTGCCGTTAGCCAGTTTGGCCGTGTTGAGGGTCGTGATAGCTCCTTCGATCGAAGCGGCGGTCGCGTTGGCTACCGTCAGGGTCTGGTTGATGGAGTTGTCCGTCTCTTCGGCGTCGGTCCACGGGTTCACGGTCACGGTGAAGGCGATCTTACCGCTCTTGAAGTAGTCGGTGAAGTCGATCACGTAGACGTAACGCTTGCTCATATCCCAGGTGGCGATCGTGAAATCGTTGAGGTTGGCGGTGGTCGAGCCGGTAGCGAGCGCATCGTCCGTGCCGATCGTGGCGCCGAAGGCGTACAGTTCGTAGTCGAACGAGAAATTACCGTCGCCGGCAACGGCGAACGTCTGCGGCATCAGCATCAGGGCGTTTTTATTGGCGGAGGAGAGAGGACCGCCGTAGTTACCCATGGGCTGGATGGTCGTCGCCAAGCCGTCGGTGATGTTCGAGCCGGTCAGGGGATAGTAATCGTAATTAGCGTTTAAGGTACGCGTGCCCCAGCCTGTAGTGGAACCAAAAGTGTAAGTCGCCTTGCTCTTCACGTCCTTGACTTTCAGGTTGGTGATCTTCACCTGGACGTTCTTCACGCCCTGGATGGCGAAGTTGACCTGCGAGAGCAGGTGGTTGAACTGCAAGGGTACTGCCGCCAGGGGGGTCGAGATCGTCGCGGCGATCAGGTCTTCCTGCGTGTCAGGACCGGCGGAGGTGGCGGGAGTGGGCTTCACGGTATATTCAAAGGTGGCGCCGGTGCCGTCCTTCGTTACATACGCCGGGGGAGTCACGCCTTTTCCGTCGACGTCGGCGGCGTAGACCGAGTAATAAGTGACCGAATAACCGGGCTGGTCCACGGGAGTGGTATAGGACCATGCGGAGCCGTCGAATGTCAGCTCGGTGTTGTCGAATACGACTTCAGTGCCTCCGGTGGCGTAGCCCCAGACATTGAGTTTGTTGTAACCGGCGGCGCTGGTCCAGTAGGTGAACTCCGCGGCGCGGCTCTGCTTGCCGAGCGCGGTTTTGAAGCTGATCTTACCGTCGTTGCCGCCGGCTACTTCAACCGTTTCTTTTGCGCAGCTTGTGGCCAGAAAGGCCAGGGCTAATGCTGCGAAGCCGAAATGTTTAACTTTCATAAAGGTTGGATAAGGTTAAATGATTTGTGTGATTGTTTGTTGTTTGTTGCTTTTCTATTCGTCTTAGGTTAGGGTTTTATGACGACTCGAATCAGTTCCTCGTCGTCCCAGGGGACTACGCCGATCGAGCCGGGGTCTACGTCTATGGCGGGCAGGGCGACGTCTATGCTCAGATTGATGTCGATATTGAGCTGCACGGGAACCGGCTGATCGAGGTTTTGCCTGAGCAGCGCGATCACCGGCTCGACCTGGTCCGTCACGTCGAACACCAATTGGCGGGTATCGTTGTTGATCAGCACGATGCAGATCTCGAACTCATACCGCCGCGAGGGCAGATCGAGCGGCGGCCCGAACGTCACGAAATCTTCCGGCGAGCAGATCGTGCCTTTGGTTTCGTCGTTGGGGTCTATATCCATGTGGTTCAGGCGCATGTGGTGGCTGACCGGCTCGTGCGAGGGCAGGCGCGAGGACATATAGACCGAGCCTGCGAAGCCACGCAACGCCCCGTTGGCGATGGCCACGCTCTGGGGGTTGGTCAGGTTGACCGTCACCTTACAGGGGTAGGTGACCGGGGTGGGGGTCACCCGGATGCGCGATTCGACGTAGTCGGGATAGGTCGGGTAGCCGTTCTTCCCGTCACGGTATTTGAGGAAATAATCGTTCTCGCCCACGAAATCCACCCGGGCCGAGGCGGCGGTGAGGATCTCCATTTCGTTGGTGACGATCACCTCGTTGTCCGCGCGTCCTATGCGCTTGTTGGCTGCGGCATCCCGGGCGTAAGCCTCGAACGTGTCGACGTGGTCCGTGCCCCGGAAGTGGATGCCGTCCAGGTGGGTGTTCTGGTCGGAATACATCAGGCTGTTGAACACCAGCACGTCGTACAGCCCGGTGGTCAGTTTGACCGTCACGTTGTTCGGGGCGTAGAAATACTCTTTGGCCGCCACCCCGTCGCCGCTGTGGTAGACCATGGCCGTGGCCCGCTGCGAAAGGTCGTTGTGCCCGAGCGAGGGCATCCAGTCGCCCTCCACGTAGAGCATCGGGTGGGACACGTCGTACAGGTCGCGCTGCTGGGTGCATCCCGCGAGGGCCGCCAGCGCGATCCATACCGTATATTTATATAGCCTGTTCATCGTTTCGTCTCTTTTTTATGCCCGATCAGCCAGACCAGGTTGACCCGCGCGCGCGTCAGGGCGAACCGGGTGACGTTGTAGCGCGTCTCTTCCCAGATCAGGTGTCCGCTCTCGGGCTGCGAATATTTGCGCACCTCGGGCGTGTACCAGATCCCGCCGCCGATCGACAGGTCGAGGTTGAACCGTCCGCGCAAGGGGATCGAATAACCGGCCAGCACGCCCGCCGACCAGTAACCGTCGCCCTGGTAGCCCGTCTTCCACTGCACGTCGTAGCGGCTGCTGTACATCCCGTACAGCCCCGCGTTCCAGCCCGTGAGCGGCTTGAGGCCCGGACGGAACCAGTACCGGCCCTCCACGCCGCCCTGCAAGGTCTGCAACGCGTAAAGGTTGTCTATGCTCCAGTAAGCGAAGGTGAAATCGGCCGCCGCCGAGAAATGCCTGCCGAGCGGCACTTCCACCCCGAAATTGGGCGCCGCCACCGCATCGGTCAGCAGGTTGCTGCGCAGCGCCAGCGGGTAAGACGCCGCGACCGGCGCCGGGACTACTGCCGCAGGTTCTGCGACCGGAACTTCTTCCACGACCGGCTCCGTGACGGGCAGGGGAGTAACATACACCACGGGCGGTTCCGGATCAGGCTCAGACACGGTCATAATCTCCGGCAGGGGCATATAATGCACGACCACCACCACGCCGTTGCGCAGGTGGCGCAGGATGTGGGTCTTTAAGTAAGCGAACGTACGGCCGTTATCGAGCACGGTCATGCGCTGGGTTTTAGCCAGGTCGCTCATGCCGCGGTCGTCGATCATCCCGAGCAACGCTTCACGGCCCGGCACATCCGAGTCGCCCTCGACCCGTTCGCGCAGCCCGTCCCAATATCCGCGGAGATCGTTCTTTCGGACGATCTTCGCCCGGTCGAGCAGGGGATAGCGCCAAACCACATACTTATATATAGAAGCGGTACGCCTTTGCGACAGGCGGGCATTATATTCGGGATTTCCGTCGGGTGAGCAGGAGGAGGAGACCGTCACCGACAGGACGCGCTCCAACAGGGCTTCATCCCCCAGCAACGCATCGAGATGGGCCAACGAACGGGCGTTGTCCATGTAAGCGCTGTCGATGGTATGGCTGTCGAAACGGAAGTAAACGGTAGCTATCCCGATAGTGTCTTCAGGGACAACATTAACGTTCGAGGCGTTTCCACGTCCGAAAAGGGAAGAAAACATCAGCGAAGCCAATGCAATCAAAACAATCCTCTTCATGAAATAAACGAACCCTCGAAGTTCTTTCCTGTGGTAAATATTGTGAAATTCAGCATATTACGGCGTGATTACCTTCTTCTTTCGTACTTTGAATGTTAATAATCAACCAAATGCGGCGGCAAAGTTAAAAATTTTCCAATCAATTCCGTTCTTTTTGTATATTTTAAACAAAAAAACCGTATTTATAATCAGATCGTTATAGCCGTCCTGCGTTTCACCGCAGGAAACTATCCTTGCTGTTTGACGTCATATCGCCGCCAGAGCGTGATCCAGGGCCTTTTGTTGTATATGGACGGGCCGATTTGGTCATAATCAGGCTAATAACGATTATGAACCTCTTTTTATTCTATATGACAATTAAAACCGCCATTTATCCCGTTTTTAATTCATTTTTTTCAAAAAAGGAAAGCCCCTGAACGACAAATCGTTCAGGGGCCGTTGTCCGGAGATTTGAACCGTCTGCTGCGATCCTCTCTATAAGGTCTCGTCGCGCAGTCCCAGCGATACGGCATAGCTGTCGCGGCCTTTGTGGCAACGCAGCGAGTCGGCAGGCTTCGTGCAGACCGTAAATACCGAATCGGCCAGCCCCAGGCTCTTCGTAAAATGATTCGCGATCATCGCATTGCGGGCCTGCATACGCTCCGTGAGCTTCTCCCCGGCCTGTTGCGAATAGATCGCCATCGCTTTCGAGGTCAGGTCCGTCTTGGCCGTCGTGAGCGACCGGGCTGTCATCAGCGAATCGGCATATTGGGCCAACTGGGGCGATTTCACGTCCACCGCCATGGCCGATTCATTTTCCAGCATCTCCAGCGATACGCCCGCCTTGCCCGGATTGCGGCTCAGGAAGTAGGCCTGTTTGAGCTGCGCCACCGCCTCGTCCGCGAGCGCCCGGTCGTAATTGAGGCCCTGCGAGAGCGAGAGTTTCAACTCGGGTTTGTCCTGGAGCATCTTACCCAGATTCGCCATCTTATCATATTGCTCGGAGGTGAAATCGACGCGCGCGGGGTCGAATTCGATATACCCCATCTTATCGGACGCGATTCCCATCGCGTCGGCCAGGTGCATCACCGGCGAGGTGACCACCTTGATCAGCGTGTTGACGATCGCATTGACGATGATCCTGCGGTAGGAAAATTCCGGGGAATCGACGTTGCCCGTGACCGGCAGATCCATCTTCATCCGCCCTTCCCGGTCGGTGAGCAGGTAGACGCCCGTGCGCAACGGCAGGTTGTACTGCGGTTTATGCTCTTTGGTCTTCTTGTCGAGCTTCGGGTCGTGGATGTCGAGGTGGTTGGTGCCCTCCAACCGCTTGTTGCGGATCACGTTCTGTCCCGAGAACGAGAGCGTGCCGTGGTGGAACGGATAGCCGAACATGGTCAGGGTGTAGGGCGAAAAATGAGCCATATCGACGTTGTGCAGCTCGATGGTCAGATTGTGGTAGCTCATATCCGTGGGGCTGCCCGTCCAATGCACCCGCAGGCGGCCCTGGCCGTGGAGCGAGGCGCGGGCGGTGAGCGTGCAATGCGACTGCATGTCGATGTTGGACGCCTCGACCCCGATATCCCCGATGCGGTAATGGAACGGGATGTGCGGGGTGTGGTCGGTGACCTCCACGGTGCCGCCGTGCATGGCCAGCATGCCGATGCGGAAATTCACCGGCTGCGATGAATCCGCCTCTTCCGCCGCCGCCACATCCTCGCGTATGATATCGCTGAACGAATGGGTGCTGTCGGCATACATCTCGTAGTGGGTCTTCATCCCGTAGATGTCCATCGCGCTCAGCATATATTGGGATTCCAGCAGGTCGATCCGGTCGATGGTGACCGTAACGCTGTCCGCCGCCGCCACCTGGCGTTCTTTGAGGTCTTTGAGCTCGAAGCCGCGAAGCCACACCCTGCCGCGCAGGTCGAAATCGAGCGCGTTGTCCGTGCGTCCTTTGATCTTCACATCGCCTCCCAGCAGCCCGTCGAGCGACGAGAGGTTCATATATTGCTTCGCATAGGGCAGCAGTCCGGCGACCGTGAACTCACGCAACGAAACGGCCAGGTCGTACGTGCCGTCCGCGTAATCGTACTCGATCTGCGAGCTGAGCGACCCCCCGTCCGGGAAATCGAGTTGCAGCCCCGCGTCAGTCTTCTCGCTGCTGAAATAGAACCCGGGGATGTCGAGCGTAATGTTCTCCATGTCCCACTTTCCGCCCATCGAGATGTCCTTATAAAGCAGCGAGGCGTTGTGCAGGCCGATGTTGTAGATCCCCACACCCCAGCCGGAAGGCTCGCTGGCCGGGGCGCTCTCTTCCTCACTGGCGAAGTGCGCCAGGATATCGTCGAAATTGAACCGCTCGCCGTCCTGGATGAGTCGCGCCGTGAGGCTGTCGAGCGATATGCGCGCCACGATGAACTCTTTGGCTAACATGGGAAACAGGCGTACGCGGGTCGAAAATTCGCCGCACGTGACGAAATGCTGTTGCCCGTCCGCTTCATAGATCGTGATCCCCCGGGCGCGTACGCTGGTATTCAGTAGGTTGATAAAGAGCTTCTCGACGCCTATTTTCCGGCCCATAAGCTGTTCGCCGTGCGAATTGAGATAACTCTTCACAACAGGCGATACGAGCAACTGGGCGATCACGAGCAGCCCCAGCAAAGAGGCCGCGACGATCAAAGGGATCTTTACTATTTTTTTCATCGTTCGGGTAGGGTAGTGGAAAAATTTTTCACGCAAATATAACGAAAATCAGAGATATAGGTGCGATTTAATGCGAATTGGTAACTATTTCAGGCCGTTAGCGTTATAAAAAACATTAATTCGCTCTGTTTCAGTGCTGAAGTCTCGTCCTCTGCGAATCCTTAAATGCGGAACACCCGTCGATCATGATCGACGGGCGTTCCGCATGCTGGCTGCCGGGCCAAAGAACGGAGCCCGGCTTCAGAACTGGATCTTGTAGCTGATGTTTGGGATCATGATCGCCTCGCGCTCGGGCTCCGCGCTGTGCGTGCGGAAGTTGTAGCGGTGGCCGTAGTAATCCTTGTAGTTGGTGGCATTGAGCACTTTCAGCGCGAATTCGTGAGAGGTCTTCGCCCGGTTGATGCGGTAGTTGACCGTGAAGTGGCATAGGAAAGCCGGGCCGAGTTGCTCCGAGAAGGCCTTCGTGTCGTCGTACACCACATCCCCGGCGGCTGTGGAGGCCGCATCGTCTACGGGCGAATAACGGTCCCCGCCCTGGTAGGTGATGCGGAAGTTGGCCCCGAAGGTGTTCTGGTCGCGGCGGCCCGTCATCCACTCTTTGCCCGCCAGCAGGTTCACGGCGTAATTGCGGTTGAAGCGGGTGCTGTGCCACACCCCGTCCCCGGCCCGGTATTTCGATTCGAACACCGAGGCGGTGAACATATAATAGAAACCGCGCGACACGTATTTTTCAAAAGTCAGGTCCACGCCGTAATTCATTCCCTTGCCCGAATTCTCAAGCCTGTCGGTGATGAACCAATCGCTCTGCAGGTTGATCAGCGAGAACGAGGTGCCGGGCAGTATGGGTACGTCGTACAGTAGTTGGTAGTAAGGCTCGATCTTCAAATGGTAATCCCTGCCGATGGTGTAGTCGTAACTCAGCACGATATGATGGGCGCGGGTGAAGTCGATGTCTTTGTTGATCTGCTGGCCCGCGGGACCCGAGAAGTAGTAGTTGAGCATCTCCATGCGGCTGTGCATCCCGTAAGATACGCCTATCGACTGGCCGGGGCGGAACGTCCAGCGCAACCCGGCGCGGGGTTCGATCGCGTAGCTGTCGTTCAGCGTGAGCCATTGGGCGTTCACCCCCACATTGAAAGTCCATGCGTCGGAGAGTTGCAGCGACGAGCTGCTGTAGGCTTGCAGCAGGGTGCTGAAACCCGACTGATCGGCCACGGTACGGATCGACTGCCCGTCGTAAGCTTCTTCCAAAAGCATGTCGTATTGCAGGCCCGTAATGCGGACTCCGGTGCGGTTGGTGTGCCAGGAGTTGAATTTCTTGTTCAGTGCCGAGGTGAAAACGAAGTTCCAGTTGGTGTTTTTGATCACGTTCTGCGGTTTTAATTCCGCGGCCGCGTCCATCCGCTCGGTGTGCATGTCCAGCCCCCCGACCGTAGCGGCGAGCGTCGTTTTCAGGTAGGCCCCTTTGCCCGCGGCGATTTTGTGGCTCAAGCCCGCTGCACCCATGTACTGCTTCACGTCCTGGTCCTCCATGTCTTGCAGGTAGACCCAATCGGCGGGATCGGTCTCGGCAGTCTGCCCCGAGCGGTCGACCAGGCCGATCCCCCACAGCGAGAAAGTACCGGCCTTGCGGGTGGGAAAATTGAGCTTGAACGACAAATCCTGGTATTGGGTGCCGTCGGCGTCCTCGGGCATGAGCGGGGAGAGCAGCGCCAGGGTCGAGTAGCGGTAGTTGAAGATATACGACGCGTCCCCGTCCTTTTTGAACGGCCCTTCGGAGGCCAGGTCTATACCCAGGGGGCCGATCTGGAAGGTGTTTTCCATTTTCCGGTTGTTGCCCCGGCGCATATTGACGTCGAACACGCCCGAGAGCGCGTTGCCGTACTCGGCGGGGAAAGCGCCCGTGAAAAAGTCGGAATTGCCCAGTACATGGCTGCTGAGGGCCGTTAAACCCCCGCCCCCGAAGGCGGTCACGTCGGCGAAATGGTTGGGATTGGGAATTTCCACATCCTCCATCTTCCACTGGAAATAGACGGGCGAGTTGCCCCTCACCACGATCCCGTTGTTACCCATCGAGCCCGTCACCCCGGCGAACGACGAGGCCAGGCGGGCCGGGTCGTCGAAACCGCCCGCATAGCGGCTGGCTTCCTCCACACTCAGCACACGTGCGCTGGCCAGGGCCATGTAGTTCAGGGGCTCGGCTTTGTCGATCTGGGGTGTGACGACTATGGCGTCCAGCGCTTCGGCGCTCTCGGTCATCCATATCTCGACGAAGGTTTCCCGCGCCGAGGTGACCAGGATCTCCTTCGAAATGGCGGGCTGGTAACCCATCAGGGTGGCCTGGATGTCGTAGCGTCCTACCGGTACGCCCGGGATCGCAAACCGCCCGAGGCTATCCGTCGAGGCGTTCAGTGACGAGGGGGCGCCGGACACCGCGACGCTCACAGAGCGCAACGGAACCTCGGACGAGCGGTCGCGGACCACGCCGCGGATCGTCTGGGTGGGTTGTCCGGCTGCAAAACCGGAAAAGATGCCAAGGAATAAAAGGGCGAGGACGAGTTTTTTCATGATCATCAGAAGGTTTGACAGTGCAAAGGAAGCGCTCCATCGGCGAAGGCACAATACTGATTTATAATGATTCGCCGGGAGATTGTCAAGGATGCGAAATACAAAGAGGTTTCGCATAGGGACGTAAGCAGAAGCAGTAGATACAGAAAAAAACAGTTGAGGCTAATGAATCTGGCTAATCAACGGATCATCCCGAAAAACAGGTTGGTGTAAATTCGACACACCTGATGGCTGTGTGTCCTCAGTTCGAGCTTGTCATTCTGAACGCCAGTGAAGAATCTTGGTCTGGCTGTGTGCTGCAAACCATTCCGACCAAGATCCTTCACTGGCGTTCAGGATGACAAAAATGCAAAGGAAAGGATAGGACTATATCGCTCTCCACCGAAAATTCAGACTGAGCCCGAAAATTCCACCAACCTACTTTTCGGACTGAGCCTAATCAACCCATCGGGAAGCATCCCCGAAGAAAGAAAAACACCCAAAACAACAACTAAACGGGTGTCGTTTTGGGTGTATTTTGACAACTGATCGATTTTCAGTCGCCCTGGCGGAGAAAGCGGATTTTGTGCCTTTCCCTAATCGCCTTATAGTCAATATCTCAAAAACCAGGATTCGGGACTGTCACCGATTTTGTCCGGGCGGTCTTGCGGCCGGTTGCGCCGCGATTCATTATCAACACAAAGGTAGCAAGATTCTCTGAAAACCCAAATGCCGAGCGACTGTTTTCAAGTCGGGCACCTAGATTAATTTCTGTTCGATCGCCTTGCGCACCAGTGAGGCGGTGTTGCGAACGCCGAGTTTCAGGTGCAGGTATTTGCAGTAGCTGCGCACGGTCTCGAAACCCAGAAATAGTTTCTCCGATATTTCTTTGATGGTGTAGCCCTCGACGATCAGGGCCAGTATCTCGGTCTCGCGCGGGGAGAGGGGCACGGGGCGGGCGGCTTTGGCATTGAATAGCGTCCGGGCCTGGTCGCACAAAAAATGGTCGCCCGCGGCCACCGTGCGGATGCCTTCGACGATCTGTTCGGAGGGCGAATTCTTGAGCACGTAGCCCAGCGCCCCCTCGTCCAGCGCGCGGGCCACGACGGCCGGCTCGGCGTAGCTGGTCAGCATCATGATGTTGACCTCGGGGTAGGCGGCCCTGACCTCGCTGCACAGGTCGATGCCGTTGCCGTCCGCGAGGTTTACGTCCAGGATCAGCACGTCGGGACGGCAACGGCAGAGCATCTGCCGGCATTCGGCGATGCTGTGCGCCACGTCGACGACCCGCGCGCAGCCTGAATTGGCGATGATGTGTTCCAGCCCTTCGGAGACCACCTTGTGGTCGTCCGCAATGGCGACGCTGATCGGGGGCGTTTCGTTCGTTTCCATCGTCCGGCGTTTTAGATGCTGAACTCGATATTTATCTCCGTTCCCCGGCCCGCGCCGGAGCTGATCTCGATGCGGCCGTTGTAGGTAGCCACCCGATCGCGGATGTTACGCAGACCCATGCCGCCGGTGTGGGCGGCAGGATTGAAACCTGTGCCGTCGTCGCGTACGATAAAGGCGACGTAGCTGCTCTCGCGCATCACCTGCACCATGACCTGCCCCGCGCCGGAATGTTTGAGGGCATTGTTGACCAGTTCGTGGACGATGCGGTAGATCATCACCTCCATCTTCGGGTCGAGGCGCTGCTCGCTGCCGAAATAGCTGAATTCCACCTGCGGGAAGTTGCCGCAGAAATCCGCCAGGGCGGTCTTTAGGCCGTAGCGGCTCAGCGAATCGGGCATCAGGTGGTGGGCCACGCGGCGTAGCTCGGTCATCGACTCGCCCAGCATGCCCAATGCCGTCTCGAAGTGCTGCACGTCGATCTTCTTGAGCGACGCGCCGTTTTTCATCGTTTCCAGGTTGAGTTTCACGCCGGTCAGCATACTTCCCAGTCCATCGTGCAGGTCGCGGGCCAGGCGGGTACGCTCGGCCGTCTCGCCGTCCAGCACCGACTGGGTGGCGATCAGTTGCCGTTCCTGCTCCAATTGCGCGACCTGTTGCTCGGCCAGGCGGTGCTGCTGCTCGGCCAGGCGCTTTTTCTGGGCGGTCCACCGCCAGAGAATCAAGAAAAGCACCAGGATTAGTAGCAAGGCTGCCGAGCACGCCACGCTCAGCCACATGATAGAATGCCGCTCCTCTTCCAGAATGGAAATGCGCGTTTCCTTTTTCTCGGTTTCGTATTTTTCCCGCAGCTCCTGGGTGATCAAAAGCACCTTTTCGTTCACGCTCACCTTGTCGACCGAGTCGGCGGCGGCGTACCACGTCCGCATCGCCCGAAAATCTTTGCGAGCGATCGACAGGTCGCCCATGAACGCCAGGGCGCGGCGTATTTCGGTCTGGGCCTCATACTCTTCGGCCCCGGCGAGCACCTTGCGCGCCATCCGTTCGGCGTCGGCGTTATTGCCTTTGTAGAATTCCAGGTAGGCAAGCCCCAGTTCGGCCGACAGGGCGTTTTCGGGGTATTCCAGCCGCTCGAACCCTTCGACCGCCTTGCGGAAATACTTCCCGGCCTCGCCCCACCGGTGGGTGTTCAGGCACAAATCACCCATATTGTTGTACGCCAACCCTTCAAGATAGGGATTGGGGTCGTCTTTGAGGATGAGCAGCAACTCGTCCAGGCACTTCCCGGCCTTTTCGTACTGCCGGGGGAACGAGTAGGAATAGCTGTTCGAGGTGTTAAGCAACGCGTACGGGTAGCTCGGCGTTGCGCGGGTGAGTTCAAGGGCCATCTCGCCGTATTCGACCGCCTTGTCGATCGCGTCCAATTCCAGATAGATGGTCTGCATCACATTGTAGATCATCCCCATGCGGCGGGTGTTTCCGGCCGACTCGTAATGGGTGAGCGCGTCGCGGTAGCAGACCAGCGCCGTTTCGTAGAAACTCATCTGCGCGTAGGTGCTACCCAGGGTATACTGGGCGTGGGCGACGAGCAGTTCGTCGCCCGCCTGCTGCATCCATTCCAACAGTTGCTTCCCGACCACCAGCGCCGAATCGCGCTGTCCGGTGTTGTTGAGCAGCGCCACCTGGCTGCACGCGGCATCGTACAACCCTTTGGTATAACCTTCCCGGCGGCCCAGTTCCACACCCATCCGGTAATAACAGGCCGCCGAATCGGGGTTGCCTTCCGCTTCATGCCATTCGCCTGTTTCCACATAGTGGTCGATCAACGCGATAACCCCGGTCGAATCGGCCGTGGCATGGACCTCGCCGTCCACGCGCGCGCCACCGCCGCAGGCCGTCAGAAACAGGATACATAATGCGAGTAACGGTCGTGTCATAGGCGTAGTCGTTTTATCCGCTTGACAGGCACACACTTCTGCCCTCCTTACAAAGATACTCCGTTTACCCCGTTTGCAGACACCCCCAATTTTGGGGTTTTTGCGCGCCGGACGGCGGAAACCCCAAAATTGGGTATTCCGCCACTGATTAGGGGAGTATAACTTTGCTGGCGAGGTACGGTAAATATAGTGCTAAAATGGATGCAAAGCAAACAAGAGCGGGTAAAGAGGATGATTTCCTTACGTCGGAGAGCATCTTTCGCAGCATCGAGCAGGCGCTTGAAAAACTCGATAAGGCCCGCGAAGAGTTCCGTAAAGCCACCGGCGAGAGCACATCCGGGGAAGAACGCGCCCCGGCCGAGGATAAACCGAACGAAAACCCGAAACCATGAAAAAGACGATCATTTCCGCGTTGTTGATCTTGCCGCTGGCGGGCGTGACGACGCTTGCGGGATGCAAAAAGTCCGGCGAAGACCCGCCCGCGCCGCTCCCGCCCCCCGTCAAGGTCACCGCCATCACGCTCGACAAACCCTCCGCCACCCTGGCCGCGGGCGCGACGCTGCAGCTGGCGGTCCAGAGCGTTGCGCCGGCCGATGCCACCGACAAAACCTACACCTGGGGCACACTGCACCCCGTCGTGGCCACCGTCTCGACCGGCGGGCTGGTCACCATAAACGCCACCGCGGCCGACGGCGCTACCGCCTCGATCACCGCCACCGCCAACGACGGCAGCGGCATTACGGCCACCTGCACCGTGAGCGTGGAGGGCGCGATGATCAACGGCGTGGTCTGGGCGCGGACCAATGTGACCGCTTTCCGCACCTTTGCCGCGACGAGCGCGGAATCCGGGTTGTACTACCAGTGGGGACGCAACACGGCGTGGCCCTCCACCGGCGCCGTGACGGGATGGAACACCGAGGCGGCGACGGGCAACGAGTGGCTCGCGGCGAACGATCCCTGCCCCGAGAACTGGCGCATACCGTCCGTCGCGGAGTTCGAAACGCTGCTCGATACCGACCGCGTGACAAGCGAATGGGTTCCCAGTCCCGTCACCGGCCGCACGTTCACCGCCAGACCCTCCGGCCCCACGATCTTTATGGCCGCCACGGGCTTTCGCAACTATACCGACGGTGCATTCATGTTCGTGGGCCAGGACGGGCAATACTGGTCGCAGGCGCGGTACATAGGCCACACAACTACCAGTTCGCACTATTTTTTCCTCAACAAAGACGGCGCCTCGATGAGCTACTACCACTGCACGGCCGGCCAGTCGGTCCGCTGCGTGAAACCACAGAGCTAATCCTGCAACCCATAAACCTACCGACATGAGAACAAGCATGACCGCAACCCTCGCCGCCCTGCTGCTGACCACCGGCGCCGCCAGGGCCCAGACCACGCCCGAAGCCCTTATCGGGCAATGCCCCTCCATGCCGCCGGTGGCGACGCTGACGGCCTGGATGACCGATCCCGACAACGCAGCTGCCCGGCAGGCCGTCGATGACTTCCTCGCCAGGATACAGGCCCTCAACCAAAAGGGCAACGAGGCGGCCGACAGGATGATGCCCGGCATACAGGCCGCCGCCATGAGCGACGCCGACCGCATGGCCCGCCAACAGACCGGCAAATCGATAGCCGAGATCCAGGCCATGAGCGACAGCCAGTTGGAAGCCTTCGCCAAAGAGCAGACGGCCGCAAAGATGGCCTCCACAGGTTTCGGCAATATGTCGCTCGCACAGTTGCAGGCGTTGGAGGGCAAGAGCGACACCGAGATCATGAAGGCCCTGAACATCACCGCCACAACCGGTCTGACCCCCGCCGAACTCAAAGCGATGGAGAAGATGAACGAAAAGCAGGCCGAAGCCTATCTAAAACAGGGCGACCGGATGCAGCGCATGCAGGCCGCCGCCGCCAACGCGCCACAGCCCCAGACACAGGCCGTATCCATACAGGCCGTTCCCACCGCCGAGCTGGCAAAGATCAAGGACCGTTGGGCGGAGATCGACCGCCTGGTCGTAAGCGGGGCGGACCAGGCCGCCGCGAAGATCGTCGGGATCATGGAGCGGTATCAACCGCAGATCGACGCGATCAAGCCCACCGGACGCTTCCACGACTCCGAAATCTTCACCGATTCGGAAGCACGGGCGCGGGACAGGCTCATCTCCGCCATGTATTCCGAGTGCTACACCCTGTGGACGAACCATGTCAGCGATGCACAGGGTCGCATCAAAACCAAACTCGCCGACGTGCCGCGCTATGACGAGTTGCAGGCGCAGATCATGTCCGCAGGCGGCGGAACGGCCTCCGCCAAGGTGATGCCCTCGATCGGTTACGCCGTCGCCGGGCAGTACCTGGACGTCACCTCGGGCGTAACCACATTACCGCGAATGTAAGACTAAAACCCTACTACTATGAAGACAATTAAACTTTTGATCTTAGCGATCGCGCTTGTGGCGGCATCGACCCTCGATGCCCCCGCGCAGGGTTTCATCGACCGGCTCGGCAAGAAGGTCGGAAAGGCCGCCGAGGACGCCATTACCAAAAAGGCCGAAAAGGCGGCGGAGAAAGCCGTAGACAAGGCCACCGACCCCGGCACCTACAAGGGCGACGGTAGCAATAACCAGCAGCAGGAGGCAGCCGCCCCCGCAACGTCCGCGCCGGGCCAGACGGCGGCAACTCCCGCCGCCGCGCCAGCCACGCCGCAGGCATTGGAGATGACCTACGCCAAATCGGACTTCGTGCCGGGCGACGTGATCATATTCGAGGACCTGCTCACGGGCGAAAAGATGGGCGAGTTCCCCTCGATGTGGGACATCAAGAAGGGCAATGCCGAGGTCGCCAACGTGGCAGGCGGCAACGCGATCTTCCTATCAAGGGAGACGCTCATCATGCCTTTCATGAAGGAGAAGGACTACCTGCCCGACGAGTTCACGGTCGAATTCGACCTCTATGTGCCGTGCCGGACGGACCGGGGAGGCAAGGACAATTGCCAGACAAACAACCGCTATAACATCGACCTGCTCGACGCTGCCGGAAAGGTCGTTTTCCAGGCGAATTGGTACAACTCCAGCAGCAGTTGGGGGCGTCCGTCCAATATCAGTTGGGAATGGAAGAACGGCGGGGAGACCAGCCGCGGCGAAGCGCAGTATCAGTTCAAATTGAGCGATTTCAACCACATTTCGATCTCGTTCAACAAGCGCGCACTGAAGTTCTACGTCAATGGAACGCGCGTAGTGAACATCCCGAGGTGCGACGCGCCCACGCGTTTCCAGATTTTTTCCTATCAGGGTGAATCCGGCGACGAGCGCTTCATCACAAACGTGCGCATCGCCAAAGGCGCCGTACCACTCTACGACCGCATGATGTCCGACGGCAAATTCATCACCTACGGCATCACCTTCGACGTGGGCAAAGCGACCATCAAGCCCGAGTCGATGGGCGAGATCAACCGCATCGTTGCGTTACTCAACGAAAACCCGGCGCTGAAATTCTCCATCGAAGGCCACACCGACTCTACTGGCGGCGCAGCCTCAAACCAGACCCTCTCCGAGGCGCGCAGCAAGGCCATAGTCGACAAACTGGTCAGTATGGGCATTTCCGCCGACCGCCTGACCAGCGAGGGCAAAGGGCAGAACAATCCCATCGCCGACAACGGCACCGACGAGGGGCGCGCGAAGAATCGTAGAGTAGAGTTCGTTAAAATATAAAACCACGGCTATGATCGACCGGATAAAGAACATGCTGCTCACTCCCAAGACCGAGTGGCAGGCCGTGGAGGCCGAAAACGCACCCCACATGAAAGTATTCACGACCTATGTCGTGCCCCTGGCGCTGATCCCCGCCGTGGCCGCCTTTATCGGCTACGGGCTGATAGGCTACTCGGTGCTTGGCGTACACGTCAGCAGCATCGGCTGGGGTATCCGCCAGGCCATCGTGCAATACATAGCCATGCTCGGTGGAGCCTATATAACCGCCTTCGTCATCGACGCGCTGGCTGCCAATTTCGGCTCGCAGAAAGACTCCAACCGCGCATTCTCGCTGGTGGCCTACGCCTATACCCCGATGTTTATTGGCGGGATATTTTACCTGCTGCCCTCTATTTCATGGCTCGCTTCGCTGACGGGGCTGTACGGCCTGTACCTGCTCTATGTGGGCCTGCAGCCGATGATGAAAACCCCCGAAGATAAGCAGACCGGCTATTTCGTGGTGAGCCTGCTGGTGACGGTGGCCGTCTCGGCTATCCTGTCGCTCATACTGGCGGCGATACTGCTGCGGGGAACGTACTGGAGATTTTAAAAAACCTAATGAAAAGAATATTTACAGCACTTATGTGCATCGCCCTGGCAGCCTGCGGCGGCAGCGGCGACGACGGCGACCAGACCCCGTCCACGGCCGTAGCCGGCGTAAGCCTGAATGAACCTTCGTTCACCCTTGCCACCAACGGCAGCCGGACCCTCACGGCGACCGTCGCCCCCTCCACGGCCATTAATAAGGACGTGGTGTGGAGTTCGACCGATCCGGCGACCGCCACGGTCAGCACCTCGGGCCTGGTAACGGCCGTCGACGTGGGCCAGACCACCATAACCGCCACCACCGCCGAGGGCAACCACCAGGCCACATGCACCGTCAAGGTCGAGGTGCAGAAAGCTGGGTGGGAGACCCTAAGCTCCACGCAGATAAGGTTCACCGACACCGTGCACGATGCCTGGATAAGTTTCTATTTCACAGACCGTAAATGCACCTCGGCGCAGGCGCAGTTCAATTACGGCACGAACCAGGCGGCCACCATATCGTTCAACGGGTTGAGCGTCGCCGCGAGGGATAACGGGGAAGTCAACGGCACCTATTTCTGGGTGGACGTCGCCGGAACCCTTTTAACGCCTTTCGCGAACAAGACAATGGCCCAGATCGTTGCAATTAGCGATGTTTACGGTGATATGTACATGGCCCTGTTGCCCCAGTAAAAACCTTAAAGAACGACAATATGAAAAAAACTAACCTTTTGGCCGCATTGGCCGTTATTGCAGCGCTATGCGGATGCTCGCGCGGAAAAACCGCCGATGAGCCCCGGCCCGTGCAGAAACTGACGCTCACGGCATCCATCGCCGCCCCCACCCGCGCCGTCATGGCCGAAGGGGCCGAGGGCGTGCTGAAAACCTCGTGGGCCGAGGACGACGTGATCCGCGTCTACAACCTGACGACCAAAACCCACGCGGCGTTCGAGATCGACCAGCGCTCCGAAGACAACCTGACGGCGACCTTCACCGGCGAGATCAGCACTGAGGGCGGGCAACTCTACGCCACGCTCGGGTGCTACAACCCCGGCAACGTATACGACGGGGAGGGCCAGGTGATCGGCTACGGTCCGCAAACCCGCGACCTGGGCTACTACTATTGGCAGACAGGCAACGGCGGGATGGGCCACCTGGACTATTTCGCCATCCTCTACGGCGCCTTCACGCCCCAAAGCCCGACGATCTATTTCCGCCACACGATGGCCTTCTTCAAGTTCACGCTCACGCTGCCCGAGGGCGAAATTTTTCCCCAGGACGGCAGCGCCGAGATCACGCTCGACGTACCCACCTCGCGCTATCCCAACATGAACCTCACGGACGGGAGCTACTATCAGCCGGGCACATGGAGCACCGGCATCCTGCGTGTTACGGTTGCCGAACTGAGCGCGACCGACGAGTCGGTTGTCGCCTACATGGCCGTCCCTCCATCGGACGCGGGCGGGCGCGAGATCGCCCTGAAAATGGAAGTGAGCGCCCCGGGGAGCAACAGCGTCGCCTACGGCCTGAAGCTCGCGGCCAAGACCCCCCGCCTGATCGAGGGCGGCAAATACTACACCGTCACCGAACAGCTCGAACTGCTGCCGCTGGAAAACGCCGAGGCGGGCGGCATCGCGACCCTGACCCCACAGGAATTCTAATACCGCATGATTATGAAAAAGACGTTCAGAATTTTCGTATGCCTCGCCGCCGTTGCCCTTACGGCATCCTGCGGTGGCAATAATTCATCCAAGCGCACGGCCGACGATAAGATCGACGCGATGGCCGTCGCCGAAAAGATGATCAAGGAGGCATTCAAGGGCGAAAGCCAATCCAAAGCCGCCGCCGAACACTACATGAAGAAGGGCGGCATCGACCCCACCGCCATCCTGCCCGACTGGAGCTACACCACCGAGCCCGAAAAGAACAACTTCTACGGCGAGGATGGCAAGGCTATCATGCGTTTCCACACGCCCGAAGGAGAAGAACTCTCCCAGGAGGATTACATCGCCTGGGTGCGCAAGGTGTACGCCGCGAGCGCAAAGATCTCGGACGACGGCTTCAACATCAAAGGTTTCGAGAACGCGGACGACAAGGATACCGCCCTGAGCGAAAAGCCCCTCGACGAGATGATCCAGCAGAGTCTCGGTGGCTGGCTCTACCTGGGTATGTACGACTGGGGATACCGCCTCGACGGCCGCATGATGCGTGTGTGGCTGAACCGCACCGAAAAGAACGGCAAATACTGGGCGCAGATCGACGTGTGCAACGCCATGGAGAAAAACATGGACGAACTGTTCAAGGACGCCGAGCAGGCCCTCGAGCGGGAAGATGTGCAGAAAGCGCTAAAGGATTTGGCCAAATAGGTCGGCCGAGGCAGGAGAGTCGGACCAGTTATGGGGTCTCATTGCCGCACCGCCCCCCTTGCTTATCGGTAGCGTTTAGCCCTTGTCCCGGAACGAGTTGTGCAAGGCTTGCCGCAGGCAACCGGCTTTAGCCGGCCCCGGCCTTGCTCAATTCGTCCCGGGACAAAACCTTTGCGCACGATTGGCGAGGGGGTTACCTCTTAGAGTCTGTCTAAAAATTAGTGTTATAAAAGTTTAACCATCAGTGCGATAAAAGCGAGATAAATCATCGTTTCGGAAGACTCAATGGTTTTCTCGTAATCTTTCGCCAGCCTTCGAAAGTCGCCCAGCCATGCAAATGA
>JAVBPS010000109.1:0-17631 GCA_031549495.1 Rikenellaceae bacterium | reverse complement strand
CCGCCCCGTGGGCGCCCCCGCGCTGGCTCCGGCGCGTCTTCACATCATTTTTTACTCCCTTGTCCCCCCGGCGGGTGCCCTCGCTCGGGATGACGTCTGATTTAGGGCGTGTTAACACAAATGCTTACGCCCGCTTTCGGCACTCTTTTCGCCCCTGCTTTGCCGGTTGTCATTCTGAACGCGAGTGAAGAATCTCAGATTGACGTTTTGAGATTCTTCACTGGCGTTCAGAATGACAAAAGGGAAAATTTCATTTTTCTGTTAAATCCATGCGCTGGAAGTGCATGGTGTTTTAGGTTTTATAGATCAGCGCGACGGCTTCGGCGGCGGCCCCTTCTTCGCGGCCGACGAATCCCAGCCGCTCGGTCGTCGTGGCCTTGACGGAAACGGCGTCGGGAGGGATGCCCATCGCCCGGGCCAGCGCCTCGCGCATCGCCGGAATGTGTGGCTTAATCTTTGGGGTTTGCAGCAGCAGGGTGGTGTCCACGTTGCCGATTTGGTAGCCGTGCTGACGGATGAGTCCTGCGGTGCGTTCCAATAAGAGCATGGAGTCGATGCCCCGGAATTCCTCGGAGGTGTCCGGAAAATGGGTCCCGATGTCGCCCAGCGCCGCCGCTCCGAGGAGCGCGTCGCAGAGCGCGTGGATCAGCACATCGCCGTCCGAATGGGCCACGCAGCCCTTCGTGTGCGGGATCGTCACCCCGCCCAGGCGCAGCGCAGGCCCCTCGGCGAGTGCGTGTACATCGTAGCCGTGGCCTATACGGAAAGTTGTCATATTTTATTTGTGTGTTGTCATTCTGAACGAAGTGAAGAATCTCAGACAGCCATTTTGAGATTCTTCACTTCGTTCAGAATGACAAAATACAAGGACAAATTAACGAATAATTTATTAACTTTACATATTAAATCTTACTGTCATGCCGACTTTTGAAGGACTTACCCCTCGCCCCGTATGGGATTTTTTCGAACAGATCACCCGTATTCCGCGCCCCTCGAAGCACGAGGAGAAGGTGCGCGATTACCTGGTCGATTTCGCTAAGAAACGCGGTCTGGCGCACCGGGTCGACAAGACCGGCAATGTGTTGATCACCAAACCCGGGACGACCAACGCCCCGGCCGTGGTGCTGCAGAGCCACATGGACATGGTGTGCGAGAAGAACGCCGGAGTGCAGTTCGATTTCCTTAAAGACCCGATCCGCGTGAAAGTGGACGGCGGTTGGGTGCGCGCCGAGGGGACGACGCTCGGGGCGGACGACGGGATCGGCATCGCGGCCGCTTTGGCCGTGCTCGACGCCAAAGAGCTGAAGCACGGGACGATAGAGGCCCTTTTTACGGTCGATGAGGAGACCGGGTTGACCGGCGCTTTCGGCCTGGGCCGCGGGATGTTGACGGCCAAGTACCTGATCAACCTCGACTCGGAGGACGAGGGCGAGATATTCATCGGGTGCGCCGGGGGTGTGGATACCGTCGCTACTTTTAGTTATGTGCATGAGGCTACGCCGGATGGGCATGCCTATTTCCGCGTGGGCATTTCCGGCCTAAAGGGAGGCCACTCGGGCGATAATATCAACGACGGATTGGCCAATTCGAATAAACTGCTCGCCCGCCTGCTGTGGCTGGCTACGGATAAGCTGGATATGCGCCTTGGGGCGATCGACGGGGGAAACCTGCGCAACGCCATTCCGCGCGAGGCGTCGGCGGTGGTCGGCGTGCCGCAGCATCTGGCCGCGAAATTCCGGAAACTTTACCGCGAGACGGCGGCCGCCTGCAAACAGGAATTCGCCGTGACCGAACCGGATATGGTGTTCAACATCAGAGAAGTGTTGCATGCCGAAGTAGGCCATGTGATCGACAGAAAGACCCAGGCCGCGCTGTTGAACGCCATCCAGGGCGCACCCAACGGCGTGTTGGCGATGAGCCGCGCGATGCCGGGGTTGGTGGAGACCTCGACCAACCTTGCTTCCGTGAAACACGGCGAGGGCAGCCATATCGTGGTCACCTCTTCGCAGCGTTCGTCGATGGAGAGCGCCAAATGGGATGCCGCCCGCAGTGTGGAGTCGGTCTTCCGCCTGGCGGGGGCTTCGGTGACGCACTCGGAAGGGTATCCGGGATGGGCGCCTAATCCCGACTCGCCGCTACTCGACCTGACTGTGAAAGGGTATAAAGAATTGTTCGGAACGGAGCCGAAGGTGCGGGCGATCCATGCCGGATTGGAGTGCGGATTGTTCCTTGAGAAGCATCCCGATCTGGATATGGTCTCGTTCGGCCCGACTCTGCGCGGGGTGCACTCGCCCGATGAACGGCTGGAGATCCCGACGGTGGATAAATTCTGGAAGCTGCTGGTTTACGTGATCGAGAACCTGCGTTGATATGCGTTTGTGGCTTTTGACGGTCTCTTGTTTCCTGTTTGCCATTGCGGCGCGGGCGCAGAGTTGCGATGTCGCGCTCGTGACGAAGCATCTGACGGCGATCACCAAGACGGAAGGGTACCGCAATCATCAGAATATCCCGTTGCTCGACAAGACGGCGGATTATATTCTGTCGGTCTTCGCGCAGTATGCCGATACGGCTTATTTCCAGCCCTATAAGGCGAACGGGAAGAGGTACAAGAACGTGATCTGCCGTTTCGGGAGCAAGATCGGCAAACCGCTGGTCGTGGCCGGGGCGCATTACGACGTGTGCGGCGACCAGCAGGGGGCGGACGATAACGCCTCGGGCGTGGTGGCGTTGCTGGAACTCGCCCGGATGCTGTACGGCAAACCGTTGGGCCGGCCGGTGGAATTGGTCGCCTATTCACTGGAAGAACCGCCCTATTTCCGCACGCAATACATGGGTAGCGCCGTTCATGCCCGCGCCTTGAAGGCTGCGGGTACACCCGTCTACGGGATGGTCGCCATCGAGATGATCGGCTATTTCAGCGACCAGAAGGGTTCGCAGGATTATCCCGTCAAAGTGATGAAGGTGGTTTACGGCACCACGGGCGACTATGTGCTACTGGTCAAGCGGGCGGGTTACGGCGAATTCGTGCGCCGCTTCTCAGCCTTATTCCAAGGCGCGCAGACCGTCGAGACGAGCAACCTGAAAGCCCCGGCGAAGGTGCAGGGCGTCGATTTCTCGGATCATCTGAACTATTGGGCGGCGGGTTACGACGCGATGATGGTGACCAACACCGCCTTCTTCCGTAATAAGAACTACCATCAAACTACGGATACGATGGAAACGCTCGACATACCGCGCATGGCACAGGTGATCGACGCGATTTATTTCGCGCTGCGCGACCTCGATAAACCCGGCGAACTGAAAACCGGGAGTAAGTTTACAAAGCATTAGGTATTTATGCCTTGCTTGTCATTCTTCACTTCGTTCAGAATGACAAACAAGGCAACTATTCTGTTGTTCAACAGGTAAGCGGCATTGTTTTTGCCGGTTATCGTCCAAAATTTATGGCTTATGGATTTTATTTGGTTCATTCTGATCGGTCTGGTCGCGGGTTACGTGGCCGGTAAACTGACTTCGGGGCGCGGCTTCGGGTTCTTCATCAATATCATCGTCGGTATTGTAGGCGGTGTGCTCGGGGGGTGGCTCTTCGACAAGATGCATCTCGACGTGAGCGGCATCATCGGCAACCTGATCGCCTCGGTGGTGGGTGCGGTTGTGCTGCTGCTGATCATCTCGCTTTTTAAGCGTAAGTAGCTTTCGCGTTTTCGTCATGTCGAGCGTAAGTCGAGACATCTCAGCCAGGCGGTTTGAGATGTCTCGACTTACGCTCGACATGACGGATATACCATAGAATAACACACCCCTGCCCGTCACCCGGGCAGGGATGGTGTGAAGGATCACTCTTCGAAGTAAGCCTGTGCGGGCATAAGCCCTTTGGTGCTTTCCGCCAGGCGGACGAACTCGCGGCGGTAGCCCTGCGGGTCGTTCTCCAGGCCCTGCCTGGCCAGCGCGATCACTTTGTCCAGCGTCCCGTCGCCGCTGAATTGCGAGCCGCGGACGATCTGGCCGTACATCGCTACGGCGGCGGCGAAGCGGAAATCGCTGCTTACATTATTGCCGCCTTTGTCTACCAGGGGTACCTCCATCTTGGTGCTCTGATCGCTGTCGGGACGTTTGTAGCGCAGTTTTACGGTGAGCATCTCGGGCGAGTTGCGCTGGGCGACCGAGTAACCGCGCATGGGTTCCTCCTGATATTTGAGCGGGTCGACGCTGCCGGCGGGGTTCCAATTCGATCCGGCAGGGACCACTTCGTAAAGGGCCGTTACCGTGTGTCCGGCGCCCATTTCGCCCGCGTCTTTGCGATCGTCGTTGAAATCTTCCTTCTTGAGCATGCGGCTCTCGTATCCGATCAGGCGGTAGGCTTTCACGTGCGCCGGGTTGAATTCGACCTGCAGTTTCACATCCTTGGCCACGGCGTACATCGTGCCGCCGAACTCCTGGACGAGGGTTTTGTTCGCTTCCTGTAGGTTGTCGATATAGGCGTAGTTGCCGTTGCCTTTCGCGGAGAGGGTTTCCAGGCGGTTGTCCTTGTAGTTGCCCATGCCGTAGCCCAGCACGGTGAGGTATACGCCGCTCTGGCGTTCTTTTTCGATCAGGCTTTCCAGGCCCTCCTTGCTGCTCACGCCGACGTTGAAATCGCCGTCCGTGCAGAGGATCACGCGGTTGTTGCCGCCGGGGATGAAGTTGGCGCGGGCCACTTTGTAGGCGAGCTGGATCCCGGCGCCGCCGGCCGTCGAACCACCTGCATCGAGACGGCCGAGGGCGTCGAGGATCGCTTGCTTGTCGCTGCCCGGGGTCGCGGGGAGCACCTCGCCTGCCGATCCGGCGTAGGCCACGATCGCCACGCGGTCTTTCTCTCGCAGGTTGTTCACCAGCAGTTTGAGCGACGATTTGACCAGATCCAGGCGGGTGGGGCCGGACATCGACCCCGATACGTCGATCAGAAAGACCAGGTTCGATGCGGGCAGTTTGCCGTCGCCTACCTCGCGGGCTTTGATCCCGATACGCACCATGCGATTCTGCGGGTTCCAGGGGCATAGACCTACTTCTGTCGTGATGCGCACGGGATCATTGCCTGCGGGTTTGGCGTAATTATAGCTGAAATAGTTGACCAGTTCTTCGATGCGCACGGCGTCGGCGGGGGGCAGTTGGCCGCGGTTCACGTAGCGGCGCAGGTTGCCGTAGGAGGCGGCGTCGACGTTGACCGAGAAGGTCGAGAGGGGTTCCTGCAACGGTTCCAGGAAGCGGTTTTCGCGGTAGACGTTGTACTGCTCGGTCTGCATGTTGTCGTAGGCGGAGGTCCAGCCGGGGGCGGTGGGCACCCGCGATCTATTCATGGAAGCGCCACGGATGATCATGACCTCACCGTCTGCACTGGCATCGACATTTTTGGCGCCTGCCAAGGGCATCCGCAGTTCATCCATCTTGACCAGTTCTTCGGTAACACAGTCCTCCGAACTGACAACACAGATTTTATCCTGGGGTGCAGGCGGAGTAAATTTCTTGATTTCTTTTACTTCTGTCTGTTTCTGGATCGGCGTAAGGATCACATCGTGCTGCGCCTGAGTCACTGTGATATAGCGGGATTGGAAGCCGCTGAGGCTGAACACGAGCACCGCGCCTTTTTTCGTCACGATCGAGTAGCGTCCTTCCTTATTGGTGGTTGCGCTGGTCTTGGTGCCTTTTATCGTGACGGTCGCTCCGGCGAGCTTATTTTTTTGATTGTTCATGACGGTTCCGCTGACGGTCATCTCCTGCGCGAAGAGCGCGGTGCAGAGCAACAGGGAGGCGAGGGTTGACAGGATGTTTTTCATGATCTCAACGTTTTGTGGGTTCGTTCTACCCTTTAGATGTGGGTTTGCGATAAATTCCATAAATGTTTTGCAAAAAAGTGTAATTTTGCATTTATGAAACTCAGCCGCAGCGATGAAGAACTGCTCCAAATGTACCTCCGCACGGGGCGTACGGAGTATTTCGGCGAGTTATACGACCGCTACATCCCGCTGCTCTACGGACTTTGCCTGAAATACCTGCGCCAGAGCGAGGCGGCCGAGGACGCCGTGATGGGGCTTTTCGAACAGCTGCAACCCCGGATCAAACAATACGAGATAAGGGTCTTCCGTACCTGGATATACAGCGTGGCGAAGAACCATTGCCTGCAACTGATGCGCCGCGAAAAACCCATAATAAAGGTAGAAATCAAGGACGACCTTATGGAATCCGACCCCGTTTTGCATCTATTGGATGAGGGCGGACGTGAAGCGGCGCTGGCGGAGTGCCTGAAAAAACTCCCCGAACCGCAACGGATCGCGGTGACGCTCTTCTTTATGGAAGAGCTCTCCTATGCGGACATCGTCGAGCGGGCCGGATATTCGCCCACGGCGGTGAAAAGTTATATACAGAACGGCAAGCGCAACCTGAAGATATGCCTTGAAAAAGGCGGGCACGGACACGAATGAAACTCGATTCCTACATAAAAGGCAAACGCCACGGACGCGAAGCGCGCGAACTGGAGCGGCTGGCGATGGAAGATCCCTTCCTGGCCGAGTCGTTGGAGGGGTATGAGCTGGCGCGCGACGACCGCCATGACGCGGCGCTCGACCGCCTGCGCGGACGGATCGCCCGCCGCTCGCGGGGCCGTCGCCGTACGTGGCAGATGGGGGTCTGGTCGACCGCTGCGCTGGTGCTGTTGTGCATCGGGCTGAGCGCTTATCTGGTGCTGATCACCAAACCTGTCGTGCCGACCGATATCGCGCAGGCGGTGGAGAGTGCGGCCGGCGGGGATTCGCTGTCGGGGCATGTGGAAGATAGTACGCTGCAGCCCGACGGGAAGATCATCGCACAGCAGACGGAGGTAAAGAAAACCGCTATACCCCCTGCGTCGAAGGAGATAACTCATAAACATGATAACACTGTAACAGATGAGGTTATCATCGACGAAACGCCTGTCGCGGTTATTGAAGAGAAAAAGATCGTCGAGGCTGCGGCCGACGCCGAAGTTGTTGTGACCGGGTATGGCACCGCGAAAAAAACGGAGTTGACCGGCGTCAGGGCCGACGCGGATAAGATCGCTGCGAAATCCGATTCGCAGGAAACAATCCTGACCGCACGGGCCACCGACGTGAAGATCAGGGGGCGGAGCGAGAAGACCGTCCAAGCACTCCGGAAGCAGCAAACGGAAGGATGGATGGCGGATGAATCCGCAGTCTCCTCCCCGGCGGAAGGCGAGGTTTATCTGATTGCCGATCAGATGCCTGCGTTCCGGGGCGGCGATGTGGATAAATTCCGGGATTGGCTGACAGGTAAGATCCTGTATACCGCGACGGCCGGTGCGGACACGACGTCCGTCCGTCCGGTGCTCTCGTTCATTGTAGAGAAGGACGGCTCGCTGAGCGATGTGCAGGCGACCCATAGCCAGGACGAGTTGCTCGCCGAGACGATCCTGCGCGTGGTGAAAACCTCGCCGAGATGGACGCCGGGACGAAATAAGGGCCTTCCCGTGCGTGTGAGGATCATCATGCCGGTGGATTTCCGGCAGCCAGAGTAAGGTTTAACGTCGTCCCGGGCGAGCGAAGCGACGAGGGCACCACCTTATATAAGCGATAGCTCCCTCGTCGCTTCGCTCACTTTGGCTGACGCACACGCTGGTAGAATGTAGGGGCAACCCGTGTGGTTGGCCAAAGTATTATGGAGGATCGGTATCGTTTCTTTGGATCAGTCTGGAAAACGGGTTGGCGATATCCCCGTATTAAAATTAAAATAAATATTCTTTTTGATAGGGCACCCACGAGGGGTGCCCCTACGGTCTCGGCCGTGCTGTTTGAGATGTCTCGACTTGCCGCTCGACATGACGGGAAAGCCGACGGTAGCCGCAGGCGGGGCGCGGTGGGATGAGCGGCGGCCAAAGCGTGCCGGCCCGGCGCCATGAAGCGGGAGGCTTGGGACCCGCCAGGGTTTTCGGGGGACCAAGGGCGGAAACTGTAGCGGGTGGCCGGAGCGCTCGCGCGGAGGCGTGCGATGTGGCCTTGTGCGCAGCGGAATTTCCGGCCGACTTCCCCGAAAACCCGTAAGCGGGTAAGCCGGGAGCGCGGCGCCTTGATCTTTTTGCCTACTTTTTCCATCAAGGGAAAAAGTACGGTCGCCCGTAGGCGATACAGGCCCTGCGCTCGTCGGCCAAAGAAGAACTTTTAACATTTCTTGCAGCACCAACCTGTTTTTCAGACTGATTTTTTCTGTGCTGTCATAAAAAAGGCCCGGCGCATCCACGCGCCGGGCCTCCTGTTTGCCGTTAACGACCGGGATTATTGCACCACGTCGTTATGGAAATATTTTTGGTCGTCCTTGTAGGCGGCCACTTCCGTGTGCTTGATCAGCACGTCGCCCTTGAAGTAGAGGTAGCGGCCGTTGGTGTAGAACCACTGTTCGATGTTCTCGCCGTTTTCCGTGACCGTGATCACGTTGAACGGGCCGCCGAAGGCCCAGCGGCACATCTCCTTGGTCATACCCACTTTCACCTCGTTGTTGGCCAGCAGACGTGCGTTCTCCGCGCCGAATTTCTGCGTGGCTTCGGCCAGGCGGGCGGCGTTCTGGGCGGATTTCAATTCTGCATCCTGCTGCGCTTTGTCGGCCAGGGCTTTCAGATCGCCCTTGGTCTGGAATTTGGCGTTTTTCGCCTGGGTATTCAGCAGGTCGGTGGCCATCGTGTAAACTTGGCCGTACTGCGGGTTTTCGAGCACGCCGATCACCTGGTAGTCGTTGCCCTCCTCGATGGCGATGTCGACGCATTTCCATTCCGAACCCTCCTTGACGTCCGTGCGGCGGCCCTGGCCGTTCATCGCCTGCAGGCCGACGTAGGCTTTGTTGCGGTAGGCCACAGGCTCTTTGCCGGTATAGGTGAACATCTGGCCGATGCACAGGCTGCGTAGTTTGTCATAGAAGCCCACGACCACGAAATTATTGAAGCAGGCCGGCTCCTGTGACTCGTAACCGATATAGCAACGGTCGCCCGTCTGCACGTCCACCGCTTCCAGGTAGTGGGTCAGCCCGCCGCGCGTGAAATTTTTCGTCGGGCGCGTAACCACGTCTTCCACACGGAAATAGTGACCGGCCATGCGGCCGTAGTTGGAAACATATTGGAGCGGGGTTTTGCTCTGCACCGAACGGAACACGTTGCGTCCGTTGGGGCCCAGGTCGAAGTCGGCCTTGATCGCGAAACCGTTGTAACCGTTGTTGCCGCGGGCGGCGTCGTTGTTTTTGAGGAAAAGGATCTGTCCTATGTAGCGGGTGACGTTCTCGCCGAGGAAGTTTTCGAGGCTGTCGTAAGGGTGGGTTTGCGCAAATGCCGCTCCGCCAAACAGCATACACCCTAAGAATAGCGCTACTTTTTTCATTGTCTGCAATATTCGTTATAAAAAGTTATAATTGTTTCTATGCCTTTATGAAAATTTTCTACGCCGAAGCTCTCATTCGGCGAATGGATCGCATCGCGGTCCAAACCAAAGCCCAAAAGTATGGATTTTATTTTTAATATCCGCTCGAAAGTGCTAATAATCGGAATGCTACCTCCGGAATAGAAGGGTAGCGGGGCTTTTGAGAATGTTTTTTCTACCGCGGCGGCGGCGGCGCGGTAGGCCGGAAGATCGTTCGGGCAGACGTAAGGCTCTCCGCCGTGCAGGAATTTCGCCGTAACTTTCACGCTCGGCGGGGCGAGGGTCGCGATGTGCTTTTCGAAAAGTTCCGCGATCTCATGGTAGTCCTGGTGGGGGACCAGGCGCATGGAGATCTTCGCGCTGGCTTTCGCGGGGATGACCGTTTTGGCGCCCTCGGACGTGTAGCCGCCCCAGATGCCGTTCACGTCGAGGGAGGGGCGCACGCCGGTACGCTCGGGGGTGGTGTAGCCCGCTTCGCCTTCCAGGGCGTTGATATTGAGCGATTGTTTGTATTTTACCTCGTCGAACGGCGCGCTGTTGAAGGCTTTGCGTTCTTCGATGGAAAGGTCGCGTACCTTATCGTAAAAACCCGGGACGGTGATGCGTCCGTCGGCATCGGTCAGGCCTGCGATGATACGCGAAAGGACGTTGGCGGGATTGGCCACGGCGCCCCCATAGAGGCCGGAATGCAGGTCGCGCGACGGCCCCTGTACCTCGACTTCCATGTAACATAACCCGCGCAACCCGCAGGTAATAGAGGGGATATCCCAGGCGATCAGGCTCGTGTCCGAGACCAGGATGATGTCGGCCTTGAGCATCTCTTTGTTCTGTTCGCACCATTTGCCCAGGCTGGGCGATCCGATCTCTTCCTCACCTTCCAGCATGAATTTTACGTTGCAGGGGAGTTCGCCGGTGGCGACCATCGCTTCGAACGCCTTGGCGTGCATGTACAGCTGGCCTTTGTCGTCGTTCGCGCCGCGGGCCCAGATGCGGCCCTCTTTGATGACCGGCTCGAACGGATCGGTCTTCCATTCATTGCGCGGATCGACGGGCATCACGTCGTAATGGCCGTAAACCAGCACGGTCGGGCGGGCCGGATCGGCGATCTTTTCGGCGTAGACGACCGGGTTGCCCTCCGTCGGCATCACGGTGGCTTTGTCCGCGCCCGCTTTGAGCAGCGATTGGCAAAGCCACTCGGCGCAGGTTTGCATGTCGTCCTTGTGTTCACTCTGGGCGCTGATGGACGGGATGCGCAGCAATTCGAAAAGTTCTTCCTCGAAACGTTTGCCGTTCTGGGCGATGTAAGCCGTTGATTTTTTCATTATATCAGGGATTTGATGTCTTGGATGATGCGCTGCGCGAGGGCGTCGGCCGCCTGTTCGTCACGGCTTTCGCTGTAAATACGGATGATCGGCTCGGTGTTCGATTTGCGCAGGTGGACCCATTCCGTGGGGAAGTCGATCTTCACGCCGTCGATGTCGTTGACCTGCTCGGAAGCGTACTTTTTCTTCATTTCCAGCAGGATGCGGTCGACGTCGATACCGGGGGTGAGTTCGATCTTGTTCTTGGAGATGAAATAGGGCGGGTAGCTCGCACGCAACGCGGAGGCGGTTTTGCCCGTGCCGGCCAGGTGCGTAAGGATCAGCGCCACGCCGATCAGCGCGTCACGGCCGTAGTGTAGTTCGGGGTAGATCACCCCGCCGTTGCCCTCGCCGCCGATCACGGCGCCCACTTCCTTCATCTTCGCCACCACGTTCACCTCGCCCACGGCGGCGGCGTAGTATTTGCCGCCGCGCGCCTCGGTCACGTCGCGCAGGGCGCGTGTGGAGCTGAGGTTAGAGACCGTGTTGCCCGGGGTGCGCGAGAGGATGTAATCCGCCACGGCCACCAACGTGTATTCCTCGCCGAACATCGTCCCGTCCTCGCAGACCAGCGCCAGGCGGTCGACGTCGGGGTCGACCACGATGCCCAGGTCGGCCTTCTCTTTGACGACCAGCGCCGAGATCTCGGTCAGGTTTTCGGGCAGCGGCTCGGGATTGTGCGGGAACTCGCCGTCGGGGGTGCAATAGAGCTCGACCACCTCGACGCCCATCTGCCGCAGCAGGGCAGGGATCACCTCGCCGCCGATGGAATTGACAGCGTCGACGACCACTTTGAAGCCGCGCGCGCGTACTTTTTCAACATCGACCAACGGTTGAGATAAAACGGCTGAAATATGCTCTTGATTAAACGATTCGGTGCTTCTAATTAAACCGATATGGTCGACGGTAGGGAACTCTTGGTTTTCGTCCGCGACCAACTCCAATAAGCGCGCCCCCAACTTCGCGTCGATGAATTCGCCGCGGGCGTCGAGCAGCTTCAATGCGTTCCATTGGCGCGGGTTGTGGCTGGCGGTAAGGATGATCCCGCCGTCGGCCTTACGGGCGGTGACGGCCATCTCCACGCCGGGGGTGGTGCACATGCCCACGTCCACGATGTCGATGCCGCAGCCCATGAGCGTGCCGGTCACCAGACGGGAAAGCATCTCGCCCGAGATACGGGCGTCGCGGCCCACTACGACGGTCAACTTGGCGCGGTCGGGGTACATCTGCATGAGCAGGCGGGCATAGGCGGCCGTGAAGCGGACGGCGTCGATCGGGGTGAGGTTTTCGCCGGGGCTGCCGCCGATCGTTCCCCTTATGCCGGAAATGGATTTAATTAAGGTCATCGGGTTGTGTATGATTAGGATATTTACAGCAAAATAACTACTTTTATAGAAATTTTCATGCAAATAACGTAAAAAATATAACATATGTCTAAAAGAGTTATTGCCTCCTCGGAGTTAGTCATCAATTCCGACGGCACGATCTTCCACCTGCACATGAAACCCGAGCAACTGGCCGACACGGTGATCCTGGTCGGCGATCCGGGGCGTGTGGATATGGTGGCCGCCTATTTCGAAAACCGCGGCGAACGGGTCTCCAACCGCGAATTCGTCAGCATCACGGGCACATACAAGGGCTGCCGCATGACCGTCCTCTCCACGGGGATCGGTACGGATAATATCGACATCGTGGTCACGGAGTTGGATGCGCTGGCCAACATCGACTTCGCCACGCGCACGATCAACGATAAGTTTCGCCGCCTGACGCTCGTGCGCCTCGGGACTTCGGGTGGGTTGCAGTTGGATGTTCCGATCGGGACGTTCCTGTTTTCGCGCACCTCGGTCGGTTTCGACGGGCTGCTGAATTATTACGCGGGACGAAACGGCATATGTGACCTGGAGATAGAGCGAGCATTTATAAAGCACACCGGGTGGAGCGAACTGTGCCCGAAACCCTATTTCGTCGACGCCGACGCCGACCTGACCGCGCTTTTCGCCGATTCGACGCGCGAGGGGATCACGATCTCCGCGCCGGGATTCTATGCGCCGCAGGGGCGTTACGTGCGCCTCGAACCGGCCGATCCTTTGCTGAACGACAAAATCGCTTCATTCGACTACAAAGGCCGCAAGATCACTAACTTCGAAATGGAAGGCTCCGCGCTCGCCGGCCTGTCGAAACTGATGGGCCACCGTGCCGCCACGATCTGCACGATCATCGCCCAGCGGGCCGCCCACGACATGAATACGGACTATAAGCCGTTTGTTGATAAAATGATCGTAATGGCGCTGGATAAGTTGGCCTCGTTCAAATAAAATTCGTATCTTTGGGGGATAAATCGCGTGAAAACAATTTAAATGCTAAAAATATGAAATTCGTCGTTTCGAGTTCTGCGCTTCTTTCTCTGCTCCAGACCACAGGTAAAGTCATCAGCAGCAAAAATACGTTGCCCATCCTGGACTATTTCCTGTTCGACCTGAAAGACGGGAAACTGAAAGTCACCGCTTCCGACCTGGAAACCACGCTGGTGGGCAGCCTGAAGGTCGAGAGCGTCGAGGCCGAAGGGCTGATCGCCGCCCCCGCCAAGCTGATGCTCGACTCGCTCAAGGAGTTCTCGGAGCAGCCCCTGACGATTGAGGCGGACGAGAATACCTGGGAGATCCACATCAAATGGAAGAGCGGCTCGCTGGCCCTGCCCGGTATTTCGGGGCTGAGCTATCCCGCTCTGCCCGAGTTTGAAGAGTCGAAGACGGAGCTGACGTTCGATGTGGATACCCTGCTCGGCGGGCTAAACAAGACCATCTTCGCCACGGCCGACGATGAGTTGCGCCCCGTGATGAATGGCGTTTACATCAGTATCGAGCCCGCGCTGACTACTTTCGTGGCCACCGACGCCCATAAGCTGGTGAAATTCACCGCTGAGGGCGACAATGCCGGGACCACGGCAGCCTTTATCCTTCCGAAGAAACCGGCCAATATGCTGCGCTCGGTGCTCCCGAAGGAGGACGAGGACATCAAGGTCGAATTCGATTCGAAAAACGTGCTCTTCACGCTGAAAAATTATAAGGTCGTTTGCCGCCTGATCGAGGGTAACTACCCGAATTACAACGCGGTGATCCCGGCCAACAACCCCAATAAGGTGATCGTCGACCGCGTCGAACTGTTGAACGGCATCCGCCGCGTGGCCGTCTGCTCGAACCAGGCCACGAACCTCATTAAGCTCGACATTACGGCCGGGGTGATCAACCTCACGGCGCAGGACCTCGATTTCTCGGTGTCGGCCAACGAGTCGCTGCCGTGCAGCTACGACGGAAGCCAGATCACGATCGGTTTCAAGTCGACCTTCCTGGTGGAGATCCTCGCCAATACCGAAACGCCCAGCGTGCTGGTGGAACTGGCGGATTCGACCCGCGCCGGGGTGTTCAAGCCCATCTATGACGACAAGCAGCCCAACTCGGTGCTGATGCTGCTCATGCCGATGATGATCAACGCGTAAATAATTATGAATTATGGATTATGAATTATGGATTGCCTGCCGGTAGCCTTAATTCATATCCATAATTCATAATTCATAATTTTCCATGAAGTTAACGCTCAAAAACCCCATCGTCTTTTTCGACCTGGAGACTACCGGGATCGACCCTTCGAAGGACCGTATCGTGGAGATCTCCATGGTCAAGGTTTTTCCGGACGGGCGTGAGGAGGTCAAGACGCGGCGGTTGAATCCGGAAATGCATATTCCTCAGGAGGCGACGGCCGTGCACCATATCACGGATGAGGATGTGAAGGATTGCCCCACTTTCGCGCAGGTGGCCCGTTCGCTGGCGACCTGGGTCGAGGGGTGTGACCTGGGGGGATATAATTCGAATAAATTCGACCTGCCGGTGCTGGTCGAGGAGTTTTTGCGCGCGGGAGTGGATGTGGATTTTAAACGGCGTAAGGCGATCGACGTGCAGAATATTTTCCATAAACTGGAACAGCGCACGCTGGTGGCCGCCTATAAGTTTTATTGCGGGAAGGATCTCAGCGACGCCCACTCGGCCGAGGCCGACACGCGGGCTACGTATGAGGTGCTCTGCTCGCAACTGGACCGTTATCCGGACGATCTGAAGAACGATGTCGATTTCCTGGCCGAATTCTCGACGCGGGACAATGCCGTCGATTATGCCGGACGCATTATTTATGACGACAAAGGGGTAGAGGTGTTCAGCTTCGGTAAGCATAAGGGGCGCCCGGTGGCGGAAGTGTTCCAGAAGGAGCCGAGTTACTATACATGGATGATGGATGGCGATTTTCCGGCCTATACGAAAAAGGTGATTACGGAAATCCGCTTGAGGTCGATAAAAAAGTAAGTGAATTGAAACCTTTTGCAAAAATAGTCATTACGGGGTGCGCCATGTGCGCACTCATGCTTTTGGGTCCTGTGGAGGGCTCGGCCCAGTTTCTGAGGGGCAACCGCTCGTCGAGCGTGGTGAACATCGACGGGGTGGGGTATTATGTGCATACGGTCAAAAAAGGGGAGACCCTTTACTCGCTCGCCAAACTTTACGGGGTGAGCGAGCGCGATATCATCGGGAACAACCCCCAGGCCGTCGAAGGCCTGCGTACGGACCAGGTGCTCAAGATCCCGACCGGGCCCGAAAAACCCCTCACGGAGAAGCAGCAGGCCCGCCGGTTCGATACGCACACCGTGCAGAAGGGCGAGACGGCGTATGCCATCGCGCGTAATTACGGCATCTCGGTCAACACGCTCGTGGAGGACAACCCGGACCTCGATCCCACGAAACTATCCCTCGGCCTGGAGCTGAACATCCGCAAGAGCGGCCAGGGCAGCCAGAGCGCCAGCCAGATCAAGGATCAGTGGGACGAATACGCCCGCAACCTGGCCAGCGTCACGCCCGGCACCGAATATCACGTGGTCCGGCAGGGGGAGACGCTTTACGGGCTGAGCCGCCAGTACGGTGTGCCGCAGCACGATATCGTCGAGGCGAACAACATCGAGACCGCCACGCTGAAAGCGGGAGAGATGCTCAAAATTCCGTTGAAAAAGGAGGAAACCCCTGCCGCTCAGCCGGAAGTGACCGAAACGCAGCCCGGACAGGATGAATCGACCGAAGGGGATAGCCTCTCGCCGTTCGGGGGGCTGTTCGGCGGCGGACGCCAGGCGGCCGAGCCGAAGCGCTTCGAAGGCGGTACGATGAACGTGGCCATGCTGCTGCCGCTCTCCGGGCAGGGGGCTGCGGGGCGCAACTTCCTGGAGTTCTACCAGGGTGGGCTCATCGCGCTGGAAGACCTTAAACGGCAGGGGATCAGCGTCCAATTAAACCTTTACGATACGGAGCGTTCGGCCGTCAGGACGGAGCAGGAGGTGGAGTCCTATCCTTTTGCGGGGACGAACCTGATCGTCGGCCCGGTCTATGAAGAGGCGTTGGCCCCGGTGCTGAAATTCGCACGCGAAAAACGTGTGCCGGTGGTTTCGCCGCTGGCGCAGATCGAGCAGTTGCAAAGCCCGTTGCTTTACCAACTGTCGCCCGATCCGGCTACGAAATACGATAAACTGCGCAAGGTGATCTCCGCGGACAAGGACGTGATCCTGGTCACCGGTACGACTACCGATGCGGAATTCGAGCGCGAAATCGTGCCGTTGTTGCCTTCGGGATACCGGCGTTACGCCTTCTCGCGCGGTGCGGCGGCCAGTGCTTTGGGCGATATGATCCGTGGCGGCCGTGAGACGGTCTTCGTGGTGGTGATCCAGGATGAGTACACGATCGACGATTTCATGGCGCGCCTCAGTTCGGTGCGCAACAACCTCACGGCGCGCAGTATCTCGACGGGATCCGTGACGGTGGTCGGCTCGTCGCGTTGGCAGCGCTTTTCGATCGCCGACAAGAACCTGTTCTTCAAACTGAACCTATGTTTTGTCACCTCCTACCATGCCGACCGCAGCAACCAGACGGTGCTGGATTTCAATAAACGCTATATCGGCTCTTTCAACTCGCTGCCCTCGCTGTATTCCTACCGCGGATACGATGCGGTGAAACTGTTCGTGGGGACTTATGCCCGTTGGAGCACCTCGTCGCTCTCTTTCCAGTCTGCGGTCAACCTCTCTTCGCAGGAGTTGCTGCAGATGAGCTATAAGTTCGACCAGTCTTCGCGCGGGATGAACCATGTCAACACGGAGTGGGCGTTGGTTTGTTACGGGAGCGACTATACGATAGAAGTCAGGTAACGATGAGAACATTGCAGGATTGCATCGCGTTCGCCAACGAAAATCAGGTGTGCTACCTGGCCACTGTCGAGGGCGATGAACCCCGTGTGCGGGCGATGGGTTTCTGGTTCGCCGACCAGACCGGATTTTATTTTCAAACTGCGACCGTGAAGGAGATCCCTGCACAGTTGGAGAAAAACCCGAATATCGAAGCGTGTTTCTATAAGCATGCGGGCATGCTCGGCGAGATGATGCGGGTGGGTGGCGCCGCGGAGTTTGTTGCCGATCCGGCGATGAAGATCCGCGTGCTTGAAGAGCGGCCGTTCCTGCGTTTGCTGGGCCTTACGGAAGATAGCCCCGAATTGGTGATCTTCCGCATCGCGCACGGCAGGGCGCATTTCTGGACAATGGCCGATAACCTGAAAGCTAAAGAATATATTTTGTTCTGATCTCCCGTCGGGTCGAATAAATTACTGATGCACTAAAGTGCATAGGTTTATCAGAAAGAATGAAATTCTTTTCGTCATGTCGAGGGGGGGGTAGAGAGAAAGAAAAAAAACATGATTTGGTTTTTAGGGTGTGGGCGGGGAGGATCGGAAAAGAAAAAAAAAAGTATATAAAAAAAAAAAAAAAT